>NZ_QNSE01000004.1 GCF_003315485.1 Marinomonas rhizomae
AAATGTTCCATGGCGAAACCTTCGAGGACGAAGATGATCTGATCCAAGAACTTGAAGAGTATATTGATTACTACAATACGAAACGAATAAAAATGAGGTTAAATGGCCTGACTCCGGTAGAGTACCGAAATCAGGCATTGTTAGCCGGTTAATAAAGTGTCCAACTTTATGGGGTCACTTCAGATGCGGGCTTTTTTATGAAACTAAGTAATGATAAAAATTAGATAAGGTCTAATTCTTCCATGATACGACGAATGGTGGCTTTGGTACTGTCTTGCAGTGGTACCATAGGCAAGCGACACTCTTCAGTGCAAAGACCTAATAATGACATGGCGTATTTTGGGCCTGCTGGGTTAGGTTCAATGAATAGCGCGTTATGAAGAGAAAATAATTTGTCTTGTAACTGTGCTGCTTCTACGTATTTACCTTCACGGCATAGTCGTTGTAATTCCACTACTTGTTTTGGTGCCACGTTTGAGGTTACCGAAATGCAGCCATTACCACCACCAACGTTATAAGCCACTGTGGTGATGTCGTCACCACTTAGGTAATTGAAAGGTTTGTTGATTAAAGCACGCTCACGAATTGGGCGGGTTAAATCGCCAGTTGCATCTTTTACCCCGATGACTCTTGGTAGTTCTGCCAGACGAGCTAATGTATTAACCTCTAGTCCAACAACAGAGCGAGGCGGAATGTTGTAGAGGACGATAGGTAATTTGCTGTTGTCGTGGACGTATTTGAAGTGTTCATACAAACCGGTTTGATTTGGACGGTTGTAGTAACCAGCCACATGTAAGGTCGCATCTGCTCCAGCTTGGTAAGCGAATTCGGAGTAATTTACCGCTTCAACAGGGTTGTTTGAACCTGCCCCTGCCAGAACAGGTACGGCTTTATTGGTTTCCTGTACGGTAATTTCGATAACACGTTTGTGTTCGTGTTCGCTTAGCGTTGGTGATTCACCTGTTGTACCAACAGGAACTAAGCCATTGATACCTTGATCTATTTGCCAGCGTACGATATTACGCAAAGCCCCTTCATCTAATTGACCATTACGAAACGGAGTGATTAGTGCTGTGATTGCGCCGTAGAACATACTTTTGCCTCATTTTGGCCGGTATGCATTCTGCTGAAAAGATAGATTAACCGTCAGCGAGAATGCTGCCGGGGAGTTGTTTAAATCTTACTTCCACACGTCAGCGTCGCAAAGCTTCTTAGCCTTACGTTTATCGCCGTTGCGTTTATTTAAGATATTGTTATTCATAGGGTAATAGGAAATCTTTGTAAATAGTAAGTTTTTCTATGCTGACCTTTTTTCTTTAAAAGGTCAATACACTAATGTGTTTTTTATTCGATTGGTTTTGATTCAGAGGTGTTCGTTTTTTCGCGTTAGATTGGATAAAATACTGGCGAATTTTATCCAATCTAATAATACTAATTAAGAGAAAAATATGGATCTTACTACTTGGCTTTCTTTGGTTGCTGTTTGTGTCATGGGGGCTATTTCTCCAGGTCCGAGTCTAGCTGTTATTTTACGGGTATCGGTTTCTCAATCTCCTTTACATGGCGTCTTGGCAGCCATAACACATGGTTTAGGGATTGGCTTCTGGGCGTTTTTGACGCTACAAGGCCTTGCTATATTGATGTCTAAACACCAGAACATATTCTCTGTATTAACTGTTTTAGGTGGGCTGTATCTTGCTTGGCTAGGCGTTAAGGCGTGGCGTTTTGCTGGTCAAGGTCAGGATGTCAAGGTTGAAGGCCAAAAGTCTTCTTATTGGGAATCTGCTCGTGACGGCATGATGATTTCCTTGATGAACCCTAAAGCGGCTTTGTTTTTTTTAGCTTTATTTAGTCAGTTGATTCCCACCGAAATTAATACCTTGATCAAGTTTCAATTGTGGGCAACTGTCGTGGTGATTGATACAGGTTGGTATGTGATTGTTGCTTTGTTGTTAGCTGGTGGGCGGGTCTTGTCTTGGTTACGTCGACATACTGTTTGGGTGGATAGAAGTATGGGAAGTATTTTAATATTACTTGGGTTGAAAGTAGTGATTGGGGCATTTATTTAGAGCGAAAACTTTTCCTAGTGAAGTCCCCCCAATAGTTGGAAACCAATAGGGGGGAGGTTCAATTAAAGCACTTACTTTTGAAAAATAAAGCTTTCTGTTTCTAGTAGCTTTGTGCTCCACAGTTCGTAGGCTTTTGAGTTCAAATGCAGCTTGTCGCCTTCAAATAGGTTTTCTTTAATTTCTCCATGCTTGTCTAATAAAGTAGAAAACAAATCAACGTATTGAGTATTAGGACGTGTTTTGGCAAGTCGTATCAATTGATTGTTTGTTAGCTCTATTGTTTTACGCATTTTTAATCGCGTAGGGCTGCACTTAATACTGATGAGTGTGACAGGAATACCAGGTAAATGGCGATCAATTTTTTGCAGTAGCTCAATATAGAGGTCAACTACTTTATTGCTGTTACAGTGATTACCAATATCATTGTCACCTGCGTAAATGACCAAGGAGCGTGGTTTATGTGGCAAGATGATACGCTCAAAATAGTACACGCAAGCTTCAAGCGTAGCGCCGCTAAAGCCTAAGTTAATGGCATTTTTGTCTCGGAAATTATGAGTGAAGTCATTCCATAAGCGCACGGTGGAAGAGCCATAAAATGCCACTGGCTGCTCTTTGTATTCTTGATAAGCTAAGTGGAATTCCAGTTCTCGTACATCTGACTCGAATTCTACATCGATTTGATTCAGACTCATTACGTTCGAGCGGTAGCCGTTTTTACCACTAAATATAGGGTATTGGCGAATTTCTCGTGATAGCTCAACTGCCTCGTTTACATAGCCTTTATATTCTTCCTGATATGACACTAAAAATTCTGCCAGCGCTTTTTTATCTTTGTAATCCACTTTACTAGACAGTTTGAACGCAGGTTTAATGATCACCGTATAAAGGTTATGGTCGGCTCGTTTGTCAAAGTTTGCGACTACAATCGGTACTATCCATGGCTCTTCTGTTTCCATGGAACCTGCAAGTTCAAAAGCATGTGGTAATAAGGCGCCTGGGGATTGTTGCGTGCTAAAACTTTGCCCCTCTGGAGAGATCATTAGTGGGAAGTTCTGACACAACGTATCCTGAGATTGTTTGATAAATTCATCATACTCTGGGGTGCCTTTGGTTAGGCCTTCCCAGCTATTGATAAATATATTGCCGAATTTTCCATAAAAATCATCACGCCAAAACTCACTTTCTTTACTACGGCGAACAACACGTTGCCCAGAAATACCGTATTGTTTGTCAATAATCATTGAGCTAATAAATTGCGCATCCATAGAAAAACGGAAGCCATTGGGTAAACGGTTCGTTGGTGATCCTAGTAAATGGTTGTAGATGAACAGAGAACCCGCTTTTTGGGGTAGATTCTCTAGTCCTTTAACAACATAAGGAACTTGTTGGAAAGCTTGTTTGAACAGCTCTGTACCTAAGCGTCTAGCATCTAAAGCCGGTGTTTCTTTGGGCAAATTATTTATGGTGTCATAGACATTTTGTAGATGGCGATAAAAAGCATTTTCACGCTGTAAATCTTTTAAAATATCCAAGCACATACCAGAAATAGTGCGCTCCAGTACACAGCCAAAATGCAGGCATTTATAAAGAACACCAAAGGCTTCGTCTGTAGTGATTGCGCTTTTTAGCAATTCGCTGACTTTATACAGAGGTGAGCTGACAGGTAACAGCGCTGCGTTTTGGTCTATTACATTGCTGACGGCTAGAACCTCATCATTTGCTATTTGTGAAAGATAGCGCATTCTCGCCGCTAATAAATGTGCGCCGATCAACCAAATAAGTCGGTATAAATACTTAACTGAAAATTTAGGGTTGTCTTCAAATATCTCTAGTAGGTCATCACGTTTTATAAATAAAACACTGCTATCTCTGGATGAAATGATCGAGGTGCGATTTTTCATTTCTTTGTTTTGGGTAGCCCAAGCCAATACGGTTCCGCTGCGGGAGATCGTTCTGGTGGTAATAATGTCCCCCGAGTCAGTTTGATAGCTGATGACAACTTTACCCTTGATGAGAATATACAAACCATTAGCAGGTTGATCTTGCTGACTTAAAATGTCGCCTTGATGGGCGAGCAGAATGGATGATTTTTTGGCTAAAGTGTGTATTTCTGCTTGGGTAAATGTCTCACAAAAAGGGGCATAGTTTAGTAGGCTGATGGCATCTTTTAGTGCGTGAACTTGCGTTTCAGAATCGATTAGTGGTCGAGTTTCTTCAAAAGCTAATGACTCATTAGAAAAGAAAGGGCGCGTTTGATTTTGTACATTGGTGAGAACGGGCAAAGATTCTTGGTAAACAAACTGTAAGAACTGGCTGGCGAAAGGTAAATTGGCATTGAGAATTTTTTGTAATTCAACAATTGGCCAATAGAGCAATTTGGAAGACTTAGTTGCTGTGAATGTGGTCGCATAACGCGAAGGATGACGGAAAGCAGACCAACCAATAGGGGATAAAATATTGCTGATCATGCCGACATTGTAAGATTTTCCGGTATCCTGCAATGGAACTGAAATGGCAACTTCACCTTCCAAAAGGAAATAAATATTTTGACCAATCTCAAATTGTTTAGCCAGAATATCGCCAGCTGTTAGCGTTTTAATGGAGGCTAAATTGGTTAAGGATGATGCTAACTCGGCATCAATATCTGCCATAAAAGGGAATGCATTTATGTGTGTCGTTATATCCATCTTTTTACCTCAAATCTGTATTGCCCTAGTTCGGACGTTTCATCGTCACTGTCTCGCCTAAAAGCGCATAGTCGTCGCCACCTAGTCGTGAAAGAGGGTTAAGTTTTTTATTATCAATGAAAATCCGAGAGTTTTCTTCAGTTACAAGATCTTCATCGATGTATAAATCTAAAATTTCTAAATAAATCGCATTGAACGATGTGTTTCCTAGCGTATGTATATCGAACAATTTGCAGTGAAGAGCAATTTTGGCTTCGGCAATTCGCGGCAGTGCCTTGGTAAAGTTAGTTAGCGACAAGCCTGTCCTGGGTAGTTCTGATTCACCATAAGATAGCGTGGCTGCGCTCTCGTTTACAGCATTGACTAAATCTCCGCTTGGAATATGCAAAACACATTCCTTTTCTCGTATTAGGTTATATTTTGTGTCTTTGGCGACATCAGAGGTTTTATTGCCTATGGAAACCGTTAAGAGGGCAGGATCTGAAGAAATAGGAGCAAAATAAGAAAAAGGGGCGAGGTTGAAACTATCGTTTTCATTTTTGGTCATGATCCACGCAATAGGACGTGGCGTAATGGTTTGAGTGATCAGGTGATAGCGCTGATTGCCGCTGAGTTGATCAAACTGGAAACGCATAAATTTCCCCATGGTTATGAAACATTACTTGTTAAATTACTACAAATACCGATCCATTGTGAATCTTTGAGTGGAAACTTATGAAATTTATTGTAACCAGCAGAGAATGTGAGGCGAAAAGAAAGTCCGAGCTTACTGAAGCTTTTTTATTTTGGGCGTCAAGCAGCTCGTCATCCTCAGGCGTGTTTTTGTCTTTGGCTTAGTAAGCTTCGATGATGGCATTAAAGGCAATGACCACACGATCAGTGTCGCCGAAATAGGGTAAAGCGGAATGCTTTAGATACGATGGAAAAATAATTACTTGGCCATCTTTGGGGGTAAAGTCCCACACTCCATGTCCTCCTAAATAGGCGGTACCTGGATCCGCGTAATGTTCAGCGTTGACTCTTGGGTCATAAAAACGATTCAGGCCGCCGTTACCTTCGATATTGGCATCACCAGGTTCCAAATAATAAATACCACACCAAGAGCAGTTTGGATGAGAATGCGCATCGTGATAGCCGCCTTTTTGCGTAACATGATACCAAGATTCAATAATATGTGCGTCCGCTTCCATGTCTGCAGGCCAGAACGCTTGGTTGACGGAGGCGGCAATGTCTAAAATGAGCTCTTCTAAAGCCCGCTTCGCTTCCATAACATTGGCGTCTGCAAGCTCTAAGAAATCCAGTGTACTTTCGTGGAGGGCATGTTTTGCTTTTGGGGCAACTTGGCTCTCAATCGCCGTGAGTTGAGACGACTTTTGTTGGTACACCGTTGCGAGTAATGCCTCTTTTAAAAAGTCATGGTCTGGCATTTGAGTGACGAAAAGTGGCGTGCTCCAGACTGTGAGTTCTTCCAAAACAATGGATTCATTATTCATTCTGTTTTTTACCTAGGGCATGATGAGGCCGCATAATAACAGGCTGCGAGAATAAGTGAAGTCTAACAACGTAAACTTCACTTTATCGAATTACAGGTTATTAGCTTGCTTTAAACTCTCTATTACTTTGACTTCTTTATCTATTTCAGACATTCGAGATGTCATATCTTGAATCGCTTTTATGTTCGCGCAGACATCTCTACTGGCCATGTTGGAGGCATCACCTAAGGATTGAATTTGTGCCGTTAATTCGCCAGTGTTATTAGTGAGTCGAGACATAAACTGTTCAATGCTTTCGATTGATTGGCTGATAGAGCCAGTAGACTTTGTGACGGAGGAGATGGTTTCTCCGGTTTTGTTTAAGCTGTCCTGGGTGTTTTTAGACAGTTGTCTAACTTCATCAGCGACTACCGCAAACCCTCTGCCAGCTTCGCCAGCACGCGCTGCTTCAATAGCTGCGTTAAGTGCGAGAAGGTTAGTTTGGTCGGCAATTCCTGAAATGACTTTCAAAATGGCAAGAACTTGCTCTGAGTTATTTTTCAGTTGGGCAACGTTACCGCTCAATGCTTTTCGGCCATCTTCCTGTGCATTGATGTCATTTTTCAAATCATGAAAGGTGCCGCTCACATCACTAATAATGGCTTCAGTTTGCTGTGAGTAAGTTGTTATTTGGTTGAAGCTAATAACAACTTGTTCAAGCAAAGGACGATATTCAGATAGATAATGAATCAGGTCTGCTTGCAAACGGTTGATCTGCATTAAACTATTCAGTCTTGATAACGTAAAAAATTCTTTGAAGTAACTGTAATGAATGGGGAAGTTATCAACGATATGATCTGAAAAAGGCTCGTTTTTCGCTACTTTAAAGAAAAATAATGCCGTGAGTGTTTGGTTCATGTGCACACCTAATAACTCGCCAAATGTAGAAAAGCCAGCGGCTTGAATGCTTTGGAAGGCTGTGAGTTCTTTGAGCGCTTTCGCATTGTTTAAACGGCGTAAGATGCAATCATTGGCTAGCATAGCAATCGGTTGTGGTTTGCCTTGCATAAATTCGTCAAAGGCTTGTTTTGTACTATCCGCAAAACCTTTGGCCTCTACTAGTATAAGCTCATCGCCAAAATCTAAGTCGCAGAAAAAATGGATGATCTTGTTGTCTAAATCAATGCTGGCGATGGATCGTATAAATAGCTCATTGCCAATTTCAACGGCAAAAGAATGATTCGTTAGTTTTGCATTGAGGTCATTTGGTTGGCATTTAAAATAGTCACAAAGGTGGTCAACAATGTTGACAATTTTGCCTGTAGATTTAGAAATGACTGTTGTCACGGTGCGTTTTTGTGGGTCTGATTCGGCGATATAAAAAGAGCGTTTGGTTTTTTGAAAATTATGTGTTTTTAGAATGCCGTAGCGAATATTAGCTGCCAATTTAGTGAAAATAACGACAGCGCAGTTATGAGCAACTTTTTTACCGTCGTAGACCGAAGCCTGTTTAAAATCTAACTTCCCACCAGCTGAGCCGCCTATAAAATGACAAGGGAAGCGCTGGCTATCGTACAAAGCTTTCATAAAAAAATTTTCGCTAGACGATAGGCCATCTATAAATGTAATCGCAATGGTATCTTGGTAGTGGATGGCCATATTTACATTTATTCTTTCAATTTCAGACTGGATAGCACGAATTCTATCTTGCTTGTTTTTGGTTGCTTTGCCTTGTTTTAAATCTTCGCAATGCAGTGGGACGGTTTTTATTTCAGTGGAGGCAAGTAGCTCTTCGCTGTAGCTTTGTAAGACAATGGTATCCCACTTTCCATCGGTCGTTTGATAAAAACTCTCTTGTTGGCTGTTAAGCTCGCCAGATGTCATCACAGCAACGACTTTTTCACAGAAGGGTGTTAATTGCTGGATTTTTTCAACAGTACTCTCAAAATCGAGATTGGATGATACAAACGCAAGGATTAATTGTGTTTTTTGTTCGGTGAACTGTAGTTTAGCCAGTGTAGCTTCAGAGAGTTCAGCGTAAGTTAGCTGAAGAATGTTAATGCCCTGATTTGCACTGCTGGTATTAGGTGAGGTTAATGTGCTTCGTTTAAACCAAGCCATAAAAAAGTCTCCATAGAGCTAGATTGTTTTTTCTATCATCCCATTATTAAGGGTAGAACAATATTGGCTTTATGTTTTTATTAGTTTAAATACGTAATATATTGATAATAGTCACATTTTCATAAATTTAGCTTATGATAAGTCTAATTCAGTGACCACAGGCTTGTAACCACAAAACATCATCACTAGGTTGCGAAAGCCGGTTTCGCTACTTGGGCCATCTAATCCTTTTATGCTTTGATCAATTAAAGCTAAGTAGTTTTGCATATAAGGCAAAGTGACTTTGTTGTGCCGTGACATGGCGCTTTCGTAAAAAGGTACGCGCTTGTCCCAAATTTTTTCGCCTTGGCAGGCCTGTTTAAAACTAGAAGATTGCATGCTTTGTAGTAAGTTTGCCAAGGTTTGGATTTCGCGATTGAAGAGCCAAAGAATAATGTTGGCCTCGACGCCTTCACCTAACAGTTGATGTAGACAGTGCATGGCGTCTTTGGTTTTTCCCATCAACAGTCTATCGCTTAAATCATAAATTGAGTAACGGCTGCTGTCGGCAACAGACTCAGCGACTTTCTCTGCATCAATTTGGATGCCCTGTCCATGCGTGAGAGCAAGTTTTTCTAGCTCTTGAGAAAGTGCTAGTAGGTTGCCTTCACCGCGTTCACAAATCATGCTAGCGGCATCGCGAGTAAGTGATAAATCGAGTGCTTGCGCTCTTTGTTGCACCCAGGCGGGTAATCTATTCGCATCTATTGGCCAGATTTGTATGAACACGCCTTGTGATTCCAATTGAGTGAACCACTTGGTTTTTTGAGTTCGTACATCAATTTTGGGTAGGGTGAGCAAAATAATGTTGTCTTCGCTCAACGACTGGCCTAATTGCGTTAACGCTTTGCTGTGCTTTTCGCCCATTTTGTCTATTTGAATATCAAACAGGCGACGAGTTGAGAATAAGGATAAGCTCTGGTTTTCGTTGATGACATCTTGCCAATCAAACTGTGCATCAGCAACGAAGCGCAGACGTTCATCAATATTATGCTGTTGGGCCGTTTTGCGAATGGTGTCTGCTGCTTCTTGACACAATAAGACTTCATCACCAGAAATAATATAAATAGGTGCTAAACTCTTTTTTAACTGTGCTGGTAACTGGTCAGCTCTGACTTTCATTCTGAGACCTTTTCACTATTACTGTGCTCTTCAATACTTTGTTAAAAACAAACGCAAAATGCTCATTTATAACCAATAACTCGGCTTTGGTTCCCTGCATCGTTTTAATAAATACATCCATGTAGCTATCCGTTTTTTCGGTTATTTTTGCCTAGTCTTGGTTTCGCTCGTGACATAGTGCAAAGGCTTCATGGTTTGTCTAAAAGTGATGCGAGTTATAATGGGGCATAACTTAAGTCATATACTAATTGTTTTGCTAGGTCTTCATACATAATAGCGACTTGTGATGTGTTGTATGAAAGTTTGGCACTTGCTTCAGCATTCTGATTAGTGAGTGTTTTTGTGGTGTTAATAGATCGCGGTCCATAAAGAGACTTGCCATCCGCTTGGCGAATAAAGTAGTTACTGCTTAAACGGCGCTGAAGTTGCGATACATCATTAGAGGCGTCACGAGCTAGTTCTATATCTTGTGTTTTAATGGCATTGATTTTTAGATTCAGAGTATCTTGATTCGCAGAGGCTTTATCGATAACGACAACACCTGCTTTGGTAAGCGCAATGCGTAAGGATCGATCAAAGCGATCAGAGCCGCTTTCAGAAGTTAGGGTTAATACTTTTAGTCTGGTTGGAATGTTGCTTTCGCCACGTAAATGGAATCCACAGGCGACAATGCTCATGGTTAGCAGCGCTAATAAAACGAGACGAGTTGTTTGTGTTAATGCGGCTATCATATCCGTGATCTCTATTTTGTGTGAAGGGAAAAAGGGATGGTAGAACCATCCCTTAGAGCCTCAATTAGTTAGCAACAATATTGACCAAGCGACCTGGAACAACAATGACTTTACGCACAGTCTTGCCTTCAAGGAATTTGGCAACACCCGGATGAGCAAGAGCTTCAGCTTCAACTGTTTTATCATCTGCACTAGCAGAAACAGTCAATTCAGCACGTTTTTTCCCCAGTACTTGAACGACAATCGTCAGCTCGTCTTTGATCAAGGCATCTTCATCTAGTGTAGGCCAAGGCGTATTAACGATGTTGTCATTGTGGCCTAATTCGCTCCATAACTGATGGGCAATGTGAGGCACGATTGGAGACAATAACAACGTGGCTGCTTCTAATGCTTCTTGCTCTACAGCAAGGCCTAATTCAGATGTGTCTTCGAACTTGCTGATTTCGTTGCATAGCTCCATCACAGCGGCAATGGCTGTATTGAAGGTTTGGCGACGCTCGATATCGTCGGAGACTTTTTGAATAGTTTCATGAGTCTTACGACGTAAGGCTTTTTGAGCGCCATTTAATTCAGCAATTTTTAGTTCGCCTACTTTTCCAGCGTTGCTGTGACGGTAAGACAGCGCCCATAAACGACGTAAGAAACGTGAAGCACCATCGACACCAGCATCGTTCCATTCTAGTGATTGCTCTGGTGGCGCGCTGAACATCATAAACAAACGCACAGTATCGGCGCCGTATTTCTCAATCATTTCTTGAGGGTCGACAGTGTTGCCTTTCGATTTAGACATTTTGGTGCCGTCTTTGTTCACCATGCCTTGCGTTAACAGACGTTTGAACGGTTCATCTGAGTTCACAAGACCAGCATCACGCAGCAATTTGTGGAAGAAACGTGAGTAAAGTAGGTGAAGAATGGCGTGCTCTACACCACCAACATACTGGTCAACAGGAAGCCAGTAATTGGCTTCTTCCGTTAGCATGGCATCAGTAGAATCTGGGCAGCAGTAGCGCGCAAAGTACCAAGATGACTCCATGAAAGTATCGAAAGTATCGGTTTCACGTTCCGCTTCTTCGCCATTAAACATAATGGATGAAAAGTCTGGGTTGTTTTTGATTGGCGAATTTACGCCATCCATGACCACATCTGTTGGCAGTTCAACTGGCAGTTGGTCAGCTGGAACAGGTGCAACAGACCCGTCTTTCAAGTTAATGGTTGGAATCGGAGTGCCCCAGTAACGCTGACGACTGACGCCCCAATCACGTAAACGGTAATTGACTTTTACCTCGCCTAGCTGGCGTTCAGTCATCCAAGCGGCAATGGCATCGAAAGCGTCTTTAAAGGCCAAGCCATCAAATTCACCTGAATTACACAGTATGCCTTTGTTGGTGTAAGCTTCTGTTTCAATCTTGGCTGTTTCTTCGTCAGCAGGTTGGATCACTTGCTTGATCGGTAAGTCGTATTTTTTCGCAAATTCGAAATCACGTTGATCATGGGCTGGCACCGACATCACTGCACCAGAACCGTATTCCATCAATACGAAGTTGGCGGCAAACACAGGAACCACATCGCCAGTGATTGGGTGAATGGCTTTAAAACCAGTGTCTATGCCTTTTTTATCGACGGTTGCCATGTCGGCTTCAGTGGTCGACATTAGCTTGCTTTCGGCAATGAAATTTGCCAATTCAGGGTTGCTTTCAGCGGCTTCTAAAGACAATGGGTGCTGTGTTGCAACAGCAACATAAGTTACCCCCATAATGGTGTCTGGGCGAGTGGTGTAAACCGACAAACGGTCTGCTTTGCCTTCAACTTCGAAGCTGAATTCTAAGCCTTCAGAACGACCAATCCAGTTACGTTGCATGGCTTTTACTTTTTCAGGCCATCCGTCTAGTTGGTCTAGATCGTTTAATAATTCTTCAGCGTAATCTGTGATTCGAATAAACCACTGAGAAATTTCTTTTTTCTCTACAGTGGTACCACAACGCCAGCAGCCACCGTCTTCTACTTGTTCATTGGCAAGTACTGTTTGGTCATGTGGGCACCAGTTCACTGCAGCGGTTTTCTTATAAGCTAGGCCTTTTTCAACCAGCTGAGTGAAGAACCACTGTTCCCATTTGTAGTATTCAGGTGTACAGGTAGCAATTTCACGATCCCAGTCATAGCCAAAGCCAAGCTCTTTAAGTTGGCCTTTCATGTAGGCAATGTTTTCAGTCGTCCATTTTGCTGGTGCGGTTTTGTGTTTGATTGCTGCGTTTTCAGCTGGTAGACCGAAAGCATCCCATCCCATTGGCTGTAGGACATTTTTGCCTTGCATACGCTGGTAGCGAGAAATTACATCGCCAATGGTGTAGTTACGAACGTGACCCATATGTAGGCGGCCACTTGGGTAAGGGAACATCGAAAGGCAGTAGAACTTCTCTTTGTTGGAATCAGCGATGGCTTTGAAGACTTTATTTTCGTCCCAAAAAGATTGGGCAGCTTGTTCGATTTGCTGCGGATTATATTGTTCTTGCATGATGTATTCTTATCCCGTGATCGACGAAAGGTTGGTAGACCTGTATTCTCTTTAATGAAAAGAGGCCATTATAGCGGCATAGCTCAAGATAATGATGCAATAGCCAACAGAGTCCGAAAATATCCGCTATTTTATAGAGATGGAGCCCTAATTAGAAGGTGCATAGAGGAGGAGTTATGAAATCTATGAAAAAAGATTCGTCAAATAGCGAAATCGAATCCAATCTAGTCGAAGAAGCTCGTAAAACATTGACTGGAGCGAAGGATTGGTTTTTAGAAGATGTTGCCCTGATGACAGCCTACTGGCATGACAAAATGGGTTACACCGAAGCATGGGTTGATGCGAATTGGCATTACGTGCTTGATGAAAGCCATGAATTGGCCGAAGAGCTTGATGAGAAAGAAGATATAGCCTTGTTATGGTTGATTAATCACGCCAACAATAATCCTGTACCGTTAGAGGAATGTCATGTGGTCGGGACAGTGGTTGAGCCTGGAAGTTATCATTGTATGTCTTGTGGATATGACAATGTGGTCGAGGCCAAACAAGCGTTAGCGCCTTGTGAAGTATGTCATTATGGTTTGATGTCGACTCATGATGATCAGGCAATTAAAGCTGAGTAATTAGCCACTGGCTTTTGATTGATTAACATGTGTTTGGTGTATATAAAAATACGGCGCAACAATTCATTTGTTGCGCCGTATTTTTATCAGATAGGTAGTCTATTGGTTAAGTGTTTTTATTATTGAGCACTACCCCAGTTAAGTAGGAAAAGACCAGGCAAATACCCAGTAACAAAAAGGTTGGCCAATAGCCCCATTGCACATAAGGTGTATTGCCTGTAAAGGCTTTTGCCTCGGCCGTTAGGGTTGTTCTCTCAAACTGTGGTGCTTGTTCAACGATTTCACCTTTTTCATTAATGAATGCAGTAATACCTGTGTTGGTCGCGCGAATAACATAGCGACCAGATTCTTTTGCTCTGAATTGTGCGATTTGCAAATGCTGCCAAGGGCCGAAAGACGTGCCAAACCAGCCATCATTACTAATCGTGATTAGAAAATCACTGTCTCTTACCATTCGTCTTACCTGCTCGGCATAAACAATTTCATAACAAATGAAGGGAGCGATACCCCATTCGCCAACCTGAAGAACTGGCTGATTGTCATCGCCAGGTTTAAAACTGGACATAGGCATGCCGAACACATCTAGAATCGGGCCTATGTATTCTGCAAACGGAATGTATTCGCCAAAGGGAACCAGTCTGCGTTTGTAATAAAGACCAAACCCATTACCAGTTGCCCATATCGCATTGTAGTAGTTTTTTTTGTCTTCGCTTATATCGGGAATGCCAGTAATTAACGTGGTGTTGGTGTTTTTTAGCTCTTTACTGAAGCTGGCTAAATAGGGTTTTATTCTAGGATAAGAATACGTGATGGCCGTTTCAGGCCAGACCACTAATTCACTGTCTAAGTGCTCTATCGTTGCTTGTTGGTAATAGGCTAGGGATTTTCCAGCCGTTTCGGCCCGCCATTTTTCATCTTGCTTTACATTGCCTTGTACCAAGGTGGTTTTTAAGGTGCCTGTTTGCTTTACCCAAGAAACAGGGGAGTAGCTTAAATAGGCTGAACCTAACCAGATGGCTATAAGTACAAAACACAGCATAAGCTGATTGGTGTGTTTTAATAGTACTCCGCCGATCACGCTAGAAGTCAATATAACGCAAGAACTAGTGAGCCAGATACCGCCAATGGGTAACAGTTCAAATAGCCAAGTGTTTTCAATTGCATAGCCAGGTAGCAGCCAAGGGAAACCAGTAAACAGCGTACTTCTGGCAAACTCACCAAGCAATAAAGCGAACGTGATCCATAGGCTAGCAGGAGTTTTCGGAAAGCGCTGGATGAGCTTCCATGATGTCCATGCAGATAGTGCCCAAAAAATGCAGAGCACAGCAACAAAGGAAAAAGTAATGAGCCCAGCAATTAGACTGCCAACTTGTCCGTATTCGGCAATGCTAATATATACCCAGGAAACGCCAGCACCGAAAAAACCTAATGCAACAGAGGCTCCGCGCCAAAAGGCGGATTTTGCTGTTGTGCTAGTGAAAGTGAGCAAACTGAATACGATTAGGCTAATAAAGTAGCCGGGCCAGAAGTGAAAAGGTGAGAAGCTAGTGACACCTAATGCACCAGCAATAACGCCGATCAGGCCAATCAATGCGGGAGGTGTCTTGGAGAGTTGAGCTGTTAAGCGCGACTCCCACCCCGTCTTGGTATGGGTTAAGTCGGGGTGAGGTATGGTCATATTAATCTTGTGTATTGATGGTTGGTTTGGTGACTTGAATGGTTTTAATTCGGCGTCCGTCAGACTTCACAATACGGAAATGGAAGTCATTGAAGAAAAGCTCTTCATCACGTAGTGGAACGTGACCAAATTGTTGGACCAGTATTCCGCCAATGGTATCGAACTCTTCTTCGTTGAGGTCAACTTTAAAAAATTCATTGAAATCTTCAACTGGGCACAACGCCGGTACAAGATACACGCCAGGTTCGGTTGTGACTTGAATGCCTTCGTCATCTAGTTTGTCGGTTTCGTCTTCAATTTCACCAACAATCTGCTCTAACACGTCTTCAATCGTGACTAAGCCAGAAACGCTGCCGTATTCGTCTAGCACTAGTGCCATGTGATAACGTTTGGTGCGAAAGTCATTTAGCAATACGTTTAGGCGTTTGCTTTCAGGAATAAAGTTAGCAGGGCGTAAACGCGCTAAAATATCTTCTATTGTGATATCGCCTTCTTTGAATAATAAAGGCAATAAGTCCTTGGCAAGTAGAACACCGAGAATTTCATCTGAGTCCTCACCAACTACAGGGAAGCGTGAATGAGAAGAATCTATTATTTTACGAATTGACGTTTTAGGGTCATCTTCGGACTTAATGATCACCATTTGAGAAGGTGGAATCATGATGTCGCGTGCTTGAACTTCAGAAACTTCTAGCGCACCTTCTACAATAGTGAAGGCATCACGATCAATAACGTCGGATTTCACTGCGGCTTCTAAAAGTTTAACGATGTCACCACGACTGCGTGGTTCGTCGTTAAATGCTTGGGTTAAACGTTCAAACCAAGATTTTTGTTGATCGTTGGATAAACTCGATCGGTCGTCACTCATTGGGGTGTTAACTCACTCTTTAATCAAATAAGGATCGGAAATCGATAAGGAAGCTAGTAACTCTGTTTCTATCGATTCCATTTCATCTGCTTCATCATCATTTATATGGTCATAGCCGCGTAAATGCAAGATGCCATGGATAGTCATATGAGCCCAATGATGTAATAACTCTTTATCTTGTTCTACGGCTTCTTTTGCCACAATTTGAGTGCAGATGACCAAATCGCCTAATAATGGAATTTCTAACCCAGGAGGAGCCTCGAATGGAAAGGATAAGACGTTGGTAGGCTTGTCTTTGCCACGGTACTCATGATTAAGTGCGTGGCTTTCTTCTTCATCGACAATGCGAATGGTGACTTCAAACTCTTCATCAGAGTCCGAAAGGGCCTGTTCGACCCAGTGTTTAAAATCTTCTTCGCTTGGAATGTTCGCAGTATCTTCTGTCGCGATTTGTAGATCAAGTTCTAAATGCGCCATTATTTGCTACCTGCAGACTGTTCTGCGTGCGCTATTAAGCGAGCTTCAGTTCGTGCTTTCTTTTCTTCTTCAACTTCAATGTCAAACTTGTCATAAGCCTCAACAATACGCTGCACTAGCGGGTGACGAACGACGTCAGCAGAGCTGAAGTGTGTCATGCTGATGCCATTAACGTCGTTTAATACATGCATTGCTTGAGCTAAGCCAGAGCTTGTGCCACGAGGTAGATCGACCTGAGTGGTGTCACCTGTGATTACAGCCGTTGAACCAAAGCCGATACGTGTTAAAAACATCTTCATCTGTTCTTTTGTTGTATTTTGGCTTTCATCAAGAATGATGAAGGCGTTATTCAAAGTACGACCACGCATGAAGGCAAGGGGGGCGATTTCAATGACATTTTTTTCAATCAGCTTATCAACCAATTCGAAACCAAGCATTTCATACAAGGCATCATAAAGAGGGCGTAAGTACGGGTCTATTTTTTGTGATAAATCACCGGGTAAGAACCCCAGTTTTTCACCCGCTTCAACCGCAGGACGAACCAACATAATACGTTCAACACGATCGGCTTCGAGTGCTTCGACCGCACAAGCCACTGCCAAGTAAGTTTTGCCTGTACCAGCAGGTCCGATGCCAAAATTAATATCGTGTTTACGAATTTGCTTGACGTAGCCTTGTTGGTTTTTACCTTTCGGTTTGATGAAGGCTTTGCGAGTTTTAATCACCAGCTGATCAGATTTTTCTTTTTTGCTACTGGTGAGCGATTCTATCGCTGACTCTTGTAGATAAAGATGAATCGTTTCGGGTGATATTTCTGTATTCGCTAGCGCTTCGCGGTAGAGGTTTTCTAGCAGCGTTTTTGTTGCCGCTACATGTTCAGAGTTTTCACCGGAAATGTCGAATAGCTCGGCACGATACTTAATAGAGACATCAAGTCGTTTTTCGATTAACTTGATGTTCTCATCGAGTTGACCGCACAGTCCAACCAAAGCGTCGGCTTCGGCAGGAACTAAACGGATTTGTTGGGTTGTCTGTGTGGTTTCCAAGATTTACCTTTGATTATTGAAGTACGAAGTCAGAATCAAGTTCAGAGCTTACCAGTTCACCCAGTAGGGAATTAGGGTAAGCATCTGTAATAACAACATCTGCAAATTTACCAATTAGTTGAGGATCGAACGCGCGGAAATTTACAATCCGGTTGTTTTCTGTTCGACCTTGAAGTTGTCCCGGGTCTCGAGGCGAATAGCCACTAACCAGAATGCGCTGCATTTCACCGACCATAGACAAGCTAATGTCGTAAGCCTGTTGGCTAATACGGCGTTGTAAAATAGCTAGTCGCTCTTTCTTAATGTCTTCTGGCGTGTCATCTTCTAAATCAGACGCAGGTGTCCCTGGTCGTTGACTGTATACAAAACTAAACGAGTGATCAAAGCCGATCTCTTGAATTAAATTCATGGTATCGACAAAGTCGTCATCCGTTTCGCCTGGGAAGCCAATGATAAAATCAGAAGATAAACTAATTCCTGGGCGCGCTTCTTTAATGCGGTTGATTTTATCAATGTAATATTGACGGTCATGGCCACGTTTCATAGCGCTGAGTATATTGTCGGCTCCACTTTGTACCGGTAGGTGTAAGTGACTGACCAGTTTAGGTTCGTTACGGAAAGCTTCGATTAAGCTGTCGCTGAACTCTACTGGGTGAGACGTTGTAAAGCGAATTCGCTCAACACCATCTATTTGTGCAACCGCATGAATGATGTCTGCAAGGTCGGCTTCGTCACCTTCCATTGTATCGCCACGGTAGGCGTTAACGTTTTGCCCTAATAAATGAACTTCACGTACGCCTTGTTCTGCAAGTTGCAAAACTTCCTTCAAAATACTGTCAAACGGACGGCTTACTTCTTCGCCTCGAGTGTAAGGAACCACACAGAAAGTACAGTATTTGCTGCAGCCTTCCATGATAGAGACAAAAGCTTCAGCTCCTTCCACGCGAGGCGCAGGCAGATGATCAAATTTTTCGATTTCAGGGAAGGTTACATCTGTGATAGGGATGTGTTTTCCTGCAGCATTAACCATATCTGGCAATTTATGCAGAGTCTGAGGTCCAAAAATCATATCAACATGTTTAGCTCGCTTGCGGATCGCATCGCCTTCTTGGCTCGCTACGCAACCACCTACACCGATAACAAGGTCTGGATTTTTTTGCTTTAACTTCTTCCATCGACCTAGTTGGTGATAGACCTTGTCTTGCGCTTTTTCACGAATAGAGCAAGTGTTAAGCAGCAAAACGTCTGCTTCATCTGCGTTGTCTGTGAGTTCCATTTCATGGCTTTCGCCAAGTAAATCAGCCATACGAGATGAATCGTATTCGTTCATTTGACAGCCATGAGTCTGGATAAAAAGTTTTTTTGCCATGTAACGTATTAACCTAAAAATGAGTTCGTCTAATCGACTTTGGGGCTATTATATTGGGCTTTGCTTCCGAATCCCAGAGGTGTTCTGAATTCCCTTCATTTAATCTCGAAATAGTCACCTATTTTGCTGCTGGAGCTTTTGCAAAAGACCAGTCACAATAGCGGCATAATTCAAATGTTAGTGTGGATGTGTTTTGAGCGTATTTTTTCGTATTCTTTTATTGTCGTTAGCGGTAAGTAGTGATCTTTATGCTGAAAGTGACTTGTTAGAAGAGGGTTCAGAGGTCAGCTTGGCAACAAGCGACATGCCAAATTTTGCTTTTGGGCTTGGTTATGGCTTGCTGGATGAAAAGTCGCTGATGAATATAGACTTTAAAGTGAATATTCCGATTAACGACTATTTATCTACACAATTACTGTTAAACAGTAACTATCTTATTACAGGCTCGTCAAAGACTAGTTTCGCGCAATCTGAATTTTCTTCTAATTGGTTTTTACGCAATGAATATGGGCGATTGGGTTTAGGTCTCGGTGTGACCGAGTTGGAGCCTATGGATGAAACCCTAAAGACGGAACGCGATGTTATTGGGCAATTCTTAGGCGAAACATTTATCGGTCCAGTGTCATTAACGGCTAACTACATATCATCTGATACAACGTTAAGTAATGTGACGAGTTCTCGTATTGGCATTAGTTATTATTTCAATGACGATCTACGCGCTTCTTTATATCGAGAAAAATATAATGTAGATGAAATTGGCTGGCGGCTTGAAACGTATTTTCAACCCCAAAAATACCGTCGAATGGGCAGCCTAGGGATAATTGCTAGAACGAGCGAAGACTATGATTATTTGGGGATGGTGGCTCTGTATTATTTTGATTATGCCGTTTCTTTAAAGCAGCGCGAGCGAGAGTTCCATTAATTCTAGTTACGACTTTTCTCGATCTATTATTTCTTTAATAGGGTAACAATGTACTCCCATTCACTTTTAGTTATGGGCATGACAGAAAGACGGCTGCCCTTTTGGGTTAGTCGCATATCAGCCAGCTCAGGGTGTTGTTTTAATTCTGCTAGTGTCACTATGGATGACCAGTGTTCAACAAACTCTACATCCACCATGAACCAACGTGGTTTTTCTGGCGTTGATTTAACATCGTAATAGGCGCTATTTTTGTCCCAGCTGGTATGGTCTGGGTAAGCGTTTTTACAGACTTTGGCTGTTCCAACAATGCCAGCAGGGTTACAGCTAGAGTGATAAAAAAATATCAAATCACCTTCGTTCATTTCTTTCATGAAATTTCGAGCTTGGTAATTCCTTACGCCATCCCAAGGTGAACGCTTTAATCTTTTTAAATCATTGATTGAAAACGCATCTGGTTCTGATTTCATTAACCAGTAATTTTGCATGGATACCTCGTTTGCACAATGAAACATACTATATGTTCACGCTTACAGTTATTCTAACTACAATAAGAAGGTGATGCTATAATTTGACGTTTTTTTGAATAGGTCTAAATGTATTTCAAAGTCGTTAAGGCCTTGTAATGGAAGAAAAAAATGAGCCACTTTGCGTGTAAAGCGTTTTCAGCGTTGGAAAAAGAACTCAAGGATGACTTGCTCGAGTGCTATGTGGAAGCACAACAAGAAATTGAAGAAGCCGTAAATAGTATTGAAGATGACGGCTTTTCATTTGATAAATTAGACAAACTTTTTCGCTCATTACATAGCATGAAAGGCAACTGCTCCGTTTGCTTTCTTGATCCACTGGTTGGTGTTTTGCATAAACTAGAAGAGATCGTTGATGGTATGCGTGGTGGGTACATTCAATATCACCCTAATTTAGGTGAGTTGATTATTGTTGTTATTGAAAAAGTCTATGACTTGCTTCAGCAAATTTATCAGTCTCATGTTGCCGAAGTTGCAGTTCGTGATCAGTTGCAACAAGGTCTGGATTCTATTTATGCTGAAGAAGAGGATAGCAAGCGACCAGAAATGGCGGCCGCCTTGCTTATACAATGTAGCCGTGTTGTGGAAGAGGTAAAAGAAGAGCCAGCAGCCACTTCGGTAATTGTTAAAGTTGACTACAGTGAAGTGCAAAAAAATGATATTGATTTGTTTGTAGGATTTAGTCAAAAGCTTAACCGCTTGTTGGGTTATTCATCAGAGCGTGGCGAGCGAATTCTCAAACTGTGTCAATTAATTAATGTTGAATGCAAAATGTCAGTCGATCCAGCTCAACTGAGTGCCGCAGCTTACATGCATAACATGGGCATGGCGCTTATTCTGAATTGTAAGGAAGATGAAGATGCAAGGCGTCAAGCAGAGCTTAACCATCCGTTAGTTGGCGCTAAATTGCTTTCTAAGCATGAAGGTTGGGAGGAGGCTGTCGACATGGTCAAAGCGCACAAGGAACGTTTTGATGGTACTGGCTTTCCAGAAGGTTTGGTCGGCTCCTTGATACCACAAGGTGCCTTTATCCTATCCATGGCTGTTATGTTTATCGACTGTGTTTGGGGCAAATCTGGTAGCGATTATAACAAAAGCGCTATGCGCGCAGTGCAAATGGTGAATTTTGAAAGCGGTAAAGGTTTCCCGCCACACCTTATTGAATCCTTTAACGCCGCCATTCGAAAAGTGCTTGTTGCTAAAAGCAAATAGTAAAAGAAGCTAGCGCCACCCAAGCGACCCTTGGTAGCATGACGCTCTTTTTAAAAAGATAAGCCCTCTGTTTTATGAATGACAATTTGTTACCGCTCGTTTTTCACCCTCATTACAGTATCCCGTTTCCAGCAGGGCATCGTTTTCCTATGCGTAAGTTTGGCTTACTGGCTGAATCTTTAAGAGAGCAAGGAATTTTAACGGCGGAGAATGAATATACCCCTGAACCATTGTCACTTACCTTACTAATGTCGGCCCATGATAAAGAATATGTACAACGTTTCATTCGTGGCGAGTTGAGTAAACAAGAAGAAAAAGAAATCGGTTTGCCTTGGTCTGAATGGTTAGTCGAGCGAACCCTTCGTGCCGTATCTGGTACCATACTTACCAGCGAGCTTGCGCTTCAACATGGCTTGGCGTGTCATCTTGCTGGTGGTACGCATCATGCACACCCTTCCAATGGCGCTGGGTTCTGTATCTTTAACGATCTAGCAGTCGCAGCATCCGCTATGATCGAGTCGAGTAAGGCAAAGAAAGTACTTATATTGGATTGCGATGTACACCAAGGTGATGGCACTGTCGCCTTTTTTAAAGACAGAGCTGATATTATTCCTGTCTCGTGGCATTGCGAAGAAAATTATCCGCAAAACAAGCAAACTGCAGGCATCAACATCGCCATTCCCAAAGGCGCGAATGACCAAGAATACTTATCTATTCTACAGAGCACCTTGCCAGCGATACTTACTGAGCATCAGCCAGACTTTATTTTCTACGACGCGGGCGTCGACGTTCATCAAGATGACCGACTTGGCTACGTTAACCTAACTGACCAAGGCATATTGGAAAGAGATAAATACGTCATCGAAACTTGCGTAGCGTTCAACCTTCCTACCGCCTGCGTCATTGGTGGAGGTTACGATAGACAAGAGGAAAAAGTCGCGTGGCGACATAGCTTGCTGCATCAAGCTGCGAATTTGGTTTGGAAGAAATATGTTTTGTAGGTATTTTTTAGGAGTTCTTAGCTTTTTTTGTCAAGCACATGAGGTTTGCAGGTTGGCTCTCCATTGTGATTGAAAAATTCAGAGGGCTGATTTAGGACTTTCAGTTTCCATGATAGGATTTTCGCCACCATTCTAATGTTAATACTCAATGATGACCCTTTAAGATTCTCGGGAACATATATATTTAGTGTTCGAAATGCAGTATCAAAAGATTTCCATGTTAATTCTGGATTGTGAAAATAAAACAAAATGAATGAGACGTTTGGGTGAAAGCCCGATGAAGCGAATTTTTGCTTTCCTTTAAACTGAAGTTTTTGGGCGCTAGCAAAAAGTTACCTGCTCAGCAGAGCGGAAAAAAGCTGCCGCTAAGAGTCATTGAGAGGAAGCAAATATACTTTAAAAAACCAAAGAAATAACCCTTCCCTTGGAAGACATAAGGGGAGGGAATAAAGAAGGTTTTGCAGTTAAAAAGGACAGGCCGCGACAAACGCGACCCAAGCGTTTGTGAACGGGTGTCTAAACTCTAGCCGATAGGCGTGCAACAATAACCTAGGGTCGTTCTGAAACGCTGGGTCGTAGAATTCATCGCCAATAATCGAGTGTCCGAGGCTTTGCATGTGGACACGAAGTTGATGAGAGCGACCAGTAAAAGGCACGAGTCGAACACGGGTAGTGTTGTCTTCGTAAGCCATTTTTTCCCAGTAGGTGATGGAGTCTTTACTCCATTCGTCGGTGCAGATGATTTGTCTTGGCCGATTGGGCCAGTCGCAGCGCAATGGCTTTCGCACTTCGCCTTTGTCACCCAAAAGATGACCGCGCAGCAAGGCGCGGTATTCTTTTTTGACTTCTCTTTCACGAAAATGCGCGTACATTCGTTTTTGGCATTCGTGGGTTTTCGCCACAAGGATTAGACCTGAGGTGGCTTCGTCCAAACGATGTATAGCAAAGGCTTCACCAAATAAACATTCTGCTCGATACAAAATAGAATCGAGCTTATCTGGGCCGCGACCGGGCACAGATAAGCTGTTAGCAGGTTTGTTTATGACGGCAAACCAGTCGTCTTCGTACAATATCTCTAAGCGAGATAGTTCAAAACTCGGCATAGCATCCTGCATAGGATGTTATTCCGGCTTAGTTGTTAAGATGATACGAATTGCATCCAAGCGGATTTGGTGCTCGTCGATACGGGTCAAACCTTCTTGCATGTTGGTTTCAAGACGTTCTATGTCTTCATCACGAATGGTGTCGTTGAAGGCTTTCAGTTCCACTAAACGTTCGATTTCATTTTGGCAACGATGTTGGTAAGACGTTTTTGCAGCGTGAACAATCGGACGGGCTTGGTCTTGAGCATTCAACTGGTGCGCTTGCAGTACTTCAATAAGGTTTTTGCGCAAGGCGGCAACCCATTGTTCTGCGACTCGGTTTGGTACGCCTTTAAGTTTTTCTGCCCACTTGTCCGCTGTAAATTGCTGATGTAAGAATTTACTGTTGGAGTCAGACAATTGCCACATTGGTGTCATTGGTAGAGATTGTGCCAATTTCAAGCGTGGGTGAGCTGTTGCTTCAATGACGAACATACTTTCTACCAATACTGTGCCTTCGGGCAGCGCAGCGATTGGCAAAATAGCTGAGGTTAGCTTGCCAGAGTCAAAACCTTGAACTTCGTCCATTAGCATGGTTATTAGCGGGTGCTCCCAGGTTGCGAACGCCACGTCTTCACGCTGGCTAGCTTGACGGCGATCAAGCATGAGCATTTTACCTTCTTCTTCTATGCCTGGCAGTGCTTCGAGCATCATGTCGGTAGAAGGACGCAAGAACCAAGCGGCTCTATCTGGGTCATCATTGATACAATCTGCGTAGATATTGAACGCGTGAGTAACTTGCTCAATATAATGGTGCAGACCTTTTGTCGCTTGGTTGTTAATCTGATCGATTAACGCATGGGCTTGCTCTGGGCGGCATGAACTCATTTCTAGCAAGCGATTTCGGCCTTCTTCCATTTGCTTTAATAGGGCTTCATGGTAAATGTTGGCTTCTTTAAGCAGATCTGTGTCGTCGTCTTGTCCGTGCAAATAGGCATGCAGGCTGTCACCAAAGGCTTCTTCAACTTTATCACCAGACCCTGTGGTGCGGCAGAATGCATTCAGAGCGTGGTGATACCAGTGGAATAAACGTTCTTGTACACTTTCTTTGATGTAAGGTACATGTATTTGCACGTCGTCTAGTTGCCCTAGGCGATCAAGGCGACCAATACGCTGTTCAAGTAAGTCTGGGTGTTCAGGTAGATCGTACATGACAATGTGATGGCTGAATTGGAAATTACGTCCTTCACTGCCGATTTCTGAACACACCAAAATTTGTGCGCCATCATCGTCTGCGAAATACGCTGCAGCACGATCACGGTGAATCAGTGGCATTTGTTCATGGAAATCCGCACTTTGGAAGCCGGCGAAAGTCAGCTGATCATTTAGCCATTGTGCCATGTCTGCACTATGGCAAATGACAAGAACCTTGTCTGCTTGGCATTCTAAGAACTCTTTTAGCCAAACCCAACGCGGATCTTTTTCCCATAGGCCATCGGCGACTTCGGTTTCTGGTTGTACGTGACGATTCGCAGATTCGAAATACTCATTATTATCCAATGGGTAAGGATGTAGGTAACGATCGGGAAAGCCGCCCACTGCAGCGCGTGTATTGCGGAACATTTCGCGCCCCGTTCCGTGGCGGTCGATCAGCCAACTAATGGCTTCTTTTGCCGCCTCGGTTTGTTCTGCTCCCGATTTTGTGGTGAGTGCTTGGAACCATTCTTTGGCACTGACTTCTGTTAGATAGGCGCCAAATTCCACATTCCAATCAAGCGCTTCTGGTGAGCCGTTTTCTTGGCTGAAGGGTAATAAGGTTTCTGCCAATTCTGCTGCTTGCTTAAAGGCTTGCTGTTGTACTTGGTAGTGCTCGAAGTCATGATAATGATCGGCATCCAACAGCTGTAAGCGGGAGAAATGCTCACGCTCGCCAGTTTGTTCTGGTGTCGCGCTTAATAGTAATAAGGATTCTGTTTTCGCAGCTAAACGTGCTACGACTTGATAGCCTATGCTTGGTGTTTCAGGGTGCCAAGCAAGGTGATGAGCTTCGTCGACTATCACCATATCCCATTCGGCATCCAACATATGTTGAGTGGCTTTGGGGTGTTGGCTTGCCCAATCGATTGGCGAGATGACGAATGGTTGCTGTTCGAATGGGTTGTCGTCGCCTTCCGTGAAATCTTCGTACACAGATTCGTTAATCAGTGAGAATGGCTGGTGGAAGCGGCGCAGCATTTCAACCAGCCACTGATGTTGTAGGTTAGTTGGCGTTAAAATGAGTACGCGTTTGCAAAGGCCGTTTAATAAGCGTTGATGTAAGATCAGGCCTGCTTCTAGGGTTTTACCCATCCCCACTTCGTCACACAATAGAGCGCGTGCTTTCGGGCGATTAGCAATGTCATGGGCGAGATAAATTTGGTGTGGTAGAAGTTCTGCTTTTAAGCCCATTAGGCCACGTACTGTCGATGCAGCATTCGCAGCTTGGTGTTCAAGCGTATGGCGACGCAAGTCAAACCACATACGACGAGCTGGTGACAGGGCTAATAAAGAATCTAGCTCGTTTTTGTCGTTGCGAGGAAATTGAATGATGGATTCTTCTAACCAATCATCATCTTCGCTGATACGGTATTCGATTAAGTCATCAATTTCTTCCACTTCTAATACGGTGAAGGTTTCATCTTGGAAGTGCAGTTGATCGCCGACAGTTAAAGTGCGTCGAACAAGACTGGTCTGGTCATTTGAGTATTGACGATCCGCTTCCGCATCAGGGAAGTGCAAGGTAAAAGACTTGTTTTGTGTGTCTACTATCATGCCTACGCCGAGATCTGGCTCGTTGCGGCTACTCCATCTTTGTCCAGTTTGGTACATAGTTATTGGTTGTCCGGTTTAATTAAAGTTAAGCTGCCTTGGCACAAATCCGTCAAGACGGTTTTATGTTCAGGCCAAGTACGTTCAATAACAGCAAGGTCTATGACTATGTTGTCACTGTATGTTTTGTTGGTTATTTCTATATCGCTCTGTTCTAGCCAATATTCAACCTTTCCCAGTAAAGGGTAGGCGATTTTTAGCTGAACGGGGCTGCGTGGATACACATTTTCATATTCTGTTTGCGACAGTGCTTCTTGCACGGCTTGGCTATAGGCTCTGACTAAGCCGCCTGCTCCAAGTTTTACACCGCCAAAAAAGCGTGTCACGACCACCGTTGTTTCACCAAAATCTGAATGTTGTAACACATTCAACATGGGTTTTCCTGCGGTTCCTTTGGGCTCGCCATCGTCACTTTGATCCCATAAATGGGCATTGTTCGGCATACCTGCGATAAATGCCCAACAGTGATGGTTTGCATCAGGGTAGCGCTGGCGCATTTCTTCAATAAAAGCCTTTGCTGCATCACGGCCGTTTGTGCGGCAAACAGTGGTAATGAACTGACTATTTTTTATTTCTAGATCAAAGCGTTGCGTGTGTGTTGGGCTTAGGTAGTAATCCATGTAAACTTATTGAAACCTTAGTGCGACGGCTTTATGCGCCAATGCCGTATTAAAACAGACATTTTAAATAGCGAGTTTAAATTTATATGACAGATTGGCTTTCGCAATCAGTTTGGGTGTTATCGGGCTTTTGTATCGGCGCGATTCTACTATCTGGCATTGCTGGTGGTATTGTACAGGCTATGCGTCGTCAGTGGCAGCACACACAAGAAAAAATGCAGCATCAAAATGAGGAATTGCTGCGTCTTTTAGAGCATTCGAAAGATCAGATTCATTATTTGGAAAAAGAGTCACTGACTTTAGAGCAACAATTTGCTGCCGCGCAAAGTGTTTGGCAGGAAAAAGAAGCCTTTTATCGCGAGCAAAAAAAGCAAAACGAAACAGAATTCAAGCAAATGGCCCATGAAATCATGAGTCAGCAAGGTCAACAATTGGCAAAAGAAAATGAGCGCCAATTAGGCTCTTTGTTAACGCCACTTGGATCACAAATCCAGAAGTTTCAAGAAAGTGTAGAGAAGAGTTATCAAGAAGAAGCGCGTGAGCGTTTTTCTTTGGTGAAAGAAATCAAAGGTCTTCAGCTACTGAATCAGAAAATTAGTGACGATGCGGTGAGTTTGACTCATGCCTTGAAAGGTCAAAATAAGCTACAAGGTGGTTGGGGTGAAGTGATTTTGGAGCGTATTTTAGAGCGATCAGGTCTGGAAAAAGGTCGTGAATACGAAACGCAAGCATCTTATCAAACCGAAGAAGGTAGACGTTTACAGCCAGATGTGGTGATTCATCTTCCTGAAGGTAAGCAAATTATCGTTGATTCGAAAATGGTGTTGATCAGTTATTTGGCTTACATGGAGGCTGAAACTGATGAAGATCGAAATAGAGCGTTAAAGCAGCATTTAGATGCGGTTCGACGTCATATGAAAGAGCTGAGCGCTAAGACTTATCATGACTTGCCTGGTGTCACGTCACTGGATTTTGTGTTGCTGTTTATTCCTATCGAGGCAGCGTTTGGATTGGCATTACAGGGCGACAACGGTTTATTTAGTGAAGCTTTTGAACACAATATTATTATCGTCGGACCGTCAAATTTGTTGGCGACCTTACGAACTATTCAAAATATTTGGCGCAACGAGAAACAGAGTCAAAATGCCATTGAGATCGCTCGTCAGGCTGGTGCTATGTACGATAAGTTTTCGGGCTTTGTTCAGGATATGGATGACATAGGAAGTAAGTTAGAAGCCGTGAATCGTACTCATGATGCCGCTTTGAAGAAGTTAACAGCAGGGCGTGGTAATTTGGTTGCTAGGGCGGAGAAATTGAAAATGATGGGCGCGAAAACAAGCAAAGCATTGCCAGTGGAGTATCTCAACGACGATACTCTTACTGACAAGTCTGGTGATTAGTTTTCTCTATTGTGCAGGGAAAGCCCAAAGTACGGTGGCTTTGTTGATATAGCTTGTTGTTTGTAATTCCTGCAGTATTCTTGCTGTTAGTTGCGCTAGGTCCGTACCTTCTGGAGTGTTGGCTGAATTGGCAATGATTTCTAAATCAAGTTTGTTATTTAAATAGTGCAGACGAGAGTTAGGTATATCCACATAGCCTGAGTGCTGGCGTAGTAAAAAGCCCAAATCTGCCAATATTTGATGGCGTGCTGGCAGTTTTAAATGTGGCGGCTTTCCTGATTTGTGGGTAAAACTGTCAGTTTGAATGGTTTCGTCAGTATCAACGTGTACCATGACATCTTCCACTTGAGAGTGTGCTTGTTTAATAGTGTAAGCTACTAAATCTCCAAGGTAATGGCCTTCGCTGACGCTGGCATGGCTCGGTACATGGATGTGCATATCTAGATAAATTTTTCCCGCCATAGAGCGAGCTCGAACATCATGAGGTGCCATGATGTGTTTTAGGCTGTTGGCGGTGTCTTTGATTTGCGCAATGAGCTTTGGATCGGGGGCTGTGTCTACCAGTTCTGCTAGGTTTTCCCATACCATGCTAATAGCCATTTTGCCGATTAACAAAGCAACAACAATAGAGGCCACCATATCGGCCCAGCCATAACCGAAGTAAACCCCAACTAAGCCAATTAGCACCGCAACAGAGGAAAGTGCATCGCTGCGGCTGTGCCATGCATTGGCAATCAACATTTTGCTGCCAATTTTGTCGCCCGCTTTTTTGGTGTAATGAAAGATAGCTTCTTTGACAACGATGGTTGTCACTAAAGCCGCAAGTCCGTACCAAGTTAATTGAGCTTGTGATTGCTCTGCACTGAGAGCTTTGTAGCCGATGCCCAAGGCAACAACAATAAGAACCATACCAAGAAAAACAGTCGTTAGGGTTTCAAAACGAAGGTGGCCGTAAGGGTGGTTTTCGTCTGGTCCTTGGCGTGAATTAGCAGACGCAAAATAGACAAAGACATCGGTGACTAAGTCGGATAATGAGTGAATACCATCTGCTATCAAAGCTTGGGATTGAGAAAAATATCCGGCTACTATTTTGGCTAAACCTAGTAGGGCGTCCCAAACGGCTCCGACGAGTGTGACTCTTATCGCTATATCTTGTTCTTGCTTCTGCTTTGTCATGAGGTATTTTGACCTGTTATGGTTTTTAATACGAAGGCCACTTAACATAATTCATCTTACTCAATTTATCTTAAGTTTCTATAAATAGGTTGAGTTCAATTAGGAATTAATGCTGGCGTTAAGTGATATTTTTGTTGAATTTCACTTTGCTAATTAGGGTAGATTATATCTGTTCAAATTGGTGCATTTTGAATCTTTGTAGCAAGAGTGCCTTGTTACCTAGCTTACCCAATGTTCTCCCCAAGCTTATCCACGATATCTGTGGAAAAGGTTGGGGAGTTAAGAAAAGATGGGCTGTTAATTGATTTCAAACCATAGGCAGTAAGAGGCGAAAAACTCTCTCATAGTTAATGACATTAGTGCAAAATTTGCGTCCATGTCTGATAGGCCGCCACCTTGAGAATCGTTGAAAGCCGCTTCTTTTAATGCATCATCAAATTTGATTTTGCGCAATGTTAGATCGTCATGCAGCACAAAGCTTAGTTTGTCTGTCCAGCGAAGGCCAAGGTTTTTCACTGCCATGCCTTGTAGTAAATGGCGGGTCACGTCTTCTGATAGAGGCTCTAGAGACTTGAAGCGAATTGTTGCTTTGTCTTCAGAGGCATCTTGGATTTCGCATTCATCACCTGTTTCTAGGCTGGCTGGCACTTCATTTTTTACTAACCAATCTGTCATTAATGAAGACGGTGAAACCTGTGCTTGTAATGGCGTCATAGGGAAGCTGCCAAGTGTCGTTTGCAGGTGCTTAAACAATGACTCTGTCATACTGGCATTCGTGCTGTTGAGAACTAGAATTTGAGCTTGTAAATCAATGTATGCCCAGATGTCTGTGCGCTTTGAAAAGGCTTTTGGGCGGAGTGTGAAAACCAATTCGTCTTTCATGTCGGACTTTTCTTTACGACCCACTTTGCGACCTTCGATAAGCTCGATTTCAGCTACTTTGGCTTCTAGCTCTTCGCGTACAACAGCAGATGGTAAGACTTTTTCCTCTTTGCCTGCGCGGAACAATAAACAGCGATCACTGGCTAGGCTCCATTGTTCACTATTACGAATTAAAGGAAGCCAGCCGAAAGAGAACTCTTCCTGAGAGCCACATTCTTTTAGCGGGAACTCAGGAATCTTGTCAATCAACTCATTAGTATCTAGTGATTCGGTATCTTTTAATTGGAATATCTGGGCGTTTTTGAACCACATAATTAGTCTCTCACGGCTTCTTTAAAGTGTTTTCGGCAAACGGACAAGTAACGGTCGTTGCCGCCTATTTCTACTTGAGCGCCTTCTTTTACGGGGATTCCTTGTGCATTGGGTCGAATGACCATAGTCGCTTTGCTGCCACAGTAACACACGGTTTTTAATTCTATTAGTTTATCTGACCAAGCGAGTAATGCTTTGCTGCCTTCGAATAGCTCACCTTGGAAGTCTGTTCGAATACCAAATGCCAAAACAGGAATATGCAACTTATCAACAACATCAGAAAGGTCGAATACCTGCTCTTTGGTTAAAAATTGCGCTTCGTCAATCAATATACAGTTTAAGGGTTTTGACTGATCATCATCTTTGATTAATGTGATGAGGTCATTATTATTATCAAACAAACTGGCTGTTGCTGATATGCCAATTCTAGAGGTAATTTGCCCTGTTTCAAATCGGTCGTCTATCATGCTGTAAGGAGTAAAACTCGCATACCTCGCTCTTGGTAGTTATGAGCGGACTGCAGTAGAACAGTGGATTTTCCAGCGTTCATTGCCGAGTAGTAAAAGTACAGTTTGGCCATATTAAATCTGTTCGGTAGCTTGCTAATTCATTTGGCTGGTGAGTATAGCAAATCACCATCATGAATGGCCTTATTTTTTGGATCTTGTGTTTTTGGGCGTCGCTAAGCTTTTGTTAATTTGTTGTGTTAACCACTCGGCGCGTTTTAACCCATTTATCTCGCAGAGTTTATCTAGTTTGTCGATCATTTCTTGCTCTATGATGAGTTCTAAGCGTTTTAGCCCCTGTGCTTTTTCTTTTTCGCGTTGTGCTCGTTTATTAATCTTGAGTTGATCTTTGCGAGTGAGAGGTTGGGTGCGAGGACGGCCAGGGGATTTACCAAATAGGTCGATTGTGTTCCGGTCAGATGACGCTTTTGCCATGGTGTAATGTTCGTATAGTGGGTTAAGGATTTTAGATGACGCATAAATAAAGAACGAAAAACAGTGTAATACTATTTTTCGTTCTTTATGCTTTGTCGTTTAGTTTTGTGCTGTTTTTTGCTCTGCTTGCTTCTCTGCCATTTGATTGGTGGCAATAAAGTCTAATAGGATCTCAGAGGCTTCTTTGGCATAAGTGTCTTCTTCTACGGGTTTAATATCCTCAACCGATGTAAGTAGTTCGAGCCCTAGTGCTTTGCGACGAGTGTTCTCTCGTTCTAGCTCACTTTTTTTGTTGTCTTCTTTTTGTTGTATGCGAGTGCTTTCTTTTAGAGAAATGGTTTTATAGGTCTCAGCTTGTTTTTTAAATTCTTCTATTTGCCCATTAATCGCAATGAAATTTGGGTCTTTAGCCATTCTTGCTTCATGACGCGGTTCTAAAATAGGTAAGTAAGCAGGCATATTCCAGTATATCGGGTAGCGCGTTTCATGGATTTTATCCCAAGGTAAAGGGTTATCTAATGCGCTTTCCCCGATTGCGTCTTTATCGACCAATGATGGGAAGGCAATATCTGGCATCACACCTTTGTGTTGGGTGCTTTCACCAGAGACACGATAAAATTTTGCTTGAGTAACCTTCAGTTGTCCTTTGTCCATGTCTTGTAATACTTGAACAGTGCCTTTGCCAAAGGTTTGGTCGCCAAGAATCAGAGCGCGCCCGTAGTCTTGTAAAGCACCAGCTACGATTTCAGAAGCAGATGCGCTCATACGGTTTACCAAAACAGCCATAGGGCCGCTGTAAACAATAGCAGGATCTGAATCACCTAATGGTGTGACACGTCCACTTTGATCGCGGATTTGTACGGTTGGACCAGATGGAATAAACAATCCAGCTAAGGCATTGGCTTCTTGTAGAGAACCGCCACCATTGTTTCTTAGATCAAGAATAAGCGCTGAAATATCTTCTTTGCGTAATTCCTCGATGAGATTTTTAGTGTCGCGAGTAGAGCTTTTGTAGTTTTTATCGCCCGCTTGGATGGCCGCGAAGTCTGAATAAAAAGTTGGTAGAGTAATAACGCCAACTTTGTATTTTTCGCCATCACGTTCTACTTCAACAATTTCTTTTTTAGCTGATTGATCTTCTAGCTTCACTTTTTTTCGCACAATACTAATGCGCTTGCTTGTCTGGGTGTCACCTTTGCTTGGCGTGACTTCTAATATTACTGTGGTGTCTCGTTCACCACGGATCATGTCGACAACATCATCAAGGCGCATACCGACGACATCGATCATAGGTTCGCCTTCTTGGCCTACTGCGATAATACGATCATTAGGTGATAGCTCACTTTGAGTTGCTGCTGGTCCGCCAGGAACCAAACGTACAACTTTGGTGTAGTCGTCATCCATTTGCAGAACCGCACCTATGCCTTCTAGAGATAAGCTCATGTTAATGTTAAAGGCTTCTGAGGCGCGCGGTGCAAAGTAATTGGTATGAGGGTCAAGCGCTGCGGTGATTGAATTGGCGAAAGTTTGAAATACATCAACGGCGTTAGTTTGGTCGACGCGTTTAATTTGATTTTTATAGCGGCGTTCAAGTGTAGATAGGATTTTCTCTTCACTTTCACCGTTTAACTTCATGGTTAGCGCTCGGTTTTTTAATCGTTTGCGCCAGTAGTCATCCAGTTCTGTCTCAGTTGTCGCCCATTTTAGGGTGTCTGGATCTGCATTAAGAGACTCATCGATTGTATAGTCGAAGCCTTTGATCATCTCCGGCAACTGGTCTTGAAGGCTTACAAGTCGTTTTTCTAAACGCTCAAGGTAAAGGTTGTAAATTGTGTATGCGACCGTCGTGTCACCATTTCTTAAGGCATCGTCAAAGCTATCTTTGTATTGAGATAGTTTGTCTATATCACTTTTTAGGAAAAAACTTTTGCTTGGGTCTAGGGAATCAATATAGTAATCGAAAGCTTTTTCGGAAATAGCATCATCAATCTGAGGTCTGTTATAATGAATGCCTTCAAGCATCTCAACGAGCTCTTTTGATACTTTGTCATATTCATGAGGAGGCTGTAGCTCCTGATAAGCAGACGCAGGTGTTGAGGCAAAGGTATAGCCTGTTAAAAGGCAAAGCAAAAGGCGTTTATAGTTCATCCGATAAGGGCTCTCTCTGTCTATTTTATACGTCATTGGTAAAATCATATTAGACACTGGGCTGTAAGGCTAGCCAAAGTGTTAAAAAGTCACTTTTTTAAAGCATTTTGCTTAATAGGACATTATGGAATTTTCAAATTTTAACGACTCTTTACTGTCATTTCTTCAGTCTTCTCCGACTCCTTTTCATGCTACTGCTAGTATGCGTCATGCTCTACTGGCAGAAGGCTTTACTGAATTATTAGAAGAAGATGATTGGGTGGTAGAAGAGGGCGGGAAGTATTTTGTTACGCGCAATGAATCTTCTTTGATCGCCTTTACAACGCCTCAGCTCAATTTGAGTCAAAGTGGTTGGCGTATGATTGGGGCTCATACGGACAGCCCTTGTTTGAAATTGAAGCCTAATGCGCAAGTTGATCGCTTTGGTTATCACCAGTTGGGGGTTGAAGTATACGGCGGTGTTTTGCTCCATACTTGGTTAGATCGAGATTTATCCATTGCAGGTCGTATTACGCTGAAAACAAAAAATGGCGATATTATAAGCCGTCTAGTGGATTTTAAAGACCCAATCGCTGTGGTACCTAACTTAGCGATCCATTTGAATCCTCAAGCCAATGAAGGCTTTTCTGTTAATCCGCAAGAAGAGATTTTACCCATTTTATGCGGTGCAGAAAACGAGTTTGATCTGCATGAGTTGTTAAAGTCCCAGCTTGAAAAGCAATATGCTGATCTGTCTATTGATATGGTTCTTGATTTTGAGTTGAGCTTGTACGATACACAGCCAGCTGCTCTCGTTGGTTTGCATAAAGAGTATATATGTTCAGCGCGTTTAGATAATTTGTTAAGTTGCTTTGTTGGTTTACGTGCTTTGTTGGAGTCCGATCAACAACGTCCTAGCTTGCTTATTTGCACTGACCATGAAGAGATTGGTAGTTTGTCTGCTTGCGGTGCAAATGGCCCATTTTTAGAGGATGTATTGCGTCGCCTAACCCCGAATCCAGAGCAATATGTTCAGACGATACAGCGGTCTATGTTGGTTTCAGCTGATAATGCTCATGCTTTGCATCCAAATTACGCTCATAAGCACGATAAGAACCATGCACCTTCTATTAATAAAGGTGCGGTGATTAAAGTAAATGCTAATCAGCGCTATGCAACAAATAGCGAAACAGCCAGTGTGTATCGCGATATTGCTGCTGAAGAGAATTATGAGGTTCAGTGTTTTGTTGTGCGTAGCGATATGTCTTGTGGTAGTACGATAGGGCCAATTACATCAGGTGAAATTGGTGTGCCAACAATTGATATCGGTTTACCTACTTTTGGCATGCACTCTATTCGTGAGTTGGCTGGTAGTCGTGATGCATTCGGTTTGTTTAAAGTGCTGGCTCGTTTCACCAAACGAGAAAAACTGATTGCTCGCTAAGTTAAAATGATTGGTTGAGTGGAAAGCGAAAAAAGCCGTAAAACGATGTTTTGCGGCTTTTTCATTGGGCAATGTTCAACGTTAAATTAGTTTTTTGCGACTAACCATTTGTCGAGTTCTTTGATTTTGTCTTCTGTAAGGTCGCCAGTTACCTCTAACAGGTTTAGCTTTTTCACTACGAAGTTGTATCGATATTGCTCGTATGTGTTCTGTGCGTTATATAGATTAGATTGAGCATCCAGTAATTCAACTAAGTTGCGGGTACCTACATCGTAACCCGCTTTAGTCGCTTCTAAAGCACTTGTGCGAGATCGAATGAGTTGCTGCTGAGCATCGATCTGAGCAACTGCCGTTTGTAGGTCTAGATATAGACTTCGAATATTAAGTTCGATTGCCTGCAATGAACTTGCTCTTTGTTCGGTCGCTGACTCAGCTTGTGCTGTTGCTTGTCTAACAGAAGCGTTAATCGCTCCACCACTGTACAACGGAATGGTAACGCCTAACGCAATGGAAGAGGTATTAGTCGCACCATCAGTTAAGGATGAAGTGCTAACGCTGTAGTCATTGTCAGTGCGAGACAGGGACCCTGTAATAGCCACGGTTGGAGTGCGTCCGTTGGCTTTCTGGATGTTAATGTTATTCTCTGCACTTTCAACTGAGTAATTGAGTATTTGTAGCTCTTTATTATCCATACGTGCTTTGGCAATTAAGGTGTCTACCGTCATATTTGGATCTAGACGTATAGGATAGTTTTTAGCCAGCTGAGGGATGTTATTAATTACTTGACCAGTTCTTTGGTATAAAGTTTTTTGCGCATAAGATACGCTGGATCGTGCGCTTAATTCAGTCACGCGTACTGAGTCATATTCTGCTTGGGCATCTTGTAAATCGGTGATAGAAGCCAAACCAACTTCATATTGTTTTTTGGCACGATCTAACTGGCTTGCGGTACTCTTTACTAAAGCTTCCGTTGTTTGCAGAGTAGACTGGGCTATTAGTAGGTTAAAATATTCAGTTAGAGTGGTTAGTGCTAAGTCTTCTTCGGAGTTATTAAAGCTAACGCCTGCACTTTCTGAACTGATTTCTACTGCATCTACAGCATAGTTGAGCGCTGGAGAGTAAATTGGGTAGCTTAAATCCAGTGATAATGTATTTGAATTGTTGTCGTATTCAATAGAGGGGGCATCAACATTACTGTAGCCTAAGCTGCCACTAAAACTAAGGCTAGGATATAAGTTGCCTTTGGTAACGGTTACGCCTTCTTTTTGCGCTTGGTATGTCGCTGCGGCAGCTCGTAAACCTGGGTCATGTTGTTTAGCAAGTTTGTATACTTCGTAGATGCTTTCAGCATGGGCAGCTGTACTACTTAGAACGGCTGCAGCGATGAGTGATGGTATAATATGCTTTTTCATAGATCTCTGTGGGCTCGTAGTATGAAATATAGTTATAATAGTACCTTAAGTTTTTCGCTTTCGGCAGTGCCATTCTTGCTATATCTATTATGACTATTGACCATATCATAACGAAATATTTTAAATAGAGTTTGAATGTGAAAAATTAATGCAAGCGGAGCTGTTTTTTTAATCAATGTTTTTCACATTCCTTCTATTTTAGTTTTTTACATCTACTTTATAAGTAATCGTTTTTTGCGAGTTTGCTTTTATTTCCCCTGAAATTATTAAGCTATTCGCATTTATTGGAACCACATCACTACCTTCTAATACTTCCACAACGCCATTAGTACTTTGTTCAATTGAATACTGTTGAGGCGTATTTGAGTGATTTTCAATAGTTGCTTTCCAGACTTGAGTGCTAGGTAGTTTTTGTGATGAGGCACTGACCAAGGTTAAATAACCAGTGATATCTTGGCTTTTATTTGTCATAACGCTAACTGATCGACCTTCACGATTCGTGTCTAAGTGCATCGTATTTCCTGGAATAAGAAGGTCTCCTCTTTTCCAAAATGTCTTGTATTCGCCAGGAAGACCATTTTTGCGTAATGAAAAACTGACGTTGTTATAGAAGTTTAAGCTGATTTTTCCAGAGTTGCTGCCATAAGTATAAAGCTTTGCTTTCTGTGTTTGCTTATCAATTGTACTCTTGCTACTAGGTAAAGGGATTAAGGTATTTGAATATGGCGCGATGGACAAAATAGCCCCACCTAGGGAATAGCTTACTTCATTATCTTGATAGTTTACGTCAGCTCTATCTGTGCTCATCGCAAGCGAACTGCGCTCAGCTTTATAGAGGCGAGGTGCGCTGCTTCGGGAATAATGTAGCAGGCTATTTTGTATTTCAATGGTAGAGCTTGAGTTGTTGTGGATAAGTGCTTGCTGGGAAATGGAAACATTATCACCATCAAAGATCAAACTTAGTTGTGGCGTCCACGAAAGCTCATTAGTTTGATAGCTTACTTTGTAAGGCGTCGCTTTATTTGTGTCTGTTTTATCCTTAGTTTTGGTATCTACTGAGTTGGAATTCTCCAGTGGAATTAAGTAAAAATCGTCCATGGGCAATGTCATAGAAAATTCTTTATTACTAAGTACAAAAGAACGTGTGTTTTGTTCGATTTTGGCTAGAGTGCCTGTATAATTTAGTTCTCTTTGTTTGTGCTCTACTCTTACTTTTTGATTTATTAAATCAAACCAGTTGGCATTAACGTCGTTTTCTAGGTGAGTGATAGGCGCGAAATTGTCTTGGAGAGGTAGCAGTGATCCTGAGTTCGGATGAAGGCTGAGCTGCTTGCTGGTTTCCACAATCTGACTATTGTCTAAGCCGATAACAGCGTTTAAAGGTGAGGCAAAAGCGTTGTGAGTCGTTGCTCCTAAAAGAATGCTAAGGCAAAAATAGACGGGTTGTTTGTTCATAACAGAATCCTTTTGGTTATAACGGTAGTCAGGTTGTCGTGATGAATCTTTACCCATGTTACCCTATTAAATTCAAGTAAACGTCAAACAATGCAGCAAAAATAAGGGTTTGGAGTGGATAAAAAATTACTAATTGTTGACGGATTGAACTTGATCCGGCGTCTTTATGCCGCACTAGAGTCAGAGAAAGATCCCACTCGCCGTATTGAGCGGACTCAAAGTATAGCCGTTGAAGCTTTAGCGAAACTCACTCACCAATTTTCTCCCTCTTACGCTGTTGTTGTATTTGACTCAAATGGCAAAACATGGCGTCACCAAGTTTACCCAGAATATAAACTAGGTAGAGTTCCAATGGACGACGCCTTACTTGACTCTTTGCCAAGCTTTGCAAAAGTATTTCGTTTCAATCATTTACCCTGTTTGAGGATTGATGGTTGGGAAGCCGATGACCTTATTGCGACGTTAGCAGTAAAGGCAGCGAGTATAAATGTTAAGTCTTATATTATTTCAACAGACAAAGGTTTTACCCAGCTACTGGGGGATGATCGAATCCTTCAATATGATTATTTTGCTAAATTAGGCTATGACAAGATCTGGGTGCCTGGAAAATATGGTGTTGAGCCTGAACAGCTAATAGATTATTGGGCTTTAGTGGGAGATACCACCAATCGTATCCCTGGTGTTAAAGGAATTGGTCCGAAAACGGCCTTAGGTATCATCGGTTCGTTTCCTACAATCGAAGAGATTTATGCAAACTTACCGTTTTTTTCAGAGCGTATTCAGTCAATGTTGGCGGGAGGGTATGAGCAGTGCTTATTGTCTCGCTCATTAGTTGCTTTGAAAACAGATGTGGAAATAGGGGTTCGACTTTCGCAGCTTAGGTATATAGAAAGTAAAGTTGAGTGAATATCAAACTTCTTAAGTAGAAAAGTTCAGTTTAACCCCTTACTCATATCTTATGAGACGCTTATAATAGCGGCATTTCAGGCAACTAATAAAAGAGATTTTTATGTCAGAGGTAAGAACACGTATTGCACCGTCTCCAACGGGTGATCCACATGTAGGTACAGCTTATATTGCGCTATTTAATATGGCCTTCGCACGCAAAATGGGCGGTAAGTTCATTTTACGTATTGAAGATACTGACCAAACTCGTAGTACACCAGAATCAGAAAAAATGATTTTAGATGCGCTACGTTGGTTAGGTCTAGATTGGGCAGAAGGACCTGATGTAGGTGGTGAATATGGTCCCTATCGTCAAAGTGAAAGGGGCGATATTTATGGGCAATACGCTCAAGAGTTGATCAATAAGGGCCATGCTTTCTATGCATTTGAAACAACTGAAGAATTGGATCAAATGCGTCATGAGCAAAAAGAGCAAGGCTTGCCACAAAAGTATGATGGTCGTGCACTTAACCTGACACCAGAAGAAATACAGGCAAAATTAGATGCTGGTATTCCTTATGTGATTCGTATGAAAATACCTGAAGAGGGTACATGTGTTGTTCAGGATATGCTTCGAGGCACAATTGAAATTGATTGGGCTCAAGTGGATATGCAGGTATTGTTAAAAGCAGACGGCATGCCGACTTACCATTTGGCAAATGTGGTTGATGATCATCTAATGAAAATTACCCACGTTATCCGTGGTGAAGAATGGATCAACTCAGCGCCTAAGCATATTTTGTTATACCAATACTTTGGTTGGGATATGCCGACTTTATGTCATATGCCTTTGTTACGTAACCCTGATAAATCTAAGTTATCAAAACGTAAAAACCCAACGAGTATTTTATATTATCAGCGTATGGGGTACATGTCAGAAGCGGTAATAAACTACTTGGGCCGCATGGGCTGGTCTATGCCTGATGAGCGTGAAAAATTCTCGTTAGACGAAATGATCGAGCACTTTGATATTCAGCGTGTTTCTTTGGGTGGTCCAGTTTTTGATGTTGAAAAATTGAGCTGGCTAAATGGTATGTGGATTCGTGAGAATTTAACACCTGAAACCTTTGCTCAAAAATATGTTGAATGGGCGCTTAACCCCGAATATTTGATGAAGATTCTGCCGCTAGTGATTCCGCGTGTTGAAACTTTCTCGGATGTTGCTGATGTAGCTGGCTTTTTCTTAAAAGGTATGTTGCCAATTACCAAAGAAGATTTCTCTTCAATTAAGATGGAAGAAGAAATGCTGCGTAAGGCAATGCAGTTCGCTTTATGGCGTTTGGAAGCATTGAGCAAATGGGAAAAAGATGAAATCTTTAATGAAATGAAAACTTTGGCTCAAGCTATGGAGGTTAAGCCGAAAGATTTCTTTGCGCCATTATTTGTTGCTATCTCTGGAACAACCGCGTCTGTTTCTGTTTTCGATTCAATGGCGATTCTAGGTTCTGATATCTCACGTGCTCGTATGCGTACAGCAGTGAATGCTCTAGGTGGTCCTTCTAAGAAAGAAGCGAAACGTTGGGAAAAAGAATTTGCTGACCTATAGTTATATCTAGGGGCAGTGTTCTTTTTACTAACGAAAAATGACCAAAAAAAACCGACTGTCAAAGTCGGTTTTTTTATATCGCTAGTTTTATTGTTTAGATTAACGAGTAGTGAACATGCTCGTTTTGTTATCTAAGCTGCTAACCTGGCTGTGAATGTCACGGGTATTACCTTCAATGCTATTAATATAACTATTATCACGTTGAAGTTGCTGCGCAATTGTGTCCATTTCTTCACTCATGTGTACCGCCGTTTTCGCAACTTCTTGGATGGAGCGAGCCATATCAATGGAAGAGGCTGAGCTTGTTTGAGCATTGCGCTCGATTTCACGAATAGCCAATTCTGCTTTTTCACTGAACTCTTCAATCGAATGCAAGCTTTCTTGACCGCTGTGCATTGTCTCGATTGCCGTTTGTGTTGATGACTGAATTGTACTGACAATATCTGTGATTTTAGCGGTGGCATCGACTGTCTTTTCAGCAAGTGAGCGCACCTCATCGGCAACGACTGAGAATCCACGACCTGCTTCACCGGCACGTGCAGCTTCAATCGCAGCGTTTAGTGCAAGAAGGTTTGTTTGGTTTGCCAAGTCATTGATCATGCCGATAACGTTATCGATATCTTTAGATAATTGACCAAGCTCGTTTAGTTGCTCACTTGTTTTATTAACGACACTAATAGTGCTTGAAAGATTTGACAGAGCACCTTTAATTGTTTCAGCGCCAACTTTAGCAGACTCGTAAGTATGTTGGGATTGGCTACTTAGGTCTTCAGTTGTGCTCGAAATACTAGATATAGTGGTGGATATTTCTTCGGTTGCTGCGGCAAGCGAATTTGTTTGTTCACTCACTGAGCGGTTGCTTTGTGCGATATTGGTAACAGAAGTATTCAGTTCAGTTACCATATTATTGACGCCTTGAGTGGTATCAACAACTTCACCAATAACTGACCCTAATCCTGTTGTCATTTCGTTTACAGAGCTACATAAAGAGTCAAACTCATCATTACGCTTTTGGTTTACATGTAAACGAGCGGTTAAATCACCACTTTTAACCTTACCTAGATCTTTAATGATTTGGTTGAGTGTACTTTTTACACTACGACCAATCCCCATCATCATAAGGGCAGCAATAATAGCAACAACAATACTAACAATGATGACGCTGATACTAGCTTGTTGTGAGCTTGTTGAAGCTTGTTGGCGAGCATCTAAAACCGCTTTTTGCATGTAATCAACAGCTGTTAGACGAGTTTGAGCAAAGTTTGCTTTGCTTTCTACAAACTGTGACTGTAAATCTGTTAATTCTTGATTCTCTTTGTCAAAATTTTCAACGGCTGAAAAGTACTGATTAATAATGTCACCGAAACGTTCTTCAAGGCCAAAGTTCGTCACGCGTTTGTAGAATTTTTCGTAACGCTCCATGAACGCGGCTTTATTTTCTGCGATTGGCTCAAAAATAAAGTTCTTCTCGGCTTCACGAACGGGTAGGAATTCTTGTTTAACTAGGCTTAGAAAAGAAATTTCTTCTGTGACTTTTTCGCCTAATTGTGAAATTTCGCCTTTTAGCCCCGAGGAACCATTAAAGCCTACTTTTTGTCTTTGATTGACGAGTAACTTCAGGTTATCGCTATAGTTTGCTAATGAAGAAGTAATGTTACTTATATTATTCTTTGCTTCTGGATCTTGAAGTAGATTCATATCTCCTTCAAGTGTCATCATGAAGTTTTCATGGTTAGCATTTAATGCCTCCAAAAAGCCTTCATAAGTACTATTATCAATGCCAGATAGTGTCTCGTATTCTTCCATCAATGTAATGGCTAGAGAGGCTAGGTCTTTATCCACTGTGGTGAGACGGTCAAATTTTGAAGATGAGGTTTCTTGAACATTCAATCCTTGTAAAGCAACGGCAGTCACAACAACGAATCCAAGAATAGCCGCAATCAATAATGAGAGTAACTTGGTACGAAAACTAAGGTTTGCCAACATATTATATCCTGCACTTTTTATTATAGGTGGAACGAATAGACGTGGATGAGTGTCATTGGCATCTCAACCTTCATAATTCAGTCTATTAAAGCATTACAAATGTTTACTTAAGCATTCTATTTCTACTATGACCTTATTTGCAATTAATTGACATAAAAATATGGATTTATCTTGTGCGGGAGCGCTGTATTTCGTTAATTTTTTTATGGCGGCGGGTTAAAGGTATGTATGAGCTAAAAATCGTGTGGGCTTAGCCATATTTTAATTTTTTGGTCCCCAAGATAACTGATTTTTCCGGAGTAGCGGGCAATCCCGCTGGAGCTGAATTCAAATTTGTAGGATCTTTTTATTTTCACTCTTCCATGATGCCAAGTGGGTTTCCATTCATCGCCGCCAACACTATCCTCAAGTAGTTGTAGGTTCAGTGATTCACAGTGTTTTTTGGCACTTATTAGTGCCTGTTCTCGTATGGATGTGTTTCTCCACCAAGAGTAAATAACAGCAGCAATTAAAAGCAGAATAATAATGTCAGAAAGTTGTAAGTTCATGTGCGCCAACTAAATCTTAATAGGTTTTTAACATCATAACGAATAGTGGCTAGAAAAAAATAGTTTCTGAAAAGAAATTCGTGGCTACCTCCAAGCAGGAGAGAAAGGAGAGGTAGCCACGGTCTTCACGCTATTTAGAGCAAGTCGTAAAATTATCTCACTGATTAAAACTAAATTTGGGCATTCGGGGCAGCGAATGTGTGGGTAAACCAAATTTGAGTCGTTAGTTTCAATCAAATGGCCAGTCAGGCGATAATTTAGGCGGCTTCTACAGCTCTCTCTGCGTAAAGTTGGATAACCCACTGCTCAATACGCTGATCAGTGAGTTCAAACTGTTGATCTTCATCGATCGCCAAACCGATGAAGAATTTTTTACTTTCAATACAGGCTCTAGAGGCCTCAAATTCATAACCTTCTGTAGACCATTGCCCAATAAAGGTAGCATTTGTTGGTAATAGTTTTTCATACAACCAGCCTACGGCATCGATGAAGTAATCGCCGTAACCAAACTGATCGCCAAGTCCATATAGCGCTATAACGGTATCTTCAAGGGCAAGTTCAGCTAAGCTGTCTCCAATGTCTTCCCAGTCGGATTGAATGCCGCCAAAATCCCAAGTTGGGATACCTAAAATGAGCATGGAATATTCTTCTAGTAAGCCAAGCTCAATATCCTTGATGTTAAATATATCTACTTGCTCGCCAAGTTCTTCCCACTGTTTGGCAATCTTATGGCCAACTTCTTCGGTATTGTTTGTATCTGTGCCGTAAATAAGGGCAATTGTTGATTTAGCCATGTTATGCCTTAACTTTTAACATTTAGTGAATTTGTCCGTATTGGTGGCTACTGACACCAAAGTGTTGAATAAAAGCCGCTTCAAACTGATCTTCAGAAAAGCCGCTTTGAGCAACAATATGTGGCTTAGCGCTGGGGTCTTGCCTTAATTGAGCTGCTGCAGATTTAATTCGGCTGCGAGTGCAGTAATGCTCTATAGGTTGCCCAACGATAAGGTTGAAACCAATTTCGAGTGCTTCGGTGTTAAGTCCAACCTGTTGAGCTAATCGCTTGATATTTAATGCGTCGTGCTCAGGGGTTTCAATTAGGTTTTGCGCATGGAACAGTTTACTCTGGCAATCTTCACACTGCGATAAGTGGCTAAGCATTTGCAATTGTTCAATTAGTGTAAATATGACTGAATAAAGATGCCCAGCAAGGCTGATGGAGTGGCCTTTGTGTGCCAGTATCAGATCCATCGATGACATGGTTCTTTCTGTGATAGGGAGTTGGATGATTCCATGCTCATTCCCCAGTTTTTCTCCCATAGCCGTAAAATGCTGAATAATTTGATCTTCCGTTTCACCAAGTATTGCAGCCAGTTGGACTGGGCTAATGCGGGTTTGAAGCAAACTGTGCTCATCTCCTTTTGCCATCATAAACTGGCCGTTGATATTTTTTGGCTGATATGTAATTTGCACAGAGTTAATGTCTTTTGCTGTTTTGATTGGTCCCGAAGCTAAGAAGGAGAAATAGATACCTGATTGCGCTTCTTCATGGATTGAAACATCAGCATTACTACTTAGGTGTTGGTTAATTAATTGCAAACTCGGAAGTAGAGAAAAAAGTTGTTTGTGACCCGATAGCCATGGTGCCACTTCTTCTTTTATGTTGCCTGCATTGTCATACACATCGCGCATGTTTAATTGCATCGTATGTTGCCTCAATCTGATAATGGTTATCATTAAAGATTCTTTTGGCATTCAATGCAAGTGATTCTCATTAAAAATTTTATATGAGAATCACTTTATTAATATGTTTATCTGATGTGCGCTTATGAAAGAAGGTTAGCGGGGTGGGTGTTAGTCTAAATAGTCTGTTCTATTGAGTCCGTATTTTTGCATTTTTTGGTTCAAGGTTCTGCGTGGTAGTTGAAGCTGTTCTAAGACAAGCTGAATGTTACCTTTTTGCTGTCGAATGCTGGCTTCAATTAAACTACGCTCAAACTCTTGTACCTTGACGCTAAGGGGAAGCGGTGTGATGGTGTCTATATCGTCCTGAGCTTGATAACCTGCTAAAATTTTGGCCACACTGGTATTGGGTTCAAGCGCGTAACGTAGTGCGACATTTCTAAGCTCCCGGACATTCCCTGGCCAACCATACAATGTCAGGGTCTCATGGTCGATTGGACTGAGTTGCCTAAAATCTCCACCTCGTTCGTTAACTGCAATGCGACAAAAGTGTTCAAAAAGCAATGGGATATCTAATCCTCGGTGACGTAAGTCGGGGAGATGTATTTGAGATACATTTAATCGGAAGAATAAATCTTGCCTAAAATTTTCTAGTGTCTGTAGGTCACTTTTTGCAGCAGCGACTACTCTTAGGTCTATTTGGATAGTATTGTTGCTGCCGACTCGTTCAAGTTGGTTTTCCTGTAATACGCGCAGCAATTTAATTTGCATCGCCAGAGGCATGCTTTCTATTTCATCAAGGAACAAGGTCCCGCCACTGGCGTGCTCAAGTTTGCCAATTCTTTGTTTATTAGCACTTGTGAAAGCGCCGGCTTCATGTCCGAACAGCTCACTTTCAAACAGCTCTGCTGGAATAGCGGCACAGTTTATGGCAACAAAAGGGCTGGAGCTTCTAGGGCTGCAGTCATGTAGCGCTTTTGCAACTAGCTCTTTGCCGCAGCCTGTTTTCCCATACACTATGACATGCGTGTCCATACTAGCAAAGGTGAGAATTTGTTGTCTGACCCGGACGATCTGCTCATTTTTACCAATAATGGTTTCTTCTAAGCCGTGCAAGTCTCCAAGGTATTGTGACTGATTGGCATGTTGGAGTTGAACGCTTCTCAGTTGAATGGCCTTTTCGACTGTTTGTAGCAGTCTGTTTGGGTCGAAGGGTTTTTCAAGAAAATCAAACGCACCGTCACGCAAGGAGTTGACGGCGGTGTCGACGTCCCCATGTCCAGTAATAAGGATAAATGGCAGTTCATTTTCTTTTGATAGACAGATGCTCATTAGCGTTAAGCCATCGATTGGCGTCATACGTATATCGCTAACGATAATGCAAGGTAATCCAAGCCTAAATTGGTTTAGTAACTCTTGGCCTTCTTGAAACTCTCTTACTTCATAGTTTGATAAACGCAACCACTGCGCCGTGGTTGAGCGAACAATATCGTCGTCGTCAAGAAGCCAGATTTCAATGTGATTATTGGGATTACAGTTTTCCATATTAGGCCTTTAACAGTGTTAAGCGGAATACGAGTCTTGATTCATCATCGTGGCTTGCTTTGAGTACGCCATTCATGTCTTTTGCAAGGTTGGCGCTAATGGCAAGGCCCAGCCCCAAACCTTTTCCGATTGGCTTTGTCGTAAAAAAAGGTTCGAAAATATGAATGAGCTGAGTGTTTTCTATACCTGGGCCATTGTCTTGGTAGTTTATGGTTATTTGAGTGTCGTGTTTTTCTAAGGATATTTTTATATGCGGTATGATTTTTAGTTCTGCACAAGCCTGAATTGAATTACTAATTAAGTTAGAGAATATACGCTCTAATCGAGTTGGCTCAGCGATGACGGAGTCTAAATCCTTGAATGTAATTTCCCAATGAACGTTATTGGCATCATCTCCAAGGCTTTCTATGGCTCCTTCTATAGAATTCTTGATTGAGGTTGGAGCAAGCTGTTCAGGTCTTCGATAGGCGAGTACTTTTAACTCGCTAGTTAGTTTTTGCATCCTTACAACCAGAGATTCTAGGTCGATGAGGGTTTTTAACGCTTGCTCTGAATCTTGGCGTCTAAGTAATAGTTCTGCAGTGTAGGCTAACGTTCTTATGCCTGTTAAGGGTTGATTTAGCTCGTGTGCAATGGCGGTGGACATTTGTCCTATAGCAGCGAGTTTTTCGGTTCTTAATAGCTCCTTTTGAGCGGCTTCAAGTGCCTTTGTTCGTTCCAATACGCGTTCCTCAAGGCGGGTGTTTGCCTCAAGTAAGTTTAGCTCTGCTTTTTTTCGTTTACTAATATCAAGTAGGGTTACTAAGTAGCCTTGTGAATCACTCCACTTTAAGGAGGATACTGAGAGTAGTGCTGGAAAAACTAACCCGTCTTCTTTTTGCAAGACGACTTCTTGCTCTAATAGGTTTTCTGCGAGTGTATTTCCCGTAACCTCTTGTGTGTGTAAGGATTTAATAAAAGCTAATGCGATTTTATTTTCTGGGCAATTGGGTAGGAATTCATGTAAATAATGGTTATTAAGTTCAGCTCTCTGACCAAAATAGCGTACTCCCATCGGGTTTACAAAGGATATTTCTCCTCTTTTTGTGAGTTGCAGAAGCCCGACATGCGTATTTTCTATTAAAACTCTTTGACGTTGAGCGCTATTAGCAATCAGTATTTCGTTCTCTAATTTAGAGGCAATTTTTAAAGATCGCTCGCGGCGGTATAGCCAGAAAAGAAATATTAGAGCAAAAATGCCAAGGCTGATAAAAGCGATGTTCTGAGCTTTTTTGTGAATACCTTTTAAATTTGATAAATAGTGAATTTGCCATTTTAGATCATCTAAAGTGACATTCTGTAAAAGATAGTTTTCATCGTTTAGGTGGTAAACTTTAGAGCGAGTATTGTTTAGAAACTTAACTTCCGTAGGTGAATCTAGCCAATTGCTCACTAAAAGGCGGTTTAATTTGCTCGCTAAAAATATGAGGCTGTTTTGATCAGTCATGACTACGAGATCGTCAAGAAGGTTCCAGCGTTCAATCAAATCACTGACGTTAATTCTAACGGCAACTGCGCCAGCTAAGCCTGTTTTTGTATAGACAGGAGCCAATACTAGGTGAGCTGATTTATATTGTTTTGGGTTATAGCCCGATACCAGTATATATTCTCCTTGCTGTTCTTTAAGGACATTGCTTAGGTCTTGTTTACTGAAGTAGTCGTCTAAATCGAAATGCGGGGACTGCTCACTGGAGACTAAAAGGTCTCCTTGTGCCGATAAAATAAACCAATCCTGTGTTTTGGATACATGGGTCAAATCCTCTAGTTGGCGTTGTAATCGCTGCGTTAAAACAGGGTCTTTAGGATTGTTCATAAAGGCAAGTAAAGTTGGATTGTCAGCAAGCGCATAAGGAAGAATATGATAGTTTTTTAATTCGTTGCGCAACTCAATAACGTAATCCAGTAGTTTGTCTTGGCCTTCTGAATGCTTTTCTATAATGAGTGCCTGGTAGGCGATTGTGTTTACACCAAAGAATAGTAGGGTGAGTAGGGTGCAACCGAAACTAAGAAAGAAAAGGCGATGTTTACGGAATTGTGAAATCAAAGAGAGTCTCGCTAGCCTTTATTATATGTACCAGTCATTAATCGGATTAGATTAAATTGAAACTGCGTAACAAAGTAACGCCAATGCTGGTACTAATCAAGGAGGCAATGGTGGTTATAACGATGATGTTTGCTGCAAGCGAGGAGTTACCGTTCATAGCCCGGACCATTATATAGCTAGCGGATGCTGTTGGAGCAGATGACATGAGGAATAATACGCCGAGCTCCATGTTGCGATAACCTAATAAAAAACCGCCAAAAGTCAGTACGAAGGGGATGAGAATAAGTTTGCCTATGGATGCCAGTATAGCGCCTAGCATGCCGTTTTTTAACGACTTAAAGTTGAGCGATGCCCCTGCACATAAAAGTGCTAGCGGCAGTGTCATTTGTGCAAAATAATCGCCTGCCTTGTAGAGTGTTGAGGGGAGAGTTACCCCTGATAGTGAAGTAATAAAGGCGGCTAAAATAGCAATAATAAGTGGGTTTTTTGCGATGCCTTTTAAGATACTCACCAAGCTGGTATTTTTACCTAGGGCTCGACTTAGTCCAATGACAGATAAGACATTAAATAATATGGTCACTCCGCCTAAATAGGCGGATGCTACGGAGAAAACATCATTTCCATAGGCGTTGACGCAATAGGCTAAACCAATAATTCCCATGTTTGAGCGAAAAGCGCCTTGAACTAAAACCGCACGTTCGCCTTTATTAGGCTCCCAAATAGACAGGAGTAGCTCTAATATTATGTAGGTCAGTGTTACCGCTATCATTGCATATACCACTAATGAATAGTCGGTGTTTGAAGATATGTCACTCTTGGAAATGCTAATGAAAAGTAAGGCGGGAAGTGTAACGTTGAACACTAATTTAGATGCAACATCAATGAAGTTATCATTGATGATTCGTATTCGGTATAAAATAACTCCTAATGCCAATATCAAAAATATTGGCATGGTTATAGAGAAAGAAAATACCAAGACATCAAAAAAATTGTTCAACGCCATTCCTTAGGTAAGGGAGTTGTTAGTCGTTGTTTTCGAAACGATAGCCAGCACCGTAAACAGAATGGATGACATTTAATTCTGGGGCCACAGCAGAGATTTTTTTACGCAGTTTTTTGATGTGACTGTCAATAGTACGATCACTAACTACACGGCTGTCAGCATAAATGCTTTTCATTATAAGATCGCGGCCGAAAACGCGACCAGGTTCTTTGATTAGCAATTGAAGCAATTGGAACTCAACAGTTGTTAAGTCGATTAAATCGCCTTTGTAAGTTGCGCGTAGGCGATCTACATCTAGATCGAAGCCATCTGTTCTTGGTGATTCTGCTTGGTCGAGCTCTACGCGACGTAGGTTGGCTTTTACACGAGCAACAATTTCGCGCGGGCTAAAAGGTTTACATACATAATCATCAGCCCCCATTTCTAAACCAATCAGACGATCAATCTCTTCCGCTTTTGCCGTTACCATGATAATAGGTACGCCACTGAATTGGCGAACTTGTTTGCAAATTTCTACGCCATCTAAACCGGGTAGCATTAGATCTAATAGAACAATATCAACTTGGTTATTTTTGATGTAATTAACAGCAATATCGCCGCGGTCAAGGTGATGATGCTCATAGCCCGCTTGTTCTAAGTAAGCTGACATTAGCTCTGCTAGTTTTGGTTCGTCTTCAATAATCAGTACTTTGCTCATAATATTATTCGTTCCTATTCGTTTAACGAGAGTAGTTTAAAGGGAATTCTACTTTTATACCTAAGCCACCATCTGGGGAGTGATAAGCACTGATTGTGCCTTGATGTCCATCCACAATACTGGCGCAAATAGCGAGACCTAAGCCCCGTCCGCCAGTTGCACGATTTCTTGAATTTTCAATACGAAAAAACTGTTCAAAAATTCTATTTTTGTCTTCGTCGCTAACACCCGGTGCCGTGTCTTCAAAAAGAATAATGGCTTTCTTGTTCTTTTTGGCTAATTTTACGGTTAGCCCACCAGGGGCATTTGTATATTTTAATGAATTATTCATCAGGTTCGAAAAGAGCTGATGTAATCTATCTGAATCACCATTCATAACAATAGGGCTTTTTTGAGAATATTCAAACTCTAATTCTAAACCCGCTTCATTAAAGGGAAGAGTCATAGACTGAACAGTTTGTTCAATAATCTCATTTATCGAAATATCTTCCATTTCATAGCTTAAGCTACCCACATCATGCATCGACAATTGGTTTAAGTCATCAATTAAGCGCGCAATGTGTAGTGTTTCTTGGTGTAAGGATGAGAGGCTTTCAGGTGTCATTTTAATAATACCATCCTGCATCGCTTCAATTTCCCCTCTAAGAATCGCTACCGGTGTTCTTAGTTCGTGCGCTGTGTCAGCAACCCAACGTTTACGAGCTTCTCTAGTGTGCTCTAAGGTGCAAGCTAAGTTGTTGAAGTCACAGCTAAGGCTGGCTAACTCATCTGCACCTTTTACCGATATACGAGTATCGAACTTTCCTGCCGCTAATTTTTTTGTCGCCTTTTGCATGGAAATGATAGGGCGGCTGAGCCATTGAGCCAGTGGCCATGTTAAGAGTGCTGCAATGGCCAACATGAAGGCAGAGATAAGCAAAAATGCTTCACCCTGTTGGCGAACAAATCGTAATGTCTGATCTTGAACCAGCTCTCGTATTGAACGTAAGCCAACATAGCCAACAACTTTTTTATTGACAGTGACAGCGTGTGTTTCTGCGTCAGTAAAGCGTGTTTTGCCTATTATCGGATTTTCTTTGGCATCAAATAATAAAAAACGTTGACGGTAATACTGAGATGGATAAATTAAGTCCAAGTTAGGCGTACTGGGTGGCGGAACCAAGTCACGTAGGTTCTCAACCTTTGCCTTATACCACTCTCTTTCCATCCGACTTTCTTGAACCAAAAAGTACCAATCGTCGTAATAGATATAAAGATTGGCGGTTCTATTTGCCATTTGTTCTAAGAAGTCGCGATCTCGCTCTGTAGCATAGGATACAAACCCTCTATCAAAGCTCCATTGAAATACTTGCCACATTGAAACAATGAGTAAAATATTGCTTAAAACAAAAACTGCAAAAAGCTTATGTCGAATCTTTAACCCTTTGGTCACGGCCATAGTGGAGTTTGAAATCCTATTGTGTGTCCTGTTTATGTATCATTGACAGGGCGTTAATAATTATCGATACAAGATTGTAATGTCCATGGTATCAAGCTAGTTCGTTAGTCATTCTAATCGTCTGTTTACTATACAGTTTTACAGTGAAAGCTGGCTACTTAGTTGGAGTGTAAATAATGAGGATTTCCAATAAAGAGTTTCCTTTAGTATCATGCATGGGTTTTGTCTCTTAGGTTTATTTATGCCTGTTTTACTTATGTTGAAGGGTTCGGTTTCATTTATTTTGATTGTTGCCAATACCTTGATTTGTTTCGTTCCAGTTATGGTTTTGGCTGTGGTTAAGTGTATTTTGCCATTTGCATCAGCGCGCGCCGCTTTAAATGTTGTGCTGGATAATATCGCAACATTTTGGATTGGGGTGAATAACATCAATCAGCGCTATTTAGGGCGTTCTGCCATTTTAGTCTCGGGTACGCATGATTTTGCATTGGATGATTGGTATATGGTGACGGCTAATCATCAATCTTGGGTGGATATTCTCGTTTTGCAGCGCTTGTTTAATAGACGCATACCTTTTATTAAGTTCTTTCTAAAGCGAGAGCTTATTTGGGTGCCATTTATTGGTTTGACTTGGTGGGCCTTAGAGTTCCCCTTTATGAAGCGTTATAGTTCAGCATTACTCAAAAAACGACCTGAGTTAAAGGGGAAAGATATTGAGGTGACGAAAAAAGCTTGCGATAAATTTCAGTATTCCCCCGTTTCGATTATGAACTTTCTTGAAGGGACTCGCTTTACCCCTGAAAAGCATGATCAACAATCGAGTCAGTATAAGCACCTTCTTATGCCCAAAGCGGGTGGCCTGTCGTTTGCGTTAAATGCAATGGATGGCAAGTTGCATCAGTTAATTGATGTGACCATTGTTTATCCAGAGGGAGCTCCGAAATTTTTTGATTATCTTTGTGGTGAGGTCTCTGATATTAAAGTGCATATTCGAGTGATGCCGATTGATCATTCTTTGCTTGGTGACTACCAAAATGATGCAGAGTATAGGGCGTATTTTCAGCAATGGGTGAATAAGCTTTGGCAGCAAAAAGATCAGCAGTTTGAGTGTTTATTGCAAACAGAAGTGAAGGGTCTTGAGTAGGGAGCAATCGTTTTTCCTTCTGTATCCTTCAATCAATCGGGAATTGTATCTTTTCTATTTTAAGAAAATATCTGACTCTGTTTCTCTATTCTTAATTTTTTGAGGCGGCTTGGTATGGATATTTCTCATTTATTGACTTCTCACTCGCGAAATATGGAAGCTTCTTTGGTTCGTGAGTTGCTGTATTATAGTCAACAGCCAGACATTTTGTCTTTAGCTGGAGGCTTGCCAGACGAAAACTTGATGCCCGTCTATCCAGAATTGAAGCAACTAGTTGATAGTCGCCAGTATGGGCCAAGTGAAGGAGAAGAGGCTCTACGAGAATGCATAGTATCGATTGCCGCAGAACGTGGGATTCAATCATCGATAGGTAATGTGCTGGTAACTAATGGTTCACAGCAAGGTTTAGATATCGTTAGTCGTCTGATTTTAGATGAAAATTCGACCATTTTAACTGAGCAGCCAACGTATTTGGCAGCCTGTCAGGTGTTTAAGTTGCAGGGGGCGAAGGTTCAAGATGTTCTGTCTGATGCCGAAGGTATGTCTGTATCCGCTTTGCGTGATGCGATTGAGGAGTATCACCCGAAAGCGGTTTATTTGATTCCAAACTTTCAGAATCCAGCTGGGCATTGTTATAGTTTGGAGCGCCGGCGCGAGATTGCCGCCTTGCTCGATGAAAAAAATATATTGCTGATTGAAGATGACCCGTATCGTGATCTTTGTTATGACAATGTCGATCTTACGCCTATTTCCACTTTGATCAAACAAGCACCTTGGTTGTACATGGGAAGTTTTTCTAAGGTGTTGTGGCCTGGGTTACGTACTGGCTATATTGTTTCCTGCGATGCTTTTTCTCCATACTTGGTTAAAGTAAAACAAGCCGTTGACCTTCATACCAATCGTCTTGGTCAGAGCATGATTGCCCAGTTCCTCAAGTCTGGACAATATCCAGACCACGTTATCAAGCTCCAAAAAGCCTATAAAGAAAAGCGAGATGCAATGGCGGAGGCTTTACAAAATGAGCTTGGTGATCTCATTAAGTTTTCGCTTCCAGCTGGTGGTATGTTCTTTTGGGTGAAGTTGCCCGAAGGTGTTTCATCGCAATTAGTGCTGACTGAGGCATTGAAGGATAATGTGTTGGTGCTTCCTGGAACGCCATTTTTTCCGTGTAAAAGTCCATTTGATGATTCGTTTCTAAGGTTGAGTTTTGCTCGTGTCTCGCCTGAACAAATTCAACAGGCCATTATGGTAATTGCGAAAGTCATTCGGCAGCTTGCCTAGCTCTCGTTTGTTTAGATATTGACAGGGTTTTTGTTTTACGGTGTTTTTGTGGCAGTAAGGCTCATTTTTTATTGTATTTATACTTGGCTAGCAGTTCCTTCTTTTTGGGCGACACGTTAGAATCTTATTTTTAAGACTGTATAGAATAGGAATATGTAATGGGCAGAGCCTTTCAAAACCGCAAAGAGTCCATGGCAAAAACGTCTGACCAAAAAGCCAAGGTTTACAGTAAGTACGGCCGCGAGATTTATGTTTGCGCAAAATCCGGTGGTATCGACCCTAATGGTAATTTGTCACTACGCTCTCTGATTGATCGAGCTAAAAAAGATCAGGTGCCAACTCACGTTATCGATAAAGCGATTGATAAGGCGAAAGGTGGCGGTGGAGAAGACTTTGATACTGCTCGCTACGAAGGTTTTGGTCCTGGTAATACCATGGTTATCGTTGATTGCTTGTCTGATAACCCCAACCGTACTTTTGGTGATGTGCGCACCTGTTTCAATAAGGTGAAATGCAAAATTGGTAGCCAAGGCAGTGTGAGTCATATGTTTGACCACAGTGCTATTTTTGTGTTTTCAGGGACAGATGAAGAAGCTGTGTTGGAAGCCTTGATGATGGCTGATGTGGATGTTACTGATATCGAGTTAGAAGACGGTAAAGTCACTGTATTTGCCCCACATACTGATTATAGTAAAGCAAAATCAGCCTTGTTGGATGCATTTGGAGAGGTTGAATTTGACGTTGATGAAATTCAATTTGTTGCACAAAACATGACAGAAATTCAAGGTGAAGACGTTGAGCAGTTTGATCGCTTCTTAGACCTATTGAATGACTTGGATGATGTTCAGCGCGTTTATCATAACGCTGAATATTAGAACTAAAGGCCTTAGTGGAGTTCTTTGCTAGGGCCTTTTATTTTGGGTGCACTGATTAAAAATGACCAAGCTAAAACCTCAGTTAAAATCTCCTTGCGTTAATTTGTGCCTTCTTAATGATGAGGATATCTGTGTCGGTTGTTATCGAACGGGTAAGGAAATCAGTCAGTGGGGAAGTATGAATAAGGCTTCGCAGCAGGCGGTTATGAAGAAAGTTCGAGAGAGGGAAGCTAAGAGTCAGTTTGTTAGTTAAGTGCTTTTGCTGACTCTGCTATCTATCTTTTCTTTTTTAAGTATTTTCGCCTGCGTTCTTTAGCTCTATCCATTGTGACATGTATTGTGTGCTTTTAAGGCTGTGGTGTCGTAGCATCAATCCCAAGAAATGTTTCTTTCTCAAATTTTCCTTTAGTTGAAGCTGTAGTTTCAAACGATTGATTAATTTCGGTTCCCATTCTTCTGCTTGATAGCGCGCTTGTAAGATTCTATTGCCATTTTGCTGCATCAGTAACCAGCTTTCTTTGTCCTCATAGAGGGAAACAGCGGCATCAACAAAGGTTTCTATTTCGTCGGTTATCACCCCGTTCCATGGGAATGCGCCATGCATAGATTCTGCACCAATGCTGGTGGTTATGCTTGGAGTGCCTACTTGCATGGCTTCAACTAATTTGCCTTTAATGCCTGCACCAAAGCGTAATGGCGCTAAGCAAAGTCGCGATTGTTGCATGACGGCTTGAGCATCTTCAGCCCAGCCTTTCACTAAAAAGCCCTCTTTTGCATTGTGCAGCTGTGTGGCTTTTGGTGGCGGATAAGCGCCGTAAATATGCATCTCAGCTTTCGGTAAGCGTTTGCGGATTTTTGGCCATATCTCTGTTTTTAATTGTAGGATTGCATCCCAATTTGGCGCGTGACGAAAGTTGCCTATGCTAATAAAATGCTGGCGATCTTCGAAGCTGATTAAAGTGTCTGTGTTTTGTGGTTCTGGCAGCATAAAGGGGAGGTGTAATACGTGCGTTTCTGGCACGTGGAACTCATCGACCAGTAGTTTTGCTTCTACCTCCGAAATCATCAGGGTTAAATCGCAACGATGAATGGCGGCGATTTCTCGAATGCCATGATCGCTATAAAGGTCTTCAACCGCAAAGTCTCGATTTTGTTTCAGCGCATTGTGTCTAGCTTGTCTTAGTGAGTGAAGGTCTTCCGTATTAAGGATTCGTAATGAGTCTGGACTGAACTTTTCCACACGCCAGCCAAATTGTTCTTCCATCATGAAGCGATCAAATACCACTATATCTGGCTTTTTGTGTGCAATATAATGATCGAATGATGTGCTATTGAGCTCAATATGCTCGGCTTCAATGCCCAGCAGGGAAAGGTCGGCCATGTGTTCTGTTTGCTGAGCGGGGCTCGCAAAAGAGATGTGCCATTGCTCTTTGTGAAAGCAGTTGAGTAATTGCATCATTCTACTGCCTGCAGCGGAAGAGTTTGGTTCTGGCCAGACATAGCCGATGACGAGTAGGTGCACGGTGTTCTCTCAAGGTTTCAATGGTTTATTGGTTCTGAATTTTTAGCAGAATCAGGACATATTCGTCCGGCTATTGTATCATGGCAGGAAGATTTGTCTTGTCTGCCTCATTTGAAGGGATTGCCAGGCAAGACGTAAGCAAAACATGACGTTGAGAAGATATTATGATCATAAAACCAAAGATTCGCGGATTTATTTGTACAACAACGCATCCAGTAGGTTGTGAGCAAAACGTAAGAGATCAAATCGCTTTTACTAAAAGCAAAGGGGCGATTGAAAACGGTCCTAAAAAAGTACTCGTAATCGGTGCGTCAAGTGGCTATGGCTTGTCTTCTCGTATCGCTGCGGCGTTCGGTTCAGGTGCTGCAACAATTGGTGTTTTCTTCGAAAAGCCAGGTACTGAGAAAAAAACCGGTACGGCAGGTTGGTACAATTCTGCGGCATTCGACAAAGTGGCTAAAGAAGAAGGCTTGTATTCTAAAAGCATCAATGGCGACGCTTTTTCAAACGAAGCTCGCGACACCGTTATTGATTTGATTAAGCAAGATCTTGGTCAAGTAGATATGGTGGTTTACTCACTGGCATCTCCGGTTCGTAAAATGCCTGAAACAGGTGAGGTGATTCGTTCAGTTCTTAAACCTATTGGTCAGCCTTACCGCTCCACTGCCATTGATACGAATAAAGATGTCATCATTGAAGCGGAAATTGAGCCAGCAACTGAAGAAGAGATTGAAGCGACTACAACCGTAATGGGTGGCCAGGATTGGGAGCTTTGGATGTCTGCTTTACAAGAAGCAGGTGTTTTGGCGGAAGGTGCTCGTACCGTAGCTTATTCTTACATTGGTTCTGATATCACTTGGCCGATTTATTGGCATGGTGCGCTTGGTAAAGCGAAAGAAGATTTAGATCGTGCCTCTGCAGCCATCGATTCTGAATTAGCTAAAATCGGCGGCGGTGCGAATGTTGCCGTATTGAAGTCTGTAGTAACTCAGGCGTCTTCAGCTATTCCAGTGATGCCTTTGTACTTGGCGATGGTCTTCAAAGTGATGCGTGAAAAAGGCCTTCATGAAGGTTGTATGGATCAGATTTATCGCATGTTCTCTGAGCGTTTGTACAACAACCACAATCCAGCAGAATTGACAGACGACAAAAATCGTTTGCGTTTGGATGATTGGGAATTGCGTGAAGACGTACAGCAAGCTTGTCGTGAGCTTTGGCCTCAGGTAAATGATGCTAACTTGTTTGCTGAGACAGACTATCAGCTTTATAAAGATGAGTTTTTGAAGTTGTTTGGTTTTGGCGTAGATGGTGTTGATTACGATGCTGAAGCGAATCCAGAAGCGGATTTTGATGTTGTTACCCTTTAATTTTTATTGAAGGTCTAATAAGGAGTTCAAGTATTACTTGGGCTCCTTTTTTTATGGCAGTTTATCTCTTATAGTGAATGGAGTCTTGTATCGGGGTGATTATGAAATTTTCATTAGGGTTGTTGGGTGTGGTGTCTTTAGTTGCCAATGCCCAGACTATTGAGCGACAACCGGTTGATATTATTTATGGGGATCAGGTGATTCATACTGAGCATCAGGTGGTTGTAAGTTCTCGGGAGGAAGTTGCTGTTATTCCTGCAGAAAAGGCGAAAATGACTCTGGGTCCAAATATTGTTATAACGGCGGATGGAAAAGGTATGTCGTATTTGGAAGAAAATACCATTGCCGAGCGTGAGCAGGCGATATACGACGAGGTAAATAAGAGAACAGAAGAGGCGCCGTTTACTGTTTTATTTACTGGAAATATACCTGAGGATATTCAGGCTAAACGTCTTCGGATGATGCCAGAGATTGGTGTTTTTGGTGATCAGGTAAAAAAAGACACTGCGCCAGTGGATAAAGTGCAGCCAGATGTGGGGGATTTTTCGCCAATTGGTCAGGGTGTTGCGCCAGCGGCTAGTGGGCCAAAAGGTGCTCCTGCAACCGATCAGGAGAAGCTGGAAAAGCTGATCGGAGGGTGATTTTTTCGTTTATCCTTAATTATCCTAGTTCAAAGGCTAGGTGAGTTAGGGGAGGTTTTTTTCCAGTCTTGTTGCTCTGTGAGTTCTTTTGGAAATGCTTTGTTGTGAATGATTATTTTTGTTGTATCTGTTGATTGCAGTTTGCGATTGATAAAGGCAATAAAGTCCGTGCGTTGAATTTCTTCCACATTGTTTATCCACTCTTCCCGCGTTAAAAAATCTGGATCGGGCTTAGCAATTTGATGCCACTCATTTAGGGCGTTATCGCTTAGATTTTTTGCGGCCATTTTAAGTTCGCTTAGCAAGGCGCTTTTAGCTTGTGAGAAATCTTTTTCAGAGATGTTCGGTAGTCTTTTGCTTTGCTCTTTTAGGAAATCTTCTATGGCGCGTATGATGCTAAGAGTGTCAGTGTTTGGGGACTGTACAAGTAGCCCTAATATAGGGGTGTTTCGTATGCTAAGGTTTTGTGCCCCAACAATATATCCGAGCTGCTGATTGGTTCTTAACTCTTGATAGAAAGGGCTGTTGAGTAATTTTCTGAGTATTGAAAAGTAGGCTTTTTCCTTTATGGCTTTTGGGGTTAGCTGTGCGCTGGTGTCTATTAATGCGTATAAAACCACTTTGTCGTCGCTTGTTGACTCGAATTGGTAGTGATAATTCTGCTGAGAGGTGAGGTTTTTTGTCTCAATCTCAAGTGGTTTTCTAGGGGTGAGTCGATTGCTAAAGCGTTCATAAATAGCGTTCGCAAGCTTTTCGGCTTGCTCTTTTGTTAGATTGCCTGTGCTGTAGCCGACTATGTCAAAACGTTCTCGTGCTCTTTTTGTGTATTGTTGAAGGTCTTCTAAGGAGAGCTTTTCTAGTGCCCCTTCGAGTTGCTTCGTGGTGAAGCTGTTTTTTGTAATTAACGTGCTTAGTGCGCTGCTAGCATTACGGTAGGCCTGTCGGCTTTTTTGGTTGCTTAGGTCTTTTGCTAGTTGGGCTTTTGCTTGTTTGAAACGCTCTGGTGTTGGGCGAAATAAGAAAAGTTGGTCTATTAGCCAAGTTACATAGGCACTTTGCTTGTCTGAGTAGCCGCTGGTTCGTAATGTTGCCCCATTTGCATGGGGGTAAAATGCATAACCTAGACCTGCTATATAGGGTGCATAGGTTAGTTCGCTTATGCTGTCATTAAAAAGTCGACTCCATAATTTGTTTAGTAAAGTGTGCTTTGGTGTATTTGCAGCATCGGCAAAGCGTATTGCTAGGAAGTTCATTGCGGTGGGTTTACCAAAGCTCGAGTCGGATTTGTTCCAATAAGTGAAGCCCTCTTTTTGAAAAATGATAGTGGGCGAGGGGTCTTTTTTGTTGATTAGGTCTAAAGACTCGGGAATGAAATTATTTTTTTCTGGCAGGCTAACCTGCGTACTTTTTACTGATAAATTGATGATGTCTAAAAATAATTGACTAAAGTAATTATTGCTGTAGCTGCTTTGGTACCAAGGTTCAATTTTCCATATTGGCGTTTGCTTTGCCCAGCTTTCTGGAAATTCGTGGTTTGATGTTAGCTGTACTAAAAGATTATCTTGGGATAGCTGTTTTAGAAGGTGGCGAACTTGGCTTTTGTTCGCGGCAGACTCTAAGCGGTAGCAACTTAAAATATCTTCGGTAGGGGTTTTGAGTATTCTTGCTGAGAGAGATCTCGCTAAGCTTTGGGGGTTAACATAGCTTTGGTTGTTGAACATGAGTTGGCTAAGTTTTAGTCCTTCTTGCAAGTAGAGTGGGTTGATTGGAGAGGATTTTAAGGTGCTAAGCGTGGCGAAAAAGCGTTTTGCTACTGTGTCCACTTTTTTTAAGCCTTCATCGGTTAGGGCGATTCTCACAGAGAATAATGCATTATCACCATAGTCTGTGCTTGTGCTTGCTGATATGCCATTAATTAGCCCCTCAGATTTAAGTGATGCGTATAGCGATCCCTTATTTTCATTGCCTAAAATATAAGATAAATAGCGTGTTGGTTGGGTTTTGTAGTTTTTACCTTGGGCGTCTATTGGGTAGTAAAAGTTTAATGTGCTGTTGTCAATTAGTGAGCGCACAAATTGTAATTGTGGCTTGTTCTTTATTGTGAGTGTTGGGTAGTGTTTCTTAGGTATGGGAGTTTTGCTTGGAATATCTGAAAAATACTGGCGAGCAAGTGTTGCCATTTGGTTGTAGGGTAGGTTTGCTACCATCACTAGTGCCATGTTTTCGCTAAAGTAGTTCTCTTTATAGAGTTTGAGTAATTGCTTTCTTAAAGGGGCGTTGGGTCTGTTTTTGAGTGTTTCTAAGCTGCCAACGGTGAAGTGGCTGTATGGGTGTTCAGGGTTTAGTAGTGTTTTAAGTGCCTGATTGTTTCGCCTGCCTTCATCTTTAAGTTTGGCTTTGTATTCTGAATCTACGGCATTTTTTTCCCTTTGTGTGAGGGATTCACTAAAAAGTGGTGAAGTGAAAAACTGTGAAAATCTATCTAGTGCGCCTTCGTATGCGGAGGGTTTGATGTCGAAATGAAAATTAGTTGTATCTGTGCTGGTGTAGGCGTTGTGTGAGCCGCCGTGGGTATTTATATAGGATTGGTAGTTGCCTGCTTCTGGGTATTTTTCAGTGCCAAGAAAGAGCATGTGTTCTAGGAAATGGGCTAGTCCTTGTTGGTTGTCAGGGTCCTGAAAATTACCAACATTGACAGATAGAGAGGCGGCAAAGCGTTCAGCCTGAGGGTCGCTTACTAATAATACTTTTAAATTATTATTCAGTGTTATTAGGTGGTAGTCGTTTTTGTCTGTCAGGCTCTTATTAGGGATGTTGATTATCTTATTGTATGAGGTTTCTAGCGACTGCTTGCCGGTTTGTAGTGTCTCTGTTTGGTTGTTTTCTTGAGTGGCTTGAGGTGTGGTGCTGCCTTTGATCATAAATTTTTTTGTTTCTTGTTGTGTGTTGCTTTCGGTTGGGTGAAAGGTATGGGCTTGTATCGGAAAAGATACAAGTATAGTGAGTAGGGCGCAGTAGGTGATGATTTTTCTTTTAATGTTGATCATGCCCTCAGATTAACTGAAGCGTATGGTGGGGCGCAATGGGCTAATCTATTGCCCATTGCGTTTGGTGTTTTTTTACTTTATTGAGCATCCAGTGATTGGCCGTTTACAGTAAGGCTGTCTTTACCCATTAAATAAAGGTAAAGCGGCATAATGTCTTCAGCGGTAGGAAGGGTGTTTGGATCTTCATCTGGGTAGGCGTTTGCGCGCATATTAGTTCTGGTTGCGCCAGGGTTGATAGCATTCGCTCGAACGTTAGGCGATAGGTCCTCTAGTTCACAGGAAAAGAGTTGCATCATGGCTTCTGTCGCAAATTTTGATACAGCATAGGCTCCCCAGTTAGCCTTGGCTTTTCTACCGACGCTAGACGTAGTGAAAACGATAGAGGCATTTTCGGCTTTTTGCATCAAGGGTAGGAGGGTTTGATTGAGCATTAGTTGGCTGGTGACATTGACGCGCATGACTTGTTCAAACAGGGTTGGGTCGTAGGCTGCTAGGGTGGTTCGCTCGCCTAATAAACTGGCGTTGTGAAGGATGCCGTCAAGATGGCCAAACTCACTTTCTATGGTGTTGGCAAGGTCTAGGTAATCGTGTTCGGCTGCGCCATCAAGGTTTAGTGGAACGATGGCGGCCTGTGGGTATTGTTGTTTCTCAATGTAATCGTAAACAGCTTCGAGTTTTTTTGTGGTGCGACCTAAAAGAATGACGGTTGCGCCATGCTTTGCGTAGGTGATAGCTGCAGTTTTTCCTATGCCATCCCCTGCTCCGGTAACAAGGATTACCTTGTCTTTAAGTAGTTGGCTTGGGGCTTGATAATCAAACATATCTCCTCCTTATGCCTTAGTTAGGCGTCGATTTTTTGAGTGTGCATCATGTAATTGACGGACACGTCTTTGTCGTTAAGTTTGTATATTTTGGTGAGAGGGTTATAAGTTAGTCCTGTCATGTGTTTGACTTCTAAGTCGGCTAATCTTGCATAATTGTTGAGTTCTGCTGGTTGGATGAACTTGGCGTAATCATGCGTTCCTTTCGGTAGCATTTTTAAAATGTATTCGGCACCGACAATGGCGAAAAGGTATGCTTTCGGATTTCTGTTGATGGTAGAGAAAAATACGTGGCCGCCGGGCTTAACTAGAGTCATGCAAGCCTTAATAACAGACGATGGGTCTGGCACATGTTCGAGCATCTCAAGGCAAGTGACAACGTCATACTGCCCAGCTTCTCGTTGTGCTATTTCTTCCGCTGTGATTTTTTCATAATCAATATCAAGCCCTGACTCTTCTCTGTGTAGTTTTGCAACGGCAAGAGGGGCTTCGCCCATGTCGATGCCTTTAACGTTCGCGCCTAGCTTTGCCATGGCTTCTGATAAAATGCCACCACCACAGCCAACATCAATGACTTTTTTTCCTTGAAGGCCTTCGCTGTGCTCGTTTATATAGTCTGTGCGCAATGGATTGATATCATGCAGGGGTTTGAACTCGTTCTCAGTATCCCACCAGCGGCTTGCAAGCGCTTCAAACTTTGCTACTTCATTTAGGTCTACATTATTTTGTTGTGCGTTTGTCATGGTTTGATTTCCGTTTTTCTGTATCGCTAAGATTGGTGAAAGCGGTGTTCGTTGTGCTGAACAGCTGGTCTGTGTTTTGTGATGCTATTTTGCCAATTAATGGTCTCAAGGTAGAGGCGTCTTTTTTTAACGTCTCTACTAGTATAGCGCCAACCTAGGAGGTGACCAATAGCAAACTTGCTTTGCTAAAGAAGGCGTTCAGCAGATGGTTTCTATAAATGTAATATAGAGCAACAAAACATGCTCCTTGAAGGGGTGTTATTTATTTCCTTATGGTACAATGCGGCGCTTATAAAAAGATATTAGGGAGTCTTTTTGACTCCGAGGCATAAGGATCGATTGTATCTATGGGTGAATTAGCCAAAGAAATTATTCCCGTCAGTATCGAAAATGAACTTAAGGGATCTTACCTAGATTACGCAATGAGTGTAATTGTAGGTCGAGCATTACCTGATGTGCGAGACGGGTTGAAGCCTGTTCACCGTCGCGTTCTATTTGCGATGAATGAACTTAAAAATGATTGGAATAAACCGTACAAAAAATCGGCGCGTATCGTCGGTGATGTAATCGGTAAATATCACCCACATGGTGATTCTGCTGTCTACGATACGATTGTTCGTATGGCGCAGCCATTCTCAATGCGTTACACCTTGGTCGATGGTCAGGGTAACTTCGGTTCTGTCGATGGTGATAGTGCTGCGGCAATGCGTTATACCGAAATCCGTATGGCGAAAATCTCTCATCATCTTTTGATGGATTTAGAGAAAGAAACGGTCGACTTCGTGCCTAACTACGATGGCACGGAATTTATGCCAGAAGTGCTGCCTGCGCGCGTGCCCGGACTGTTAGTAAATGGTTCGGCAGGTATTGCGGTAGGTATGGCGACTAATATCCCTCCTCATAATCTTGGTGAGGTTATCGATGGTTGTTTAGCGGTTATTGATAACGCTGACATTACTATTGATGAGCTTATCGATCATATACCTGGACCAGATTTCCCAACAGGGGCGTTTATTAATGGTCGAGCAGGTATTATTGAAGCGTACAAAACGGGTCGCGGTCGTATTTACATGCGTGCCCGCCACCATTTTGAAGACATGGAAAAAGGCAATCGCCAAGCCATCGTTTTCACTGAAATTCCTTATCAGTTAAACAAAGCGAAAGTAATTGAAAAAATCGCCGAGCTAGTTAAAGAGAAAAAACTGGAAGGCATCAGTGAGCTTCGTGACGAATCTGACAAAGATGGTATGCGAATTGTTATAGAGCTGCGTCGTGGTGAAAACCCTGATGTTGTTGTTAACAACATCTTTACGCAAACTCAGTTGCAATCAGTGTTTGGTATTAACATGGTGGCCTTGGTTGATGGCCGTCCTCAGTTGCTTAATATTAAACAAATTCTTGAGTGCTTTGTTAAGCATCGTCGTGAAGTTGTTACTCGCCGTACTATTTATGAACTTCGTAAAGCGCGCGAGCGTGGTCATATTCTTGAAGGTTTGGCTGTTTCACTGGCGAACATTGATCGCGTCATTGAGTTAATTCGCACATCGCCAACGTCTGCAGAAGCAAAAGAGAAAATTGTTAGCGAGTCTTGGGAGCCAGGAAATGTGGTGGCTATGCTTGAGCGTGCTGGTGCTGATGCTTGTCGTCCTGATGATCTTGACGCTGGCTACGGTTTTGTTGATGGTGCTTATCATTTGTCTCCAGATCAGGCGCAAGCGATTTTGGACTTGCGTTTGCATCGCTTGACAGGCTTAGAGCACGATAAGTTGTTGGGTGAATATAAATCCCTGATTGAGCTTATTGGTGAGTTGCTAAATATTCTATCTAATCCAGATCGTTTGATGGAAGTTATTCGTGAGGAGCTTGAAGAGGTTCGGGATACTTTCGGCGACGCTCGCCGTACTGAGATTTTAACGTCTCGTCAGGATTTAACTATTGCTGATTTGATTGATGAAGCGCCAATGGTAGTGACGATTTCGAATACGGGTTATGCGAAATCTCAGCCATTAGTTGAGTATCAAGCTCAGCGTCGTGGTGGTCGTGGTAAGTCATCTGCGAGTATGAAAGACGAAGATCACATTGAGCATCTATTGGTTACCAGTAGCCATGATACCATCATGTTATTCAGTAATTTTGGTAAAGTCTATTGGTTGCGAGTGTTTGAAATTCCGGTAGCTAGTCGTAGTGCAAAAGGTCGTCCGATTGTGAACTTATTGCCTTTGAGAGAGGGGGAATTTATCTCTGCTCTGTTGCCATTGCCTGTTATCGAAGAGGCTGAGGCTGACTCTGAAGCAAGCGATGACGTGGCTGATGATGCTATTGTTGAAGCTAGTAGCTATATATTCATGGCGACAGCAAACGGCACGGTTAAGAAGACTGCGATGCAGCATTTTGCCCGTCCTCGCTCAACTGGCTTGATTGCACTTAGCTTAGATGAGACAGATGAGTTGGTTGGTGTATCTGTTACCAATGGTGAAAACGATATTATGTTGGTTTCATCATCAGGTAAGACAATCCGCTTTAAAGAGTCTGACGTTCGTGCAATGGGTCGTACTGCGGCAGGTGTTCGTGGTATTCGCTTGAATGAAGATGCTAAGGTTGTTTCGCTTATTGTTCCTCAGGATGGTTCTGCGGTATTGATGGCTTGTGAGAATGGTTATGGCAAGCGTACTTTAGTAGAAGATTTCCCTGTGTACGGTCGTGGCGGTCAAGGTGTTATCGGGATTCAAGTTTCTGAGCGTAATGGCCCAGTTGTAGGGGCTGCTCAGGTTGATGAAACGGATGAGATTATTTTGATTACAGACCAAGGAACCTTGGTTCGTACTCGCGTGACGGAAGTGTCATGTCAGGGGCGAAATACGCAAGGTGTTACTTTGATTCGTTTGACCAATGACGAGCATCTGGTTGGCATTGAGCGTGTTGTCGAAGATGATGAGGGAGATATTGAGGTTGATGAGGCAGGTGATGCCGTTGTTGATCAGTTGCCAGATGATGGCGATGAATCTCCAGATATCCTTGATAGCGATACGGAATAGTAAATAAAGCGACGCACCTAGGTGCGTCGCTTTTGTTGTAGATTGTTCTTTTAAAGTAGTTCCTGAAAATACTAGAGGTAAATAAGCAGGATGAGCCGAGTATATAATTTTTGTTCAGGTCCAGCAGCGCTTCCCGAGGCGGTGTTAAAAAAAGCGCAGGCTGAAATGTTAGATTGGCATGGCGCTGGTGTTTCTGTTATGGAAATGAGTCATCGTAGTTCTGAGTTTATGTCTATTCTTGCCTCGGCTAAGGCGCGTTTGTCACGTTTGATGGATATTAGCGATGACTATGAAATTTTATTTGTTCAGGGTGGTGCGTCTACTCTATTTGCTCAAATTCCAGCGAATTTAGTGAACGGCTTTGATTCTGCCTGCTTTTTAGATACTGGTGCTTGGTCTTCAAAGGCGATAAAAGAAGCTAGGAGATACACTAACGTAAAGGTAGTTGGGTCTTCAAAAGAACAGAATTACACTACGGTCCCTGATTTTTCTACTTTAGAACTGGATGAGAATGCGGCCTATTTGCACCTTTGTCCAAACGAAACTATTGGCGGTCTAGAGTTTTCTGGGTTGCCGGAAACAAATTTGCCGATTGTTGCAGATCTTTCTTCAACGATTCTGTCTCGCAAAATTGACGTGAGCAAGTACGGCTTGATTTACGCTGGCGCACAGAAAAATGTGGGCCCTGCTGGTGTAGTTATTTGTATTGTTCGCAAGGATTTACTGGCACGTTGCAGTGATGAATTGCCATCTATTTGGAATTTCGCGAATTTGGCGAAAAACGACTCCATGATTAACACACCGCCAACCTTTGCGATTTATCTGGCCGATTTGGTGTTCGAGTGGTTGGAAGAGCAAGGTGGTGTTGAGGCGATTGAAGCGATTAATATTCGTAAAGCGCAAGCTTTATATGACTTCATTGATGCTAGCGATTTTTACTCAAACCCTGTTGATCCTGACTATCGATCTCGTATGAATGTGCCGTTTATTTTGGCAGATGAGTCCCTTGAATCGCTTTTTTTGCAGGAGTCTGTGGCTGCTGGTTTGCGTACTTTGGCGGGGCACCGTTCTGTTGGTGGTATGCGTGCAAGTATATATAACGCAATGCCGTTGGAAGGTGTTGAGGCTTTGATTGATTTTATGCGTGGTTTTGAAAAGCGTCACGGATAATACTTTTTAAAGACAATAATCTCTACGGATAATAAATAGCATGTCAAATTCTAAACAAGCAGTGCCGAGTACATTGCCTTTATTGCGTGATCGTATTGATTCGATTGACTCGCAAATACAATTACTAATCAACGAACGCGCAACGTGCGCTCAAAAAGTAGCTGAAGTTAAGTTGGCTGATCAGGGCGATGATGCGGTAGTCTTTTACCGTCCTGAACGCGAGGCTCAAGTTTTGCGTAAGGTAATGGAACGAAATGAAGGGCCTTTGGGTAATGAAGAAATGGCGAAGATCTTTCGTCAGGTGATGTCTTCATGTCTAGCGCTTGAAAAGCCAATGCGCATCGCATTTCTTGGGCCAGAAGGCACTTTTACGCAGCAAGCTGCGTTGAAGCATTTTGGTAAATCAATTGTTAGTGCGCCAATGGCCGCTATCGATGAAGTATTTCGTGAGGTTGAGTCTGGCGCAGCTAATTATGGTGTGGTGCCAGTTGAAAATTCAACAGAAGGTGTTGTTAATCATACCTTAGACAGTTTTCGAGACTCGCGTCTGAAAATTTGTGGGGAAGTGGAAGAGCGTATTCATCATCATCTATTGGTGAGTCCTAATATTAGTGCCGAAGACGTAACTCATATTTATTCACATCAGCAATCTTTAGCGCAGTGTCGTGCTTGGTTGGATCGTTATTGGCCACATGCTGAGCGTATTGCGGTGAGTTCGAATGCCGAGGCGGCTCGCCTCGCGGCTGAGGCAGGTCGCAGTGGTCGTGCTATTGCTGCGATTGCGGGTGAAATAGCCTGTGAGTTGTACGGCTTGCTAAAGGTATCTTCTAATATTGAAGATCGTCCAGATAATACGACTCGCTTTTTGATTGTTGGTAATCAAGAGGTTCCACCAAGTGGTAAAGATAAGACATCGTTGCTAATTAGCGCAAAAAACGAGCCTGGTGCTTTGTATAGGCTGCTTGAGGCTTTCGAGCGTCATGGTGTTGATATGACGCGTTTAGAGACTCGTCCTTCTTTAATGAGTCGTTGGGGTTATATATTTTATATTGATTTCGTCGGTCATTATCTAGATGAAGGATGTTGTGCTGTAATTGATGAGTTACGTGAGCGTGCATCGGAAGTGAAGGTGTTGGGTTCCTATCCTGTAGCTGTGCTTTAGTGGTTTATAAGAGTGTTGTGCTTTGACTGGTGAAAATGGTTTTCAGGCGTCGGCTAATGTGACGTCTCAAGAGAAAAAGAAATTTGGCAATGTCATGATCATTGGTCTTGGCATGATAGGTGGCTCATTTGCGAAAGCATTAAAAGAGCGCGGCTTGGCTACATTATATGCTGTTGATCGTCGAGAAGGGGAGTTGGCGCTAGGTGTTTCAACGGGGGTGATTGATTTCCCTGCTGAAATGTCTGCTGAATATGTCCCTAAAATGGATGTTATCATTCTTGCTACTCCAGTAAGGGCGATGGAGTCTGTTCTGACTGACCTTAAACCTTTTTTATCTGAGCATACATTGGTGACAGATGTAGGGTCGACCAAAGGGAGTGTGGTAGAGGCGGTTCGTCAGGTTTTTGGGTGTGTGCCAACTAACTTTATTCCAGGTCATCCTATTGCTGGGGCGGAAAAGAGTGGAGTGTTGGCATCCAATTCGCTGCTTTTTGAAAAGCACATGGCGATAGTGACGCCTCTATCTGATAGCAATCCTGTCTTGTTAGATCGTCTTCATCGTATTTGGCGTGCTGTTGGGGCAGATGTCGTGAGTATGGATGTTAATCATCATGATCACGTGTTGGCTTCTTCAAGTCACTTGCCACATTTGCTTGCTTATACTCTAGTTGATGCGTTGGCTAATGGCGAACGTAGTCAAGATATTTTTAAATTCGCGGCGGGTGGTTTCCGCGATTTTACTCGCATTGCGTCTAGTGATCCTGTGATGTGGCGCGATGTTTTTATGGCAAATAAAGATGCGACTTTGGCAACGCTAGATCACTTTACTGATCGCCTTGCTGATATGCGTGCTGCAATAGAGCAAGGTGATGGTGCCAGCATGTTTGGTGTTTTTACTCGTGCTAAGTCTGCGCGAGATCATTTTCTTCGATTGTTAGAGCAGCGTACAATTGGTTCTGTCAAAGAAGTTCGGCCGGTTTCAGTCTCTGTTTTACCTGCTTCTGCTATTAAAGGTGATATTTCTTTATTGGGTGACAAATCTTTGTCACATAAAGTCATTACCATAGCGGCGCTTTCAGAGGGTGTAAGTGAAATAAAGAACGTTGATTTGACGGGTGATGTCCGTATTACAATTCAAGCTTTTCGGGATATGGGGGTGGTGATTGAGGAGGTGTCTTCTGATTGCTTACGTGTCCATGGTGTTGGTCTTCGTGGTTTAAAGGCGCCCATTGCGCCAATTAATGTCCATCAGTCTCGCGAAAGTCTGTATTTGTTGTTGCCTGTTTTAGCAGGACAGTCATTTTCTGTGTCAGTTGTGGCAGAGGAGAAGTTGCTAAATCAGTCGATGGGTGACTTGTTTTCCTTAGTGCGCAAGATGGGTGGGAGTGTGGTCTCTGACGTCGCCGATTGCCTGCCTGTTAGTCTTGTTCCGGGTGAGTCGCTGAATGTATGTATTGATCTGCAGACTGGTTCTGAGCGGTTACGTATGTCGGCTTTTTTAGCTGCTTTGTATTCTCCGGCTGAAGGAAGCGTCGTGACAGAGTTGACCGGATTGTCTCATTGTGAAGTGTTGCTGCGCCATTTTGGTGTGAGTATTTTAGATCAAGCTGACGGTTTTAAAGTTGTTTCCGCACCTTTAGTGGGTACGAGTATTGTATTGTCTGGTGATGAATATGAAATGGCTTGGTTGGTGTTGCTGGCGAACTTGTTGCCAGGTTCTGAATTGCTCATTGATAATGCGGGTTTAGATTCTGTGTCATATGCCTTTTCATCCTTTCTGAAGTCGATAGGTGCGGACGTCACTATTCCTGATTTGGGTGGTTCGGGTTTGTATGAGGGGAGTGTTCGAGCAGCTTTTGCTGAGCTTAACTCTTTTATTTTATCGTCAGAACAGAGTTACCAGTTTAGGAGCGAGTTGCCTTTGCTGTGTGTTGCTGCGGCTTATGCAAAAGGTGAAAGCTGCATTCATGGCGTTGGCTCTTTGCCTTATTATTGTGAAGATAGAGTGTTGGCGCTGGTAGATGCGCTTAAGCAGATGAAGATTGCCTGTGTTTATGAGAATGGTGACTTGCTTATTCAGGGTGGTCTTCCATCGGGTGGTGAGTTGGATTGTGCTGGTGATGATAAATTAGCGCTTGCTATGTTGGCATTAGGGGCGCGAAGTCAGTCGATTACAAAAGTGAATGATTGCCAAAAATTATTAGAAGAATTTAACGAGTTGGAGAGTGTCACTATGCAGTTAGGTTTTTACTGCACTGTGGCGCAATAGTTTTTTAAGAGGAATAGTTATGATCAACCAAGGCCCAGTTATTACGATTGATGGTCCAAGTGGTGCAGGTAAAGGCACTGTAAGTCAATTAATCGCAGAAAGGCTGGGATGGCACATACTAGATAGTGGTGCGTTATATCGACTGCTTGCACTTGCTGTATCGCATCACGGCATGTCTTCAGATGATGTTGAGACGTTAAAAGTCTTGGCTGAGCATCTGGACATACAGTTTGTGCAGTCAGAAGAAGGTAAAGTTGAAATTATTCTAGAGGGCGAGATCGTTACTCAGGCTATTCGAACTGAAGAAGTGGGTAATTGTGCGTCTAAATTGGCGGCTATTCCAGAAGTTCGCGACGGTTTGTTACTTCGTCAGCGGGCTTTTTCGCAAGCGCCTGGTTTGGTGGCGGATGGTCGTGATATGGGGACGATCGTGTTTCCTTCTGCGCAGATTAAAGTATTCTTAACGGCTTCGGCAGAAGAGCGGGCGCAGCGTCGCTTGCAGCAATTGCAGCAAAAAGGCGAAGCTGTTAATCTAGATGAACTAGTTAAAACGATTAAAGAGAGAGACGAGCGTGATGCTAATCGAGCTGTTGCTCCTCTTGTGCCTGCCGCAGGCGCTTTAGTTATAGACAGTACAGATTTAACCATAGAGCAGGTTGTCGAGATGATTTTTGCTGAAACAGCAAAAGCGGGTCTCGTATAATCTGTTCTTTTGTGCGTCTACTTTTTTGTGTCTAGAATGTGCTAGAATAGATTAAATGTTATTCAAGTCGATAAGGGTGCCAGCAAGCCTTTATCGCATCATCCAAAAAAATTGACCCACATTTGCTGGCGATGTGGATATGGCCTAGTTATTTATATGGGCCGACTATATAGGAAATACAATGACTCAAAGCTTCGCAGAACTGTTTGAAGAAAGCCTTTTAACCGTCGAAATGGCGCCAGGCTCAATTGTTACTGGTATCGTTGTTGATATTGACAGCGAATGGGTAACTGTTCATGCAGGTCTTAAATCTGAAGGCGTAATTCCTCGTTCTCAGTTCCTAACGGATAGTGGTGAGTTTAACTTAAACATCGGTGACGAAGTTAAAGTTGCACTTGACGCTGTTGAAGATGGTTTCGGTGAGACTAAATTGTCTCGTGAAAAAGCTAAGCGTGCAGAGACTTGGTCTGTGCTTGAAAAAGCTTACGAAGAAAATGCCATCGTTCACGGTGTGATTAACGGTAAGGTCAAAGGTGGCTTCACTGTTGATATCGCTAACATCCGTGCTTTCTTACCTGGTTCTTTGGTAGATGTTCGCCCAATCCGCGACACGTCTCACTTGGAAGGTGTGGATCTAGAGTTCAAACTTATCAAGCTTGATCAAAAACGTAACAACGTTGTTGTATCTCGTCGTGCCGTTATGGAAGCGACTAACAGCGCTGAACGCGAAACATTGCTTGCTTCTCTTGAAGAGGGTCAAGAAGTTAAAGGTATCGTTAAGAACCTTACTGACTACGGTGCTTTCGTTGATCTTGGTGGTGTTGATGGTCTTCTTCACATCACTGACATGGCTTGGAAACGCATTAAGCACCCAAGCGAAATCATTGCTGTTGGCGATGAAATCGACGTTAAAGTTCTTAAGTTTGACCGCGAGCGTAACCGTGTGTCTCTAGGTCTTAAGCAGTTGGGTGAAGATCCATGGGTTGCTATCAAAGCTCGTTACCCAGAAAACACTAAAGTAACGGCTAAAGTTACTAACTTGACTGATTACGGTTGCTTCGCTGAGCTTGAAGAAGGCGTAGAAGGTCTAGTACACGTTTCTGAAATGGATTGGACTAACAAAAACATTCACCCATCTAAAGTTGTTCAGATTGGTGATGAAGTTGAAGTTATGGTTCTTGATATTGACGAAGAGCGTCGTCGTATTTCTTTGGGTATCAAGCAGTGCACAATGAACCCATGGGAAGAATTTGCTACCTCTTTCAACAAAGGCGACAAAATCTCTGGCGCAATCAAGTCTATCACTGACTTTGGTGTGTTCATTGGTCTTGACGGTGGTATCGACGGTCTTGTTCACCTATCTGACCTATCTTGGGACGAAACTGGTGAAGATGCAGTACGTCAATACAAGAAAGGCGATATGCTAGAAACAGTTGTATTGTCTATCGATGCTGAGCGCGAGCGTATTTCTCTAGGTGTTAAGCAGCTAGAAGAAGATCCGTTCCTTGCTTTCGTTGCTGAAAATGACAAAGGCACTATCGTTAACGGTACTGTCTCTGAAGTTGATGCGAAAGGTGCTGTAGTTGTTCTTGCTGAAGGTGTTGAAGCTACTTTGAAAGTATCTGAAATCAGCCGCGAGCGTATCGAAGATGCAACTACTGCATTGAAAGAAGGTGATAAAGTAGAAGCTGCGATCATTAATGTTGATCGTAAAGCGCGTACTATCACTCTTTCTATCAAGCAGAAAGATGCTACTGAAGAGAAAGCAGCGTTGAAATCTCATTCTGAGAAGCAACAAGCAGAAACTAATGGTCCAACCACTATCGGTGATTTGATCAAAGCACAACTAGAAAACCAAAACTAAGTTTGGGTTAATAGTTGTCATAAAAAGCGGACTTAGGTCCGCTTTTTTTTGTCTTATTTTCTTGAATTTATTGACAGAAAAACTATACACAGAACATGTGGATAACCATGGGTATAGGCTTGGTGTATGTTTTTTTTATCGCAGAGAGTTAAGTAATTTTTCAGTGTCTTCTTCGCCCCAGTTCTCTTTCTCTAACAGCTCTTTGAGCGCTTTACTTTGTTGGGCGTTATGGAGGTTTTTTTGGAATTTGGCGTAATGGAAGTCTTTTATTAGACGTTCGTCGTGTTCTGAGCGATAAAGTGCTTGGTTTTGGGTGTTTTCTGTTCTCTCTTGGTTGAGCGAGTCAATTTTTTTGTAAGTATTTAAAAACTGCTTTTTATTCATCTCCCACTCTCTTATTTGTTTTCGATTCGAAGTATTTCAAAGTGGTCGTTTCTTGCACACCACTTTATATTGATGTCCCAAAGCGTGATTCCATGCTCTCGATCAAGCTGTTCTGATAAATAGGAAGGTCTGGGATCTTGTCCAATAACTTGTTTAATTAAAGTTGTTATTTCTCTTTTGTGCAAATTCTCGTAGTTTTCGCATTGAGACTTTGCTAGTTCTGAAAATAATACGGGCTTGATTTGTGCTGGTGCAGGAAAAAAGCCTCCTTGTGCATCTGTGATGCTGTCTGCATAGGGTAGGTAAGGCTTTATATCAAGAACGGGGGTGCCGTCTAGTAAATCTGCGCCGTGTAAATCAATAAAGGTTTTTTTGTTTTCTTGGTAGATGTTACCGATTTTTACAACGGATAATCCTATGGGGTTGGGTCTATGGGTTGTACGTGTGGCAAAAACTCCCATTTTTGTTTTACCTCCTAGGCGAGGAGGTCGTATTTTGGCTTTCCAGTTTTCTGTCATACAAGCATGAAAAACAAACTGAATCCAAATGTGTGAAAAACTTTCTAGGCCTTCTAGTATGTCTAATCTGCTATAAGGAGGAATGAGTTCAAGGCGTGCTGTTGCTTCAGTTACCAGCCCAGGTTGTCGTGGTATGCCGAATTTTTCCTTATAACAAGAATGCACTATGCCAATGGTGTTAAGGGTGAAAGAGTTGCTAGGTGGCAATGGAAGGTCCTTACGTGTAAATCTGCGCTAAATGAATAAAAATATTATGATAGTATACTGACTTGGTGAAATAGATCGCGACTTATTTGACGATCTACTGTTTGTTCTTTTTACTTTTATTAGAGATTAAAAATGTCTTTAGAATCTTATATGAATCAAATTGGTCAGCAAGCTAGGGCGGCTTCTCGTCTTCTTGCTAAAGCATCCACAAAGCAAAAAAATATGGCACTGTTTGCTATGGCAGACGCTTTGGAAAATGCTCGACCTCGATTGATATCTGAAAACGCTAAGGATATGGAAAATGGTCGAGTTAAAGGCTTGGATTCAGCTTTACTAGATCGTTTGTTGCTTGATGATGCGCGTATTGACGGCATGATTGAGGGTTTAAAGCAAGTGGCGACATTGCCTGATCCAATTGGTGAAATATCAGATATGGTGTATCTGCCATCTGGTATTCAGCGCGGCCAGATGCGCGTTCCTCTTGGTGTGATTGGTATTATTTATGAATCTCGTCCAAATGTGACCATTGATGCTGCAAGTTTATGTTTGAAATCTGGCAATGCGACTATTTTGCGTGGTGGGTCCGAGGCGTTTTATTCAAATCAAGCTATTGCTGAGGCTGTAACGGCAGGTGTCATCGCTGCTGGTTTGCCAGAACATGCAGTGCAAGTTCTTAATACGACCGATCGCGAAGCTGTTGGTATGTTAATTTCTATGCCTGAATTTGTCGATGTTATTGTTCCTCGTGGTGGGAAAGGTCTGATTGAGCGTATTAGTAAAGATGCTCGTGTACCTGTTATTAAGCATTTGGATGGCAATTGTCATGTCTATATTGATAATGAGGCCGATCTTGAAAAAGCGTTTGCTATTGCTATGAACGCCAAAACCCGTCGTTACGGTGTGTGTAATGCAATGGAGTCCTTGTTGGTGCATTCAGCGATTGTCGAGGCTGTTTTGCCTAAGTTGATGATTGCACTGCAAGAAAAAGGTGTCTCATTAGTGGGTTGTGACCAAGCTCGTGTTATCAGCTCGACGATAGAGGCAGCATCAGAAGAGGATTGGTATACAGAATATTTAGCTCCTAAATTATCTATTAAGGTTGTGTCTGATATGGAGGAGGCAATTGCCCATATCAATAAGTATGGGTCTCACCACACAGATGCGATTGTTTCACAAAACTATTCTAAGACGCGTTCGTTTATGACAGAAGTTGATTCATCGTCAGTGATGGTAAATGCTTCGACATCTTTCGCGGATGGTTTTGAGTATGGATTTGGGGCGGAAATTGGTATTTCTACTGACAAGATTCATGCTCGTGGGCCTGTAGGCTTGTTGGGATTGACCAGTCAGAAGTATGTCGTACTTGGCGATGGTCATACTCGTGACAACTAGAGACAGCGTGAAGGCTTCTGGATTGGCCATTATGGGAGGGACATTTGACCCTGTTCATAATGGTCATCTAAGAACGGCGGTTGAGATTTTAGATCGTTATCATTATTCTGCTTTGAAGTTGATACCATGCTTTCAACCTGTTCATAAAGATCGGCCAAGCGTTTTGCCTCAACAACGGCTAGAGATGGCTAGGCTTGCGGTGTCAGGCGATGATCGATTAAGTGTTGATTCTCGTGAGATCGATAGAGAAGGTCCAAGCTATAGTATTGATACGCTACGGGATCTTCGTGCGGAAATTGGCTCAGATGAATCACTGATTATGGTGCTGGGGATGGATAGTTTTTTATCTCTTCCTACTTGGCATAATTGGCAGGAGATTATTCAATACGCTCATTTGTTGGTAGTGTCACGTCCCGGCTGGGAACCTGACTTGATCTCTGAATTGAGCGGTTTTTGCGAAAACTATCGTGCCGCATCGCCGCATGAGTTACAATGCGCGCCCTCAGGGCGGGTCTGGTTTGAGACTCTTACTCCTTTAGGGATATCCTCTAGCATGATTAGGGCATTGGCTCGTAAAAACGAGTCGATCGCTTATTTGTTGCCAGAGCCCGTCCAAAAATATCTAGAAGAACATCAATTATATCGATAGGGTAACGTAATTATATGAGTCAGCTTAACCTCACTGCAGATCAAATTTTGGCTTTTGCTGTTGAAGCATTGGAAGATGTGAAAGGCGATAAGATCACAGTATTGAATGTAGGAAATCATACTGACATGATGGATTACATGGTTATTTGTACCGGTACTTCAAAGCGTCATGTTAATGCTTTGGGTCAAAATGTTTTTGAGCATTTAAAAGGTCAAGGTCTTCAGCCGTTGGGTTCTGAAGGTCGTGGTATGGGCAGCGATTGGGTTCTGGTTGATTTGCATGACGTTGTTGTGCATGTGATGACGGAAGAGGCTCGAGCATTTTATGATCTTGAGAAACTGTGGGATATTAAGCCAGAACAAATGTAAGGCTCTTTTTAATGCGTGTTCGTTTGATTGCTGTTGGTAATAAGATGCCAAAGTGGGTTACTGAAGGGTACGATGAGTACGCTAAGCGCCTACCGAAAGATTTCGCGTTAGAGCTTGTCGAAATTCCTATGTCGCCTCGTGGAAAAAATACTGATATACCAAAAGCTATTCGTAAGGAAGGAGATAGTATGCTTGAGGCTATACCTTCTGGAGATAAAGTAATTGCAATGGAAGTTCTCGGAAAAGAGTGGTCTACCGATCAATTAGCCGATCAGACAGGGCAGTGGCGAATGGATGGCTACAATGTAAGCCTGTTGGTAGGAGGGCCTGATGGTCTTGATCCTAGATGTACCGCTCGTGCTGATCAGGCTTGGTCTTTATCTCGCCTGACATTGCCACACCCTATGGTAAGAGTTATTTTAGCAGAGCAAATCTATCGTGCTTGGACGCTCATGAACAATCATCCATATCATAGATAAGGTAATGTTGTGAGCCGTCGACATCAAAATTTCCGCAATTATCGCCAAGAGCAGCGTCTGACGCAGCAGCGGGTATTTGCTGCCGCTATTTTTGTGTTGCTGATGGCCATTGTTTTGATGGCTCGACTGTTTTATCTACAGGTGGTAGAGCATGAGTTATATCAAACTAAGGCAAATGATAACCGCGTTATGCTGGTTACTGAGCCACCTCCTAGAGGGTTGATATATGATCGTAATGGACTGGTGTTAGCTGACAACCGTCCTATACATAGTCTGACGGTAATACCTGAGCGTGTCGGTAGTTTTCCCAAGCTCAAAAAAATGCTTTCTAGCATTATTGATATTAGCGATAGTGAATGGGAAGATTTCGATGAAAGGCGCAAAGAGTATCGTCGCCCTTATCAATCCCTTACTTTAAAATCCCAATTGACCGATGAAGAGTGGGCCAAAGTATCTGTCGATTTATATAAACTTGATGGTGTTCAGGTAGAAGCTCAATTAACCCGCTACTACCCTTATGGTGAGGCTTTTGCACATGCGATTGGTTACGTTGGGCGAATTACCTCAAAGGACCTTAAGAGAGTTGATAAATTAGCCTATCAAGGTGCCTTATTTATCGGCAAGACTGGTGTAGAGGGGTATTACGAAAAGACCCTCTTTGGAGAAGCAGGCCTAAGTAAAGTGGAGGTAAATGCTCGAGGGCGAATTATGTCTGAGCTTGAGCGGCAAAACCCTACACCAGGTAAAGACCTTCATTTGTATTTAGACGCCAGACTTCAGCAGTATGCCTATGATCTTTTAGGGGATTATACTGGCTCAGTAGTCGCAATAGACCCCACAACAGGTGGAATTCTCGCTTTAGTATCTAAGCCTGGTTATGATCCTAATCTTTTTGTGCGGGGCATTTCAGTTGATGATTACGCCACATTACGTCAATCCAAAAAACTCCCTCTTTTTAACCGTGCTTTGCGTGGCGGTTATCCTCCTGCATCAACAATCAAACCTTTCATGGGGCTTGCTGGGCTTGAATATGGCTTTTCATCATGGACAGAGCGTTATTTTGCTAAAGGCTATTATCAAATAAATCCTGATGGTCGTCGTTATAGAGATTGGAAACGAACAGGGCACGGGTGGATTGATCTAGAGCGTTCGATTATTGAGTCAGTGGATACGTATTACTATCAATTAGCCAACAAGATGGGTATCACGCCTATCCATAATTTCTTAACACGCTTCGGGTTTGGTCAGACAAACTTGCTTGATTTGAATGGTGAAAGTCATGGATTATTACCTTCTAATGAGTGGAAGAAGGCGAAGTATAAAGAGCCCTGGTATCCAGGGGACTCTGTGAATGTTGGTATTGGGCAAGGGTTTATGGTGGCAACACCGGTACAAATTGCTTCGGCTACTTCTGCGTTAGCAAGCAAAGGGCACTTTTTTTACCCTCGTATGACGAAGCTTGTTGGTGACCAGCCTGCTGAGTTTGAAGGTGGGCTTGGTGATGAGCATGATATCGTATTAAAGGATCAGCGTAATTGGGATCGTATGATTGATGCTATGCGTAAAGTAGTAACGGATTCGCATGGTACGGCAAGACGTTTGCGGGGGACGGATTACGATATCGCAGGAAAAACAGGCACAGGTCAGGTATTTAGTCTTCAAGAAGATGAAGAGTATGATTCAGATAAGCTTGAAAAGCGTTTGCATGACCATGCATTGTTTATCGGTTTTGCGCCAGCTAAAAACCCTAAAATTTCCGTTTTTGCAATTTTTGAAAACGGTGGCAGTAGTTCTAAACCTGCAGATTTAACGAGGGCATTATTTGATGCTTATCTGCATGATGATTATCCAGCGCGTTATGATTATTTAAAAGGTAATAAAGATGACTGATAGCTTTTATCGCAGAGCGCTGTCTTTTACGAATGCTCGTTTATGGAAGCTGGTTCATGTTGATGTCTTGTTGATGGGGGCGTTGTTGCTGCTGATTTGTGGCGGGTTGTTTGTTCTGTACTCAGCTTCAGGTCAAAATGTGGCTATGGTTGAGAGACAGATATTTCGATTGATAATAGGTCTGCTGATTTGTGTGGCGCTAGCTCAACTGCCACCTAAATATATGCGACGCGCTTCACCAATGTTATTTATTTTTATTGCTGTGCTTTTGGTTGGGGTATTGTTATTTGGTGTTGGTGCGAAGGGCGCGCAACGTTGGTTGGCGTTGCCTGGAGGGTTACGGTTTCAGCCTTCAGAAATTATGAAAATTGTTATGCCCATGATGATAGCTTGGTACTTTTCGGATAGGCAACTCCCCCCTAGTTTTAAACAAATATTAGTCGTTCTTGGATTGATCGCATTACCCGTGTTGATGATTGCAAAGCAGCCTGATTTAGGGACATCTTTATTAGTTGCTGTCTCTGGTGTTTTTGTCCTATTTCTTGCTGGGCTGGGGTGGCGCTATATATTAGGTGCGGCCGCATTGGCACCTATTGCTGGTTATACATTATGGCAATTCATGCATGATTATCAGCGTCAGCGAGTGTTAACTTTTTTGAATCCAGAAAGTGATCCGCTGGGCTCTGGTTGGAATATTATCCAGTCTAAAACTGCCATTGGCTCTGGTGGTATTTATGGTAAAGGTTTTTTAGAAGGAACTCAGGCTCAGTTGGATTTTCTTCCAGAAAGCCATACGGATTTTATTATTGCTGTGCTTGCTGAGGAATTCGGTATGCTGGGGTGTGGAGTATTGATATTAGCTTATTTGCTTGTCATTGCTCGGGGGTTATATATTGCTGCGAATGCAGAAGATAATTATGCGCGATTATTAGCAGGTAGTCTGACGCTTACCTTTTTTGTATACATGTTTGTAAATATTGGCATGGTGTCAGGCATTCTGCCTGTGGTTGGGGTACCCTTACCACTCGTTAGTTATGGTGGCACTTCTATTATTACTATCATGGCGACATTTGGAATTCTTATGTCAATACAAACACATAAAAGAGCAAGATAATGATTAAGCAAGCTACGTTGTTGTTTTTGGCGCTTGGTCTAACTGCGTGTAGTAGTATGGATCATTCTACATTGCCTTCAAATTCGGGAGTCAGTGAGTCCCTGCTTGAAGATATGCCCAAAGAGTGGGCGGATTCTTATGCGGGCAACCCCGAGGTTCAATCCTTTATAAATCGTCTGGTTAAAGAGCATGCTTATGACAAAGAACGCCTTGAATTAGCTTTTTCTCATATAAAAGTACGTCCTAAAGTAATTGAGAAATCGGATAACCAGCCTGAAGTCATAACCCCTTTTTATGAGTACAAGACTCGCTTTGTGAATAAAGAAAGGGCAAGGCTTGGTAGAGAGTTTGCAAAGCGTAATGTTAAGTGGTTGCGTAAAGCTGAACAGGAGTTTGGTGTTGAACCCAATGTGATTGTGGCTCTTATCGGTGTAGAAACCTATTACGGCCGTATTACGGGGTCAAAGGATGTTTTTACCTCGCTTACAACGCTGGCCTTTGATTACCCAAGGCGAAAAGAGTATTTCCAAAGCGAGTTAGAGGCGTATTTATTACTTGCTCGCCAAGAAGGTTGGAACATTGGCGCAACAAAAGGGTCATACAGTGGAGCGATGGGGATGGTGCAGTTTATGCCCAGCAACTATCAAAAATTGGCAATAGATTATGACAATAATGGGCATATAGATTTATGGGAGTCTGAAGCTGATGCTATTGGTAGTGTCGCAAACTACCTAAAGCATCATGGTTGGCAGTCTCAGCAACCTTGGTTTGTAATGGCTTATGCAGAAGATCCAGACAGGGTGAAAGACTTGATTAATCGTGGTAGGGCGCCTAGTGCAGAGATGACCGAGTGGTCTGCATTAAATGTGCTTCCAGCGCAGTCTTTTGTTTCGCAAAAGACGGGGCTGATTGGTTTGCGAACAGGCCCCGAAGATGTAACGTATTGGCTGGCGTATGAAAACTTCTTCACGATTATGGATTACAACCCTAGTAGACGATATGCCATGTCTGTATTGGAGCTCGCTGAGAGTATAGGGGCCTATGAAAGTAATTAACATGCTGTTTGTTGCTGGCGTGAGTTTGCTGGTATTGAATGGATGTATGAGTACGCGTCATGTTTTGGGGAAAGATGATGTGGACTATGAAAAGGCATCAGGTGGAGGGCGATATTCCATTTTACAAGACCATGCACCGACAGGTGATATCAAAGTGGATCATCTGCCTGATCTAGTTCCAAAGTGGGAGGCAAAGAGTCGTGGCGGCAATAAAAGCCCTTATGAAGTATGGGGTAAAAAATATTGGGTAATGGATTCTGCTCAAGGGTATGTGGCTGAGGGCACTGCGTCTTGGTACGGTAAAAAATTTCATGGGCATAAGACCTCAAATGGGGAAACATATGACATGTATGGCTTTTCTGCAGCCCATAAATCTTTGCCGTTACCTACGTATCTAAAAGTGACGAATCTTGATAACCAGCGTTCTGTTATTGTAAGGGTTAATGATAGAGGGCCATTTCATGGCGATCGTTTGATAGACCTTTCTTATGCTGCAGCGGCTCGTCTTGATTATCATAAAAAAGGTTTGGCTCGAGTGCGAATTGAGGCAATTACGCCAGCACGAGGGCAGTCATATAGCCCACCTAAAATAGTTGCTAAAGAGCCTGTGACTCCGCCAGAAGCCTTGCCAGCAAAGGTGCCGTCTGCTCCTCCAGTTGAGAAGGTAAGTACTTCTTCTGAATTGGCTTTTTCTCATCTTCAAATGGGTGCATTTAGCTCAGAAGAGTCTGCGGATAAACTTAAGCAGCGTCTTTTTGAGGCATTTGATACGAGTGTGAAGGTTGTCACTAATAAGCAAGATGATGGTTTGTTTAAGGTGTTGGTTGGTCCTTTTTCTGATGCTAATGAGTTGGCTCAATGGCGACAAAAATTACAGCAAGAAGGTTTCGGTAACCCCGTAAGAGTTGCTTTAGTACCTTAGGTACGCTTTGTTTGGGCTAGAGATTCTTAGAGGGCTCTAGTATCATTTGTTAACATTTTTTTAGAAGACGATATTTTTGAGTATGAAAAAACTCCTAGTTACTTTATCACTTGTATTTTGCTTCGTGAGCAGCTCTATTTTTGCTGCTCCTTCATTAATCCCAACGCCACCACAATTATCAGCGAGTAGTTACATTCTTATGGATGCATATACTGGCGATATTTTGGTAGAGCATAATGCTGATCAGGCTTTGCCTCCAGCAAGTCTAACGAAATTAATGACGGCTTATATTATTGAATATGAGCTGGCTCGCGGAAATTTATCATTGGATGATATGGTAAATGTGAGCGAAAAAGCATGGAGAATGGAAGGTTCTCGTATGTTTATTCGTGAAGGAACGCAAGTTAAGTTAGAAGACCTAATGCGCGGTATCATTATTCAGTCAGGTAATGACGCGAGTGTAGCGGCAGCTGAGTATATTGCTGGTAGTGAGTCGGCGTTTGCTGATTTAATGAATCAGCACGCTCAACTTCTTGGCATGACAAACTCGCACTTTGTAAATGCAACGGGCTTTCCTGCAGAAGGTCATTACTCAAGTGCACACGATATAGCCAAATTAGCGCGTGCAACTATTTTGCAGTTTCCAGAAAATTACAGCATGTACGCTGAAAAAGAATTTACCTACAACAATATTCGCCAGCCAAATCGTAATAAGTTGCTGTGGCGTGATAAAACCGTCGATGGTATGAAAACTGGTCACACAGATGCCGCTGGTTTCTGCTTGGCGGCTTCTGCGGTTCGAAACGGTACGCGTTTGATTACAGTTGTTATGGGGACGAATTCTGATACGGCTCGAGCTGTTGAGTCTCAGAAGCTATTAGATTACGGCTTCAGATACTATGAAACTCGTAAGTTATATAGTCGTGGTCAAGTGGTGAATAATGCCCGTGTTTGGGGTGGTAGCCAGCCTAATGTGAAGGTGGGCTTTGCTGAAGATGTGTTGGTAACAATGCCGCGTCAACAAGGAGCATCTATTCCTGCAACACTTGATATGCAGGAAGAAATTATGGCGCCAATTGCTGTAGGTGATGTATTAGGTAAGATTGTTGTTGGCTCTGAAGGGAATGTATTAGTAGAGCGCTCAGTAGTCGCACTAGAAGCCGTGGATGAAGGTGGTTTCTTCAAGCGAATGTTTGATAAAATAAAACTCTTCTTTATGAACTTGTTTTAAGCCCTAATAGCGAGTGGTAGATTAAATTAATGGCATTAATTACGAAGAATGGTGATCAGGCTGAGAATGCAGTTGATGCACCTAAAATAGAGTTCCCTTGTGAAGATTATGTGATAAAAGTGGTTTCACTTGATGTAGATGGTATCCATACTGAAATAACGGAGCGATTGCTTGTTCATGCTCCAGAGATGAATACGGCTGCAGAGAATATTAACCGCTCTAGTAAGGGGCGCTTTATCAGCTTCAGTTTTCGTATTGTGGCTCAAAGTGAGGGTCAGTTATCGGCTTTGCACAGTGACTTGATGTCAATTGAAGCCGTTAAGATGGTCATGTAAATGGATCTCGACTTAATTTGCCGCGATTTAGGTGTTGTCGACTATGCTGAAACATGGGAGCGGATGAAGCAATTTACTCAAACTCGTTCAAAAGATGAGGCTGATGAGATTTGGTTGCTAGAGCATCCACCCTTGTTTACGCAAGGCCAAGCTGGTAAACAAGAGCACCTTTTGGCCCCAGGTGATATTCCTGTTATTCAGGTCGACCGTGGTGGACAGGTCACGTATCATGGGCCGGGGCAATTAGTGGCTTATGTTATGGTCGATTTAAAACGTCTAGGAATAGGTGTTCGAGATCTGGTGAGCGTGCTAGAAAATTCTGTAGTTGGTACGCTTGCGCTGAATTCAATCGAAGCATACCCCAAACCAGATGCGCCAGGTGTTTACGTCAATGAACAAAAAATTGCGTCACTGGGTTTACGTGTGCGCAGAGGCTGTTCATTTCATGGACTTGCCTTAAATGTTGATATGGATCTCACCCCATTTAATCGTATTAACCCATGTGGCTATCAAGGCTTACAAATGGTTGATATGAAGCGTCTTAACAAAGACGTTATTTTATCGAATGTAAAGGCCCAGTTAGCGAATCAGCTGGCTGAGCAACTCGGATATAAATATCCGGCTATCCAACAAGGGTGGAAATAGAATGACAGCAGAACGCAAACGCGTTGTCCAAGGGGAAAAACTACGTGGTGCCGATAAGATGGCACGTATTCCCGTTAAGATAGTTCCTACTGAAGAAATCCCACGTAAGCCTGATTGGCTTCGTGTCCGTATGCCTGCGTCACCTGAAATAGCCCGTATTAAGGCTACTTTACGTGAGCATAAATTAGCATCAGTTTGTGAAGAGGCTAACTGCCCAAATTTAGGTGAGTGTTTCAGTAATGGCACTGCTACCTTTATGATTATGGGTGAAATTTGTACTCGCCGTTGCCCTTTCTGTGATGTTGCGCATGGTCGTCCTAATCCGCTTAGTACTGATGAGCCGAAAGAGTTAGCGGCTGCTATTCGTGATATGAAGCTTAAGTATGTAGTTATTACTTCCGTGGATCGTGATGATCTTCGTGATGGCGGTGCTCAACACTTTGTGGATTGTATTACAGAGACGCGTGCAGAAAGTCCAAATATTGAAATCGAAACTCTTGTCCCTGATTTTCGTGGTCGTATGGAAGTAGCGATTGATACACTTTCAATTGCACCACCTGATGTGTTTAACCATAACTTAGAGTCCATTCCGCGTTTATACCGCCAAGTAAGACCAGGGTCTGACTATCAGTGGTCGTTAGATCTTTTGAAAAACTTTAAAGATCGTTGTCCTGATGTACCGACTAAATCTGGCTTGATGGTGGGTATGGGTGAAACGTTTGAAGAAATAGTTGAAGTGCTAAAAGATCTGCGAGCCCATAACGTTGATATGTTGACGATAGGCCAATATCTACAGCCTTCTAAGCATCATTTCCCGATGGCGCGTTTTGTACCGCCTGAAGAATTTGCACGTTATGAAGAGGTTGCAAAAGAGCTCGGTTTTAAACATGCGGCTTGTGGACCCTTGGTCCGTTCGTCTTACCATGCCGATAAGCAGGCACATGGTGAGCACGTTTCTTAATTTTTTTGTTTGTTAGAATAAAGCGGAGTTAAGAGATTTCTTAGCCCCGCTTTTTTTATTTAAGACCTTTGTACTATTACAGTACTCATTAATACTTTGTTGAAAATAGGCTCGCTTGGGCTCCACTTGTAACATCGTACAAAGGTCTCTATTTGAACTACACCTAGAAAATATGCTTGTGTTTTTCTATGACGTTACTTGATTAGAAAGGGTGCTAGTTTACGGTTATTTGGATTTTTGGAGATAATATGAAGCCTTGGTCAATTAAAGATTCTATGGAACTGTACAATGTAAGCCATTGGAGCAGTGGCTTTTTTTCGATCAATGACAAAGGGCGCGTCATTGCGCTGCCTGATAGAGAAAATAGTGTTGATTTGACAGAGCTTTCTGTAGCACTTAAGCAACAAGGTATTCCTTACCCATGCCTAGTTCGTTTTCCAAATATTCTTCATTCACGAATTGAGAAAATTACCAATTCGTTTCAACAAGCAATAGATTATTATGCTTATCAAGCAGAGTACGCCATTGTTTACCCTATTAAGGTAAACCAGCAGCGTCGAGTCGTAGAAGAGATTGCGGCATGTCAGCCTGATAATGCGGCTACTGTTGGTTTAGAAGCAGGCAGTAAGCCCGAGTTGATGGCTGTTCTGGCAATGCATAAAAATGCTGATGGCATCATTGTTTGTAATGGCTACAAAGATCGTGAGTTTATTCATCTTGCTTTAATGGCTGAAAAAATGGGCCATCAAGTATTTATCGTTGTTGAAAAAATGCACGAGCTTGATTGGATTCTAGAAGAAGCAGATAAAATTGGTGTTCAGCCCCGTATTGGTATTCGTATTCGATTAGCGTCTACTTGTACCACTCATTGGGGAAATAGTGGGGGCGAAAAATCGAAATTTGGGCTGACAACTTCACAGTTACTGCGGGCGATTGATCGATTACGTGAATTAGACTTGTTGCATTGCCTTGAATTGATACACTTTCATTTAGGTTCACAAATTACACGAATTCGCGATATTCAAAACAGCTTGAAAGAATGTGCTCGCTATTATGCTGAACTCCACCAAATGGGCGTCAAAGTTAAATGGGTCGATGTCGGTGGTGGTTTGGGGGTGGATTACGAAGGTACGCGTTGCCAGAATGATTTTTCAGCAAACTACAGTATTGGTGAATATGCGAATAACGTGGTGTTTGCTTTCCATAATGTCTGTGAGCAATACGATCTTCCACACCCACATTTAATTTCTGAGTCTGGTCGAGCTGTGACCGCTCATCATGCGATGATGATTGCAGATGTCTTCTCTCATGGTGCAGAGCTCTTGCCGATTGAAGAGCCAGCTGAAGACTGTGAGTTAGAGCTGCAGCGACTTTGGGCATCTTATCAGAGTCTGAAAGGTGAGAATGAAGAGGAAGGTCGATCTTTGGTTGAGATTTATCATGACTTGCTAGATGATTTTAATGATAGCTTGACTCTATATAGCCACGGTCAGCTTAATCTTTCACAAAGGGCGCAAGCAGAGAATCTGTTTTTATCCGCATGTCGAAATTTGTTGCCTCGTTTAGATAATCGAAATAGAAGTCACCGTGCTGTCATTGATGAGCTAAATGAGCGTTTGGCAGAGAAGCTATTTGTTAATTTATCGGTGTTTCAGTCTATGCCCGATGCATGGGGGATTGATCAATTATTCCCAGTGTTGCCTTTGCAGGGTTTGGATCAGGCGCCAACCTTTCGAGGTAAAATTCAAGATGTTACTTGTGATTCAGATGGTTGTTTATATAGCTATGTTGATGGTCAAGGTATTGAGTCTTCGTTGCCATTACCTCCGCCGCCGCCAAAAGGTGATGATTATTTAATGGGCTTTTTCTTGGTTGGGGCTTATCAAGAAACCTTAGGAGATTTGCATAATTTATTTGGTGATACTTGTTCTGTCGACGTGTATCTAACAGACGACGGTTTCAGAATTGATCACGTATTAAGAGGTGACAGTGTTCAGGATGTGCTTAAGTCTGTTAGCTATAATGAGCACGAACTAATGAAGCGTTATCAGGATAGGGTCGCTGCTAGTCCGCTTGGTCAAGAAGAGCAAGTGACTTTGCTAGCAACGTATAAAAAAGTGTTGGAAGGTACAACATATTTGACCCAAGTATAAATTGTTCCTGTATGTGTGACGCAATATATATTTTTTGGAGGTAGTAGAGATGAGTAACGTAAAAGTAGCCTGCGTTCAAATGGCGGTCAGTACAGACTTTCAAGCAAATTTAGATAATGCGGTTAAACAAGTCAGAGAAGCCGCAGCAAATCAGGCCAATATTATTCTCTTGCAAGAATTATTTATGGGGCCATATTTTTGCATTGATCAAAAGCCAGCGTATTTCGATTGGGCGCAGCCAGTCAATGATTGTTTGGCTATTCAGACGATGAGTGCTCTTGCGAAAGAATTAGGCGTGGTTTTGCCAATTAGTTTTTTTGAGCGCGATGGCAATGTCTTTTATAACTCATTGGTGATGATCGATGCCAATGGCGATGTGATGGATTTGTATCGTAAAACGCATATTCCTGACGGTCCTGGTTATCAAGAAAAATACTATTTCACACCAGGTAATACTGGTGTGAAAGTCTGGGATACACGGTTTGGGCGAATTGGCTGTGGTATTTGCTGGGATCAATGGTTTCCAGAGCTTGCTCGTGAGCTAGCCTTAAAAGGCGCAGAGCTGATTTTCTATCCTACGGCAATTGGTTCTGAACCTCCTTACCCTGAATGGGACTCTAAGGACCACTGGCAGAGAACGATGCAAGGACATGCTGCCGCAAACATGGTGCCAGTCATTGCTGCAAATCGTGTTGGTCGTGAAAATGGTGAAAACAGCTTTATTCAATTTTACGGTTCTTCATTTATGACGGATGAAATGGGGGCAATGAAATGTGAAGCTGGTCGTGACGAAAATACCATATTGTATTCTGAGTATGATTTAGAGGTTATTCGTAACGCGCGTCAGTCATTTGGCTTGTTTCGGGATCGTCGTCCAGATCAGTACCAAGCGATTACTTCAGGTGCGGGTATTACTTGGAGTAAGTAGTAAAAGGCAAAAAAGTGCCCGCAGGATGCGGGCACAAGGCTTTCCTTATCCTTATTGATGCAAGGGGAAGCATCAATAAGGAAGATCTATTTGCACTTGGCTTTTCGAAGCCTAAAATTAGTATGTAAGAAGCAGTGCAATGCTTGTGCTTTTAAAACACTCTGACGGTAATTTGAAGCGAGTAAAATGCTTTTTATTACAAGGCTTTATAATAAAGCGTATCCTCGTCAGTATAGATCTGTCCAAAACTTAGATATTAACTATAGACAGAGATTTTAAATAGATGTGAATATAATTTTGCCTGTTCATCTACTTAAAAGGTCTCATCATTTATTTTAGAGAGTCAATGAACGTATTTAGTTCCCCAAATAAATTGCCGTATTTTGCCGTCATCTTGTCTAGCAAGCTTATGTTAAATGATTTGACTTATCGCATAATGGCCGAAAAAATGCTCGAATTGGCGCAAGGTCAGCCGGGCTACTTAGGGGCAGAATATGGTTCGGGTGAAATGGATTTGTTGATGACTTATTGGCAAACTAAAGAAGCTGCTGAAGATTGGTTGAGCCATGATATGCAGCGTAGAACCTTATCCATTGGCGAAAGTTTCTGGTATGAAGAATATTCTCTAAAGCTGTTCGAAGTAATGAAGGACATGTCATTTAAGTGCTCTAATCAAGATATACATGCTTCACGCTTTCCTAGGATTGTGACCGAAAGGGGAGTGTTAAAAATATTAGATGAAACTCAAGCGCCTCTTTTGCATGATTATATTAATCAAGAAAAATATTTTCTGGCGCCATGGGAGCCTTTAAGGAGCGATGGTTATTACTCGCTAGAAACTTGCCAATTACGTGTTAGAGAGATGCGTCGAGACTTTCTGGAAGATAAAGGGATTGTCCTTTGTTTTCTCTCTCCTAATGAAGACAAAATGCTCGCTTATACAAATTACTCAAACATCATTCGTGGTGTCTTTCGGGCGTGCAATCTTGGCTATAGTTTACGAAAAAGCGAGCAGAGCAAAGGGATTATGCAAGAAGCCTTGAAAGCAGGAATAGATTACCTACATAAGGAGCAACATATTGACCGCATTCAGGCGAGCTATATGCCAAGAAATGCTCGAAGTGCGGCAGTATTGCAGAAGCTAGGTTTTGATAAAGAAGGTGTTGCAAGGGATTATTTGAAAATAAATGGACAATGGGAAGATCATATTCTGACAGCATTAGTGTTGCGTTAAAATAAGCTAGAGTGTGTCAGAGGCAGGCTTTGTTAGCAGCAATATTCGCCCTTTAATGTTTTGTGTAGTCATAACAGACAGCATAGTTACACTTTCATTGCTTGGATTGAAAACAGCCCTTGGCTCCTTTTTGGCAATGACTTTGCCATAATTTGGGCAGGCTTTAGAGGCTTTTTTGTTGTTTGAGATAAATGGCGTGCCGTTTAAAGGGAGCAGGTATTGTGTGGCCGTTTTCTGATAATAAAGCGGTTCTTTGAATTGAGGCGGGTAAAGTTCTAACGCAATGTGCCCCGCTTCTCCTTGCCAAAGTGGCCATGTTTTAATTTTGCTTCTTCCTAACGTTGAATCCACTGTACCAGAAGACACTTTCTTAAGAGAGCTGTTCAATTCAGACTGGTTAGCGTTTTTTAGCCTTATTAAGCACAGTTCAACCGTTGGGGTGAGCAAAGTGATGCTGTTGATTGTTTGTGCTGTTAGCCAAACTCCCTGATGTTGCTTTAAGACAGTTTCTTGCTCGTTATTTTGTCGCATTTTTTGCTGTAAGTATAATTCTCCTTTTGCGATAAAAAGAAAGGTGTCTGTCTCATGATGATAAAAGCGGGTTGGCGTATCGTTCTGAAAAAGATGTTCATGCGCAACAAAAAGGTCATCTTGTTGGTGGATGATAAGGCGTTTACTAGAGTCCCCAAGGCTATAGTTTATTGGGTCGTGTGTGTTTTGATCAGATAAGTTCACCATCGCGTACCTTTTTAATTATCGAACGTATTGAAACACGAGAATAGCGACCTTTCCATGATAATCTTACGCTGAGTGTTGCAGTGAGTTGGGATGTTTCTTTATAGTTGAGCCCATATTAGTTTATGAAATCCGCATGTGCCGATAATTTGCCCATGTAAACGATTATAGAAGGAAAGATTCCTTGAGTGAGTTGTCAAATTTCGAGTCGAATGAAACCTTTTCATTAAAAGACTACACAGAAAAAGCGTACTTGAATTATTCTATGTACGTTATTTTGGATCGAGCCTTGCCGCATATCGGTGACGGTTTGAAGCCCGTTCAGCGTCGTATTGTTTATGCAATGAGCGAATTAGGCCTGAAAGCCAGTGCCAAATACAAAAAATCGGCTCGTACCGTGGGGGATGTGTTAGGTAAATTTCATCCTCATGGCGATAGTGCTTGTTATGAAGCTATGGTGTTGATGGCTCAGCCTTTTTCATATCGCTATCCACTTGTTGATGGTCAAGGTAACTGGGGCGCGCCTGATGATCCGAAGTCTTTTGCGGCTATGCGTTACACAGAGTCTCGTTTGTCAAAATACGCAGATGTGTTGCTGAGAGAAGTCAGTCAAGGCACTGTGGATTGGACGCCTAACTTTGATGGTACATTGCAAGAGCCATCTGTTTTACCGTCTCGTTTACCTAACCTATTATTGAATGGTACCACTGGTATTGCAGTTGGTATGGCAACGGATATTCCGCCACATAATCTGCGTGAAATTGGTGGTGCTTGTATTCACCTGCTTAATAATCCCAATGCAGAATTAGGTGACCTGCTTAACTATGTCCAAGGACCCGACTTTCCAACGGGTGGCGAAATTATTACGCCAAAAAGCGACATTGTTAAGCTTTATGAAACCGGTAAAGGGCAGATTAAGGCTCGGGCTCGCTTCACAATTGAGGAAGGCGAAATTGTTGTTAATGAACTGCCTCATCAAGTGTCTGGTAGTAAGATATTAGAGCAAATTGCCGCGCAAATGCAGGCGAAAAAATTGCCAATGGTGGTGGATTTACGTGATGAATCAGATCATGAAAACCCGACCCGATTGGTGATTGTACCTAAGTCGAACCGTGTGGATATTGATTCTGTCATGACGCATTTGTTTGCGACCACAGACCTAGAAAAGTCCTACCGTGTAAACATGAATGTAATTGGTTTAGACGGTTTGCCTCAAGTGAAACCGCTCAAGAGCTTTTTGTCTGAGTGGTTGCGTTTTCGTATTGATGTCGTACGTCGTCGTTTACAGTTCCGTCTTGATAAAGTTAATAATCGTTTACATATTTTAGAAGGTTTGTTGATTGCCTACTTAAATATTGATGAAGTTATCGAGATTATTCGTACGGAAGAAAAGCCTAAAGTAGAGTTGATGACTCGGTTTGGTTTGAGTGATACGCAAGCTGAATCGATTCTTGAATTGAAATTGCGCCACCTTGCGAAGCTAGAAGAGATGCGCATCAAAGGCGAGCAAGACGAGCTAGAAAAAGAGCGTAAGAAACTAGAAGGGCTGTTGTCTTCTGATCGTAAGTTGAAAAAACTCATTACCGAAGAGATTCAAGAAGCGGTAGATGACTTTGGTGATGATCGTCGTACTCCAATTGTATCTCGCAAAGAAGCGCAAGCTTTTAGTGAAGAGGATTTATTGTCAAATGATCCTATTACCGTGGTGATCTCTAAGCAGGGTTGGATCCGGGCGGCAAAAGGCCATGATATTGATGTGAGTGGTTTAAGTTATAAGTCTGGTGATGAGTTCTTAGTGAGTACTAAAGGTCGTTCTAATCAAACACTTGTATTATTAGCGTCTAATGGACGAACCTACTCGATTAAAGCGCACACCTTGCCGTCTGCTCGTGGTCAAGGTGAGCCGATTACTGGTCGTATTTCATTAGAAAAAGACGCTACTATTGTCTCTGCTGTACTTGATAGTGAAGAGGCTCATTACCTCATAGCAAGTGATGCAGGTTACGGTTTTGTTGCTCAACTAAAAGATCTATACGCTAAGAACAAAGCGGGTAAGGCGACCTTGTCGTTACCGAAAGGTGCCCAAGTAATGGCGCCAGTCTTCGTTCAGAACCCAGCGTCGGGCCGTGTCGTTGCTGTTTCTAACGAAGGTCGTATGTTAGCGTTTGATGTTGCTTCATTGCCTAAAATGGCGAAAGGTAAAGGGAATAAGATGCTCAGTATCCCAAGCACTCGGGCTGCTGATAGAGAGGAGTTAGTTGTTGCTCTGGCGTGTGTTCAGCCAAATGACCTTTTAACGGCTTATGCCGGTAAGCGTTTTATTTCCTTTACGGAAAAAGATTTAGAGGAATATTTAGGGGAACGTGGTCGAAGAGGCTTGAAGTTGCCTAGAGGGCTTCAGAGAATAGACAGTCTTGAAGTGAAAGTGGGCGAAGGTAAGGTTGTGAAAACTGACAGTCCGCCTAGCCAGGAACTTTTTTAAAAAAGCAAACCAATACTAGAGTTTGGGATTATGTACTAGACTCTAGTATTTTATTAGTCAGGTTTTGAGTACTGTACTCGTTATGCGAAATGGACTTGCCAGCAATCAGAGGAAATTAACATGAAAGGTAGTAAAAAAGTAATCGACGGTTTAAACGCATTATTAGCGAATGAACTAGCGGCCATTGATCAGTACTTCATCCATTCACGTATGTATGAAGATTGGGGGTTGAGTAAGTTATATGATCGCCTTAATCATGAAATGGAAGAAGAAACCCAACATTCAGATTGGCTTATTAAGCGAATTTTATTTTTGGAAGGTGTGCCATGCATGACTAAACGTCGTGACTTACTAATTGGCTCTGATGTGCATTCTATGATGAGCAATGATTTAACTCTTGAGCTTGAAGTGGTTCGCTGTGTAAGAGATGTTATTGCGATATGTGAGTCTGAAGGTGATTACCAAACACGTGAGACTCTTGAGAAGTTATTGTTTGATACTGAAGAAGATCATGTTTATTGGTTGGAAAAACAGCTTGGCTTAATGGGCAAAATTGGCATGCAGAACTATTACCAATCGCAGATGGGTAATTAAGGAGAGGCGCTATGAAAGGGGATCGTGACGTAGTTTCTGGCCTAAATAAAGTATTGGCGAATGAACTGGTTGGTATTAACCAATATTTTCTTCATGCTCGCATGTTTAAAGATTTTGGTTTTAGTGTACTTGATAAGGCAGATTATAAAACCTCCATTCAAAAAATGAAAAATGCTGATCGTTTGATTGAACGAGTTTTGTTTTTAGAGGGACTGCCTAATCTACAAGACCTTGGTCGTTTGCGCATTGGCGAAAATAGTGAAGAAATGATCTCGGCTAACTTAGAGTTTGAATTAGATACTTTGCCAGCACTGAAAGCGGCTATCGAATTGTGTGAGCAGAAAAAAGACTTTATGAGTCGCGATACGTTGGAAAAAATACTAGAAGAGCAAGAAGAGCAAATAGATTGGCTTGAAACTCAGCAACATCTGATTGCCAGTTCTGGTCTTGAAAATTACCTGCAATCTCAAATGTAATTCAATGCTGCAATTAAGCTACTTGAACTTGGGTTTCAGCAATTTTGATTAACTCACTGTTTAGTAGCTTTTTTGCGCACTGGCAGCACTTCCCACATTGGTTGCCAATGCTGTGCTCTTTGTATAGCTCACGCATGGTCGTCGCTCCATTTTGAATGGACGCTTTGATTTCTCTGTCTGATACTCGGTTACAAATGCAAACGTACATAAAATGAAAATCACTCTCACTAATATTCTATTTATTGGATTCTATTTTTAATGTTAATGATTATCAATAGATAAAAATTTATCTGTTTGCACTGTTTAATAGTTTTTTCAAAGGTTTATTAGCGGGTTGTGCTGATAAGGCTAAATAGTAGGTTTGGCCTTATCAGCATTTTGGTAGGCTATAGCTCTTTTTCAGCGATGTCGGTTAGCACTTTGAGGAAAGACTCAGGGTCATGTGCACCGTGAACCATGTATTTGTCATTGATGACATAAGTTGGTACAGACTGGATATCCAAACTACGTAGATGTTGTAGTTTCTTTTCGGTCAGTGTTTTTGCTTCTGTACTTAGTGCGTATTCAATGTCTGCTGTCTGCAGGCCAATACTAATTGCTATTTCCTCTAGAATACTTTTTGATCCTATGTTTTTCCCGTCTGTGAAATAGGCGTGGAATATCGCCAATACAAAAGGTGTCGCTAATCCTGATTTAGTGGCAGCAAGCACAAATTGGTGAGCAAGTTTGGTATTAGGGATTCGGTCTTTTTCAGAGAAGTTAAATTGAATACCCGCTTCAATGCCGACTTGTTGGATAGCGTGCGTGGCTTCGTTTAGTTTTTCTGGGCTGCCGAAGCGCTTGCCGAGGTAAGTTTCACGGTCTGCACCCTCTAACGGCATATCAGGGTGCAGTTCAAAGGGCTGCCAACGAATATCGATTCGGTAATCATCTCCCAATTGTTCAATGGCTTGTTTGAGGCGTGAATAGCCTAAATAGCACCAAGGGCAAACGACATCTGAAATAATGTCGATACGCAGATCGGCCATATGTTCTCCTAAAAAATAGTTAAGTTGCTGAGGATGTATAGTGTTTAATTGACGCTTAACGCAAGGCATTGGCTAATTTCTGTGTATGAACGTCCGCTTTCTTCATGCCAATGATTAAATGCGCCTTGGGCTGCTTTCCACGCGGACTGAGTGTCTCTTCCTGTGGTTATGATCTCATGTTGACGCAAATAGCCTTCAACATCTCTGGTGAGCATAAAGGTGTCTTTGCCCATTGCTCTTAACGTGTAAGGGCCTGTGTTGCCACCAAGACGAGCGCCATGTTTTTTCAAATAGGCCCACAAACCAATAATGTCGTCATTCGGCCAGTTAGCTACAAAGTTAGAGAATGACCCATGGCTAGCCTGGCATTCGTTGATCATCAGGGCGTTTTCTCGGATTGTCATTACCTTGCCAAAGTTACGAATGATGCGCACATCTTTAGCTTTTTCTTCCCACATTTCGTCATGAATTAGTAGCATTTTCTCGATATCAAAACCGAAAAAGACCGTTTCAAAACCGGGCCATTTGTTGCGAACCACTTGCCAATTAATGCCAGATTGAAAAACTTTCTGAGAGAAGGCCGCCAGCCATCTATCGTCGCTGTGTTGACTTAGTTGGGTTGTGTTCAGAGGCACAGAGAGCATAGCTTCTAGGTGCGTTTTCCCACCATGGCGAAGGGCTGCTCTATCATAAATGGATTGAAAGAGTTCGTATTTCATATTGGACTCCTATTTTGTGGTGCCCAGTTTATCATAAGCCTAGCTCTATATATTGGCTGAGCGGATAACTTGTTTGGTATTTTAGTGAAGGATGCTATGTGTTTGTCCTATAATGCTAATAAATGACCCTGTCGAGAGAAGTTGAATGACACACTTAAGCGTTAATCTGAATAAAATTGGCTTGCTTCGTAATTCTCGTGGAAGAGATTATCCAAATTTGATTGATATGGCAGAGCGCACGCTGGAGCTGGGCGCGTTTGGCATTACCATTCACCCAAGGCCTGACCAGCGTCATGCGACTTATCAAGATGCTCATGATTTGAAGGTGCTATTAAAGCGTTTTCCTGGCGCTGAATTAAATGTTGAAGGTTTTCCTGATGCTCAGTTTTTGGATGTTGTATTAGAAGTTGAGCCAGACCAGTGTACCTTAGTACCAGATGATCCAAATCAGCTGACATCTGATCACGGTTGGAATATTGCTCGTGACCAAGATGCATTGCGTCCAGTGATAGCGAAGCTCAAAGCAAAAGGCATTCGTGTTGTTCTGTTCATGGACCCTGAGCCAGAAAATATGGCATTAGCGAAAGAGGTGGGTGCTGACCGTGTTGAACTGTACACAGAAGCATATGCTAATGGGTTTGGCAAAGAGGGATTTGATGAGATTCTTGACACCTACCAGCAAGCTGCTCAAGCCGCATTGGATGCTGGATTAGAAGTGAATGCTGGACATGATTTAGACCTGAACAACGTTCAGGCTTTGTGTGGGCAAGGTAGAATTATGGAAGTATCAATTGGTCATGCATTGACGGTAGAGGCTTTAGAACTAGGTTGGAATAACGTGGTCAAAGCTTACTTAGAAAAATTGGCATAAAAAGTAAGCGGCTAGGGTAAGAGGCGGCACTATGCAATGCGCAAAAAGAACTCGCTGTGACAATTGTCTCTTTTTGGCCAATCAGTGTGTTTGTCAGTGGGTGCCTAAGCTTGCGACAAGATTAAAAATCTTGATTTTACAAGACCTTAAAGAAGCACGCCATGCGAAGAACACAGTGTCACTGTTATCTTTAGGGTTGCCGTCGGTAGAATGTATTTCGACAGGAAACCAAAGTGCCATGATAAGTGTCTTGAGGCAAAAAGATCCGGTTAAATGGCGTTTGGTATTTCCGACAGATCGTGCTGTGCCCATAGAAGTGATGAGTGCTGAAACTGCGTCTGAAATTGAAGGTGTAATTTTGCTAGATGCGACTTGGCGTAAGGCGAAAAAATTGTATTTCAGTGAGCCCTTGTTGCGTATATTTGACGCTGTGAGTTTTTCTCACCCGCCAGTAGGGCAATACAGTATTCGCAAGTCGCCTAACGTTGAGTCATTATCAACGTTAGAGGCCTGTGCTTATACGATAGAGCAAGTGACTGGTGAAAACATGCAACCATTGCGAGAATTTATGTTGGCAGCGCAAGAATGGCAATGGCGCAAGCAGCCTTTGAGTCATCGACATCCTGATTAATTGCTAACTTGTGATAAGAAAATAGAGAGAATTAAGACGATTATGAGCAAACAAACTGAAATTGAGGCCGCGGTATTGCGTCGCCTATTGAAGCACCTTGACGATAATAAATCTGTGCAAAATATTGATCTGATGAACCTAGCGGGTTTTTGTCGTAACTGCTTAAGTAAATGGTATATGGCAGAGGCCAAGCAGCTAGGTGTTCAAATGGACTATAACGAGGCGCGAGAGTTCGTCTATGGCGAACCTTATGACGCTTGGAAAGCGAAGCATCAACCAGAAGCTACCGCAGAGCAGATAGCCGCTTTTAATGCAAAGTCTCAGTCTGGTCAGTAACATTGGTGTGAAAAAACGATTAGATTCGTTTTTATCGTACTTAAGAAGCTCCAAACGTCTTGTTTGTGTGCTTCTTATTATGTGCTTTGTGCCACATTTTTGGCTGTATGCTGATGTGTCGGATAAATATAGAAAGTTAGCGAAACAGGCTGGCTCAGTTTATGGTTCAAACGCAGAAAAACGCATCCTTGCTTGGCGAAAATTGATCGACAACTCTCGATCGCTATCTATCGTTGATCAACTCACTCAGGTTAATAACTTCTTCAACCAAATGGATTTTGTTGATGACATGACCTTGTGGGGAAAGGAAGATTATTGGGCAACGCCCATTGAGTTTTTAGGCATGCAAGCTGGAGACTGCGAAGACTTTACTATTGCTAAGTATTTTACGCTTAGGGAACTTGGCGTACCAGATGAAAAACTACGACTAGTATATGTAAAGGCGTTAAAGCTAAACCAACACCATATGGTATTGGCCTACTATCATAAACCTACTTCCATCCCTGTCTTGCTTGATAATCTAGATAAAGAATTAAAGCCCGCGTCAAAGCGCAATGATCTTTTGCCTATTTATTCCTTTAATGCAGAAAATTTGTGGCTTTCAAAAGAAAAAGGGCGTGGTGTATTGGTAGGTGGCTCATCAAGATTGAGCTTGTGGACAGACTTAAATAATCGTTTTAATACGATGACAAATTAGGAGAACTTGGATGACACTGTTCCGCCAATTAATGATGACGATTATTGCCATATTTTCATTGATGCTTGCCGTGGTGATGGGCATAAATTTTAATACCACAAAAGGTTATTTGATTGGGCAATTGGAATCGACGACCCAAGATTCTGCAACCTCATTGAGTATGTCTGTGTCTGATTTTATGGCATTGGAAGATTATGCATCAGTGGAAAGTAGCATCAATGCTGTATTCGATAGTGGCTATTTTTCTGAAGTGCGTATTCATGTGTATGATACTGACAAGGATATAGCTCGCTCTAATGAGACTAAAATAGACGGAGTGCCGGCCTGGTTTATTGATTTGATCGATTTTAAGGTTCCTGTAGCCAAAGCCATTATTTCAAATGGTTGGAGTGAGCTTGGACAAGTCTACATAACCGGTAGTGCTGGCTATGGCTATAATCAACTCTGGCTAGCATCGCGAGATTTATTGGTATCTTTCTTTGTGATTGGCGCGATTACACTTATTGTTGGTAGCTTTGCTTTACGTTATTTATTCCGTCCTTTAGCTGAGCTTGAAAAACAAGCAGAAGCGATTCAGCAGCGTCGCTTTATTAAAACCATTGCCGTGCCTAAAACACGAGAACTGAAATCTGTGGTTTTGTCTATGAATCGCATGGCTGAAAAATTAGAAAAGGAGTTTGCTTCGGAGGTTGAAACGGCTCAATGGCTGCAAGCCAGAGCCTTTAAAGATCCTGTTAGTGGTTTAGGTAATCGACACTTTTTTGAAAGTCAGATGAAGTCGCATTTTGGTGAAAGAGAGCGTGGTATAGACGGTCTGGTTTTGGTGAGTTTAGCGGATCTGGGTAAGTTAAATAACGAGCGAGGTTATGAATCCGCTGATATGTTTATTCAGTCTGCCGCCGATATTTTGACTAAAAAGGTGTCAACGCTTTCTTCTTTTTCGACTCTAGCACGTTTGTCTGGCGCAGACTTTGTTTTACTTATTCCTAATTTTGATCATAGCCAGTTAACCAAAGTAGTTGATGAAATTATGGCTGAGTTGGTGGAGTTAAATACGGCCAGTATAAGTTACTCTGCCGCAGTGGCAAATATCGGTGGGGTAACCATAGATGGATCGGTAGAGCGTTCAAGCGCTATGTCCCAAGCTGACGCGGCTCTTCGTGAAGCTAAGCGAGAAGGTAGCAATATTAGTCGGGTGTTTGATCTGAATATGGGTCGAAACATGGCTATTAGTAGGACGGCTTGGAAAGACATCTTAGAATCAGCTATCTTGCATAAATCGTTTAAACTCAAGAAGCAAAAAGTGACCACTTTGGATGGGCATTCTACAGTGCTTCATGAAGAAGTTTTTATGGGCTTGGAGCAGGCAGGAAAAGAATACCATGCTGGCTATTTTATTGGCTTAGCTGAGCAATTTAACTTAGGCAGTCAAATCGACCAAGTTATCATAGGGAGAGTGATAGAGCATATTAAATTAAGACAATTGACTATCCCATTAACGGTTAACCTATCCGCTTCTTCATATGCTAAACCGGATTTTATTGCATGGCTAAATAAAACGTTAAGCCTTCTTAGTGCGGACGTGAAAAGTAAGCTGATGTTTGAGATTTCAGAGCAGAGTGTTTTGATTGAAGAAGAACAAGCAAATGCGCTCGCGCAAATGTTGAAAACACAGCGTGTCTTATTTGGGATTGATAATGTTGGTAAGCAATTTTCCGCTTTTCAATACCTACAAACCTTGATGCCTGACTATGTGAAAGTGGATTCTTCTTATACACGAATGGCAGCAGGTAAGGAGTCTGAGTCTTTCTTTATGCACACCTTATGTAAGATGTTTAATAGTTTAAATATTGAAGTGATCGCAACCGGTGTCGAGAGTGAAAAACAATTAATAGCCTTGAAACGCTTTGATGTGTCAGGTGGGCAAGGGTTCTTAATTGGTCGTGCGCAAGATATGTAGTGATTTCTGCTACTTATCTTGCGTTTAAGGTATTGGTATTTTTAGATTAGCGAATCTTCGTCGTCGCCTTCGGCCATACCTGTATCTGTCATTAAGCTTTCGTCATGGCTGCTATGTACACCACGTACCCATTTTCTACCAAGTAGCTTTTTCTGTGCCGCTAGAGGTAGTTCAGTAAATTGTATTAGGCGTTTTTCAGTAAGAAGATCGACTAGGTCTTCCAGAATTCGCATCATTTCACCATCAGAGCTGGCGAGTATATCTTGAGTGCTGGTGCTTGCAGCCGTAAACTTTTTTTCCAGTATGCTAGCAACTGTCGGGTCATTTGGGGCAACCAGTAGTTTGTACTCATCTGATTGAGATGTTGCCACATCAATAATTACACCCTTTTCATTGACTTTTGCGTATAGCATATTGATTTCCTTCTGTGTTTCAATTTGTACTAAGGTGGTAAGTTCACTTCACATCTTACTTAATAAACACTATTCTAGACTATAATTAGTAGCTTATCTGTTTATAAAAAAACAGGTTTCCGTTGTTTTAGGAGAATATAGAGTATGTCTGACTCTGGTCGTTCAGAACAGAACTCTTCGTCACCTTTAGAAAATGATTCGTATAAAGAGAATGAAACCACTAATGAATCAGACGAAGAGAAGGCGGATACAGGAGTTGAAGAAAGCTCTAAAGAGAATGCAGAGCAGTGGAATACACAAGGCGCTTCATTAGAATATCCGAACCCTCTGTTAGATTGCTTAGTATTGTTAAGCAAATATTTTCATAATCCTTATACCTCTGATGGTATTGCTGCAGGCTTACCAATTACAGACAATGCCATGACGCCAGAGCTTTTTCAGCGAGCGGCTAAGCGTATTGGTATTAGCACGCGCTTTGTTAAACGATCTCTGTTAAAAATTCCTGACATGGTGATGCCTGCAGTGTTGCTGTTAAAAGATCAGCAAGCCTGCATTCTGCTGGAGTTGGATAAAAAACAAGGTACCGCCAAAATACTTCGTCCGGAATCGGGCGAAGGCGAAATTATACTGTCTATCGAAACACTTTCAGAGTCTTGTACTGGCTATTGTTTCTTTGTTCGACCCTTGTATCAATTTGATAAACGCTCTGAGAAAAGTGAGGAAAAAGGCGCCAAAAAAGGGCATTGGTTTTGGGGGACTATTGCGGGTTCTTGGCGAATTTATCGAGACGTTTTTATTGCCTCTTTATTGATTAATATTTTCGCAGTTGCGAGCCCTCTCTTTGTTATGAATGTGTATGACCGAGTAGTGCCGAATAATGCATTCGATACGCTGTGGGTGTTGGCTATCGGTGCTGCTGTTGTATATTTATTCGATTTTCTATTGCGTACTTTAAGAGCTTATTTCATTGATATTGCTGGTAAAAAGTCTGATATTTTGATATCTGCGGCGATTTTTTCCAGAGTAAATAATATCACTATGGCATCGAGACCCAAGTCCGTCGGTGCTTTTGCTAAAAATCTTCAAGAATTTGAAAGCATTAGAGACTTCATTACGTCGGCGTCTATCACCACCTTGGTCGATATTCCTTTTATGTTTTTGATTATTGGCGTGATTTGGCTGATTGGTGGTCCCGTTGGTTATATCCCTATTGTGACAATAGCGTTAATTATTTTATATAGCATTATTATACAAATACCATTACGTCGCTCAATTGAAGAAAGTCAAAAAACGGCATCACAAAAAAATGCTGTGTTGATTGAAAGTTTGTATAACGCAGAAAGTGTTAAGCTCAATAATGCCGAAGGTGTAATACAAAAACAGTGGGAAAATGCTGTCGGTAATATTGCTGATTGGGGGGTGAAAACGCGTCAATTATCACAATCGTCATCCTCTTTTGCTATGGTTGCTCAGCAGTTAACAACAGTGATTATTGTTATTGTCGGCGTTTATCAAATATCGGAAGGCAATATGAGTATGGGGGCTTTGGTAGCGTCTGTTATGTTGACTGGAAGGGCGCTTGGACCTATGGGACAAGTGGCTAGCCTTGCGACACGTTATAACCAAGCTAAATCTGCTTTTTCTTCATTAAACGAAATTATGTCCTCTCCTGTTGAAAACCCTGATGATGTCAAATTTACTCATCGTCCAAAGTTCAAAGGTGAATTTCAGTTTGAGGCAGTTAACTTCACATACCCTGATCAAGAGCAAGCCGCCATCAGTGCTATTAATATTAATATTAAGCAAGGTGAAAAGGTGGCCATTATTGGTCGGATCGGCTCTGGTAAGTCGACGATTGGTAAGTTGATGACTGGGCTTTATACGCCTGAGAGTGGTGCAATAAGAATTGATGGTGTGGATTTACGCCAAGTTAACCCAACAGATCTGCGTCGAAATATTGGTGCTGTTTCGCAAGATGTGAATTTATTCTACGGTTCTATTAAAGATAATATTGTAATGGGTGTTCCCTATATGGAAGACGATGCAATCATTCGGGCAGCAGATTTATCTGGTGTATCTGAATTTGCTAATCGTAAGCCAAGCGGTCTAGATAGTATTGTTGGTGAACGCGGCGCCTTGTTATCAGGGGGGCAGCGCCAAAGTATTGCTATTGCAAGGGCGCTGCTTTTTGATCCGCCAATTTTGATTTTGGATGAACCAACGGCCTCGATGGATAATACGACCGAGGCGCGTATGAAGCGTCGCTTAGTCGATGGGGTAAAAGATAAAACGCTTATTCTAATTACACATAAGGCCTCTATGCTAGATATGGTTGATCGAATTATCGTGATGGATAATGGTCGCTTGATTGCTGATGGTCCAAAAGCGCAAGTGCATGAAGCGCTTCGTCAAGGCAAGTTGAAGGTCAGTTAATAATGAGTAATAAAAATTCGATTTCACAAGATGATTTAGAGTATCTAACAGACCGAAATGCGGCCTTGATGTTGAAAACCCCACGTGGCGGTAGAATTATCCTTTGGGTTATTTTCATTTTTGTAGCTGTAGCATTGGTATGGGCTAATTATACGGCTTTAGATGAGGTTACGGTGGGAGAAGGGAAAGTTATTCCCTCTAGCCAAGTCCAGCAAATTCAAAACCTTGAAGGTGGTATCCTAAAAGAAATTAATGCCAAAGTTGGTCAAGTGGTTGATAGTGGACAAGTGTTGATGACGATCGAAAATACGGAAGCATTATCATCATTACGTGAGCAGCAAGCTGAATCTGTCAATTTAAGAGTCCGTGCAACCCGCTTGCAGGCCGAAGCTTATGGAGTCCAACCAGAGTTCGACCCTGAAACGGTTAAGGAATACCCTGAAGTAGTGAATCGTGAGTTAGACTTGTATAAAAATCGTTTGGACTCCCTAAGAACCAATCAAGTTAGCTTTCAGCAGCAAATTGAACAAAAGAAGCAAGAAGTCGTTGAGTTACAGGCAAAACTAAAAAATCTAAAGCAGAGTTATGCTTTTTCGAAAGAAGAATTAACCTTAACCCGGCCAGCGTTTGAGCAAGGCGCCGTTTCTAGGGTTGAATTGTTGCAATTAGAGCGCCAAGTTAATCAGTTGCAAGGAGACCTAGAGGCTACCCAGTTAGCAATCCCTCGTGCTCGGTCAGCATTAAAAGAAGCGCAAAGTAAGTTTGACGAAGCGGAAGCGAAATTTCGAGCAGATGCTCAAGAAGACCTTACGGGGGTGAGAAGTAAGCTTGATCAACTTCGTGAAAGCAATGTTTCATTGGAAGATAAAGTATCGAGAACGCAGGTGCGCTCTCCTGTGAAAGGTATTGTAAAGCAGATTCAGATTAATACGGTTGGTGGTGTTATTAAGCCAGGCATGAATTTACTGGAAATCGTTCCGATTGAGGACTCGCTACTTATTGAAGCAAAAGTTCGCCCTGAAAATATCGGTTTTATTAAGCCGGATTTGAGCGCAGTGGTAAAACTTTCAGCTTATGATTTTGCCATCTTTGGCGGTTTACATGGTGTTGTTGAAAACATTAGTGCGGATACTATTCTTGATGAAGAAGGTAACAGCTTTTATTTGGTTAGAGTGAGAACAGATAAGAACTATTTAGGGACGAAAGAAGCGCCATTACCGATAATTCCTGGGATGCAGGCTACAGTAGACATCATTACAGGTAAGAAAACACTATTAGATTACCTACTAAAACCTATTTTAAAAGCAAAACAAAATGCGCTTCGTGAGCGATGATTACAAAAAACTTTCCGAGCGCGGTACTTAGTTACAAATGTTAACAACTCGTTATCCTTTGCTGGTTAGAATGGTTTATCGCACTTTATAGGATGAGGCTTATTTTGAAAATTTTGTGTTGGAATACAGACGACGCCGTATGGAAGCATTGGAATCAAATAGTCGGTGCAAGTACTTCATTAGTTCGAGTTCAAACATTGGAAGATGTCTATCATGCACTCGAGACTGACGCATCCAACTACCAGTATTGCTTTATTTATTTAGAAGATACGTCTTTACCTAAACAAGTTGAGGAAGTGGTTGCGCTTTACTCAGCCTTTCCAAATCAAAAGGTGATCGTATTCCCTAATCAGTTAAGTCAAGCTGGTGCTTTAAGGCTTTTTTCAGTCGGCATTAGTGGGCAATGTGCTCCTTATATAGGCAAAGAGCAGCTTTCTCTAGTGCTGTCGGTTGTTGGCTCAGGAGAAATCTGGGGTGGTAAAGCTTTTATTCAGCAGCTTATTATGCAGTCAACTGCGCCGGCAGAAAATCACCATGTTGAGCTTGATGACCTATCTGAGCGAGAGTTGGATGTTGCTCAGCATGTTGCAAAAGGCTTATCTAATAAGCAAATTGCGCTTGAAATGGATATTACAGAGCGTACCGTGAAGGCTCATTTAACATCTGTTTTTAAGAAAACTAATACCAAAGATCGTTTGGCTTTAGCACTACTTGCTCAAGCGTGATACGTCCTGCATCAATTTGACACTTTACGCAGGCTAGTTTGCACTCTTTCAGTCCATTCTTGTTGTTGTAGTGATATGTAATGTAATATTATTTTTAAAAAGGCTCTATTTTGAGCCTTTTTTGCGTTTAATCTCTGGAAATATAGTGTGTCTAAATGGCGCATATCTTGCATTTTATGTAGGTGTTACTCCATATTTCTTAAGAGAATGCACCATGTCTGCGCCCCCTGAAAAAGAATTAACCGTGATGCTTGTTGACAATGAGCCAGCACGAGCAGCCATTGTAGAGCAGGCCATGATTGATAGTGGCTATCGTGTGGTGAGACGATTGGAAAATGCCAAGAATCTAACCGAAGCCGTAACAGAATGTCAGCCAGACATGGTTATTATTGATATTGAATCCCCCGATCGAGATATGTTGGAAAATATGTCTCGACTTACCAAAGATAATCCTCGTCCGATTGTTATGTTTGCCGAAGAAGATGACTCTCGGCATGTAGAAGCTGCCATTCGAGCGGGCGTCAGTGCCTATGTGGTTGATGGTATTAATAGTGGTAGCGTTAAAGCATTACTGCAAGTGGCCATTGCACGGTTTCGAGAGTTTCAGGCATTAAGATCGGAATTAGAGTCTGTAAAAAGTCAACTCGAAGATCGTAAGCTCATTGATAAAGCAAAGGGTCTGATAATGAAACATCAACAATGTGATGAGCCTGCCGCTTATAAAGCACTGCGAAAACTAGCGATGGATCGTAGTCAGAGAATGACAGACGTAGCTCGTAATATTATTTCTGTGATGGAATTGATGGGAGGCTCAAAATGAACCAGATGCAGGCAAATAATATTATTCAAAATAGTGAGCCGGTGCGTATTGGCTTTATTCCATTGATCGATTGCGCTCCTTTTGTTATTGCCCAAGAAAAAGGCTTTTTCCTTCGAGAAGGTGTGGATGTGGTGTTATCTAAAGAAGCATCTTGGGCAAGTGTTCGAGACAAGGTGGCTTTCAATTTGCTTGATGGCGCACACATGCTGGCGTCTATGCCGATTGCGGCCAGCTTAGGAATCGGCACCATTAAGACGGCCATGCAGACTAGTTTTACCGTTAGTCATAACGGTAACGGGATTACTATTGGTAATGCTTTGTACGAAGAGTTGCAGCATTATGCTGATTCCTCGGTTGATATTCGAACTGGTGCAGCATTGAAAAAATTGCTCGATCGACGTAGCGATAATGCTGGTCCACTGCGTTTTGCAATGGTTTATCCTTACTCGTCCCATAACTATCAGTTAAGAGATTGGCTGAGCCGCGCTGGAATTGATTCTGACAAAGATGTTCGGATAGTCGTCGTTCCACCAGTGAAAATGCTGGATAATTTAAGGCAAGGCGATATTGATGGTTATTGCGTGGGTGAACCATGGAATAGCCTTGCTGTGGAGCAAGGTATTGGCCACATGCTAGTGACGGGGTATGAAATTTGGGGCAGCACACCAGAAAAAGTCTTTGGAGTGAATTCTGTTTGGGCTGAACAGAATCAAAGGGTGTATTTATCCATTATCCGTGCTTTGGAAAAAGCCTGTCTGTGGGTAGATGAACCAAGTAACCAAACTGAATTGCTGAGTATTTTAAGTCATCCTGATTACTTGAATTGCACCTTAGAGCAGTTGGTTTATGGTTTTAGTGCCATTAAACCAAAGGGGCAATTCGATTGGCCTATGGAAGCTTATCAGCGCTTTTCTGGTAGTGAGATTAATAAACCTTTGCCCAGTTATGCTTTGTGGATTATGGCGCAAATGCACCGTTGGCATCAATTGGGGGATATTCATTCGCTTAATGACGTGGCGGAGCAGGTTTACCGCCAAGACCTTTATTATAAAGCATTAGGTTTGTCTGAAGATAAGGGTGTTCCGGATTGGTATTTGTCTGTTGAGGATGAGTCGACTTGGTTAGACTCCGTTGCTACAGGAAAAATACGATTGCACCCAGATGGTATTTTAAATGGTTTTGATAAGTAGTTTTATGAAGTGTTTGAGTGTCTTTTTTTAGTGCGCTCTGCATGCTAATTGGGCGCAGGAATTAGTTTTATACGTATATTGAGATGCATTAGATGAAGATGCTTTATTAAAGTCTATGAAAATCAACCGTTTGTTTTTTTTGGCACGTTGTGTGCTTTATTAATCATATAGAAACATAGAGTTTTAAAAAAAATTTGGTGAAATTAGCAATGATAGTTAATGATCACCCACATTATTGATAGCCCAATGTAGGGCTTTCTTGAATGGCAAAGGCGCCTGCGAACACATTTTTTTGTGATTCGCATGCGCCTTTTTTTGTTTTTGTATTTTTTTATCCTTAAGCGGAGCGTGACTATGAACCTAAGATTTTTGAAATCGGTAATTCCTTTGCCGACATTCGTCAATGCCACTCAAAAAGTTAGTCTTTCTATATTGTTGAGCTCTGCATTTTTGTCTGGAGCGGCTCATGCAGAGCTAGGCTACGCTGAAAAGGAAGAGCTTAAATTTGGTTTTATCAAACTAACCGATATGGCGCCATTAGCCATTGCGTATGAGAGAGGCTATTTCGAAGACGAAGGTTTGTACGTCACCTTAGAGGCGCAAGCAAACTGGAAGGTTTTATTGGATCGAGTTATTGATGGTCAGTTAGATGGTGCTCATATGCTAGCAGGTCAGCCACTTGGTGCCACCATTGGGTATGGTACAAAAGCCCACATTGTGACGGCTTTTAGTATGGATTTGAATGGTAACGGCATTACGGTCTCAAACGATGTTTGGGATGAAATGAAGAAAAACATTCCAAATGACTCAGACGGCAAGCCTGTTCACCCAATCAGTGCCAGTGCATTGAAACCTGTGATCGATGGTTATAAAGCGCAAGGTAAACCTTTCAAAATGGGTATGGTATTTCCTGTTTCGACTCATAACTACGAGCTGCGCTATTGGCTTGCTGCTGGTGGCATTCATCCGGGTTATTACGCGCCAGCGCGAGGCGATACCAGCGGTCAAATTAACGCCGACGCTTTGTTATCTGTCACTCCGCCTCCTCAAATGCCAGCGACAATGGAAGCTGGAACGATTTCAGGGTATTGCGTTGGTGAACCTTGGAACCAGCAAGCCGTGTTTAAAGGTATTGGTGTGCCAGTCATTACGGATTATGAAATCTGGAAAAACAACCCAGAGAAAGTATTCGGTGTGAGTCGCGACTGGGCAGAAAAATATCCAAACACTCATATTCGTGTTGTAAAAGCCATGATTCGTGCGGCGAAATGGTTAGATGAGAACAACAATGCTAATCGTCCTGAAGCCGTAGAAATACTTTCTCGAAGCCAATATGTTGGTGCTGATTACGATGTAATTGCCAACAGTATGACTGGGACATTTGAATATGAAAAAGGCGACAAGCGCGAGATTCCTGATTTCAACGTTTTCTTCCGTCATCATGCGACTTACCCCTATTACAGCGATGCGATTTGGTACCTGACGCAAATGCGTCGTTGGGGGCAAATTGCAGAACCGAAATCCGATGAATGGTTTATGAAAATAGCGAAGGATGTCTATCGCCCTGACATTTATGCACAAGCCGCAAAAGCCTTGATCGAAGAGGGGGTGATGACCGCGAATGAGTTTCCTGATTTCGATAAAGAAGAGGGTTTTAAACCACCACAAAGTGACTTTATTGATGGCGTGACTTATGACGGAAAACACCCAAATGATTACTTGAAAAGCTTCAAGATCGGTTTGAAAGGCGATGACCAAATTTAAACCAAATAGGATAAAGCGGCCATAGTCGTGGTCGCTTTACGGGTTAAATAAAGTGAGAAATAGATGATGATACCAAGTGTAACTATGGCCTCTTTAAAAGACAAAATTAGCGCTTTCTCTTTTAAGGGAATCTTGCTACCTGTTTTTGGCATTCTAGTGTTCATCTTGTTATGGCAAGTTGGAGCGAGTCGAGTTCACACCTCTTTGGGTGAGTTTCCTGGTCCAGTGGTGGTTTATCAACAATGGAACAGCCTCGTTGCAGAGCATCAGAGAGAGCGTGTAAAAGAAGACAAGTTTTATGTTCGTCAAGAGGTGCGTATCGCTGAGCGACAAACCAAAGATCCAAGTTATGTTGGTAAGTTAAGAGACTACACAGGCAAACCTACTTTTTTTGATCAAATATTTACCAGTCTTTATACCGTATTGGCTGGCTTTGGTTTGGCGAGCCTCATCGCCATTCCTTTGGGGATTTTAATTGGTCTAAATCGCTCTGTTTACAGTGCGTTAAACCCCGTTATTCAAGTCTTTAAACCTGTGTCTCCGCTGGCTTGGCTGCCTCTGGTTACCATGGTGGTGAGTGCGAGTTACGTGTCGGATGATCCGATGTTTTCTAAATCTTTTCTGACGTCTATGTTTACGGTCACCTTGTGCTGTATGTGGCCAACCTTGATTAACACCGCGGTGGGGGTGGCAGCTGTCGAGAAGGATTTGCTTAACGTATCAAAAGTACTGCGCCTTGGTTGGATGACACATGTGATAAAAATCGTCATTCCGTCGGCAATTCCGCTGATGTTTACTGGCCTGCGCTTGTCGCTCGGTATTGCTTGGATGGTATTGATCGCGGCGGAAATGTTGGCGCAAAACCCAGGATTAGGGAAATTTGTTTGGGATGAATTTCAGAACGGTAGTTCGAATTCATTAGGTCGAATTATGGTGGCGGTGTTGATGATTGGTTTCATTGGCTACTTGCTAGACAGAGTCATGCTGACAATTCAGCGTTTTGTTTCTTGGGATAAAACTCAGGTACTGCGCTAAGTAGACTTTCATTACAAACAGATTGGATTGGAGAGAAACATGGCAACACATTTAGACATCAGTCACATTTCAATTGAGTTTCCAACGCCAAAAGGGCCGTTTAAAGCGCTGGATAATGTCAGTCTAAAAATAGAGAGAGGCGAATTTGTCTCTCTGATCGGACATTCAGGTTGTGGTAAATCGACGGTTCTTAACATAGTGGCTGGTTTGTATGATGCGACAGAGGGCGGAATTTTATTGGATGGTCGAGAAGTAAAAGGCCCGGGGCCTGAGCGTGCAGTGGTGTTTCAAAATCATTCTTTGTTGCCTTGGTTAACGTCTTACCAAAATGTTGAATTGGCGGTAAAGCAGGTTTTTCGTAAAACCAAATCTAAGAAAGAGATGCATGATTGGATTATGCATAATCTAGAGTTGGTACATATGACGCATGCAGCGGACAAACGTCCGGATGAAATTTCAGGCGGCATGAAGCAGCGTGTTGGTATTGCTAGAGCATTGGCGATGGAGCCGAGTGTCTTGTTGATGGATGAGCCTTTTGGCGCCTTGGATGCTTTGACTCGTGCGCACTTGCAAGACTCTTTGATGGAAATTCAAAAAGACCTTAACAATACAGTGATTATGATCACCCATGATGTGGATGAAGCTGTGTTGCTTTCAGACCGTATTGTGATGATGACCAATGGGCCAGAGGCAACAGTAGGGGAGATCCTGCATGTTGATCTTGAACGTCCTCGTGATCGTCTGGCTTTGGCGAATGACCCAAGATACGTAGATTACCGCACTCAAGTATTAACTTTCTTGTATGAAAAGCAACGCAAAGTAGAGCCTATTCAAGCCGCCGCTAAGAGCAAGAAAACGGCCCCTAGTGTCAAGGTTGCCAATGCCTAGTTTGGTGAATCAGGCGAATAAACGCCGTCTTGTTATTGTTGGCGCTGGGATGGCTGGCAGCAAGTTGGCAAATGATTTATGGCAGACATATGGTCATTTTTTCCAGATCGTTTTGATTGGAGAAGAGCCTAACGTTGGCTACAACCGAATTATGCTGTCTTCTTTATTGGCGAATGATATTTCTCCTGCTGATATGCCATTAGTCGATACGCAAAAAATGCAAGATGATGGCGTTCAGATTCATTCAAATGATCCTGTAACGAGTCTGGATCTAGAGACAAAAAGGATTCGTTTATCCAGTGGACAGACAATTACGTATGACCAATTGGTGTTAGCGACGGGCTCTCGTGCAAGTGTATTACCTATCAAGGGAGCATCTGCTCCTAACGCAATGGGGTTTCGTACATGGAATGATGTAGAAGCCATGACTCAGCTGAAAGGCTGCCAGTCTATTTGTGTAGTAGGTGGTGGCTTGTTAGGCCTTGAAGCTGCGGTGGGGCTGGCAAAACGCGGCCATAAAGTTGTGGTTTTTCATCGCTCGAATTGGTTGTTGAATCGACAACTAGACGAAGAATCAGCCGGACTTTTGCTTAATCGGCTTGAACAAATGGGTATTGAATTTCGTCTTGGTGAGTCGCCAGCTTCTTTTTTACAAACAGATGACGGTAAAGTGTCCCATGTGGTTTGTCAAAATGGCGAGCCGCTGGCAGTCAACTTGGTTGTAATGGCGGCAGGGATTTCGCCTGAAATTGCGTTAGCTAAATCGGCTGGGTTGGAAACAAATCGGGCAATTTTAGTCGATGAGCAGATGCAAACTTCTCATGCTGATGTTTATGCCCTGGGTGAGTGTTGTGAATTTGACCAACAGACCTTCGGTTTGGTCGCCCCTATTTGGGCACAAATTAATGTCTTAATGAAGACACTAGCAGGAGAAGAGGCGGCGTTTGTTATAGAGCCCACACCAACCAAGTTAAAAGTGTCAGGTGTGAACCTTTTTTCAGTTGGTAAAATTCATACCTCAGAAGACGACAGCAGCATCTTTTTTAAAGATGTTGGCGCAAATCATTACCGAAAACTGGTGGTCAACGATGGCTTGCTGGTTGGAGCAATTCTCTATGGCAACGTCGCCGATGGAAGCTGGTATTTTCAGCTAATTCAAAATAAAACCAATGTCTCTGACATACTTGATTTACTGATATTTGGTGAAGCGTATTGCTGTCCTCAAGTAGCCTGAATTAAGTTGTTTTAGACCTTGCTAGCCAATAGGCAAACTAATATTGCAAAGGGGAAAACAATGATTTCTACCGTGTCTTTTCTGACCCAAAAACCTCACATCGTTGTCATTGGTAATGGCATGGTTGGGCACCACTTTGTTGAGCAAATGATTGCTCAAGGTGGCCATGAAGAATTTCAAATTACGGTGTTTGGTGAAGAGCCATATTTAGCCTATGACCGTGTTCATCTAAGTGAATATTTCACTGGCAAAGGTGCGGCGGATTTGGCTATGACAGATGGCACTTTATATAGTGAACATGGTGTGCGTTACTTTCTTAATAGCTTGGTGAGCGAGATCAACCGTGAAACTAAGCAGCTAATCTTGCAAAAAGGTGACTCATTGTCTTATGACAAGCTTGTTCTGGCGACTGGTTCTTATCCTTTTGTTCCGCCGATTCCAGGTCATAAGCGTGAGAACACCTTTGTTTATCGTACTCTCGACGATTTAGATGCCATCCGGGCCTGTGCGAAACAGGTCACACGAGGTACGGTTGTCGGCGGTGGTTTGCTAGGGTTAGAAGCGGCGAATGCGCTTAAAAATCTTGGTTTGGAAACCTGTGTGGTAGAGTTTGCGCCGCGTTTAATGCCAGTTCAATTGGATGAAAAGGGCGGTGCGGTTCTTAAAGAAATGATTGAAGGCCTAGATGTGAAGGTGTATACCGACACAGCGACTAAAGAGATTGTAGACGGAGAGATGGCTTTTCATCGTATGAATTTTGCTGATGGCTCTCATTTAGAAACTGACCTGATTTTATTCTCGGCGGGAATTCGGCCACAAGATGCTTTGGCGCGTCAATCAGGCCTAACCGTCGGTGAGCGTGGCGGTATCAGCGTGAACAATCACTGCCAAACCAGTGATGACGATATTTATGCCATTGGCGAGTGTGCGTTGTGGAATGGTCGTGTTTTTGGCTTGGTGGCACCGGGTTACGCGATGGCAAAATCCGCTGCAGAACATTTGTTAGCTGATTTTTTAGGGCGTGTTGGCGTGACTTTTACTGGCGCAGATATGAGCACGAAATTGAAGCTTTTGGGCTGTGATGTTGGTTCAGTTGGTGATGCGCACGGTCAGTCTCAAGGCTGCAAAGTATTTGTTTATCAAGATGAATTAAGTCAGAGCTATCGAAAAATGGTCGTATCTGAAGACGGCAAAAAGCTACTGGGCGCTGTTTTGGTAGGCGACAACAGTTATTACGATACCTTGCTGCAATATTATCTCAATGCGATTGATTTACCGGAGCAAGCACAGGCTCTTATTTTACCTACTATGGGCGACGCACCGATTGGCTTGGGTGTGGATGCTTTGCCTGCAACGGCATCAATTTGTAGCTGTCACAATGTGTCCAAGCAAGATATCAGCGACGCGGTTTGCAATGGAGCTTTATCTGTCGGTGATGTAAAGGGCATAACCAAAGCGGCAACGGGGTGTGGTGGTTGCGCGGCGTTATTGAAAAAAGTTGTCGACAACGAGTTGTTGGCCTTGGGTGTCGAAGTGAGTAGCGATATTTGTGAACACTTTGCTTACACACGACAAGACTTATACAACCTAGTTAAGATTGGCGAGATCAAAACTTTTGACGAGTTGTTAAAAATACACGGCAAAGGTCACGGTTGTGAAATTTGCAAACCTGCTGTTGGCTCTATCTTAGCCAGTGTCTGGAATGATTATGTATTGAAAAAAGAACATATTAGCTTACAAGACACCAATGATCGCTTCCTTGCTAATATGCAAAAAGACGGAACCTACTCGATTGTGCCGCGAATTCCCGGTGGTGAAATTACGCCTGATAGGTTAATCGTTTTGGGTGAAGTGGCAAAAGAATACGGCTTATATACCAAAGTAACTGGTGGTCAGCGTATCGATTTGTTTGGTGCTACTTTACCGCAATTGCCTGAGATTTGGGGAAAGTTAATTGCAGCGGGGTTTGAAACGGGTCAGGCTTACGGTAAATCCTTACGTACGGTGAAGTCCTGTGTCGGCAGTACTTGGTGTCGTTATGGTGTTAATGACAGTATGAAGATGGCGATTGATCTGGAGAATCGCTACAAAGGCTTACGTTCCCCGCATAAAATCAAATTTGCCGTGTCTGGCTGTACGCGAGAATGCGCTGAAGCTCAGAGTAAAGATATTGGAGTGATCGCCACAGAAGGTGGTTGGAATCTATATGTGTGTGGTAATGGTGGTATGAAGCCGCGGCACGGAGACTTGTTTGCTAAAGATTTGGACGATGAAACCTTGGTGAAATACATTGACCGAGTATTGATGTTTTACACCAAAACGGCAGATCGTTTGCAGCGTACTTCCGTTTGGATGGACGGACTAGAAGGTGGTTTGGACTATCTTAAAGAGGTGGTAATAGACGATAAGCTAGGGTTGTGTGGTGAGTTAGAAGCGCGTATGCAGCACGTTGTCGATACTTTTCAGTGCGAATGGAAAAGCACCTTGGAAGACCCCGACGCATTGAAAAACTTTCGTCAATTTGTGAATTATGAAGGAAGTGATAGCAATGTGGTCTTTGTTGAAGAACGTAATCAAATACGTCCAGCAACGGAAGTAGAAAAACAGCAATTAATTGCAAAGGTGGGTTAAAACGATGACGATGCCGTGGAAATTAATCTGTAAGCAAGAGGATTTGGTGGAAGGTGCGGGTGTGGCTGCAATGGTGAATGGCGAACAAGTAGCTATCTTCTATGTTCCAGAGTCAGGCAATAAAGTGTTTGTTATTGGTAATTGGGACCCTGTTGGCAAAGCCAATGTCTTGTCGCGAGGGTTGGTTGCACATTTACAGGAGCAATGGGTGGTGGCCAGTCCACTGTATAAACAGCACTTTATCTTGGCGTCGGGCCAATGTCTTGAAGAGGATATTACAGTGCCTCATTGGCAGGCAAAACTAGAGGACGGTGACGTGTTTATTGCCATCAATTAAAAATGGTGCATGGTATCGCATGGCTGCACTGTTTAAGCGCTTTATTGGTTGCGTGACAAATCAATAGTGTCCAGAAAGAGTCGCTGCCAGGCTATAAGAGATAAGGTTCGATGTATTTTATCTGTGTTTTTTAAAGTTGGCTTGCTTATTGCTAAATTAATAATACTGATGCACCGTAAACCGACGATGGCTTACATATAAAGCATACAGATATTACAAAAGGCAACGAGGCCCAATCACTTTTTTAGGAAAGTGATTGGGCCTTTTTTTGTTTTTAAAAAAGTAAAAACTGCGAGGAACCTCCATGACGACAGCAATCAAGACGGTGACGAGTGGAAAAACGACCTGTCCATATTGTGGTGTTGGATGCGGCGTCAACTTAACACTTCCACGCTCGGCAACCGAAGCGGTTCCACCTGTTTCTGGCGATGTGGATCATCCTGCGAATTTTGGCCGTTTGTGCGTAAAAGGTAGCAGTCTTGCTGAAACCATCCAGTCAGATGACCGCTTATTAACCCCCATGGTTGATGGTCAGCCAGTTGATTGGGAATTGGCGATTGAGACAGTGAGCGCAAAAATCGCTCAAGTTATAAAAGATCACGGCCCTGATGCTTTTGCTTTTTATCTTTCTGGTCAAATTCTTACTGAAGATTATTACGTAGCAAATAAGCTAGCCAAAGGTTTTATCGGGACGGCCAACGTGGACACCAATTCTCGCCTGTGTATGGCGTCCGCAGTGGTTGGGTACAAACGTGCTTTTGGCTCGGACACTGTGCCCTGTAATTATGAAGATCTAGAGCTTTGCGATTTACTGATTATGGTGGGATCAAACGCGGCTTGGACGCATCCGATTTTATATCAACGAATTGCTGCTGCGAAGAAACAACGGCCGAGCATGAAAGTTGTGGTGATAGATCCGCGAGAAACCGCGACTTGCGATATCGCAGATTTGCATTTAGCGATTAAACCTGGCAGTGATGCGGCGATATTTTCTTTCTTAGTAAGTGATTCTGCTCAAGCAGGCATTTTGGACCATGACTTTATTGATAACCACACTACAGGATTTGATGTCGCTTTGGCGCAAGCCAATGAGTCAACACCGAATTTGTCTTTTACGGCGGGCTTTTGCGAAATTAGTGCGCAGGATCTAGAACGTTTAGCCAGCTGGTGGCGCAACACAGCAAAGACTGTCACGTTTTATTCTCAGGGAGTGAATCAGTCTTCGTCTGGTGTTGATAAATGCAACGCGATTATTAATTGTCATTTGGCGACAGGACGTATTGGTAAAGAGGGCGCAGGACCGTTTTCGATTACAGGTCAGCCGAATGCGATGGGTGGGCGAGAAGTTGGTGGCTTGGCGAATCAGTTAGCTGCACATATGGATTTTGCCACACCGGGCGCGCAGGGTTTGGTGCAACGCTTTTGGCAAGCGCCAAATATGGCTACTGAAAATGGTTTGAAAGCCGTCGACTTATTTCAGGCTATGGAAGAAGGTAAAGTTAAAGTCGTGTGGATTATGTCGACCAATCCTATGGTGAGCTTGCCGGATACTGCGCAGGTTCGACGCGCTCTGGAAAAATGCGACCTAGTTATTGTCAGTGATTGCAAAGCACATACCGACACAACGGCCATGGCTGATGTTCTATTTCCTGCGACGGGCTGGAGTGAAAAAGACGGTACAGTGACGAATTCAGAGCGATGTATTTCGCGTCAACGAGGTTTGTTACCAGCACCGGGCGAGGCTAAACACGATTGGTGGGCGATCTGTGAAGTGGCAAAAAGTTTGGGTTTTCAAGAGGCTTTTTCTTATCAAGATGTTCATGAGATCTTTGCGGAGCATGCTGCTTTATCGACGTTTGAGAATAATGGTAAGCGTGATTTCGATATTGGTCACTTTAGTCAAATAACTCAGGCGGAATACGATGCTTTGGCGCCAGTGCAATGGCCTGTGCCTAAAGGCAAGTCAGAAGGCACTAAACGTATGTTTGGGGATGGGCACTTTTTCACACCTGATGGTCGAGCAAGATTTATTGCGATTACACCGGTTTTGCCGAAGAGCCAAGCTTCACAAGAGTGGCCTTTTACGTTAAATACCGGGCGAGTCCGCGATCAATGGCATACGATGACAAGAACAGGGGATGCCACTTCTTTGGCTAAGCACACAGCTCAACCTTATGTGGAAATTCATCCCAAAGATGCGAAACGTCTTGGCATCAAAGACAAAGCGTTAGTGCGTCTTACTTCACTGTACGGAGAGGCTCTGTTAAAAGCTAAAGTGAGTCGAGCGGTTGCACCTGGTAATGTGTTTGCGCCTATTCACTGGACACAACAATTTGCCAATGCATCTGTGATATCTAACCTTATCCCGCAAGTGGTTGATCCGTTGTCAGGGCAGCCAGAGTCAAAACATGCTCGGGTACAGCTGGAAGCTGTGTCGGATATTTGTTATGGCCTGATTGTCTCAGCAGTGCCGCTTGTATTATCGGACTGCTTATATTGGTGCCAAGTGCCTTCAGAGCAAGGTTGTCATTATGAAGTCGTTTGGCCGAATGGACAAACGCAAGCTTCGCTTAAATCGATCGATGTAGAACAGAATCAAGAGCTAGCGGAAAAAATAGAATGGCTGGAATACTTGAACCCCGTCACACAGCAGATGCGTTTGGCAAAGTTAGTCAGTCAGAAACTTACCTTGCTTGTGTATTTACATCCGCAACCTGAAGCCATCATGGCTGATTGGTTAATCTCTAGATTAGTAATAAATACGCCGCTATCAGTAAAAGACCGTTTGGCTATTTTGGTAGGCATTCCTGCAAATATTGAAGACAAAGGCGAGATTGTCTGTTCCTGTTATCAAGTTGGTAGCAAGCAGATTGAAAAGGCGGTTGAGTCGGGTATTTGTTCCGTCGATGAATTAGGGGATAAGCTAAAATGCGGTACTAATTGCGGTTCTTGTCTTCCTGAATTAAAACGTTTTATTCCCTCTGTAGCGGAGTTATCGGTATGACTGGCAGAGCAACTATGAGAACGGTAATTAGAACAGCCAATGACTTTACTCAATACGTAAAAATTTTAGGGCGAGGCAAAAAGGGCGCACGCAGTTTGACGGTGGAGGAAGCCGAGCATGCCATGAGTTTGATGTTGTCTGGCAATATAGCGCCTGAGCAATCGGGTGCTTTCTGGATGCTCATTCGGATACGAGAAGAGACAGTAGAAGAAACAGTAGGCTTTACCAAGGCGACTAGAGACTATTTATCGAAAAAAGAAGTATTGGGAATTAAAGTCGATTTGGATTGGCCTGCTTATGCTGGTAAGCGCAATGAATTACCTTGGTTTTTACTAGCGGCGCTAGCACTCGCCAATACTGGTGTAAGGATTGTGATGCACGGACATACTTTTGAAGGAGAAAATCGAATGTATGTGGAGCACGTCATTAGCCAATTAGGCTTGCCTGTTTGTCATTCTCGAGGTCAGCTAAAACAAGAGCTTGAGGCAAATTGCTTTGCTTATATGCCGCTGATTGCGATAGACAAATCGTTAGGCAACATGATGGATCTAAAATACGTGTTAGGTTTGCGTTCGCCAGTGAATACTGTGGTGCGTATGATGAATCCATTTTTTTCTGATCACAGTGTTCATGGTGTATTTCATCGTGGCTATGATCAGTTACATCTTTCGGCCTGTGAGCAATTGGGGGATGCATCCGTGTTGGTGTTTCGTGGCGGAAATGGTGAAGCAGAAGTAAATCCAGAGCGTGATGTTACTTTGGGAAAATGGCAAAATGATGTGGCGACTTGGTCTGAGTGGCCTAAAGCTGAAAAAGAACATAAGCGCTTAAAAAACAATTTGGATTTGTCGCGATTGACAGATCATTGGCGTGGAGAGCAACTCGATCAATTTGGTGAGCAAGCGGTACGGCAAACCATTGCGTCAGTTGCTGGACTTCTTTATGGTGTGACTTCCCATGAAGAGTGTCTTGTATTGGCTGATGACATTTGGACCAGACGAGATAAAACGTATTTTGATTCGGTTTTGTAGAAAGAGAAAGTTGTATGGCGTTTATCTCCTTATCGGCGGCGGTATTGTCTGGTGGAAAAGCAGAGCGAATGTCGCGTCAGGACAAAGGTTTGCTATTGTTTCAAAATGAGCCTATGGCCTTGTCGGTAGGGCGAGCTTTGCAGCAAGTGTCTGATTGCGTATTTATAAATGCCAACCGAAACCTCGAAGCTTATGCAAAGCTTGGTTTTGAGGTGGTTGCTGATGATCAAGGTTATCAAGGAAAAGGGCCGTTGTCTGGCTTATTGACTTGTTTGGCCTTTGTGCAAACAACGCACTTATTGATCTCTCCTTGTGATACGCCTCGCATTAGCGCAGAAGCGTTTGAGGAGCTAAAAGAAGCGGCCTTATCGAATCCAGAAAAGATCTGTTATTTAAGTGGAGTGTCGGGAACTCATCCCTTGCATGCCATATTACCTGTTGAGCATGGGCTGGCTGCTCTTAAGTATTTTTTAGACCAAGGGCAGCGTTATAGTGTGTTAAGCTTTTATGAGTGGTTTGGTTGTCAATCGGTTGTTTGGGAAAATGGTGAGGAATTACTGAATGTGAATACGCCTGACGAGCTGGTTTAAATTTGAAAGGTGGGTATAAGCAATTTTTTAGGATTGGCTCATAGATTCAATGTCCAAGCGGTAAGACTCACCATCTTCTTTATGTTCTAATTTGACCAATAGGTAGTCAAATTTTGGAACAAACCAAAATGAGGTCTTTTTGCCTTTCTCTAGATTGTCGGTACGGATGATTTTAATCGCAGAGACTCGACCAAGCTTGGTTTCGATAGTTTCCATTTTCTCACGTTTGAAACGCCAGTTTTTAATATAGCCTCCATCTGCAATCTGATAGTCGAATTCATTTTTACCCATTTTTAGATCTTGTCTAACTTGTAGCTGAATAGACAGTTTATCCAATGTGTTTGGGTTGATTGCAAGATTCCAAGGCTTATCCTTTATATCGTTGCGAACAAGGTTATTTTCCCAGTCAAAAGTGAGCACAGCACTTCTTTTTTTCCCTAGCGCTGAGCTTTTGTATTCGTATTTTTGGGGAATGATTTGATGGTCTTTAACGTAGAAAGTTGATGACTCATTAAGTGATGCAATCATGCTGTCTGCGGTAAACACAAAGTGCCACAGATCATCCACTTTTTTAGATAAGGTTTGTTTGCCTTCAACTTTTAGGCTGATGCCTTTTTTCCAGATGGTGCTATAAACAGCAGAATAAGGTTTGAGGAAGGTTTTTTGTGATGTGGGTTCGGTAGCATTTGCCTTCATAGAAGAAAGAGAAAGCATGGTAATACTCATAAAAGTGGCCATTAAAAATATTGGGGTTTTACGAGTTCTCATGCTTTCTCCTACATCATGTTAGAGCTTCGTTATATAGAATGCCACTTTCAGGTAGTGCATCCTTATCAAAAAAAGCTGTTCCGTCATGGAATGTTAATCTTCCTTCACTAAACCATTTAACGGTCAGTGGATAGATAATATGTTCTAAAGAATGAACTTTGCTAGCTAAGGTTTCGGCCGTTTCTTCTTGTGCGATTTCCGTGCTTGCTTGAAGAATAACCGCGCCTGCATCCAGTTCTGGGCTAACGAAGTGTACCGATACTCCATGCTCTTTTTCGTTTGCATCAATTGCACGCTGGTGTGTGTTCAAGCCTTTATACTTTGGAAGCAAAGAGGGGTGAATGTTTAACATTCTACCTTCAAAATGTTTCGCAAAGGTTTCAGTTAGAATACGCATAAATCCAGCGAGAACAACCAACTTTGGTTGGTATTGATCGATAAGTGCTTGCAGCTCAGCATCGAATTCTTCTCGACTATCAAACGACTTATGATTAAGTGTATGCGTCGGTATACCTGCTACCTTGGCACGTTCTAGACCATAAGCTTCTGCCTTATTGCTAATAACAGCGCAGATGTTGATATTAAGTAATCCTTGCAAGCTTTGATCAATCAAAGCTTGCAAGTTACTACCGCTGCCAGAAATTAAGACAACGATCGGAAAACTCATGCCTGCGTCTCTAAATCAGAGATTAAAACTTCTTCTCCACCATTACGAGGACAGATGTCACCAATAATCCAAGCATTTTCACCTTCTGCTTTCAAAATAGAAAGTGCTTCATCTGCTTTTTCTGCATCGATAGAAAGTACCATGCCCACACCGCAGTTTAAAACACGGTACATTTCTTCTTGCTCAACATTTCCTTGTTCTTGCAACCAATCGAACACAGCAGGGCGTTTCCAGCTTGCTGCATCGATACGAGCCGCCGCATCTTCAGGGAGAACGCGAGGAATGTTTTCAAGTAAGCCGCCACCAGTAATGTGAGCTAGGGCGTTCACAGAAATGGACTCCATTAATTTAAGAATGGATTTAACGTAAATACGAGTTGGCTCCATTAGCGCGTCTTTTAAAGTAACCCCTTCGATATCTTGATTAAGATCCGCTTTGCTTACTTCAAGAATTTTGCGAATTAGTGAATAACCGTTTGAGTGCGGGCCTGATGAGCCTAAAGCAATCAATTTGTCGCCCGCTTTTACATTGCTGCCGTCAATGATATTCCCTTCTTCAACCACACCAACGCAAAAGCCAGCTAGATCGTAATCACCGTCGTGGTACATGCCAGGCATTTCAGCGGTTTCACCACCAACGAGTGCACAACCTGCTTGTAGGCAGCCTTCGCCAATACCTGTCACAACATTTGCAGCCACATCAATATCTAGCTTGCCAGTTGCGTAGTAATCTAGAAATAATAGTGGTTCAGCGCCGGCAACGACTAGATCGTTAACGCACATGGCAACCAGATCGATCCCAATAGTGTCATGTTGGTTAAGGTCCATCGCAAGACGAAGCTTAGTGCCAACACCGTCGGTGCCAGAAACAAGAATAGGGTTTTTGTATTTTGTTGGAAGGCGTGTCAAAGCACCAAAGCCACCCAGACCACCCATTACTTCAGGGCGACGAGTTTTTTTGCTTACGCCTTTAATACGTTCAACAAGTTGATTACCAGCGTTGATATCAACGCCTGCGTCTTTATAACTAATGGATGGTTTATCCGACTTGGTCATTGCCTATGCCTTATCATGGTACGAGGAAAAAAAGGCATTTTAGCATAGTGGCGCATTAGGGCTATGGTTCTTTGCAATTAAGACAGTAGAATAGGCAAATAAACGAAGGAAGGGTTATGAATTCTCGTATATTTTTACTACTAATCAGTGTTTTTTGTATTTCGTCAGCCTATGCGGTCCCTGTTCAGGGGTTATATAGTGCTGAAATTAAGTTGCCAGTAACACAATCTGAGGCGCAAATGCTAAATAAAGCCATTGGTTTGGCTGTTGAAGACGTGTTGATAAAGGTGTCGGGCGATAAAAACGCCATTACCGGCGATCTTTTGGGGCAAGCTCAAAAGAAAGCGCCAACTTGGGTTGCGCAACATTCTGTTGCGTCGCTTAGTGAGTTGTTGCCTTTCGATGATGGGTTGGTGCCAGGTAAACAAATTAAAGTGGTCTTTTATCAAGAATCGATTGATGATTATTTGTCACAAAATAATTTGCCGGTTTGGGGGGATAATCGTCCTTCAGTCTTAGTTTGGTTGGTCAATGAAAATAATGGTGTTAGAGCATTATCTGGCACAAAAGAACCGTCAGATGCGCTAAATAAATTGGCTCAATCTGCAAGTGAAATAGGCGTTCCTATTTATGCCCCTTTGCTTGATGATGTGGATAAGCGAAGCCTTGCTGTGTCTGATGTATGGGGGTTCTTTGAAGACAGTATTTTGAATGCTAGTAAACGTTATCAGACCGACTCTGTTGCCGCTATGAGAGTCAGTAATTATGCAGGGCAAATGGGGGGGAATCTGTTAGTGCTGCTGAAAAATGGTGCAACAGAACGATTTGTTTTGCGTGGTGAAAGCCTCGATGACTTAATTAGTCAGGCAAGCTCAGATTTAGCAAAAGTGTTCTCTTCTCGTTATGCTTCGGTGCGTAACGGTGGTTCTGCTAGTAAAGTGAATATCCAGGTCGTGGGTGTGACAAACTACAGTATTATGAATAAAGTACAGTCTTATTTTGAAAGCATCGGCGTTGTTCGAGATGTCATGCTGGCTCAAGTTAATGGTAATAAAGTTGAATTTTCTATTGAGATTGATGGCGATAAACAGAAATTATTTAATAGTATATCGCTCAGTCGTTTGCTGATTAATGCGCCGTTAAATGCTTTAGACCCTGACGCAAACCGTGTTGCGTCTTACCAATATAGTGGAGTAAATTAAATGGTAGATCTATTGGATGAAAAAATTATAGAGCGAGATTTTTCTGCTCGTCCAGTGGAGGAGCAAAATGATTTTTTAGCACAGACTTGGTGTAATCACTGTATGGAAGTGGACTTAGGTATGATTAATCCTAAGGAGTTTGAAAGTAATGATCGAGTTTGGATAGAAGGCGACTGTATTAAGTGTGGTAATTCGACTGTGACAGAGATCGTCGAAGAGGATGAAGAGTAGCTCTTCGTTTTTGCATCAGGCTTTGGCCAAAAAAAACGCGCCTTAAGGCGCGTTTTTTTATAATACATTTTAATAATATATTACTTTTTAGCTGGGTAATCACGTTCTGGCTTACCAACATACAATTGACGAGGGCGACCAATTTTATATGCCCCACTGATCATTTCATTCCAGTGAGAAATCCAACCAATAGTACGAGACATAGCGAAAATCACGGTAAACATACTCGTAGGGATGCCAATGGCTTTCATTATGATGCCAGAGTAGAAATCCACGTTAGGGTAAAGTTTACGCTCTACAAAATATGGATCTTCTAGTGCAATTTGCTCAAGGCGTTTTGCAATTTTTAGTAATGGGTCATTAGATTGACCTAATTCTTCTAAGACTTGATCACAGGTTTCGCGCATAACTTTTGCGCGCGGGTCAAAATTTTTGTAAACACGATGACCAAAGCCCATTAATCTAAATGGGTCGTTTTTGTCTTTTGCTTTTGCTATGTATTCATCGATATTTTCAACGTCACCGATTTCTTCAAGCATGGTCAGTACAGCTTCGTTGGCGCCGCCATGAGCGGGTCCCCAAAGAGTTGCAATGCCAGCAGCAATACACGCAAATGGGTTAGCACCTGATGAACCTGCTAAGCGCACTGTAGACGTCGATGCGTTCTGCTCGTGATCCGCGTGAAGGATGAAAATTCTATCCATTGCTTTCGCAAAAACAGGATTAACTTTGTAGTCTTCACATGGTGTAGCGAACATCATGTACAAGAAGTTTTCTGCATAAGATAGGTCGTTACGTGGATACATAACAGGCTGATCTTTTGAGTACTTGTAGCAGATTGCTGCCAAGGTCGGCATTTTAGAAATTAGGCGGAAAGCCGCGATTTCACGATGCTTAGAATTGGTGATATCCATGTGGTCTTGGTAGAAAGCGGATAATGCTCCTACTAGTCCGCACATAATTGCCATTGGGTGAGCATCATTTCTAAAGCCTTCAATGAATTTGTGCATCGATTGGTTCACCATGGTGTGTTTTCCAACCGTTTTTTCAAATTCTGCCTTTTGGTCTTTATCAGGAAGTTCCCCATAAAGTAACAAGTAGCATGTCTCTAGATAGTCTGAATGTTCTGCAAGTTGAGCTATAGGGTAGCCACGATGCAAAAGGATTCCAGCGTCCCCATCTATAAACGTAATAGAGGATTCACAAGAGCCGGTAGACATAAAGCCTGGATCGTAGGTGAATACACCGTTGGCGCCTAGGCCTCGAACGTCGATAACGTCTGTGCCTAGAGTGCCTGAAAGAACAGGAAGTTCGATTGTTTGATCGATTCCGTCCACGTTGAGTGTCGCTTTTTTATCAGCCATTTATGGTCTCCTTCGTATTCTGATTCGGAGCTATTTAGTTATTGTTTGACCCTACCTAGCTCAGAAGGTGCGGAAAAAATACTGTCTCTAGACTATAAAAGTCAATCTTGTTCATTTGCACTCTATTTACATTAAGCTGCGTAATTTTGTAATTATCTGACAAAACTGAAATGTGAGGTAAAGTCAAGGCGTTGGTGTTTTTTATGTAACTTATTGAAAAATATAGTGATTAATAGGTTTTTTTGTGTAATTGGTTATGTAATTTTATACCATTATTGTTTCAGCTTATGGTTACATTCATTTGCTGAATGGTGATCATTGAAAACCTCTTGTTCAGTCTATTTGTCTTAGTATTTTTGGCTGGTCTATAATTGCGCCTCAGACGATTTCATTGATTTGCTAATGCTAATGGATAAAAGAGAGTCGCTTTTAAGCATTTGTTTGCAAATCGATGAGATTTTCAAAGCAGGCCTATGACGTCGCTATACTATGATCTAACTGTAAGAATAGCACGTATAGACATTGGGTCGTGATTGACCATTCAATCAATACAAAATGGTGTAAAAAGTCGTGAATAAAAAAAGACCAGTCAACCTTGATATTTCAACAATATCAATGCCCGTCACAGCAATCGTGTCTATCCTTCACCGTGTAACAGGAATCATCCTTTTTGTAGGGTTGGCTTTCTTGTTTTATGCGTTCGACCTTTCTTTAGAATCTCAAGAAGGTTTTGATCAGGTAGTGAATGCATTGCAAACTAATTTCCTAGTGAAATTTGTGATTTGGGGTGTTGTATCTGCATTGATGTACCACTTCGTAGCGGGTGTAAAACACTTGTTTATGGATATGGGATACTTTGAAGAATTAGAAAGTGGACGTAGTGCTGCTGTCGCAAACCTTGTGATTGCTGCTGTTCTTATTGTGTTAGCAGGAGTTTGGATATGGTAACTCAAATAACAAGTTTTGGTCGTTCAGGCCTTTATGACTGGATGATGCAGCGTGTATCTGCCGTTGTGCTGTCTTTGTACACTGTTTTTATTATTGGTTATTTGTTGTTGAACCCTGATCTTACATACGATCAGTGGAGCGCTTTATTTGAAGCAACATGGATGCGTATCTTCAGTTTGATGGTGCTTTTATCTATTGGTATGCATTCTTGGATCGGCTTGTGGTCTATTTCGACTGACTATATTAAAGCAACAGGTGCTCGTTTCTTCTTTCAATCTCTATGCGGTCTTGTAATGTTTGTTTACATCGTATGGGGTGTTCAGGTTCTTTGGGGGCTATAAGTAATGGCAAATATTCGTACTATTTCTTTTGATGCCATTGTTATTGGTGGTGGTGGCGCAGGTATGCGTGCAGCACTTCAGTTAACAGAGTCTGGTTTAAACACTGCTTGTGTTACTAAAGTATTCCCAACGCGTTCTCACACAGTATCGGCACAAGGTGGTATTACCTGTGCGATTGCAAGTGATGATCCAAATGATGATTGGCGCTGGCATATGTATGACACCGTAAAGGGGTCAGATTACATTGGCGATCAAGATGCCATTGAATACATGTGTTCTGTCGGTCCTCAAGCTGTATTTGAACTTGAACATATGGGGCTGCCATTCTCTCGTACAGAGCAAGGTCGTATTTACCAGCGCCCATTTGGTGGACAGTCTAAAGACTTTGGTAAAGGCGGTCAGGCTGCGCGAACTTGTGCTGCTGCAGACCGTACAGGTCATGCTCTACTTCATACCCTTTATCAGGGTAACCTTAAAGGCGGCACTACATTCTTTAATGAGTGGTATGCAACGGATCTAGTGAAAAATAACGAAGATGCGGTTGTTGGTGTTATTGCTATTTGTATCGAGACGGGTGAAACGGTTTACCTTAAAGCTAAAGCGACAGTTATTGCTACTGGTGGTGCTGGCCGTATTTTCCAATCAACAACCAATGCTCACATCAACACAGGTGATGGTGTTGGTATGGCATTGCGTGCTGGTTTCCCTATGCAAGACATGGAAATGTGGCAGTTTCACCCGACTGGTATTTATGGTGCAGGCACGCTTGTAACCGAAGGTTGTCGTGGTGAAGGTGGTTACCTGATCAATAAAGACGGCGAACGCTTTATGGAACGTTACGCGCCTAACGCCAAAGACCTTGCTGGTCGTGACGTTGTTGCTCGTTCAATGGTACTGGAAATCTTGGAAGGTCGTGGTTGTGGTCCGGATGGCGATCACGTATTGCTTAAACTAGATCACTTAGGTGAAGAGACGTTGAATAAGCGTCTTCCTGGTATCCTAGAGCTTTCTCGTACTTTCGCGCATGTTGACCCTGTCAAAGAACCAATTCCTGTTATTCCAACTTGTCACTATATGATGGGTGGTATTCCAACGAACATTGGTGGGCAAGCGCTTAAGCAAAACGAAGCGGGTGAAGACATTATCGTTGATGGTTTGTATGCTTGTGGTGAAGCCGCTTGTGTATCTGTGCACGGTGCAAACCGTCTTGGCGGTAACTCGCTACTAGACTTGGTTGTATTTGGTCGCGCAGTAGGTTTGCATGTTAAGAAATCTTTGGATGAAGGTTTTGACTCATTGGATGCAGACGATACAAATGTTGAAAAAGCATTGGTTCGCTTGAATCGCCTAAATAACACAACTGGCGGCGAGAGTGTTGCTGAAGTTCGTGCAGACCTTCAGCGAGTAATGCAGCTTTACTTCGGTGTATTCCGTGATGGTGATGCAATGCAAAAAGGTTTGGCTCAACTTAAGGAAATTCGTGCACGCGTTGAGAATTTACACCTTGAAGATAAAAGTCAGGCTTTCAACACGGCTCGTATTGAAGCGCTTGAACTTGAAAACTTATTGGAAGTGGCGGAGTCTACTGCTATCCCTGCTGAGTTCCGTAAAGAAAGTCGCGGTGCGCATGCGCGTAATGACTTTACTGAACGTGACGATGAAAACTGGTTGAAACACTCTTTGTTCCACCCAGCAGATAAGAAAGTGACTAAGCGCGATGTAAACTTTGCGCCAAAAACTATGGAAGCTTTCCCACCTAAAATTCGTTCATACTAAGGAGTTGTATTAATGTTAGTTAGTATTTATCGCTACAATCCTGAGAAGGACGACGCTCCTTATATGCAGGATTATGATATTGAGTTGCCAGCAGGTAAGGATCTAATGGTGCTTGATGTTTTGAACTTGTTGAAGGCTCAAGATCCTAGTATTTCTTACCGTCGTTCATGCCGTGAAGGTGTGTGTGGCTCAGACGGTATGAATATGTCCGGTAAAAACGGTCTAGCTTGTATTACGCCAGTTTCTGAGGCTGTTAAAAAAGGTAAGTTGGTATTGCGCCCACTTCCTGGTTTGCCTGTGGTTCGTGATCTTGTTGTAGATATGGGACAATTCTATAAGCAGTACGAAAAAATTCGCCCGTTCTTGATTAATGACGCACCGGCACCAGCTATTGAACGCTTGCAAAGCCCAGAAGAGCGTGAAAAGCTAGATGGCCTTTATGAATGTATCTTGTGTGCTTGTTGTTCAACAGCTTGTCCTTCTTTTTGGTGGAACCCAGATAAATTTGTAGGGCCATCAGGTCTGTTGCAAGCTTATCGTTTCTTGGCAGATAGTCGCGATACAGCAACTCAAGAGCGCCTTAGTGATTTGGATGACCCGTTTAGTGTCTTCCGTTGCCACGGTATCATGAACTGTGTAAACGTTTGTCCGAAAGGCTTAAACCCAACTAAAGCCATTGGTAATATTCGTACTATGCTTTTGCAGAGAGCGACCTAACAATGCACCGAGTGGTTCATTGTGATATTTTAATGTGACCACCGAAAGTAGGCGGCTTGAATATTGATTCAATGCCGCCATTTTTGCATATTCTAGTATAGAGAATGCAATAAAAAGAATTTAAAATTCGATCTTTACGAGCAAGGATGCGCAAAGAAAAACCACTAACTTAGTGATTAAGGATTCAGGTGATTTTATTGTACTAAAATGAAATCATCTTAGTGGTTTAGTATTGAACGTAAAAGGGCGAAAGTAGCTGGAAATAAACAAAAAATCGAGGCTTTAATAGCCTTACGGGCCTGATAAAATGATCGATCTTAATAATAGATTGATACCGGGACCCCGGTAGCTGGCTCGAACATAAGGGTGATCGAGAATGCACGAAAGTTTAATGGAGTTGCTGTGGAGCACCTCTCATTTTTCAGGTGGAAACTTGGAATATGTTGAAGGGTTGTTTGAAAGCTACCTCGTCGATCCGAACTCTGTGTCGGAAGAATGGCGTAAATGTTTTGATCAATTGCCTCGCGTAAGTGAAGCGCAATCAACCGATCTTCCTCATTCGGTAATTCAAGAACAGTTTCTACAAATTGGTAAGAATAAGTTCCGCTCTATGCCTGTTGCTACAGGTAAGGTGGTTAGTTCTGAACATGAGCAGAAGCAAATCAATGTTTTGCAATTGATTAATGCGTATCGCGTACGCGGGCATCAGCATGCAACACTTGATCCACTTGGGTTGCAAAAACGTGAGAAGGTTGCCGACCTCGATATTGGTTATCACCAATTAACAGGTGCTGATTTAGATACAACATTCAATGTAGGTTCTTTGTTCTTTAATAAAGAGTCTTTGAAATTGAATGAAATTGTATCTGAACTTGAAAAAACCTACTGCGGAAGTATAGGTTATGAGTTCATGCACATTGTTGATACGCAAGAAAAAGCGTGGCTTCAACAGCGTGTAGAATCTGTTCGTTCTCGTCCAAAATACTCACAAGAAACTCGCGAAAGCTTGCTTGAGCGTTTAACTGCAGCTGAAGGTTTAGAAAAGTATCTTGCTAGTCGTTACCCAGGCGCAAAACGTTTCGGTCTTGAAGGTGGCGAAAGCTTAATTCCTATGGTGAATGAACTGATTCAACGTTCTGGCGCACTCGGTGCGAAAGAAGTTGTGATTGGTATGGCTCACCGTGGTCGTTTAAACGTATTAGTTAATACGCTAGGCAAGAACCCGAAAGACTTATTTGATGAGTTTGAAGGTAAGAAGCTGGTTAATACTTCAGGTGATGTTAAATACCACCAAGGTTTCTCTTCTAATGTGATGACGGCAGGTGGGGAAGTTCATATTGCGCTTTCTTTTAACCCATCGCATTTGGAAATTGTTTCTCCTGTTGTTGAGGGTTCAGTAAGAGCTCGTCAAGACCGTCGTAAAGATACAACAGGTAAAACTGTAGTTCCTATTTCGATTCATGGTGATGCCGCTTTTGCTGGTCAAGGCGTGGTTATGGAGACATTCCAGATGTCTCAAACTCGCGCTTATCGTACCGGTGGTACGGTGCATATTGTTATCAACAACCAAGTTGGTTTTACTACTAACCGCCAAGAAGATTCGCGTTCCACTGAATATGCAACCGATGTTGCTAAAATTATTCAAGCGCCTATTTTCCACGTTAATGGTGATGATCCAGAAGCGGTATTGTTTGTTACTCAGTTAGCGTTAGATTACCGTTATGAATTCGGTCGAGACGTTGTGATCGATATGGTTTGTTACCGTCGTCGTGGTCATAATGAAACGGATGAGCCTTCTGGTACTCAACCGCTTATGTATAGCGTGATTAGTAATCTGAAAACAACACGTGCTCTTTACTCAGAGCGTCTGGTTGCAGAGTCTGTAGTATCCCAAGAAAAATCAAATCAAATGGTCAGTGAGAACCGTGAAGATCTTGATAATGCTCGTCATGTTGCGAAGAGCCTTGTTCTTGAATCTCAAACGGGTTCCTTTGTCGATTGGAAGCCTTACCTTGGTGTTGAATGGACAGATGCCGGTGATACAACATACCCATTAGCTAAATTACAGGAAGTCGCTAAGAAGTTAACGAGCATTCCTGATGGTGTAGTTGTTCAGCGTCAAGTTCAGAAAATTTACCAAGACCGTGATAAAATGACCGCTGGTGCTTTGCCTCTAAACTGGGGTTACGCAGAAACATTATCTTTTGCTACTTTGCTTGAGCAAGGCTATCCGATTCGTATTACTGGTCAGGATTCTGGTCGTGGTACTTTTTCGCATCGCCATGCTGTTATTCATAGTCAAAAAGATGGCAGTACTTATATTCCACTGAAACATTTGTCTGAAGATCAGCCTACATTGGATCTTTATGACTCTTATCTTTCGGAAGAGGCTGTATTGGCTTTTGAATATGGTTACGCAAGTACATCACCGAAAGGTTTGGTTATTTGGGAAGCGCAGTTTGGTGACTTCGCCAATGGTGCACAGGTAGTTATTGACCAATTTATCACTAGTGGTGAGCACAAGTGGGGCCGCCTATGTGGTTTAACTATGTTGTTGCCGCATGGTTACGAAGGTCAAGGTCCTGAGCATTCATCAGCACGACTAGAGCGTTTCTTACAGCTTTGTGCTGAATATAATATTCAGGTTTGTGTGCCGACCACACCGTCACAAATCTTCCATATTATTCGTCGTCAAGCGATTCGTCCAATGCGTCGTCCGCTGATCATAATGTCTCCTAAGAGTTTGCTTCGTCATAAACAAGCAATTTCGACCCTAGAAGACTTGGCGGAAGGAAGCTTTAAAACGGTCTTGCCAGAATCATCTGAAACAGTTACTGCAGATAAAGTAAAACGTATTGTCCTATGTAGCGGTAAGGTTTATTTCGACTTGATTAACCGTCGTGAAGAACTGCAAAAAGATGATGTTGCTGTAATACGTGTCGAGCAATTGTATCCGTTCCCATACGCGGACCTTGAGTCTGAGTTAGAGCAGTACAAAAATGTTGAGAGCTTGGTTTGGTGTCAAGAAGAGCCGAAGAACCAAGGTGCTTGGCATGCTAATCGCCACCGTATGAATCGAGTATTGGAAAAACTGTATCCTGAATTAAAAATCCGCTTTGCAGGTCGAATTTCGTCTGCTGCCCCAGCGGCTGGTTACATGTCTATCCATGTTGAAGAACAAGAAGCGCTGGTCAACGACGCATTAGTTGGTTAGTACCATAGCCTGTCAGAGAGATAAGGGTATAAAATGAGCATTGAAATTAAAGCACCTACTTTTCCAGAATCTGTAGCAGACGGCACCGTTGCTACTTGGTACAAGCAGCCAGGCGAAGCCTGTGCACGTGATGAGCACATTGTTGATATTGAGACAGACAAAGTTGTCTTGGAAGTTGTTGCACCTGCTGATGGTGTATTGAAAGAAATCCTAAAAGGTGAAGGCGATACTGTATTAAGTGATGAAGTATTGGCTATCTTTGAATCTGGTGCAGCCGCTTCCGCTGCTCCAGCTGAAAAAACCGACGCTCCAGCTGAAACGTCAACAGCATCAGCTTCTGCAAAAGAAACAGTTCAGATTAAAACACCTAGTTTCCCTGAATCTGTTGCCGACGGTACGGTAGCTACTTGGTACAAACAACCTGGTGAAGCTTGTACTCGTGATGATCATATCGTTGATATCGAAACTGATAAGGTTGTTCTAGAAGTTGTTGCACCTGCAGATGGTGTGATTGGCGAAATCTTGAAAAACGAAGGCGATACCGTTCTTAGTGACGAAGTGTTAGCAAACTTCTTGGTTGGCGCTTCAGGTTCAGAAACAGCACCTGCACAAGCGGCATCTACTGCTGCCACAGAAGGTGATGAAGATGGTGTTGCTGGCCCTGCTGCTCGCAAAGCGCTTTCTGAAGCTGGCCTAACGGTCGCTCAAGTTAAAGGTACAGGTAAAGGCGGTCGTATCACTAAAGAAGATGTTGATGCTGCTGTTAAAGCAAAATCATCTGCTCCAGCAGCTGCCGCTCCAGCCAAAGCCGCTTCTGCTCCAGCGCCTAAAGCTGCCGCAGCGCCAATGACGGCATTAGGTGCTGAAGGTCGCATTGAAAAACGTGTTCCTATGACTCGCCTTCGTGCGACCATTGCTAAGCGCTTGGTAGAAGCTCAGCAGACAGCAGCTCTATTGACGACTTACAACGAAGTTAACATGGGTCCAATCATGGAGCTTCGTAAGAAATACAAAGATGAGTTTATCAAAGCTCATAACGGTACTAAGCTTGGTTTCATGTCTTTCTTCGTAAAAGCGGCAACTGAAGCACTTAAGCGCTTCCCAGCAGTAAACGCATCAATCGATGGTAATGATATGGTTTACCATGGCTACCAAGATATCGGTGTTGCTGTTTCTACTGATCGTGGTTTGATGGTTCCTGTTCTTCGTAACACTGAAGCAATGGGTCTAGCGGATATCGAGTCTGCAATCATGGATTTCGCACTTCGTGGCCGTGATGGCAAACTAGGTATGGATGATATGCAAGGTGGTACTTTCACTATTACTAATGGTGGAACTTTCGGTTCTTTGCTATCTACGCCAATTATCAATCCGCCACAAACTGGTATCTTGGGTATGCACAAAATTCAAGAACGACCAATGGCTGTTAATGGTCAAGTTGTAATTCAGCCAATGATGTATTTGGCCTTGTCTTATGATCACCGTATGATTGACGGCAAAGAAGCCGTACAATTCTTGGTAACGATCAAAGACTTGCTTGAAGACCCAGCACGTCTTTTACTTGAAATCTAAGTTTTCGTACCAACTATTTGTATGAATTGAATGCTGAGTGGCACTGTGAGTGCTGCTTAGCTTGACTGAAAAATGGGACCTCTTATGTCTGATAAATTTGATGTTGTTGTAATTGGTGGCGGCCCTGGTGGTTATGTAGCCGCTATCCGAGCTGCTCAGTTAGGCTTGAAAACAGCCTGTATCGAAAAATGGTTAGACAAAGATAGCAAGCCTCGCCTTGGCGGAACTTGTTTGAACGTTGGCTGTATTCCTTCTAAAGCTCTATTAGATTCTTCTCATAAATACCATGATGCAAAAGAGTCTTACGGTATTCATGGCATCAACGTTGGTGATGTATCTATGGATGTTGATGCGATGGTTAATCGCAAAGACAAAATCGTAGATCAATTAACAAGCGGTATTACTGGCCTTTTCAAAGCAAATGGCGTAACTAGCTTTGAAGGTTTCGGTAAAGTACTAGCGAACAAAAAAGTAGAATTCACTGCACATGACGGTACAGTAACTGTTATTGAAACTGAAAACGTTATCTTAGCGACAGGTTCTGTACCAGTAAATATTCCACCTGCGCCACGTACTGGTGATATCATCGTTGATAACGAAGGTGCTCTTGATTTCCGCGCTGTGCCAAAACGTCTTGGCGTTATCGGTGCTGGTGTTATCGGTCTAGAGCTTGGTTCTGTATGGGCTCGTCTAGGTTCTGAAGTGGTTGTGCTTGAAGCGCAAGACTCTTTCCTAAGCCTTTGTGACCAAGACCTTGCGAAAGAAGCGGCTAAAATCTTCAAGAAACAAGATCTGGATATTCGTCTTGGCGCTCGCGTTACTGGTAGCCAGATCAATGGTGAAGAAGTTGAAGTGACTTACCTTGATGCAAAAGGTGAAGAGCAAAAGCAAACATTTGACAAGTTGATTGTTGCTGTTGGTCGTAAACCTTTCACTCAAGGTTGTTTCTCTGAAGACTCTGGTGTGAAATTAGATGAGCGTGGCTTTGTATTCGTAGACGAGCAGTGCCGTACTTCTGTTCCAGGTGTATACGCAATCGGTGACATCGTCCGTGGTCCAATGCTGGCTCACAAAGCGTCAGAAGAAGGTGTTATGGTGGCAGATATTATCGCAGGCCACAAAGCACAAATGAATTATGACTGCATTCCTTCTGTTATTTATACCCATCCAGAATTAGCTTGGGTTGGTAAAAATGAGCAAGAGCTAAAAGCAGAAGGTGTTAAGTTTAAAGTGGGTAAATTCCCATTTGCAGCGTCTGGTCGTGCTATGGCGGCGAATGACACTGATGGCTTCGTTAAAATAATTGCTTGTGAAGAAACTGATCGTATTTTAGGTTGCCATATCATTGGTGGTCATGCTGCTGATCTGATTGCGCAAGCGGTTATTGCAATGGAGTTCGGCTCTACAGCAGAAGATATTGCTTTGACTGTATTTGCTCACCCAACAGTAAGTGAAGCAGTTCATGAAGCAGCGCTAGCGGTAGATAATCACGCGATCCATATCGCAAACCGTAAAAAGCGTTAATAAATTAGATTTGCCGGCCACGAGCCGGCAATTTCTGTCTTAACGGGCAGAGCTTATGTCAATCATTCAGATGAGCGGAAGAATCAAATGAACTTACATGAATATCAGGCTAAACAGCTTTTTGCTGAATACGGCCTGCCAGTATCTACAGGGTACGCAGTAGACACGCCTGAAGCGGCAGTTGAAGCAGCGAAAAAAATCGGTGGTGATAAGTGGGTTGTTAAAGCTCAGGTTCACGCTGGTGGTCGCGGTAAAGCGGGCGGCGTAAAGCTTGTTGATTCTTATGAAGAAGTTGCAGCTTTTACACAAAATTGGTTAGGTAAAAACCTAGTTACTTACCAAACTGATGCAAATGGCCAGCCTGTTGCTAAGATTCTTGTTGAATCATGCACTGACATTGCAAACGAATTGTACCTAGGTGCAGTTGTTGACCGTTCTACTCGTCGCGTTGTTTTCATGGCGTCTACAGAAGGCGGTGTTGAAATTGAGAAAGTTGCTGAAGAAACGCCAGAACTTATCCATAAAGCGATCATTGATCCTTTAGTAGGCGCTCAGCCTTACCAAGCTCGTGAATTAGCATTTAAATTGGGCCTAAACCCAACTCAAATCAAGCAATTCACTAAAGTTTTCCTTGGTCTGTCTCAAATGTTCCACGACTATGATTTCGCACTTCTTGAAATCAACCCTCTTGTTATCACAGACGAAGGTAACCTTCATTGTCTAGATGGCAAAATCGGTATCGACAGCAACGCTGTTTATCGTCAGAAGAAAATGCAAGAGTTCCACGATCCATCTCAAGAAGATGAGCGTGAAGCACATGCGGCTAAATGGGAACTTAACTATGTTGCTCTAGACGGAAACGTTGGCTGCATGGTAAACGGTGCCGGCCTAGCAATGGGTACTATGGATATCGTTAACCTACACGGCGGCAAGCCTGCTAACTTCCTAGACGTAGGTGGTGGTGCAACGAAAGAACGTGTTGCTGAAGCATTCAAAATCATCCTTTCTGACAGCAATGTTAAAGCCGTATTGGTTAACATTTTTGGTGGTATCGTTCGTTGCGATATGATCGCTGAAGGCATTATCGGTGCTGTAGAGCAAGTTGGTGTTGAAGTGCCTGTTGTTGTTCGTCTTGAAGGTACTAACGCAGAGAAAGGCCGTGAGGTTCTAGCAAACTCTGGTCTAGACATCATCGCTGCAACAAGTCTAAAAGACGCAGCTGAACAAGTTGTTAAAGCTGCGGAGGGCAAATAATAATGTCTGTTTTAATTAATAAAGATACTAAAGTAATCTGTCAGGGTTTCACTGGCGGACAAGGCACGTTCCACTCCGAGCAAGCAATTGCTTATGGAACGAAAATGGTTGGCGGTGTGACTCCTGGTAAAGGTGGTCAAACTCACCTAGGTCTACCAGTTTTCAACACAGTTAAAGAAGCCGTAGAGCAAACTGGTGCAGAAGCATCTGTTATCTACGTACCAGCTCCTTTCTGCAAAGATTCCATTCTTGAAGCGGCTAATGCTGGTATCAAACTGATCGTTTGTATCACTGAAGGCGTTCCAACTCTTGACATGCTTGACTGTAAAGTTAAATGTGACGAGTTAGGTGTGCGTCTAATCGGTCCTAACTGCCCAGGTGTTATCACTCCAGGCGAATGTAAGATCGGTATCATGCCTGGTCACATTCATATGCCAGGTAAAGTGGGTATTGTATCTCGTTCTGGTACATTGACTTATGAAGCTGTTAAGCAAACGACTGATGCTGGCTTCGGTCAATCTACTTGTGTAGGTATCGGTGGTGACCCAATCCCAGGCACTAACTTCATCGACGTATTGGAAATGTTCCAAAACGATCCACAAACTGAAGCGATCGTTATGATCGGTGAAATTGGTGGTACAGCAGAAGAAGAAGCGGCCGCTTATATCAAGGCAAACGTTACTAAGCCTGTCGTATCTTACATTGCAGGTGTTACTGCACCAGCTGGTAAGCGTATGGGTCACGCTGGCGCGATTATTTCTGGCGGTAAAGGTACAGCTGACGAGAAATTCGCAGCGCTACAAGACGCTGGTGTTAAAACTGTTCGCTCTTTAGCGGATATCGGTTCTGCACTTAAAGAAATCACTGGCTGGTAAGCTAGTATTTTAAAGTCTTACTGATGATAAAATCCTCGCTTCGGCGGGGATTTTTTTTTGCGCTATTGATACATAAATAGGTATGAAAAATGAAGTGTCCTTTTTGTCAGAGTGATAATGCATGTGCACTCGGGGCTAATCAGTCTTGTTGGTGTTTTAATATCATAGTACCTGGTGATATGTTGGCGTTTATTCCATCGGAACAAAAAGGCCGTGTTTGTGTTTGTCAGCGGTGCATTGAATTTTATCGTACTGATAAACTAGGTTTTTTAAAAACATTCGGTTTTGTTTGAGAGCCTAATTTTTAATTCTGTCTTATGCAGAGTAGTGTGATTTTGTTATGTGTTTTAACAACAATAAAAGGAATGGCGAAAATGAGTGAAGCATTAAAAAGCTCTATTTATGACATTGTTGTGATTGGTGCGGGTATTGTTGGGCTTTCCACGGCATGGCAGTTGCTTCAGCGCTATCCTAAATATCGTATTCTATTGGTGGAAAAAGAGCTGGAAGTAGGGATGCATCAAACGGGGCACAATTCTGGTGTAATACACGCTGGCGTATATTACGCGCCGGGGAGTCTTAAGGCGGACTTTTGTCAGCGTGGAGCGAAAGCGACGAAGGCATTTTGTCTTCAGCATGGTATTGAGTTTAATCAGTGCGGAAAGTTATTAGTTGCTACAAATGCGCTTGAAAAAGAGCGCATGGAAGCCTTATACCTGCGCTGTCAGGAAAATGGCTTGGAAGTACATCAGTTAGATCAAAACCAGTTGAAGGAACGAGAGCCGAATGTGAAAGGTGTTGCTGCATTGTTTGTTCCGTCAACGGGCATAGTAAGCTACCAGAAAATATGCCAAAAACTGGCAGAACTTTTTGTGCAAAAAGGTGGTGAGTTACGTTTAAATACCGAAGTCCAGAATCTTGATGAAAGCCATGAGCGCGTTGCAATCACGTTAAATAATGATGTAGTTCATACTTCTTATCTTGTTAGCTGTGGTGGTCTTATGGCTGACCGGTTAACTAAAATGCTGAATATTCCAACGGATTTCCAAATTATTCCGTTTCGCGGTGAGTATTACCAATTGCCAGCGAAACATAATCATCTTGTAAATCATCTAATTTATCCGATTCCTGATCCAGATTTACCATTTTTAGGTGTGCATTTAACACGCATGATTGATGGTTCTGTGACGGTTGGTCCGAATGCGGTGCAAGGATGGAAACGAGAAGGGTATGGTCGAATTAATATCGATTTGCGCGATGTTTTTGATATGGTGCGCTTTCCAGGCTTTTGGAAGTTGCTAATGAATCATTGGCGTACGGGGCTTATGGAGACAAAAAACTCTTGGTATAAGCCTGGCTATTTAGCTCAAGTGCGGAAGTATTGCGATCTAGTCTCTTTAGATGACTTGCAAGCCTATCCTGCTGGTATTCGGGCTCAAGCCGTCATGAATGATGGTAGTCTGGTGCATGATTTTTTATTTAGCCAAAGCGCTCGAACCTTACATGTTTGTAATGCTCCTTCCCCTGCTGCTACCAGTGCATTTCCTATAGGTGCATATATTATTGATAAGCTTGATGAACAGATGACGTCTGTTTAGTACGAAAGCATTGTGAAATAAAGATGGCTGGGTTTGTGCTTTGCGAGCATTTCGATATAGAGTGGTACTCGTAATAATCACTGATAAGGAATAAGTATGACAGGTTTAAAGAAAAATCTAGGCTTCACTCATTTAGCACGAGGTATTGCCGCAGCGTTGCTTATTACTCAAGTGACTGCGTGTGGTACTTTGCTTTACCCCGAGCGTCGTGGTCAAACGAATGGCCAAATCGATGTAGGTGTTGCTGCCTTAGATGCGATTGGCCTGTTATTTTTCTTTGTTCCTGGTGTGGTTGCATTTGGTGTGGATTTTATTACTGGTGCTATTTATTTACCGGGCGGTGGTTTGGCAAGCTTGAGTGAGGATGAATTAAATTCGATCAAGAATGGACCTGATTCAATAGATGTTGAAAAGTTTAAAGCTATTATGGCTCAGCGCGATGATATTAAGCTGCCAAAAGACGCTTACACCGATCAATTGAATGTGATAGCTATGTCATCTACCCAGTCTCTTAAAACGGCAATGAGTATGTCTAATCAGCGTGTTGCGACTGCTCAAGCGTATTAATTGGGGTTATTTTTTATAATAAAGAAAGGACTCTTTAGTTGAAAAGTGAGCCTTATTTTATGCAGGCTTGGTACACCGAATTTTGCATGGTTGCGATGTCTTGGTGAGCGTCTAGTGTTATTATTTTCACTTTGGTTTTAACAATATCTTCCCAAATATTATCAGCGATGCTGATCGATTCCCCCTGTATTTGTATTATCAGAGTAACGCCGTGCTTTCGAACGAGTGCGGATATTTCGCTTGGTGAAAAAACCGTTGCGCCATGAACTTGGGTGCGATTATTCCACGGTTCATCATCAATAAATGCAGTAATTTCAATAGGGTGTTTTGCATGTCTATTGTTGTCGAGTAGAGACTTCGACAAAGAAAAACATAGATAATCTATACCAATAAAAATAACTTTTTTGGATGTGGTTCTATGTCCGAAAATATTTCTTAATAGCTGCGTTGGTTGAAACATTTCTACTCAGACTGTCTTGGTGTAGCGTTGTTTCGGTCTGCCACCGGTTTTGTAATCCAACGCCATACTCACTTGCCCTTGCGCTTCTAAATATTCAAGGTAGCGTCTAGCTGTAATGCGGCTAAGGTTGATGGCTGCGCCTATTTCTTCCGCTGTGAACGAGATATTCGTCATAGAATCAAGATGCTGAGTCAGCTTATCTAGCGTGTTCTCATCAATACCTTTTGGGGTTTTTCGAGTGTTATCTAGCGATGCGTTCTTTCTAAATAGGGCATCTATGTCTTGTTGATCAATCTTGTCATTTTTTGTCAGGCGTTTTTTAAAATCCAAATAATCATCAAGGGCTTGCAATACACGGGACATACGAATTGGTTTTACTAGGTAATCCATTACGCCTAGTTGTATAGCCTTTTCTATGGTGGCGGTTTCTCTTTCTGCAGTAGTCATCATAAAAACTGCATTGATACCTTTGCTTTTTAAGGACTTTACTAGGTCAATGCCATTTCCGTCGGGTAGGGAGATATCTACCATAATAAGTTCAGGGTCAAAAGCTTCTGCTTTTAACTCTGCTTCTAGCAAACTTTCACAGGCTGCTACTACATGAAAACCTGAGTGTTGGTTGATGGTACTTTCTAATACATAGCTAGCACGTAGATCATCTTCTACTATCATGACCGGAATTCGATTCATCTTGTTAGTGCTCGTTTGTCTAAGTAAATACTAAAAACAGTGGTATTTATTTCACTGCGCTCCCAATCAAGGCTGCCATGATACTGATCGACAACTTTCTTGACCAAATAAAGCCCAATACCATGTTGTTCTGTGTTGTGTTTGCTGCTGACGCCAAAGTCCAATATTCGACTTTCTAATTTTTCATCTACGCCAGCGCCACTGTCTTCAATTTGAATCATGATATGAGCATTACGGTCACTAATATACAGCTTAACAAAAGGCGAAGTAAGCAATCTGTTTGACCAAGCGGCCAGTAGGGCGTTGTCTATGAGGTTTCCCATTAATGTGACTAATGCTTCATTGGTTTTGGCGGGATATCGTCCAAGCTGGCAGTCACTTTCAATCAGCATGTCGACCTTAAGGTCCTTCGCTTTATTATGCTTAGCGAAAATGAGCCCAGCCACCGCGCTATTTTCAATAGTTTTAATGATTCGTCTTAGCACGATTTGGTCGCCATCACTTTCTTGTTGAAGAAACTCGATGGCATCCTCATAACGCTCAGCTTGTAGCATGCCAGATAGAACATTGAGATGATTAGAATATTCATGAGTTTTAGCGCGCAACAAGTCGGCGTAGTTTTTTGTAGCAGTGAGCTCTTGTTCTAGCGATTTCTCCCCGTGATCTGGAAAAAAGACCATGACGTAACCAACTTCACCTTTTTTTCCCCTAATTGGGTATAAAGTAGCAATAAATTCTAATGAGCCTAAATTGAAAGGGTTTTGCGTAATTTGCCCCTGAGCCTCTAGGGCGAAATGAGAAAGACTTTGGGACTGGGAGCTTAATGGTTTACCTACAACCTGTGAGGCACTGAGCACATTCATGGTTAACCATTCAATTGCCATGCTGTTGATAGCGGTAATGTTTTGTTCATGATCTATCGCAACAATGCCGTCACGAATGCTGTCTAAAATTAATTCGTGTTCTTTAAATTTTTGAACAATCTCTTCCGGCTCTAAACTTAAAAAAGTCCGCTTTAATTTTAGTATCAAGAAGCCCGCAATAATAACGCCAAGAAGGTAAACGAATCCGACTAGTAATCCTGCCTCTTGTAGATGCTTGAAAATCAGCTTGCTGGTAGGTTGGGATAAATAACCAATGCTAATAGCGCCAATGATCTGGCCATCTTTTCGTATGGTGACTGAATTTCGAATGGCTTTCCCTAACGTACCTACGGCGACCTTGGTGTAATCGTTACCTTGTCTTAACGCTTGATAAATGTCATCACCGACAAAGTGTTTGCCGACTCTGTCTGGTTTTGGGTGACTTAAGCGAATCGCATTTTTATTCACCACGACAATATATGAAGCATCGGTTTGAGCACGGAGTGTTTCTACATAGGATTGAATATTGCTTGTTTTGCCTTGGTTACTTAATTCTACGGCTTGAATGATTTTTTCATTGTGTGCGATGACACGACCCAATTCTATGCCTCGTTGACTGATGCTATCTAGATAGGTTTTTTGTAGGGAATAACCCAACACCACAGCAACTGCCAATACAATAATGGTAATGGTAGATATTGTGATTAAGGCGAGATAAGACTTGAGTGTCATTTGCGCTTCATTATTAATGAAAAAATAAGAGAGGCGATTATACAGCATACATCACAAGGGCTAAACAAAAGGGGAAAGTCATCATGAGCTTTCCCTTTTGTTTGAAAGTTTATAGTCTGCTAAGAAGTCATTTAGACAGCTAAGCGATAGCTTGAACCACTAGAGTCGCAAGAATCAGCATGAAAGCGCCACCGATGCGAGAAGATATTTGCGCAAATGGCATTAATTCCATGCGTTTGCTGGCAGCAAGAACCGCTACGTCACCTGTACCGCCCATATTAGCCATGCAAAGACCGCCAGTAATAGCCGCTTCGATAGGGTAGAAGCCCATTAACCAGCCAATCAACCCCGCACCAAATACCGCACCAAGTACCGTTATTAAAACAAGTAAGAAGTACATAGGAGACAAGGCTTCTAGAATTTGGTTTAGATCGGTATAAGCCACACCGATACCAACTAATAGTGCTGGTGTTAGGTTACCTACAACAAATCTATACCAAGAGTATGCGGCTTGCTCTAAGCCTTTTGGCATAACGCCAGATACCTTGATGATCGCAATAGATAGGATCATGAGAGCATAGGTGTGCATGCTAATGTAGTTAGATAATAAAGTACCCAGAAAATACATGCTGACCGCCAGCAAAGCACCGATACCTAATGTGGTAATATTAAGAGATGATGCTTTTTGATCTTCTTCCTCTATGGCTTTTTGGCCACGAATGAGCTGCCCATTGCCGGTAAGACCTGGTGCTATTTGCCCCAGTTTATGCAGTAGGCCAGCAATAACAATGGCAATAGCGTTACCAATAGCGAGCGCAGGAACCATTTGAGACATTAAGGATTCAGCACTCATGCCTGTTTTACCAGACATGATTTCGACTAGAGGTACGGCACCAGCTCCCATACCGCCACCCATAATAGGCAGAGCAATTAGCATGACAGAATCGTAAAAGCTTTTGCTTACTAACATGCCTACTAGGCCAGTAAAGATACAAGCAAAAAATGCGGAACCAAGGATAACTGGGATGTACTTCAAGGCGGCTTTTTTAAGTGTTTGGGTATCCATACCGAATATAGAGCCAGTGACTAAACTGGCCACATAAAAAGATAAGAAGCCGCCACTTTTCATGAAAGTCGTGACATTACTTTCTGCACTGGAAGGAAATAGACCACTATGGAAAAGATAAGCAGAGCCAAAAATAACTACGATGGCACCACCACCGAAGAATTGATTGATAATCGGAGTTCTGTCTCCAATGTAATTAAGGATGAACCCAACAATCACCATAATGCCTAAAGCACCTATCATTCCGCCAGGCATCATGCCGGCAAAGGTCGCTAATAAAATGGTAATAGCAGCAATGGCCAATATGACTTTACTGGTGCGTTGATCGTGCGGTGTCATGACATCATTAGTGATCATTTTAGACTCTCTTTTTTTGCTTGTTTTGATTATTCGCCGCAGTCTACCAACCTTCGATCTAAGCGGAAGTTACTTTTCTTTTAATGAAACTAAAAAATAGTTTTGGATCTTTTGTAACTCCACATTTGGTGGTTTTTTGCACAATTGCTAGATTGTTTTGTCATGATTTGGTTTAACGGTCGTTTTTTTAAGCACCGTAATTTCATCACGAAAAAGCGGTGCTAAAAGGACAAAGAATGGGAGTTGAGGAGGCTGGAGGTTTAATGGGTTTGGTGTTGTTGATTGTAGGACTGTATCCAATTTATCATTTTTTTCGCTGCCATAGGCTTGGCAATGAAGTACCCTTGTCCCTGTAGGCAGCCAATATCAATCAGTGCTTGTTTGTGTTCTAGTGATTCAACCCCCTCAGCAATAAGTTTGAAGTTAAACGCATTACTGAGTGCGACAGCGCAGGCGACAATAGCGCGATCTTTTGGGTTGGATAAAATGTTTTGGATAGAGCAGCTATCAATTTTTAAAGTATTTAAGGGTAATTGCTTCAAATAATTTAGGGAAGAGTAGCCACTGCCAAAATCGTCAAGAGCAATATGAATACCTAGATCACAACAGGCTTCCACAACCTCAACCGCACAGGGAATAGCGTCAATAGAGACAGTTTCTAATATTTCAATCTCTAGTAAGTTGGGATTAAAGTGAGGTGTGCTTGTGAGCAATTCGCCCAAACGCTGAACAAAATTTTTACTTAATAGGTGTGCAGGGGCGATGTTGACGCTGATAACTAAATCATCTTTTTGCCAGCGGCTATGCTGGCGTAGTGCTTCTTGTAATACCCATTCACCAATTAAAATGCCTGTTGCTGGGTGTTCCAGCACTTCAGTAAAATCTTCAGGATAAAGAAAACCCATAGTAGGGTGGTTCCAACGAATAAGTGCTTCTACACCAATTATTTTATGGTTCACCATATTAACTTGAGGTTGGTAGTAAAGCTCGAATTCGTCCAGAGCAATACCCCGTTCAGCTGCTTGCAGCAAGGCGCGCCGAGCATATTGGCGATGCTCTTCTTCAGGGTCAAAAAATATGATGTTATTTCTTCCCATATTTTTTGCTTGATACATGGTTTGATCTGCTCTGCGCAAAATTGTGTCAGCATCTAAACTGTCATTGGAAACCAAGGCAACTCCAATGCTTGCTGAAACTTGAACTTGGCATTCAAATTCGAGCAATTCTATTGGCGTGTTAATCAGGTTAATAAGACGATTGAGAAAACCATCACACTCTTCTTTACAGGAAACATCACGTAGCAATAAAACAAACTCATCACCGCCAATTCGAGCGAGAGTATCACTTTTTCGAATGATCTCTTTTAGCCTATTTGCGACCGTCACCAGTACATAATCACCTGTATCGTGGCCATAATTGTCGTTTACAGGTTTGAAATTATCCAAATCAAGAAACGCAACTGCAGCGGCGTCTTGGTTGGTGATTATTTGCTGTAAGTTGTCGAGTAGTAAGGGGCGACTGGCCAAGCCTGTTAAATTATCGTAGTGGGCCATGTTGTGGAGTTTTTTTTCTAAGTCTGCTCGATGAATAGAACTGATAATGGCACGTATAAGCTGAGGGCTTTGCAACTGGTTTTTAAGTAAATAGTCACTCGCACCAAGTCGCATCGCTTCCGCAGCAACTTCTTCATCTCCTAACCCTGTCACCATGATCACGGCACAATGGTTGTTCATACGTTGGCGAATATTATTGAGCAAAGTAAGCCCTGAGTTTAGACCTAGTCGATAATCAACGATGACACAGTCGTAATCTTCATAACTGAGAAAGTCCATAGAGTCTTCAACAGAAGATGCTTCTGAAATGTTGGTCTCTATATTAGATTTAGAAAGCATTCGGCGAAGGCGTTCACGATCAACATCATCATCGTCGACAATTAATAATTTTAGAGCGTGACCTTCATTGGTTTCTAATACTTCCATGGTATCTCCAGGTTTATCTATTTGGTTCAACGGCATTTCGGTAAGCGTCCATTAAGGCAGCGAGTTTGGCAAACTGAGGGCCAACAGAAGATTTGACCATATAGCCAGCGACATTATTATCGTAAGCTCGTGAACGGTCATTATCATCATTTGACGTAGTAAGGATGAAAATTACCGTATCTTGTAGGCTTGAACTGTCACGAACATACGCTAAGAATTCAAAGCCATTCATTACTGGCATATTTAAATCTAATAAAACCACATAAGGCCTGGTTAGCTTTCTAGTTGGATGCCTGTTTTCCAGAATTTCAATAGCCACTCTGCCATGCTCGGCATAGACCAGATTAATATTTGGCGATACTTTGTTTAGGCTTCGCGTTATCGACTCAGCGGCTACATCATCATCTTCAACGATGAGCACATTTAACTCTTTCATCATTAGTAGTTTTCCTTTTAGTTATGGGTGTCTTTCCTTACAAACCTAGGCCACCAAACGTGGAAGGTAACACCTCGTTGATGCTCATTTGCTTCAACACTGATGCGGCCACCATGAGTTTCTACTAAGCGTCGACTAACCGATAACCCAATGCCAGTGCCGCTGCATTCACTCGATGTAAGGGTCTGAAATAACCGAAAGATACGAGTGAATGCCGCTACTGGAATACCTGGACCATCATACCTGGACCATCATCACAGATCGTGAAGTGACAAAAATTGTTATCGGCTGCGCAGCCAATGACAATAGAGCCTGTGCTTTGATCATGATGCTTAATTGCATTGCTAATAAGGTTGCGCATCACGGTTTCGAGCGGAGTCCATACTGCAGTAAAATGCTCCAACCGAATATCACGAGTAATGGTGACTCCTTCGGGGACTTCCAATAACTCAAAAATATTATCGAATAGTGAATTGACGTTAACATCTTGAGTATTCGCTTCGAATATCACGAGTAATGGTGACTCCTTCGGGGACTTCCAATAACTCAAAAATATTATCGAATAGTGAATTGACGTTAACATCTTGAGTATTCGCTTCTATTTTGCCAGCTCGGGCATAAGTGAGTAGATTGTCTATTAGCTGCTCCATACGCTGGATGCGAATGCCAATACGTTCAAGGTTTCGACTTACATCTACTTGTGTATTTTGGCCAAGGTCTTCTTTCACCCATTCTAATAAATCAGCAATACCTCGTAATGGTGATCGTAAATCATGGGACGCAACGTAAGTAAACTCTTCTAGATTTGTGTTGGTTTCACGTAGCTCCTGCTCCAAACGTTTGCGTTTAGTAATATCCAGTAAAGAAACAAGCACCATTTGATTACTTTCTTCATCTTCAAACGGGCTAAGCCCTACTTCTACAGGAAACTCACTTCCATCCATGTGCAAAGCGGTAAGGTCTCGACCAATTCCCATCATCCTTGGTGTGGGGTTTTGATGAAAAGTATGACGTAAATGATCATGGTGTTTTCGGTAGCGAAGGGGTAAAAGCATGTCCATTGGTTGGTTGATTAGTTCTTCAGGCGTATAGCCAAAAGATTGGCAAAGCACCTTATTTGTTAAGCGAATAATGCCTTTAGAATCGACTACTAATACACCATGAGGTGCATCTTGAATCGAACGTTGGAACATATTGTTGGCTCGTTGCCTTGTCGTGAGATCAATTAAGGTTGCCAGAACAAAGGTTTTTCCTTCTTGCTCTATTGGGTTTAAGCCAATTTCAATAGGGATATGTTTACCGTCTTTTTTACGAGCATAGAGAGACTGCCCAGCTCCCATTTGACGTTTACGGGGGTGTTTGAAGAATTGCGACATGAGCTTTTTGTGATTAGCCTGAAATTGGCTTGGAAGCAGGAAATCAGTGTCTTCCCCAATAAGCTCTTCTTTTGTATAACCTAGGGCCTCTGAAAGGGAATCATTAACAAAGAGGATGCGAGCATCAGTATTGACTACCATCGCGCCCATAGGCAAACAAGTGACCAATTGCTGAAAAAAAAGTTATCTTGCTGAAAAAAAGTGTTTTTTACCAACTCATTGTTTTGTCTGTTTTTTTTATTTTTGTTGGTTTCACTATGATCCATCATGCATTCCAATTGTAAAGGAGACTTTATTTATAGATAGACTAGGAATCTAAATACGGCAATTAACCGATTGATTAGATTTGTTAAAAATAGTATCCATTGCAATACGAGGGTCAGAAAAAGAGAGGGTACGTGGGGAAGGTTCAAAAGCCTGACTAGACATTCATTAAGCAAATTATCCAAATTCGATAATAAAAAGACCGATTAACAAAGCGTCCAATTTGATGGGATCACTTCATTTCTCGATCTTTTTAATTTCAATAAAGTGACCGATTTAATCAAATTTCACTTTATCGGTTTTAAGTAAGGCAGCGCTGCTGGAGTTCACTAGTTTGTCGTTCTTTCTTTCGATAAAGAAGACGTTTAGATTTTCCTCTTTGGCGATATTTGCACCTTCAACTGGACCAAGGCACAACATGGTGGTTGCCCATGCGTCGCTTATTCTAGGGTCAGTACCAAATACCGACGCCGAGACAAGATCGTGAGTGATTGGTTTGCCTGTGCTTGGGTTGATTATGTGCGAATACTCCACGCCATTATCGTCGAAGTGACGGTTATAAGTGCCTGATGTATCAAGCGTGACGCCTTCTTCGTTTTTGACAGTGATGACCTTATAGACTTTTGGTGCGCCGTCAGCGGAAGGGATGGGACTCTGAATAGCCACTCGCCATTTTTCGCCATCTGGCTTGTGACCTTTGATTTTCATATCGCCACCAAATTGCACCATGTAATTATCGTAGCCTTTGGATTCTAATACATGACTTAACTTGCCAATAGTGTAGCCTTCGCCCATGGAAGAAAAATCAAGCTGAAGGAAAGGACGTGTTTTGCGTACACGTAAATTTTCTTCGTTCACTTCTATTTTATCTATCCCAAGCTCAGATTTTAGGGCGGTTAATTCTTCTCGTGTGGGTACGTGAAGTTGGTCGGTTTTAAAGCCCCATAAATCGAACAAAGGCCCAATAGTCGGATCGTAACAACCTTCTGACTTTATATGTATGTCTTGGGCTATTTTGACCAGATCAACAAAGTCTTCTGATACAGGTTGCCAAGCCACGGAAGGGCTGCGGTTAAACTTAGAAATGAAAGAGTCTGGACGATAAGTGGAAAGCTCTTTGTCTATTTGAGCAAGCGTATCGTTGAACGCCGTTTGTATCTCTGTCACTGGAACCGCATCTTCAGACCAAAAACTAATTTGATACGTCGTGCCTTGGGCGTAACCTTCAACCGTTTCAAGTTTTGGCGGCTCACTGCAACCTACTAAAAAAGTTGTCATTAGAAGAGCGCTCAGGCCTGTGATTTTGGTTACATTAAAGCCAGATTTTATTGAGGTAGACATGTCATTTAAGCCTTATGGATAGTAAATTCAGTAAGTCTACCAGCCGTTTATAATCAACTCTATCAAACCATTTATCATCCACACTAATGTGCATTTTTCATTTAGCTGCTTAGAGTCAGTTTATTAATAACCGCAAACCGAGAGATGTCATTAGCAAGCCGGTAACGCGTTCGATCCATATTTTAAAGACCAGTACTTTTTGTTGAATTCTTGCTGACGTAAGCAAACAAGCGACTAGAGCAAACCAAACAAAATGTGCCAAAGCAATATAAGCACCATAGCCAAGCTCCATCAATAAAGAGGTATCTGTTGAAATGACTTGGCTAAACAAAGACATGATAAACAACATAGTTTTCGGATTGAGTACATTACAAGCAAGCCCAGACCAAAAAGCTGAGCTATTTCTTGTTAGTTTGTTTTGAGATGTGTTTTCACTTTTTAATGGTTCATTTTCTTGCTTAGGTTTTGTTCTACCAAAGAGCGCTTTTATATCCGGCCACAAGGCGGAAGCCCCCAACCAAATAAGGTACATGGCGCCAAGATAGCGCAATGTATTCAGCACCCAAATATTATTTACAAAGACAATTCCTAATCCTAGGAGCGTATAAGTCAAATGCACACTGATAGCGGTGCTTATTCCGAGAGCGCACAAAATTCCCTCTTGTCGTCCTTTTAATAGCGAGACTTTCGACACCATCGCAAAATCTGGCCCCGGACTAATTACGGCCAATAACGTGATAATGGCAACGGAATATAACTCAAATTGATCGATATTTAACATGGCAAGATACTCTCATCTGTGAATAATAAGAGTATGAATAGATGGGAAAGTAAATAAAATCGATAATTAATGGTGAATATTGTGAGTAATAGTCACATAAAAAGACGACTTCCTCCCTTGGGAGCATTGACTGCGTTCGAAGCAGCAGCGCGGCATCAAAGCTTTTCCAGGGCGGCGCAAGAGCTTCATTTAACGCACGGAGCAATTAGTCGAGCAGTCGCACAGGTTGAAGAGCGTATTGGCGTTGATTTATTTGTGCGCCGTAATCGTCGGGTTTATCTAACCGCCGCAGGGCAACGATTATTACAAACGACCACAGAAAGTCTCGATGCATTAAGTTATACCGTAGAGGAAATTCATCGCCATGATGGCGCGTCACCATTTCTGGCAGTGTCATGTGAACCTAGCTTGGCAATGCGTTGGTTAATGCCAAGATTAGGTGAGTTTCGAACTTTGTGTCCGGAGTTAAATGTCGATCTCAGAATGGCGGGTGGCCCGATTGATCTATTGTCGGAAAATTGTGATATTGCCATTCGCCGCATGGACTTTGGTGCCCACGAGGATTATCAAATAACCACACTCTGTTCTGAACTGGCTGGACCTGTATGCACAAAAGACTATTGGGAAAAACATATTAGCCAAGATTTAAATAAAGCTAATTGGTTACATAGTCGGACTAGGCCAAATGCATGGGATGACTGGAGAAACGCTTATGGGATAGAAAAAATCATTCCTAAAAGTGAGCAGCACTTTGATCATTTCTTTTACACTTTACAGGCTGCCCAAAATCAGCTTGGCATTGCTATAGGGTCTATTCCTTTAGTGTCTGATGATTTGAAAGCACAACGCCTTATTTCACCATTAGGCATGCAATCTTCAGGACATGACTATGTTTTATTAACATTGGAAGAGCCGAATTTAGACCCAAGAATTGCAGTATTTACTAATTGGTTAATGGAGCAAATTACCCGTTAGAATGAATGGGAACCTTGGTGTATATTCTAAATGATTTCACATCAGTCGCAGCCTTTTTATAGGAGCATATTTCGTGCATAAAGTTTTTGTCTTTGGGACGCTGAAAGAAGGATTCCCGAACTTTAAAACAAACAAAGGTATTCGTTATCGTGGTGACTTTGAAACTAAAGATCGTTATCCGCTATACCTTATTGGTGAACGGTTTTCACCTTGGCTTGTTTTACAGTCAGGCGAAGGTCATCCAGTGAAAGGGCAGGTGTTTGAAGTGTCAGACGATGTTTTAGCAGAAATGGATGCGCTGGAAAGAATCACCGCCATAGACGGTTATCGTAAAGTCAGTATTCCAGTTATCTGTCTTGAGTCAGGCGATGAGGTAGACGTCTTAGCCTATGGCAAACCACCCGAAATGCTAGAAGAAGTACAAGTCATGCAAGAACTAGCAGGCGAGTATGGCCTTGAGCATGCGGCGCTTTATCGTAGTCGTTCAGCGTGATGGTAAAACCTAGATTTAGTTAATGCCACTCTATTGTACTATCTGCTGAAAATGGCTTGGTAATCTGACTTGGTATTATGTCATTTAGCTACCTTACCTCCGTTAATTCCTCAAACATGCTGTTGACGGATTCGGACTTATTTCCTTGGCCTTGATCCAGTTCTTTCTAGGTTGGGTTGCTCGTCAAATGAGGGTCTTCGACCTTTAATAATAATGAACCATCCAAGCATAAATTCACCTAGTTAATGGCCATATCCAAAGCCGTCACCCTCTCTGTCGTAAATTGTCATTCGCTGGACGCTTCCAAGCATTAGGATAGAAATCTTTATCTCTATTATCACGGTGAACGCTTAGTCTATGGCGTCTTGGTGGACATCTTAGCTGACTAAGACGCTGCAACCTTTTTTAACCATGTCACTATGATCGTTGAAACGATTATTTATCTAAGGAGCTGATCTGATGCAGCATTATTCAGGCTTTGGATTGTTAAAGCACAGTTTTAGCCATCACGAGAATTGGCAGCGGGTATGGCGTAATCCAACCCCGAAAAAAAAATACGATGTGATTATTGTCGGTGGTGGTGGTCATGGTTTGGCGACGGCCTATTATTTGGCGAAAGAATTTGGTGTTACCAATGTTGCTGTGATTGAAAAAGGTTTTTTGGGGGGCGGTAATACAGCGCGAAATACGACCATTGTTCGTTCCAATTATTTGTGGGATGAAGCGGCTCACCTTTATGAGCATGCGATGAAATTGTGGGAAGGTCTGTCTCAAGATTTAAATTACAACGTCATGTTTTCTCAACGTGGCTGTTTGAACCTTGGCCACACCTTACAAGATATGCGTGACATTGAACGTCGTGTAAATGCCAACCGTTTAAATGGTATTGACGGCGAAGTGCTGGATGCTCAGCAAGTGCAAGAAATTGTGCCTGTGTTGGATTGTTCTGACCGCGCGCGTTATCCCGTGATGGGGGCGTCTTGGCAGCCTCGTGCGGGTGTTGCTCGTCACGATGCGGTGGCGTGGGGCTTTGCTCGTGGAGCCGATGCTCATGGCGTGGACCTGATTCAACAAACCGAAGTGGAAGATCTAATCATCGAAGACGGTACTGTTGTCGGTGTACGAACTGCTCGTTATGGTGAAATTCGTGCTGACAAAGTGGGTTGTGTGGTTGCTGGTAATTCCAGTGTATTGGCGAAGATGGGCGGCTTCGAATTACCGTTAGAATCTCATCCTTTACAAGCCTTAGTGTCTGAACCTATTAAGCCGATTTTGGATACGGTGGTCATGTCTAACCAAGTACACGGTTACGCATCGCAATCGGACAAAGGGGATTTGGTTATTGGTGCCGGGATTGATGGCTACACAGGCTATGGTCAGCGGGGTTCTTATTCCACTATTGAGCATACGATTCAAGCGATTGTCGAAATGTTTCCAGTGTTTAGTCGTGTACGTATGAATCGTCAGTGGGGCGGTATTGTTGATACTTGTCCAGACGCTTGTCCGATTATCAGTGAAACGCCAGTGAAAAACCTGTTTTTCAACTGTGGTTGGGGAACGGGCGGTTTTAAAGCGACACCAGGTTCAGGTCATGTGTTTGCCGCGTCTTTGGCGAAGGGCGAAATGCATCCATTGGCGAAACCTTTTTCTATGTTCCGTTTCCATAACGGTGCGCTGGTGGACGAACACGGCGCAGCTGGCGTAGCACATTAAGCGGGCGAAGACCGATTAAGGAGAGAAATACCATGTTTCATATTTATTGCCCGCATTGTTGTGAATATCGCGAGGAAGAAGAGTTTCATGCGTCTGGTCAGGCGCATATTTCGCGGCCATTAGACCCAGATGCTTGCACAGATAAAGAGTGGGGCGAATTTATGTATTTTCGTGCCAACCCTCGCGGAATACACCACGAACTTTGGGTTCATGGGGCGGGCTGTCGTAAGTATTTTAACATCACGCGTCATACTCAAACGTACGAAATCCTAGAAGTCTATAAAGTTGGCGAAAAGCCATCTATTGTGGCCAACGAAGCGAAATAGAGGAGCGATACCATGACACAAGATTTGAGTAAACAGTCTAATCGTCTCCAAGATGGTGGACGGATTGATCGCTCTAAACCGCTGACTTTTACCTATAACGGCAAACAATATAAAGGGTTCGAAGGTGATACTTTGGCCTCTGCTTTGTTGGCGAATGGTGTTGATATTGTTGGCCGGAGTTTCAAATATAGCCGTCCGCGCGGCATCGTTGCTGCGGGCGCTGAAGAACCAAATGCCATCATGCAGGTTGGCTCTACTGAAGCGACACAAATTCCTAACGTACGTGCGACTCAGCAGTCTCTTTATAATGGTTTGGTTGCTAGCACGACAAACGGTTGGCCGAATGTCGATACAGACTTAATGAGCTGGGTCGGCAAAGTCGGTGGGAAAATGATGCCTCCGGGCTTTTACTACAAAACCTTCATGTACCCAAAATCCATGTGGGAAACCTACGAATCTTACATTCGCAAAGCCGCAGGTCTTGGTCGCGCGCCAAAAGAAAGTGATCCAGATATCTACGACAAGATGAATCAACATTGCGACGTGATGATTGTTGGCGCAGGTCCGGCTGGCTTAATGGCAGGATTAACCGCTGCACGTGCTGGTGCACGAGTGATTATTGCCGATGAGCAAAACGAGTTTGGCGGGAGTTTGTTAAGCAGTACAGAAACGTTAAATAGCAAACCAGCCGCCGAATGGATTGCTGAAGTCGTGGAAGAATTGTCGGGCTTTGACGATGTCTTGATGCTGCCGAATTCTCAGGTAAACGGCTATCATGATCATAACTTCCTAACTATTCAGCAACACTGTACCGATCAATTTGCGGATCGTGCGCCCAATGGCCAAATTGCCCAACGCTTGCATCGTGTGCGTGCCAAATGGGTGATTTTGGCAACAGGTGCTCATGAGCGCCCTCTGGTTTATGGCAATAACGATTTACCTGGTTGTATGGTTGCCAATGCAGTCTCAACTTATCTCAACCGTTACGGCGTTGCGCCGGGTAAAGATTTAGTATTGATGACCTCGAACGACAATGCCTATCGCACCGCGCTTGATTGGCACGATGCCGGACGTAATGTGGTCGCGATTGTCGATTCCCGTAAGAACCCACAAGGCACCTTTGTTGAAGCCGCTCGAGAACGCGGAATCAGTATTCTTGTTGGGTCAGGTGTGATTGAAGCTCATGGTAGTAAACGTGTCTCCAGTGTTTCCATTGCGCCATTAAACGAAACTGGCGATGTGATTGTTGGCTCTGTTGTGAAAATGGCAGCGGATACCCTTGCCACGTCTGGTGGCTGGAGTCCGGTTATTCACTTGTCTTGTCATACTGGCGCTCGTCCTGTTTGGAATGACGACATTCTTGGTTTCACTCCGGGCGCAACAGCTCAGAAACAACTTACTGCTGGCGCGATTAATGGTACGTTCAGCACAGTACAAGTGCTAGAAGAAGGTTTGAGTGCGGCTTGCGATGCCTTGGCTCATTTAGGCTTAGATAAGCCTGACGCTGCCTTGCCAGAAGCGGATGACATTGAAGAGGGCAAGGCCATGGCCCTGTTCCATATCCCACACACTAAACCGACATCAAAAGCGCCTAAACAGTTTGTTGATTATCAAAATGATGTCACCGCAGCAGGCATAGAGCTGGCGTGTCGTGAAGGCTTTGAATCTATTGAACACGTTAAACGTTACACCGCGATGGGCTTTGGTACTGACCAAGGCAAGCTAGGTAACATTAACGGCATGGCGATTGCGGCAAAAATGCTTAAGCAAACCATCCCGGAAACTGGCACAACGATTTTCCGTCCGAACTACACGCCGGTGACGTTTGGAGCGATTGCTGGACGTGATTGTGGTGAACTATTCGACCCCAAACGCTACACAGCAATGCATGCTTGGCATGTGGAACATGGCGCGAAATTTGAAGATGTCGGTCAGTGGAAACGTGCTTGGTATTACCCACAATCCAATGAAAGCATGCAGGATGCGCTAAACCGTGAGTGTTTAGCGACTCGTGAATCGGTTGGTATTTTGGATGCATCGACTCTGGGTAAAATTGATATTCAAGGCAAAGATGCGCGCGAATTTTTAGGTAGAGTTTACAGCAACGCATGGGCGAAATTGCCTGTTGGCAAATGTCGCTACGGTCTAATGTGCGGTGAAGATGGCATGGTGTTTGATGATGGCGTGACCTCTTGTTTGGCGGAAAATCATTTCCTGATGACCACCACCACAGGCGGCGCGGCTCACGTACTGTCTTGGCTAGAGATTTACCATCAAACAGAATGGCCAGAGCTGGAGGTCTATTTCACCTCGGTAACTGATCATTGGTCAACGATGACAATTTCTGGCCCGAATAGCCGTAAGTTGTTGGAAAAGCTGACTGATTATGATGTTTCAAAAGAAAGCATGGCCTTTATGGATTGGAAACCTATGACGGTGGCTGGTGTGCCCGCTCGTGTCTTCCGTATCTCTTTCACGGGGGAGTTGTCGTTCGAGATCAACGTACAAGCTAACTATGGACTGCATGTATGGAAAGAATTGTTCGAAAAAGGCGCTGAATTTAACTTAACGCCATACGGCACGGAAACCATGCACATATTGCGTGCGGAAAAAGGCTTTATTATCGCGGGCCAAGACACCGATGGTTCTGTACATCCTTTTGATTTAGGTATGTCTTGGGCGGTCGCCATGAAGAAGCCATTTAGCTTTATTGGTAAACGCGGCATGCAACGTGAGGACTGTGTTAGAGCGGATCGTAAGCAGCTAGTGGGGTTGAAAACCATTGATCCTAATGTGGTCTTGCCAGAAGGCGCACAGGGCGTGCTGGACCCGAAAGCGCCAATTCCAGTCCCAATGGTTGGGCATGTAACCTCAAGCTATTGGAGTGCGAATTTGAAGCGTTCTGTGGCAATGGGTTTTGTCAAAGGTGGGTTGGATAAAATGGGCGAAAAAATCTTTTATCCCTTGGCGGATGGTCGTGTTATCGAAGCGGAAATTTGTAGCGCAGTATTCTTAGATCCAAAAGGGGAGCGTCAAAATGTCTGATGTAACATCTGATGTAACAGTAGTAGCAAGGGATACTAAATTGGTGACTAAGCAGTTGCCAGCTGCCGATATTATGGGCGAAAGTCCGCTTCATCATGCGGATCTGGCCAGTATTGCTGAACATGGTCCGAAAGAAGGCGGTGTGCATTTCCATGAACGTAAGCTGATGGGGTTATTAACCTTGCGTTGCCTCCCATCATTAGAGCAGCAAGAAATGATTAAGTCCTTATTGGGCGTGGCATTGCCAATGCAGCCGCTTACTTCTGTCACCACAAACGAATCTTCGATGGGCAACGTTTCTGTACGTTGGGTATCGCCTGATGAATGGCTCATTATTGTTGAAGCTGATAAGGCGTGCGGCATAGAAAGTCACTTTCATGACAAGCTGATGGGGCATTTTTCATTGGTGAATATCAGTGGTGGCACAACCATTTTCGACGTGTCTGGCGATGATGTGGTCGAGATGCTGAAAAAATCGACACCGGTGGATTTGCATGCGAGTGAATTCCCTGTCGGTAAGGTTGTGTCTACGGTCTTTGCTAAAAGTGGCGCGATGATTTGTCGCTTGGCGGATGATAAATTCGAACTAGTCGTGCGACGTAGCTTTGCGGATTATCTCTGGTTATGGATTCAAGACGCCAGTCGAGAATACGGTTTGGTCGTAAAGGCCTAATTTCTTCTCAGTTACTTGTGTTATTTCACTGTTTTGGTTGGCCACTTTTTGGTGGTCAGCCTTTTTCGTGACATAAAAAGCTTAAGACAATAAGAGACTATTTTATGAAATCAAAAACCGCGCCTTGGATTTTTACTGCTAGTTGCCCAAGTATCATAGGAACAGTCGATGTAGTGACTCGATACATGGCGCAAGCCGGTAACTATGTCGATGAAATTCACTCCTTTGATGACCGAGAATCAGGTCGTTTTTTTATCCGCATAGAATTTTTGCCACAAAATGCTGATTTTAACGAAACGGTGTTTGCGGAACAATTTGCAGAACGTGCTGCCGAGTTTTCGATGGATTGGTCATTAACCGCTCCAAACCATAAGCCAAAAGTGGCGATCATGGTGTCGAAATACGATCATTGTTTGAATGACTTGTTGTATCGTTTTCGTACTGGGCAATTGAATATTGATGTCAGGGTTATTATCTCCAATCACCCTGATTTAGAGAATCTGGCGAAATGGCACGGCATTCCGTATTACCACTTGCCAATTACTGCCGACACCAAGCTTGAGCAAGAAGCGCAGGTGCGAGAATTAATCGAGCAATACGATACCGAGTTAGTCGTGCTAGCGCGTTACATGCAAGTGCTTTCTCCAAGCATGTGTGAATACCTTGATGGCCGCGCGATTAATATCCATCACTCTTTATTGCCTGGCTTTAAAGGTGCTCGACCTTATCATCAAGCATGGGAAAAAGGCGTAAAAATGGTCGGCGCGACGGCTCACTATGTGAACAATGACTTGGATGAAGGTCCGATTATCTCGCAAGGTATCCAAGTGGTTAACCATGCGCACTATGCTGAAGACCTTATTGCCAAAGGCCAAGATATTGAGCGTGTTACCTTATTTAACGCGGTGAAATGTCACGTAGAAAAACGTGTTTTTTTGAATGGTAAGCGCACTGTTGTCTTTGGTGGATAATCTGTTTTTCTAGAAGCAGATTGACTAAAGTAAAAAGCCGTTCGGGGGAGCGGCTTTTTTTGTTTAAAATTCAGTATTCAAAATTGTTCTTTAGTGTGGCATGTTGCTTAGGATGGTTTGTTATATAAGAAAAACAATGTCGCCAGAAGGGGTATTTGGTGTTCGCTGCTTTAGGTAAATAAATAATTGATCGATCAGCTTTTTCTTAGTTGTTCCTTTTGGCCAAACTAAATAGTAGCCATCTCCGGTTGCGATAGCTTCATTAAACGGTGTGGCTAATAATCCATTATTAATCGTATCAGCGCTTAACAGTAAGTCTCCTATTGAAACACCATGTCCACACATAGCAGCCATATTGCCTTGTTCTAAGGTGTCAAATATTTTGCCTTGTGCAAGATGTAAATCGGGGTGTTTTTGAGTGCCTTTGAGCCATCGTCTCCAATCTCTCTTATCTGGTGATGGGTGAATCAGAGAGCAGTTCTCTAGATTGTTGTGAGCAATCTCTTTCATGTTTGGAGCGCATATTGGTATTAGCCATTCTAGAAAAAGCAGTGCGCATTCTGTGTCCTGACCAAACACCCCATTCCCTAAAAGGATCGCACAGTCGTAGGGTTCTTTACTAAAATTAACGGTATCAATATTCATCCAAACGCTGGTGGTTTCGATCTTATGTGTTGAATTATCTTCATGAAAGGTATGTAAGTTATCTAGCAACCAGCGCATCGTAATAGTAGAAGGTGCTTTTAGTCGAATTTCATTATGGCTACTGCGAAATTCTGAGCACGCTCTTTCTAGATAATTGAATCCTTCACTAATCTGCCCAGCGAGTGAGCTACCAGCACTTGTTACTTCAACTTTAGGGCCTTTCCGTTTAAATAGTTCACATCCAAACCATACTTCTAGCGTGCGAATGTGCTTGCTAATGGCTCCCGTTGTTAGATTTAGGTGGTCCGCAGCCCTAGTAAATGAGCCATATCGAGCCGCGGCTTCGAAGGCGCGAAGTGCATATAGTGGTGGTAGTGACATAGGGGATTTATCCAATGTTGAGTTTTATTCACATTTAGCTTTATTTTTTTCCGTTTTTCAACAGCGTTTTAAGTATTGAATAATATGCTCGTTTAAATGAATGGATGCAGGGAAAAAAATGTTAAGTAATGGAAAAATAGTAATTCAGTCAGATTTAAAAAAAATAATACAGGATCAGAAGTTTTTATCTATAAGTGAAGATTGGCGAGTTGAAGCATTCAGAAACATTATGACATGTCTTGAAGATAACGCTTTTCCCTGCTTTTTTGGTCGAAATGCTTGTAGAAAAAATTCCCTTCGTTTTGCCTTTATTGGGGAAAAAAAAACGATTGTTGAGATGGTTGGAGCTTTAACTGAGTTTACGCAAAGTATCGCTAATACTGAACTAGAAGATCGGTTGTATAGCCCATTATTGATTGTATTCAAAGAAAACGAATTTAAAAAGTTAACTGATGAACATGATTTCGCATGGAATCGAATACAAGAAATGCATGATCATGATATCTCCCCATGGCCAAAAACGATTCCGACAGAAACTGATAATTCTGAATGGTCTTTTTGCTTTGGTGGAGTCGAACTATTTATTAATGTGAGTTGCCCAAGTCATACTCAACTGAAAAGCAGGAATCTTGGGAGGCATGTAGTATTCGTTATTAACCCTCGGGAGCATTTTGATGTTTTAGCAAGTCATAAAACACCTAAAGGAAGAAATATCAGAGAAAAAATACGTCATCGAGTTGATAGTTATAATGGAGGAATTGTTCCTGCAGAACTAGGGTTTTATGGAGACTCTGATAACTTAGAATGGAAGCAATATATTCTAAATGAGCATGATTCTAATTCCAGATCTCGCTGTCCTCTTCATATTCAAAAAAAAGAAAATAGCTTATGAACTTAGCACTGTTAATGACATACATATTTGCAATTCTAATATTGCTTCTAACACCCGGTCCGGTTGTTGCTCTTGTTACGGGTACGGCAATTCGTTTTGGATACCGAAGAGCCTTTGCTACTGTGGTAGGCACGAACTTAGCCTCATTCGTGTTGATTTTTTTTGCAGCACTGATGTTGATTGGCGTAGTCTCATTAGATATTTTTTATCTGCGAGTATTGGGAGTCATAGGCTCATGTTTTATTGGTTATATGGCTATTCAAAGCTTACAAACCATATCCACTGTAGCTAAAAATGACGAAAAAAATGCGGGTTCAAGTAAGAGTGGAATGCTTCAAGGCTTCATAACAGGTATATCGAACCCTAAAGATATTCTGTTTTTCGTTTCGCTATTTCCCCAATTCATTGCCATTACAAATGACTTTAGTACAAGTATTTTTACTCTTTCTATTGTCTGGATGATTTTTGATATTACGGTGCTCTCTCTTTATATTCTTATTGTGAAACGGTGGCTTCCGAATAAGCATAATAAGGGGATGGAGATCTTGTCGTCTTTATTTCTTTTAGTTATAGCAGTTTTAGGGGTGATATATAATATCTATGAAATGGTGGGGCTTGATTGATTTAGATGGATGGAATGTCTGTTAGTGTTTCTTCTAAGGGGTCAGGTTGGGGGCAGAAACGTGTGTTGGGTTATTTATTGAAGTAGTCCCTGAGTTCAAGCATAAACTCATCACTTATGAACGAGTTGAGCCGTCCTAGAGCAAATATTGGTCTATTTTCCTATCCTCTGCGTATCATTTAAATTAAGTTCATTTTAAAAGCAGCAAGAGGTCAATTTTGAGGATAGCAAAAGTGTGTGTGGCGCTGAGTTCTTTATTGCTCGTTGCCTGTACCAAAGTAGGGTTAGGCGTTGCCAATTTGCCTAATGCATTCAGTAATACTGAAACGACAAAAGATATCGCTTATGGCACTGAGCCTTGGCAGAAGTTAGATGTTTATGTCCCGCCTCATTCTTCGGGTCAATCTCTTCCTGTTGTTGTCTTCTTCTATGGTGGCAGCTGGAAGGATGGTTCAAAAGACATGTATCCCTTTGTAGGCGAAGCCTTTGCAAAACAGGGTTATATCACGGTCATTGCCGATTACAGCAAATATCCACAGGTAAAATTTCCGACCTTTGTTGAAGATGGAGCCAAGGCGGTCGCTTGGACATACCGACATATTGCAGCATACCAAGGCGACCCTAAACGCTTGTTTATTTCAGGGCATTCTGCTGGTGCGCATATCGGAGCATTGCTGACGGCGGATAAACACTATTTGCGAGCTGAAGGTTTAACACCCTCCATCTTAAACGCCTTTGCAGGTTTATCTGGTCCGTATGATTTTGTGCCCTATGAAGACGATTATATAGCTATATTTGGTCCGCCAGAAAACTATCCAAATATGCAGGTGACGACTTTTATAGAAGGCGACGAACCACCAATGTTATTACTCTGGGGTGCTGACGATACTCTAGTTGGTAAAAGTAATATGGATAAACTGATTAAGAAAATTAATGTCGTACAGGGCCTAGTTGAAAGCAAAGTTTACGACGACCTTGATCATGTGGCTATGGTGTCGAGCCTTGTTTGGTTTTTGAAGAGCAAAGCGCCGATATTAGATGACGTGAACGACTTTTTTCAGCGTCATGGCGCGAATGCCGTTGTATTGGAAGAGTGAAAGATACTGACATTTTGTGTGATATGTTTGCAGATATAATTTTTTACAAGCAACGATGCATTAAATACATTTTATCGAAAAGGGCTCAATGTGGATTTAGTTCGACTTATTTATACCAGTACCATAACCGAGCAATTTGATATTGAAGACATCGCTCGTATTCTTAAAGTGGCGCGGCTTAATAATAAAACGCTCAATGTAACTGGCTTGCTGTCTTTTAATCGGCAGTTTTTTCTTCAATGCCTAGAAGGGACGCGTCAAAATGTGAACCAGATCTATCATAAAATCGCTACGGATCCGCGCCATAAAAGGCCTGAAATAATCGCTTATCAAGCTATTTCCAAAAGAGAGTTTGATAGCTGGAATATGGGCTATCTACAAAATACGGAAAGCCTTCGCGAACTGTTTTATCAGCATACAAGAAGTATAAACTTCGACCCATATAAGATGAACGAAGAGAGCGCTAAGTCACTCTTACTGGACATAAGAGATGAGATAAAAAGGGCAGAAGCGCAGTGATATTGAATGAAAAGTCACTGTTTAATGTTTATGTAAACCTTTCCCTGCATAAGCATTCCTTATGGACATGATTCCTAATTGTTTTGCTGGAGTTTTTTTTACTGATTGATCAGTTTAGTATACTCGCCTCTTTTACCAACACGATGTGAAGTAGCCGCTATGACAGAAAGCAGTATGACGGACACCAGTTTCAACTTAGACTTGGCCGCTGAATTAAAGGCCATAGTGGGAAACCAATATACCTTGACTGACGAAGACAAGACCAAACCTTACAGCCAAGGTTTTCGCCTTGGTGGTGGTAAGGCGTATGCGGTTGTTCGTCCTGGTAGCTTGGTTGAAATCTGGAAATGTCTGCAAGCCTGCGTAAAAGCGGATGTTATCGTTATTATGCAAGCGGCTAATACTGGCTTAACGGGTGGTTCAACACCTAATGGCGCGGACTATGATCGTCCTATCGTGATCATCAGCACCATGCGTATTGACGACATTCAGTTGCTTGATCAAGGTAAACAGATTGTGGGTTTTGCAGGGAGTACCTTGTTTGGCTTAGAAGACACGCTGAAACCTTACGGCCGTGAGCCTCATTCGGTTATTGGTTCTTCTTGTATTGGTGCGTCTATTGTTGGTGGTGTTTGTAACAACTCTGGTGGTGCCTTGGTGCAACGTGGCCCTGCGTACACAGAAATGTCCTTGTTTGCCCAAGTTACACAAGATGGCGAACTGCAATTGGTGAACAATTTAGGCATTGAGTTGGGAACGGATCCAGAAGAAATTCTGACCAATCTGCAAAACAAAACCTACCAAGAAAAAGACGTACAGTTCCCCGAAAAACGCGGTTCTGACAACGAATACCACGAGCGTATTCGTGACGTAGACGCAGACACGCCATCACGTTTCAATAACGATCCTCGTCGCTTGTACGAAGCATCTGGTTGTGCGGGTAAATTGGCGGTCTTTGCTGTGCGTATTGATACCTTCCCGATTCCAGAAAAGTACCAAGTCTTCTACATTGGCACCAATGATCCTGCGGTGATGGAACAAATGCGCCGTGATATGTTGTCTACCTTTAAAAACCTGCCTGTGTCTGGTGAATACATGCACAGCAGCAGCTATGACATCAGTAAAAAATACGGCAAAGACAGTTATTTGGTGATCGATAAATTGGGCACTAAATACATCCCCAAAATGTTTGCGCTAAAACGTACAGTGGACAGATGGGCTGGAAAACTGAAATTCATGCCGTCCAAATTCTCTGACATCATGATGCAATACGCGAGTCAGCTGTTCCCAAATCATTTGCCAAAGCGCATGGAAGATTTTCGTGAAAAGTACGAACATCATTGGATAGTGGAAACCAGCAACGATGGTGTGGCGGAAGCGCAAGCCTATTTAGAAAACTTCTTTAAAGACAACGAAGGTGACTTCTTTGCTTGTACCAAACGTGAAGCTGACCAAGCCATCTTGCATCGCTTTGTGACTGGCGGAGCATTGACTCGCCTTCATATAATGAATAAGAAAAAACTGGGCTCCATCATGACCATCGACGTGGCCTTCCCACGAAATGAGCGCGATTGGTTTGAAGAACTACCAAAAGACATCGAAGAAAAAGTCGCGGTAAAAATGTACTACGGGCATTTCTTCTGTCACGTCATGCACCAAAACTACATCATGAAAAAAGGCGTTGACGCCAAAGCGGTGAAGAAGCAAATTCTATCCAGCTACGACGCTCGCGGCGCAGAATACCCAGCCGAGCATAACGTGGGCCATGAATATGTTGCGAAACCAGCGCTGCGAGAGTTTTACCAAAAAACTGACCCAACCAACAGCTTCAACTCAGGTATCGGCGGCACCAGTAAGCTCAAGCATTGGCAAGACGCGAGTGGCGATCATTCCGGTTGTGGCTGTGGTAAATAAGCGTTAGAACAACAGAGAATGCAAAAAGCCGAGACGTTTCTTTTAAAGATGTCTCGGCTTTTTGGTTGATAGGTTGTGAGTTTATATCTTTAATTTAGCTTCTCAATATCCATTTTTTGGGGTCACGAGCACAATGCATGACAGCAAAAATAACAACCATATTTTGCTGAATAGTCTAGAAAATACCGTATGGAAATTTATTTATTAAAGCCCTGTGAAGTGTCTTGTGAGCAATCGGGTATTGTTTTGGATGAGTTGAAATTTTTAACAACGTATCCTCAACACAAAGCATAAATTCAGTGCCAAGTCCTGCTCTGCAATGTTCGAAATATGAGTAAGCTTCTTTCAGGTCGTCCTCGACCTCTGGGCGTATCCTTACTTTATATAGCATTATGAGCCTAATATTTTAGATTTTATTGTGTTCCAATCTGAGCCGACATTTTGATCGGATTCGAATTGTGCCAGTCTATTGTCTAATTCATTTTTTTGGGCTGTAGTGAGCTTTATAGCATCTTGATCATTTGCGACAGAGTCCCAAAGCTGCTGAGCTAGTGTCACTTTTTCTCTCGCTGTTAAATCATTTAGTTTCATCATGGTCACCTAGCAATATTTCATGTCTAGAAGTATAAAACGATTTAGACTAAATGTAACTGATGACAATTTTTACCCTGCTATCACTCATTTATATCGATCCGACAAGCAGAACAACTTTTACATAGGATGAAAACGACAATGTCCAACTACGACAAGTTAACGTCACACTACCAAACACTCAGCCACTTTAACCATGCTCAAGCCATGCTTGGCTGGGATGCTGCAGCGAACATGCCATCGGGCGGTAGCGAAGCGCGTTCCAATGCCATGGCCGAGTTATCGGTTCACATTCACCGTTTATCAACGCAACCACAGTTAGAGGAATGGTTTGGTAACGCTGAGCAAGAATCCTTAAACACTGAGCAAACAGCCAGTCTTCGTGAGATGAAACGCCAATGGCAACAAGCGACCATGGTTCCAGAAGACTTAGTGCAAGCCCAATCTATCGCAGGTTCTAAATGCGAGCACGCGTGGCGCTCGCAACGCCAAGAAAACGATTGGACAGGCTTCGAAAAAAACTGGAAAGACGTGGTTGCTTTGTCTCGTGAAGAAGCCAAAATCCGTGGTGCTGCATTAGGCCTTACGCCTTATGACGCCATGCTAGACAAATACGAACCGGGCACCACAACCGCATCGCTTAATACCTTGTTTACCGACGTGAAAATCTGGTTGCCAGAACTGATTGAAAACGTACTGGAAAAGCAGAAATCCGAATCCATCACTCTGCCATCTGGAACGTTTTCGACTGCAACTCAAAAAGCCCTTGGCTTAGAAGTCATGAAGTTACTGAACTTCGATTTTGACCGTGGCCGACTCGACCAGAGCGTACACCCATTTTGTGGTGGCGTACCAACCGATGTGCGCATTACCACACGTTACGATGAACAAGATTTTGTACAAGCTCTAATGGGCATCGTACACGAGACAGGCCATGCTCGTTATGAGCAGGGCTTACCCAAAGCCTTTGCAGGATTGCCAGTCGGCGAAGCCCGCTCCATGGGTATTCACGAATCACAGTCCTTGTTCTTCGAAATGCAAATAGGGCGCAGCAAACCCTTTATCTCGCATTTATCACGACTATCAGCGGAAGCCTTTAACGCACACAATGACCCTGTCTTTGCTGAAGACAACCTGTATAAAATTTACACCCAAGTAGAAAAAGGTTTCATTCGTGTCGACGCCGACGAGCTAACCTACCCAGCGCACGTCATCTTACGTTACGAAATCGAACGCGACCTCATCAACGGCGTAATAGAACATACAGACGTACCCGCATTATGGGACGAAAAAATGCAAGCCGCCCTTGGCATCTCCACCAAAGACAACTTCAAAAACGGCTGCATGCAAGACATACATTGGACAGACCCCAAAAGCAATAAAATAACTCACAATTATAAAAACGGCTGTATGCAAGACGTACATTGGTCTGATGGGAGTTTCGGGTACTTTCCTAGCTACACATTAGGTGCCATGTACGCAGCACAATTTATGTCAACGATGAATAAAACAGTGAATGTAGAAGCGGCTATTCAAAGCGGTGATTTGTCGCCAATATTTCAATGGCTCAGCGACAACATCTGGTCACAAGCTTCGCTTCACACCACGGATGAGCTAGTAAAACGCGCTACTGGTGAAACGCTTAATGCCACGCACTTTAAAAAGCATCTAGAAGAACGGTATTTATAGTTTGCATAAGGGAAGAGATACAAATTAGGTCACATCTGTTAAAATTCGATTGTTGCTAACTGCTGAAGACTTGTGTAAAAAAGAGCCTTCAGTTATTAAAAAAGTAAAATACAACCAAATGTTTGGGAATATTCATTAGCAAGAGATAAGTAGTACTGCGATATCAACAGGGACGTCCTAATCTTGAAAAACACATCCCTTATAGATAGCGTGGCCGTTTCACAAGCAGTTGTAGTTATGGCTTCGTCATATTATAACTGCTTACTAGCTGTAATTTTAAATCTATGGACATATTTTTTGAAATATTAAAACTTGGGGCTGTTGGTTTAACAGCAGGTTTATTTTCCGCATGGCTTGGTAGTTTTAGTCATCGTAATCGTAAATGGTGGGAGTTAAAAGTAGAAGCTTACAAAAATGTAATTGAAGCTCTGTCAGATATCGTTTATTACTTCGATATACATTACAGTGCTGAAATCGAGCAGCGAGAAATTAGCAATGATCGAAAAGTAGAAGTGCAAAAGTTTTGGGGTAATAGCTACCATAAAATTCGCAAGTATGCTGATAGTGGAACTCTTTTTTTTTCTATCGAAGCAAATCAAGCACTTGTCGAATTCATGAAAATGAAGAATAAAAAGTATGATAGTTATTTTGAGCATCTTGATAGTTACTATGTTGGAGCAGAAAGATGTCTCGCTTCTATTGTTGATTCGGCACGGAAAGATCTCAAATTAAATGCGTCATTTTAAATAATATTTTCTTGGTTTTTCTATGGAGATCTTAATAGATCGTAGATATTTGACTAGGGAGTATGTGATCAGGTCAAAAAACTGGTCGATTTAGTATTCTGAAAAGCCCAATGATAGTTAGTAATGTGGCTGTTTTATCACTTTCCTACTACTAAATAAAATAATTAAACCTTTTTTATCGTTTTTAAATGGGTTTTGCTTTTTTAGTTTGAGATTTTTTATAAGATTGAAAAATGGTGCTATAAATGATGAGTTTTGGTAGGTAGGGAGAGATTGATTTGGTTATATTTTTATAAAAAACTTTTTAAAAATAGTCGTGTATATATAGTTTTAAAATTGTTTTTTGTAAATTTCTAAAAATAATTACATTCAATAGAATAATGGCTAAGTAACTAAGTTGGTTTATAAAAAAGAACACGAATAGAAAATAGATATGCTTCAGCTAAATTAAAAAAATATTTAAAAAAATTTGAGTGCTTGCATAAAATTTACTTCGGTACTAAAAAATTAGAAACCGTTTTAGATGTGAAATTAAGGATGAGATATGAGAAATGTGGTTACGCTATTGTTAATGTGTGCATTTTTTTTAGTGGGCTGCGCACCATTAAGTGTTGATTTATCTGAATCTGAATATCAATCGGCTTTATATATGGCCACTGAGCCAAAGCATGTTAATAATATAACAGTTATAAATCGTGCATCCGATGCCGAGATAAAAAATCATTTACTTGGAAATTCATTTATTCCAATAAAAACTACAGTTTCACCGCAATTAACAGTTGAGTCAGATATTAATCTTTTATTAGCAGAAACATTGATTGTTAAAGGTGATGCTGACAAGTCGTTAATAGTTACAATCAGGAAGGCGGATGTTTATCGGGTAACTGATACGGCAGATAGAATCCCATTCGTAAGTTTAGTGATCGCTGGACGTGATACAGAATTTGTTATGTTTGTTGCTTTATCCCTTGAAGTCAGGAAAGGCGGAGCCATTGTTGATAGCTACTCAGTAAATCATGAAGTGAAAATTATAGGGAAGGCCACGACTTCTAGTGCAATAGCAGAGTCATATCAACAACTTATTGCAAAGTATAGAGCAGATGTGTTGGGTGATATACAGCGCAATTTTATTGACAAATCGCTGTAGTGCTGTGTGTTCGTTAGCTACAACATAAAATAGGACGCATATATGCACAAAAGTCAGTGCAGTTAGATACTACACTGACTAGAGCTGCCCTTTTAGGCTATGTTCTTATCAGCCCGCTATTTATCTAGAGGCATAATAAAAGCTATGAAAATACTGATTTTATAGAGGGATATATCAAATGGCTCCTAAAAAAACATAGTATTGATTTTAAAAAAATTTAATTATCACGGATTTCTTATTTCAGATAAGAGTCTTGTAGCGGCTTCAACCCCCGGTATACTTTCAGCCTTAGATAAAGTTTCAGGATGATTTTGGTTGACTTCTCTTTTTTTTTATGTATCATATTTTCATAGGTGCTGAGGCTAAGCTTCATTCATCTTAAAAGGAAAAATATATGACCCCAGTGAAGCTCTGACATTTAGCTAATAGAGCCGAGCTAACACGCCATTTTGGCAATATATAACCCTTTTAAGAGGTACTAGCTCTATGAAAACCTTAAATTTATTCACTGCTAATCTAAAAAACCTATCACACCTCTACGAATTTATTCTTAATGGGATCACGTCTGATGAGGTCTCGATATATTCTATATCAAGAGCCACACACGACGACAGATCAGTGGTATTTTTGAGTAATGATCATTTTTTTGACTCAAAAAATAGCCCTGACGAACCCCCAATAGCATTTTTAATCAATAACTATATTTATGCAACAAAGCCTATAGCGGGCGACTCAGTATCTTATCTGTACGGGTATCAGCTAGACTGCGTTGGATACAAAGACGATCATGACCAACTTTTTATAATTAATGATAGAGGCGTCTCTGAGCTTCTAGGGGTGCTTTCACAAGACTCTTTCAAAATTATGTTGTCTGATGGTGGTCTGTGTCAGCTTAAAAAGCTTGACGGTGCCTGATATAGTTTTTTCCAGATTTATTTAAATGATATAAATTTTAATCCGCTCACCTGTCACGTATGAGGGTGGGCGTTATTTGAATTACTTCAAAATAGAGATACCTAATGAAAAAACTACTTTTAGATTTATATAATGGTAAAGAATTTATCGAAGCTGGTCAGGAGAGCAGAGATTTTAAATATCTAATAGAGCAAGGATATTGCACCGGACTTATGTCAAATGAAGTTAGTCCACACTATCCAGATTTAGCTTACTATGAAATCGAAATTCTTCCAAAAGGAATAGCTTACTTGCATGAAAGTAAAATAATCGAGGGTGATTTCTATGATGAATGAAGAGGTTGTTTATTTTATTTTGAAATAAACTCGTATAAATATATTTATAGTTTTTATATGATTATGTGTACAATATATCCATCGAATTTTAAATTCATTAAGCGTAAGTATAGATATATAAAAATGTTAATATTAAATTTTAAATCAATTGAATAAAATGGATAAAATTAAAATGATAAAAAAATTAAGTATTGCAGCTACTATGCTATTGACAGGCTGCGCGACATCTAACATGAATTATACAAAGCCAAGTTCACAAACCATTATAAATCAAATAGTTATAAATGAAAAATTTGATACAATCTGGGATCGGTTAGTAAAAAATTTAGCGTCTGACTTTTTTATCATTAACAATATAGAAAAGAGTTCAAGAATAATAAACGTATCATTTTCCACTGGAAAACCTTCAGATTATGTTGACTGCGGTAACACTGTTCGTGAGTTTAATAATGCTCGTGGGAAAAGCTTATATACATATGACCCGTCTGATAGCGCAAGCTATACATTTACAAACCTTCAGGGTCATGCTTTCAATGCGATTCGTACTTCTAGGCTAAATGGTAGAACAAATGTTTACCTTGCGCCTGAGGGTGAGGGTACTGTAATTAGTGTCAATACAAAATATGTTGTCGATGTGGATGTTAAATATTACAACATTGTAAATAATCAGTTTGCTGGCAATGAGAATTTTACATTTGATTTTTCAACAAAGTCAGAGTTTTCTAATCCTGGTGGTGTTACATGTGTTGCTCGCGGAAATCTAGAACAGAAGATTCTTAGCTATGCAGAATGAAGCTTAACAAAGTAGTCTGTGAGAACTTAGTGTTCCGTGCTTAAAGCCCTGTTGGCAGTGTTAGGCATTGAGGAGTTAAATTGAATTTAGTCTGTTATCTTTCAAATTTTGTAGTCTCTGGTATTGAAATCACTGAGACAAAGACTGGAGGTTATGTGAGAAATAAAATCTCATTCTCTGTCGCTGGTCTATCTATCGAAATTTATCAAGCACCAGAATTTATAAATGCAAAAAAAAGTGACCTAAAAGGTCAGTTTGTTAAATCAACAAAACTAGTAGTTAAGAATATAGAAGAAGACGATCGTGAACGCGCCTTAGGTGTTGTAGATAGAATTAGTGTTTTACTTTCATTTGCAATATGTTCTGAAGTCAGTTTTTATGCATGGAATATTGAGGGAAATAACAGAGCTCGCACTTTAAATGTTAGGGGGAAGTATCATTACTTCCGGCCTCCATTATCTTGTGTTGATACCTCTGATATTAAACATTTAATTGAGTCTTGTTTTGATATTTACTTCAATGTTTATAGGGAAAGAGATTTGAATGTTGTAGTCGATCTCCTGAATACACCTGAAATAAACAATTTTCAGTTAGAATTAAAGTTAGCTACCCTATTTATTCTATTAGAAAATCTAAAATCTTCTTATGCGAAAGTAAAAGGTCTAAAATATAATCAAGGAAATTATTTTTCGTCAGATGAAAAAAAATATACTTTTCAATCCCTGCTTAAGGAAATGTTCAATTCAGTTGATATGGATGTTAATCTTAAGGATATAAAAAATTTACGAAACGAAATCATACATTCGGGTTTAAGTCATTTATCATATGCCAATCAATATTCAATTTACGCAACATGTAGAGATGTAATCACAGAATATATTCTAAGGCTTATAGGATATAAAGGTTGTTTTAGTCTTTATGAAAGTAGAGGGGTACAGTGGAAAGAAATCACCTAACAAGGCAATGTGTAGGTCAGTTACTTTCCGAAGAATAAAAAATAAAAGTTTTTATTTTTTTTAGGTAGTAATTGAATTGACTTATATCCTAAAAATGTATGTGGCCATAAAATTTTTTAATATAAAAAATATACTTTTTAGCATTAAATACAGGAATAAAAATATACATATTTTAGTCTGAAACACAGACACAGTTAGAGGTATGATCTCAGTCAGCACGTAATGATCATGATTTCAAAAAATCTCTAATTGGATATTTCAAAACAATAGTGGTAAGAAAGTATGTATTAGTAGCGATTCAAAAAATAGAAGCGCTAACTTCACGTCGTGGTATTTTAACGGTAATTTAGAAGATATTTCTGCATACGATTGTTTACTACATAATAATATTTTATGTGAGTAGGCAAAAAAATCAGTAACATACTTTAAAACATCGTAATAGCAGTGTTTTAATGCTTTTTTATAAAACTTAGTCACTTTGCATATATTTAATAAGTACTCTCCTTCCCGAAATAAAAATCAATCAAAATTAAATTTTTGATATGACTTTTCAATTCTAGTTTAGAAGTCATTTCTATTTTTTTAATTTATTGGAAAAATATATGTTGAATAATTGGTTGCTATTAACTAAAAATATTTTTTATTTCATTGGATAAAGAAAATTTTTAAATGATATTTTATTTGTAAATATACTTATTTTAGTATGAAACACAGAGACAGAAATATACTTGTTTTAGTATGAAACACAGAGACAGAAATATACTTGTTTTAGTATGAAACACAGAGACAGAAATATACTTGTTTTAGTATGAAACACAGAGATAGAAGTATACTTATTTTAGTATGAAATACAGCGATAGAAATATATTTGTTTTAGTATGAAACATAGATAAAGAAATATATTTTTTTAGTACGAAATACAGAAGCAGAAATATACCTTTTTTTGTATGAAATACAGAGGCAGAAGTATACTTGTACTAGTATGAAATATAGAAGCAGAAATATACCTTTTTTAGTGTGAAACACAGAGGCAGAAATATACTTGTTTTAGTATGAAGCACAGAGGCAGAAATATACTTGTACTAGTATGAAATACAGAAGCAGAAATATACCTGTTTTAGTATGAAATATAGAAGCAGAAATATACCTGTTTTAGTATGAAATATAGAAGCAGAAATATACCTGTTTTAGTATGAAATATAGAAGCAGAAATATACCTATTTTAGTATGAAACACAGAGATAGAAATATACTTGTTTTAGTATGAAGCACACAGAAGCAGAAATATACTTGTACTAGTATGAAATACAGAGGAAGAAAACTATTTTTTTAGTATTAAAGAGTAATGGGGAATGAAAATAAAATTTTAAATATAACTGATCATCACAATATAAATAGATAGATGAAAATAAACTAAAAAGAGTTCGAAGTTTTTAGAGAGAAAGTTAAAGACGTTAAAGACGTTAAAGGCTTAGGCAGAAATGGATGAAATCTTGATCAAGAGGCACCGGAGGGTGGGATTTAAATAGGAGCTCTCTTGTGAGAGCTTTTAAGCAGAAACCGATAAGAAGCCGTAGAATAATTCTATGGCTCTTACGCGCTCTAAGTAGCTTTCGTTGCCGTGTTGTGTATCTACGATATTGCTTTCTTCTTAGCTAGTGATTGGTTTATAACGCTTTGATTTTTAAGGAAAATTTTTAAAAAAATAGGGGCTGTTTTGTTTGTTTTCAAAAAATCTTGTCTGTTTCGCTGAAATCGATTGAAGATCGTTTTTTTATACCGCTGCGCGATATAATCCAGTATATGCCTCCTCTTTATTGTTGTTTTTTATGGAATAAATATATATTTGATGAGAGATGGTTGAATGTATATATAAGAATTGTTTGTAGAAATTTAGCTTTTTAATAACTTAATTAGTTTCTTTAGGGTAGCATATTTTTATTAAAAAGTAAATGTTTTTTGCAAAAATAATTGTATTATTTCTCATAAAATTAATCTTTAAAAATATAAAAAAATAATTTTTATTTCTATTTTAATATAAAATATTCCAAAAAACATTTTTAAATCATACTCTTTGTTTTGTTGTTATTTTTTGTTTTTAATATAAGTTATGATATATATATAAAGTCTTGTATTTTCATTTTTTTCTTTAAATTGATATTATTTAAGCACGTTATAAAAATGAGAATATATTATGGAAGGATATCAATTTATTCATGTCGAAGCTTACTCTAGAGTATCAAGTAAAAATAATAAACGTCAAAGTGCAAGAAACGTTATTAATGAAGCGATAAGAGCTCCTGAAGCTAGCAGTCATATATCTAATATAAAGCCTCCAATTTTAGTTTTTGGTCAAAGCCCTGAAAAAACTCTTGAGTTATCAGAGAGTCAGGCTGTAATAGCAAAAGATAGCATTGGTAGAAAACTCAGAAAAGATGGTTTAGTAATGGTGGCCGGAGTTGCTTCATATCCTGCTAGAACAGATGAAATTTCATTTGAAAATGAAAATCTTCAACATTGGCTAAAACTAACAATAGAATTTTTATCAAAAAAATATGGAGAGCAATTAAAATCAGTTGTTGTTCATTCAGATGAGCCATTTTGGCACTGTCATTTTTATCTTGTTCCAAAATTAGATGTAAATAACAGCTTGGATATTGGGCTAGTGCACGACGGTATTGCTGCTCGTAATACAGTTAGCTCTCAGAGCGCGAAGATAAAACTAAGAGCATACAGCGATGCTATGAGAGCATTTCAAGATGCATATTATACAAATGTTGGTATACCTTGCGGCCTTACAAGAGATGGTCCGAGGAGGCGGAGATTAACTCGAAAAGAATGGAAAGTTGAACAAGAAGCTTCTAAACGTTTAGCGAATACTTTAAATCGATCTGATTCTATAAAGCAAAAGATAAAATTCATCTCTTCTGAATTAGATAAGAAGAGAATAAGACTTGAAAAATATGAAAAAAAATTAGTTTTTCTTCTCAAGAAAATTGGAATTTCAGATCAATTTATAGAGAAGATAACTAAAAAATTAAATGACTCTGATAACAACAATAATAAAATGGAGAGAGCGATATGAAACCTGCTGAAATAAGAATACTACTAAATAGTCATTATAAGTATATTGACCAAATTAAAAAGATAAATGTTGATAGCGATTTTATTAAAGAGCTTCAAAAAGAGCATGTGCTTTTTATTGAATTAATGATAAAACATATGATAAAAGAAAAAACTATTCATAGAGCTGATGAAATGATTGCTTTTCAGAAGAGAATGACTAATTTAATGTATGTGTTATTTTCATCAGATGCTTCTACTGTTGCTTTCGTTGATTCAATAAAATCATCATTTGTTAAAGTAGATGATAAAAAACAGTCTGATTCTACTGATGAAGAAGAAAGCTGTAGTATTGAACAAGCTTTAAATGAATTAGATTTATTCGAATTCTAACTATAAATGCCAAAAATAGGATTCTATTTAGAATCCTATTTTTATGAACAGGTGAGTATTAAATAATCATTCTCGATGTTTATCTGGAAGAGGACAAAATAAAATAGTGTATGATTTATTATAGATTTAGAGATACACATAGTGACCGACTATGCTTATTTCATAAGCGCGGCATAAGGTGCTACGCACTTATGAGAACGGTTAAAAATCAGTGAAAAATCATTCTATATTGTTTAATTTTCTATATATATTGTTATCATTTTTGTCATTAATATATACATTGCTGATGAATTTACCATCTTTTCTGAGAATAGATAAGACTCTTCCATTAAAAAATATGGCTTCTAATTCTAAAGTTTTAAGATCTATTCGTATTCTTTTTATAGATTGCATTAATATTTGTTTTAGTTTTGATCTTTCGTTTGTGTTTTTAAAATCTTGTGCTTTCATTGCTAAAGACTGAATTTTTTTTTGTTGTTCTTCGTCTATTTTTTCATGAGAATTTTTTCTTTTTAAGTTCTCAAGCTCTTTTTCTTTTATTTCTAAAATTTTACTAGCTTCAATGATTTGCTTTTGAGCTATTTTTCGTATGCTAGAAATATTGCTTTCTCCAAATTCACTCATCAAGGCAGAAATCTTTTCTTCTTGTTTATCTATAGTAGCTTGTACTGCTTCAATCGAATCTTTATTATCTCTTGGAGATTCGAAAAGTTGATTTTCAACATTAGTCATGACTGCATGAATGAAGTGTAGTTCTAATTCATCTGATTTTACACTACTACAACAATCAGAAGTTTCTTTGTTTTTCGTACAATGTAGCCTTAATACACTTTTAGTATATTCTTTTTTTCGATTCATTTGTTTTTGTAATTGACTACCAAGTGCTTGACCGCAAACTGCACAGATCGAACGACCTTTACCATATGAAGTCAGTAGATAAACACTGTTTTTATATGACTCTCTACTACTTGCCTTTTTTTTCTTGCGCTCTTGAATTAAATTATAATATTCTTCAGATATTATAGGCGGATAATAGTTTTTTAATTCGTGATTTTCACTTATTTTACTACCATCTATCAGGTAACTCAATTTAAAACTGTTACAGCCATATAGAGCTTTACTATCTAATATTTTTCGTATTGTTGTTACGCCCCATGAGTTGTTTTTTTCAGTTGGAGTTTTTACTTTCGATAAGGTGAGGTCTCTAGCAATAAGATTTAGACCTGTATTATTCAAATACATTTCTATGATTTTTTTCACTGTGTTAGATGACTTATTTAATTCAAAACCAGATTTGGTTCTTGTAATCCAAAAGGGTACAGATCCAGCTATATCACCTTTGCCATTTTTTTCAAAATCATCTATTTTTTTATGAATATATTTCACAGATCTTTTTTGCTTGGATAATGATTCTTCATGAGCTCTCATCATTACGCCTATAGAAATAAACATTTTAGAAGGGTCTTTAGATAAAGTCTTCATGTTATAAACTTGATCATCATTTGCTGTGATGATAGTGATGCCTTTCCCTATCAATTCATTAAATTGTGTCTGTGCCTGCCAAGGCGTTTGTCTGCTTAATCTGTCTAATGATTCAACTATGAGAATCGAACCGGCTTTAACTATTCCTTTTTCTACTGCTTTTATGAATATGCCCAGTGCGCCTTTGGCTACATGTTCAGCATGAAATGCTGAGAGCCCTTTGTCTGTCATGACCAAATCTTTATTCAATCTTAATCCATGTCTGTCTGCGACTTCGATTGCATAGTCTGTTTGTCTTTTTAAAGACGTTCCCTTTTCTTGGAGAGGGCTAGAAAATCTTTGATATGAATAAACTTGAGCGTTCATGTGAATACCTAACTCTATGATAAAGAATATATTATATGCAGGTTACTTTTAGCACAAGACCGATGGCGCTTTCGGCTACTTTCCAAGCTACACTCTCGGCGCCATGTACGCCGCCCAATACAAAGCCACCATGATACAAAACGTCGACTTCGACGCCGCAATTCAAAGCGGCGACCTAAGCCCCATCTTCCAATGGCTCAGCGACAACATCTGGACACAAGCCTCGCTTCACACCACAGATGAACTCGTCAAACGCGCCACAGGCGAAACCCTAAACGCCACACATTTTAGAAAACACCTAGAAGGGCGGTACTTGCAAAAGAGGTAAAATCATTTAGATGAGTGGGTCAAGGCTAGACAGACCACTGTCTAGCCTTTTAATCATAATGGCTTGAACTTATCTTTTTGGATAGCCGTGTTTTAGCAATACTATCTTAGTAAAGTTTATGTAGATTAGAGTGAATATATCAGTTTTTATCTGCTGAATAAGCTAGGTTTTTTTGTTTTTCAAGTTCAGCCAAACGAGATGTTAAAGCACGGTGGATGTTGTCAAAGGCGATACTTCCTAGCGCCACGCGAAATGGCGCTTTAGGCATATCAATCACTTTAAGCATTGCCGTAACCGTATTATCAGCGTCTCCCTTAATTGGGAAATCACCATTAAACAATGCATGTCGCATTTTTTCTGCCGCGCTATTTTGATAGCTCTCTAGGGAGTCAGCTAAGTCCAATCCCTTTGCAAAGTTAGTTTCTGTTGGGCCAGGTTCTATAATGACACAATCAATACCATATTCATTCACCTCTTGAGATACCGATTCTATAAAGCCTTCAATTCCCCATTTACTAGCATGATATAGGCTGAAATTCGGATAGGCGACTTGTCCTCCTTCAGATGAGATTTGAACAATACGGCCTTTATCTTGTTTGCGTAAATGTGGTAGCGCGGCTCGTATAAGCTGAATAGACCCAGTTAGGTTCGTGGTAATCTGACGGTCAATTTGCCGATCAGTCAAAGCCTCAGCCACACCAAATAAGCCGTAACCGGCATTACTCACTACAAAATCTATTGGGCCGGCCATGAATGCAGTATCAACCGCACTCCGCACTGAGCCTAGGTCGGTGAGATCTAATTGCAACACTTGTAAACTTTCAGGGAAGCTCGCTTTTAGCTCATCCAATGTTGATATTTTCCGAACGGTTGCGAATACCTTATCTCCACGCGAAAGCGCTTGTTTTGTGAGCTTTAAACCTAAGCCTGAAGAGGCTCCAGTGATAAACCATGTTTTGTTGAGCATAATACTTATTCCTTCTAATTGATGAGGATTCACTATAGAAGATTGTTATTAGTAGTTTAATGATCAATAATTCGAATGACTTGTTTAGGATTATTCAACAATGAAAAAACCATCACTCAATGATTTGGAGGCTTTTCGAGAGGTTGCGCATCAGCGTAGTTTTAGCAAAGCGGCAGATCATCTTGGGGTAAGTCGTTCAGCTTTGAGCCATGTTATAAAAGGATTAGAGGCATATCTAGGCTCTCAATTGCTGAGACGTACTACTCGCAGTGTTTCCTTAACACCAGCTGGTGAACATTTATTCTCAGGCTTATCGCCAATACTTAGTGATTTGGATAAATTGCTGTTTGAAACTGGTCACGACAAAGAGCACCTGTTCGGAGAAATTCGAATTAATGGTAGCGAGTCGGCGATAGCTTATTTATTGGAAAAAATTGTCCCTACATTTCGAGAGCATTACCCCAGCATCAAGCTAGACCTCGTTTGTGATGGTGAGTTAAGTGATATTACTCAGGACGGATTTGATGCCGGTATCCGGCTTGGAGAGTCTCTTCTTAAGGACATGATTGCTATTCCTCTTGGCCCTAAAATAAGGTTTATTGCTGTCGCATCTCCTCAATATTTAAATCAATACCCTGCACCAATAACACCTATTGAGCTTAATAAGCACCATTGTATTCGCCAGCGGTTACCAAGTGGTAAACGTTATCACTGGGAGTTCTTTAAAGATGAGCAATCTGTATCGGTTGATGTTCCAGGTTATATTTCATTAGACAATAACAATTTGATTGTCAGTGCGGCTACACAGGGAATGGGAGTCGCATTTGTTCCTGAAAATTATGCTAAGGAGCAAATAGCCTCAGGCAACTTAATTAAAGTTTTAGAAGACTGGTGTCCTGAAGAGTCTGGATTTCACATTTATTTTCCTCGCTACCGTCACATGTCTAAAAGTCTCAGAGCGTTTATCGACGTAATAAAAGAACATAATTAGTTAAAGAGGCGTCTTGCGATAATCTAAGTGCGGTAGTTTTCCAAGGCGTGTATTGTCTTAACACGATGTTGTGTAATCATATTAAGGTGATGCAATCTAGGTTAATGGGATATTAGAAGGATAATTAGGGGCCGATGAAATGCACTAGCTCGGCCCTAAATTCACAATGGCTAAGCGACAACATCTGGTCACAAGCCTCGCTTCACACCACAGATGAACTCGTCATTTCCGCGAAGGCGGAAATCGATTGGTAAGGCGTTTTCGCTTAGGTTTTAGTCCCGATGGCTGCTAAATGGACTTTTGAGGTTATCCCTAAAGCTTTTTCAATTCACCGGCTTTGTTCAGCTGATATTCGTCAAGGTCATTGGCGAGATACAGCGTACCTGAATAACAAGTTTTCGCTTCTTGGTAAATATCCTCTATGGAGGGTGATGCGTTTGGATTCGATTGATAGCGAGGGCTAAAATGTGTCAGCACTAAATTAGGAATATTAGCTCGCTGAGCAAATTCCGCCACAAGTTCGGCATAACTATGACCATAGCTATTTCCTGTCTTCTCAACGATCTCCTTTGTATAAGTGGCTTCATGAACAAGCACATTTGCCCCACGGCTGAGTTGCGACATGAGTTCAGGCTGATCATTATCTCCTGCAACAATGATTTTTCGCGGGTTCTTATCGTATAACAGATAGTCGTCACTATTGATCAACTTGCCATTATGCTCAACATCCTGCCCCTTTTTTAATTGTCCCCAAATCGGGCCTCTAGTGATGCCATGTAAAGCCAACTTCTCAATATCCAAACTAGGGTTGATATCTTTTTCAGTAAAGCTATAGGCATAAGAAGGCACTCTATGGGAAATAGCCCCAGTCTCTACTCGCACCTTTTTGAAATCGACAGACGGTAAATCATCAGAGCATATAAACTCTAGCTCAAACGGCAAATATAATTGCGTATGCTGTTGGGTGGCCTCAACCCATTCTTTAACACCATTTGGCGCAATAATCTTCAAAGGCTCTTTCCGCCCACTCATTCCCGCACTTGCCAGGATGCCCGGCAGGCCATAACAGTGATCACCATGAATATGCGTTATAAAGATGGCTTGTAATGAACTGACCGACAAATTTGTATGAAGAATCTGATGCTGTGTTCCTTCCCCACAATCGACAAGATACCAGCCACTTCCTTTTTCTTCACGAACGGCAATGCCCGTCACATTCCTTGTTTTAGTTGGAACGCCAGACGATGTTCCAAGAAAAATGATATTCATTTAAAACCTACCTTAATCGCTACCAGTACATGTGCCGAGATACCTGAAAAGCCACGTAAAAATACAGTCTATTTTCACCTTGGCAGATAAAATGCTTGTTATTCTGACCTGAGCATCACTCAATTTGTTGATTGTTCATAGTATTTTATAAAAAGTGTACTAGGATCAATTAGTAAAAACATAACGGCCAGAATAATGTGCTGTGGGCATCCAACCTGATCAGCTTCATCCGCGCAGGCGGGAACCACAAGCCCGATACTTTAATTCCCTAAAAACGCTGTGGTTTTACTGAGGTTTTCATAGTATTGTCAGTTTAGTGTAATGAAAGGTTTAATGAGTGCGCTCCTTGATATTCAAGACAATGCATAAAAACGAAGTCATTATGAGATTAGATACCAAATTGGTAAGAGTTGTTTGGGCAGTACTTGCCTGAGATCAAAAATATCAGGCTCAAACGATCTAAATTTTAAAGAGTGATACACCAAGTTTTGCTTAGTAAAAAAGAGTGATGACAAGATAGGTAAGACCGTGACTTGGAAATTCTGGGACTAACATCGTTTCGTTGAAAACGCCAAAATGATTAGAACCAAGTCAGCGCTGTTTTTTCGTGGAATAGCATCAGGGATAAAAGCATCGATTGCTTTATAAAAAAATCCGAATAGATGGCTGCAAAACGCTTCTTGTTAGATCTTGATTTTGCTTGCAAAAATAGGGGTGTCCATAGATGTTAGCTGTACTAGGAGAATCAGGTTGAGTTGCTACTTTCAAGGATGTTCCCAAAAGGGTGTAACAAAGGAACATATCCCACCAAAAGCATTTTTCCCTAAGGGAGAGAAAGATCAGCTATTAACAGTAAAATCATGCGTCGCTCACAACAACGCCAAGTCAAAAGATGATATTTATGTTCTCGCGCAAATCTGCATGAATGCTTCGCCGAGCAATAGAGCTAGGGAGATTTTCTTAAAAAAAGTAAAGCCTCAACTAGATTTCAATAATGGAGCACTAAGAAAAAAGCTGGCTGCTGGGTCAGTTCAATTACCTGATGGAGCTGTCAAGTATCCAGTGGATACGAATAGATTAAATGGCTTTTTTGATGCCTTATCATGTGGGATTGTTTTCAAGTCTTGTGGCGCTACATTACCGAATAACTATTCAATAAAACATGTGTATTGCAGTTTAATTGGCGATCAAGACCCAATAATGAGTCAAATTGAAATCGAGATTGAGGAATTCTACTCCGGAAAACCTATGGAGTTTATGGAGTTCGGTAAACCAAACACTAACAATGAAAGGATTTACACGGTAGATGTTTTTGGTATTCCAAATTTTGGTTCAAGCATTACTCTAGTACATGTTTTTTTCGGTAAGTTTAAAGTAATCTCAATGCTTACCAATCTCGTGCAAAATACAGCTAATAAGTCAAAGCACTCGGACGCCGTAAACGGCGCCGGTGTTTGAGGCGTTATACGTCACAATTATCTAGTCAGGGGAGCCGGCATCAATGGTAAAGATGGAAGATAAACTTGTAGACATTTTTCGTGAGTCTGCCGCTGGGCCATTCCTTTTTTTGGGATCGGGGTTCTCTCGAAGATATCTTGGTTTAGAGGATTGGAAAGGTCTGCTTTCTAAATTTTGCGTAGCGGGGAGACCCTTTGAATATTACCTGTCTTCAGCCAACGGTGATTACCCTAAAGTTGCATCGCTATTAGCGAAAGATTTCAACGAACACTGGTGGTCGGCTGATGAATATTCGGCCAGCGTAGAACGCTATAAATCAAAAATAGAAGATGAAACATCTGCTCTTAGAATCGAAATATCAAATTATCTAACTACACTGGATCAATCCAAAGCAAAGGAATCTGAATATTCTGAAGAGGTCGCCCTCCTAGCAAAATTGAATGTTGATGGCGTAATAACTACGAACTGGGATATGTTCGTTGAACAGCTCTTCCCTGAATATAAGACCTACATTGGTCAAAAAGAACTGCTATTTCAGAATCCTCAAGAAATTGGGGAAATATATAAGATACATGGTTGTTCGACCGAGCCTAACTCATTAGTTCTAACTGACTCCGACTACGAAAAATTCAATGAAAAAAACGCCTACTTAGCATCAAAGCTAATAACTGTTTTTGTGGAACACCCCGTAGTTTTTATAGGCTATTCAATCTCAGACGAGAATATTAGCAGTCTTCTTAAAGCTATATCCTCTTGTATTGGAAGAGAAAATATTGAGAAATTGCGTCGCAACTTGATCTTTATACAAAGACTTGCGGAAGGTGAAGGACCAAATATCTCAGATACGTATCTTACAATCGATGGTATTCAGATACCGCTCGTTTTGGTGAAGACCAACGATTACCTGCCTGTCTACCGAGCTATAGAGTCTACAAAAAGGAAAATCCCAGCTAGAGTGCTTCGTTATTGTAAAGAGCAGCTTTACGAGTTGGTTCAATCATCCGAGCCAGAAAAGAAAATTTGCGTAGTTGATATAGATGAAATCGAATCCAAAGAAGATGTGGAATTTCTTGTTGGCGTCGGAGTGGCGCACCAAGAACAAGCAGGCCCTTCTTCGGTCGGTTATGCGTCAATTGGAGTTTCAGAGCTGTTCGGCGACCTGCTACATGAGAATCAAGATTATGATAGCGATCAAGTATTAACACATGTTGCGCCTAGGGCCTGTAAGGGTTCGCAAAACGTGCCTGTATTTTACTATCTGAGGAAGCTTGGTGTTGATAACCTTGAACAGTATCAAGCAACCACTTACGAGCTAGATAAAGTGGTGAGGAGAGAGCTGAAGGCATTTCGTAGCGAATCCTATAGTAAGCCGTTTTTCAGAACATACCGCCACATGTCAATGAGAGATATTCTTGAGGCTTGTACTCCGGAAAACGCTGCTGCCTACATTCCGTTTTTAGCCGCTGAGAAAATTGACCTTGATCTGCTTCGTAATTTCCTACTAGAAAATGAGTCGAAATTTGATTATTCCGTATCTAACTATGCTAGTAGCTTCAAGAAGTTGGCTGCCCTTTACGACAGGTTAAAATGGGGCTGGTGACGTATAACAAGGAATGAATTGGGGGCAGATGAAAAATTAAGATATTTAGGTTTTTTTATTTGACCCTAAATTCAGAGGGTGAGCAGAGATTTTTGCTGGTAGGCAAGATTGGTGAAAAGCACTGGTCGGCTGTTGTCACCTACAGGGATGCTCGTATTCGTCTGATTTCAGTCAGGCGTTCCCGCAAGAAGGAGATTGAGCTCTATGAAAGCTAAAGACTTCGATAAAAAATTTGAGGAAGGTCAGGAAGATATAGTTGATGATCTGGATCTGTCCTCTGCTCGTCGCGTTAATCAGGAACAGAAGCGAATCAATGTCGACTTCCCAGCTTGGGTTGTGGAATCATTGGATCGTGAGGCTGCGCGTATTGGCGTTACCCGTCAATCTATCATCAAAGTATGGCTTGTGGAGCGTCTTCAGGCAGAATCTGCTAACAAGCTGCTTAATAGTGACAACGCAAGCAACGCACAGAATTAACAAGCCCATCTTCGTAAGCCAGTTATTCCAAGGGGTTGGCTTTTTAGTGAAGAAGGTACTGTTACCACGAAGAAGCCGAGACATGTATTCTTATGTCTCGGCTTTGTTTTTCGGTACCTCAAGCCCAGAGTAAACTCAAAGAAACACAACACCGCAAAAAATACCGAGTAAGAACAGAACCATTTTTTCGTTATACTCTGATTTCTTTCCGGAAGTTAAGCGCTAAGTATAAGGAGGTTTTATGTATCTTGATTCCGAAGAGCAGCTTAGAGAACTCTATGGTTATGCAAAAGGGCGCGCCAAAGATAAGCAGTTGCCTTTCTTAGAGCGTCACTCCAGTAACTTTCTCGCGCATTCTCCGTTCGTGACAATTTCGACCTACGCAAAATCCGGCTCTGTTGATTGTTCTCCTCGTGGAGGAAATCCGGGGTTCGTAAAAATAGTCAATGACAGCTGCATTATTTTGCCCGATGGGAAAGGGAATAATCGGCTTGATAGCCTTGTTAATATCATTGAAACGGGGCAAATTGGGTGTTTGTTTTTGATTCCTGGTGTTGATGAAACGCTTCGAATTAACGGGCTTGCTCGTATTTCAACCTCACCTGAATATTTAAACCTGTTTTCTGACGACAGAAACCCACCTAAAACCTGTATTGAGATCACCATCAAAGAAGTGTTTTTACATTGCGCCAAAGCGTTAATGCGCTCTGAACTTTGGTCTTTAAAGGCGCAAATAGATAGGGCAGATTTTCCTACGATGGGAGCGATGATTAATGATCAGCTATCAATAAAGGATGATCCCGAAGCACAAGAAGATATGATTGCTCGATACAAACGAGATTTATGATTTTTCAGTGTGGCGAGAATTGCTGCTTATGATAAACAAGCGGTTAGATATTAGGGGCAGATGAAAAATAACATTTTTCATCTGCCCCTAATATCTTATTATGCCTTCTAATTTACTATTTTATTTACTGATACGAAGAAGGCTTGCTACAGAAGCTCCCCCTGCGATTAGGCATGCTAAACCAAAAGCATAGTCGGAGAAATAATCGCCAAAGTTTCCATAAAATTTCGATAGTACTACAATCATAACTGCAACTAGCGCGGCACCTAATGATTGGCCGGCAGTACGAGCCGTCGATAGAATACCGGACGCAGTCACTGTATGTTTTTCTTCGACATTTGAAAACATTTCTTTGTTGTTTGGTGGGAGGAATAGACCATATCCAATGCCACAAATAGCTACGCGCCATATAAAATCGAGATAGGAAGTATTATTAGGAATCAGAGCTAAAGATCCCAGCCCAACGCAAAAGATTATTATCCCCATAGTTGAAATTTGAGTCGCACTTACTTTGTTTGAGAGTTTTCCTGATAAAGGCGCGCAAATTGCTACTGCAACTGGCCAGGGGGTAAAGATAAGTGCTGACTCTAGTACACTATATGAATAGGTGTATTGTAATACAAAAGGGATGGAAATTAATCCGATACCTTGTGCTATAAACATCAGAATGGACGATAGAACGGCAAATGAATATCTTTTAGAATTAAATATATCAAGCGGCATAAGTGGGTGTTTTGCTTGCTTTTGCCATAAAACAAAAAACACTATTAACGCTGCCGAAAGTGAGATTAAAAAACATACAAGTATGTCATTCCATCTCCCTATTTGATCTACTGAAATTGTGAGTAATCCGAAAGCGAGAGCGGATGTCACCGCTCCTATAAAGTCAAATCCGCTTTTGGTCGTAGTGTCTTTTCCAAGAGCCATGATAGCGAAATAAATGGCAATCCCTCCTAGAGGAATATTTATATAAAATAACCATGGCCAAGATAGATAAGACATAATCAATCCGCCAAAAACTGGGCCTGATGCAGTCCCAATTGCGAAAGCCAAGGCATTGAGGCCAAATATTGAACCAAGAGATTGGGGAGGGAAAATTACCCGATATAAACTAAGGCCTACACTTATCATCACGGCATAGCTTATACCCTGAATTATTCTCATTGTTAAAAGAATTGAAAATGTTGGCGAGAGTGCGCATCCGATTGATGACAATGTAAAAAATATTATGCCAATTTTATAGAAGCGCCGCTCACCTATTCGAGAACCTAGAGATGCACAAATAAGCATAGTTGCCGCACTTGCTGTTTGATAGCCATTTGCAACCCATATTACAGTCGCAGCATTTATCTCCAGTGAGTCGGCAATATTTGGTAATGCGATGTTAACAATAGAACTATCCAATGCAGCCATGACAACGCCTATTAATATAGCTGCCGCTGCGTAATATCTTTGTGGAGTGGGGTAACCTTGTTCTTTTTCTGCGGACGACATTTCTTATATCCTTTAGCCGTTGTTGGTAAAGGTCTCCCTAATAGTAGTGGAGACCCTACAGAGTAGTTTTACGTTATAGCTATTGATATGTGTTGGCTGGAAGGCTTTCTAGGTAGTAATGAAGGCCCAAAAATAATATTTCTGAAGGCGTGGCTGTTCTAGGGTGTTGTGGTGCCTTCCATTCTTTTAAGTCACCATTGATTCGGATGCTTCGTAAAAAGCAAAGAACAGTTAATGTATAGAAGCGTTTGTAATCACTTTTATCAATCCACCTTGATATTCCAGAAATGTATTGGAGCTCAGTAATTGATTGAACAATATTTCTGTGATCATCATTTTGAATGGTAAATAACATATTATTTTCTACAGGAATGATTTTGACAGCATCTTGTATTTCATTCGCTAGTTCGTGCCAGAATGAAAAAACAAATCTTGAATAACCAAAATAAGGATCTACTCCATTCATGGTGCAATCAGGATCTATAAAGCTGATTGCATTCTTTATTTCATTAAATATAACGTTACCAAAATGGAAGTTACAATGTGCATTTTCAATAGAAATAAATTTTTCTGTATTTGAGAGATGTAGAGCCTTTTCGACAATCGAACGACCTGTTATAAATGCTTTTCTACCCTCAAACATGATAGGAGTATCGAATAATTCGTGAATTGAACTTAGTTTATCCCACTCTTCTAATAAACGTAAATTAATATTGTCAAAAACATCGTTTTTTTTAGAGCATTCAATTTCTATGGCTGATTTTATTTGATCTAGTGCCTGACATATTATTTTTCTGCGTCTCTTTATCGGGTAATCATTATCAAAAACAATTTTTGATAATGAAGATCCATGTTTCTTTTCTAAAATGTAGAATCGGCGGCCATCAGCAGAACCATCGTGTAATATTGGAACGATTAGATTTGGATAAATTTGGCAAAGAACTTTAATTTTTTCAATTTCACAATGTAACTTCTCGTTAAATTCAGAAGTTTTGGCAGTCTTTATTACGAAACCAGAATTAAGGATGTCAACGCTATGAGATTTTGTCATTTTAAAACCCTTTGAAAACAGCTACAGGAATGTTATTTGAAATATTGCGAGCGATATTAATTACTAAAGAAGCATAACCAACGGTGTTGCTAACAAATGATTGCATAATTATTTCGCTTAGATTTTGTTTAGAAAGATATTCTGGCCTTGAAATAATCAGATGATGAGAATCAGTTAAAATCGTGGCACATCGTTTATCATTTGAATAGGCTCTACTACCAAGTGGTGTATCTGCTCGCTTTACAATATGAGGTGATTGGTTGTAAATAGAGTTGATTGCAGAATTAATATGATCGAGTGTTAAAGCTCCATGGTCTTCAATAATGAAACGGTTTATTTGATAGCCTGGGGCGTGTACTGGTGCTCGAAGTGAAACAGTATTTATTAGTGGTGCCCATGGCATTACCTTTCCTTGACTTTGGGCAATTTGTGAAAAACTGGGTCGCAAGTTATCTCTCGCATCTTGCATTCGCCCCTCGAAAGACCGTGTACCCAAAACTCCATTGGGAGTGTCTGGATGTACGATATCTGTTGCTACAGAGATAATACTTTGTGCATTTAGATTCAGTGGGCGTATTGCCTCAATTATGACGCGCAATGATGCATGCATCCCATTGGTCTGACAAGATCCAAGGCAGAATACCCCTTCGGTGAGTGTGCGACATTTTATTGTTGGAATGTCCGATGGGGTGAGGTCGACAAGGCAACTGTAGATACTTGGTAAGTTGTCTGCTTCAGCAACGCCAAGAATAATGCTGCAAAAACTCTTTAGTTTATTCGTAATATCGCTTGTCGCAGATATATCATTTTTGCTAGTAGCTAAAAAAGCAATGTCAAATACATCAGGTATTTCGATTTTATCAACTTTAAAATCTCCAAAGTAAAAATTTATAGTACGTTCATCGATGCTTAGTTCGTTGTCACTCAATATTTTAATATTAGAGTGTACTCCTGGATAGGCTAAGGCTAGCTTTGCAAAGATGCCATCAATTGGCCTAAGGTGTGGATAATGCTTGTCAGTTGGAGGGGGGTTAGTAATTACTGATGTAATAATAAACCCATCGGCTTGAGGATTATTTTGTAGTAGAAGGTTTGATCCTATTTCGGCACCTGCACCGATAAGTATTGCATTTTTCATACATTTCTCTCCTTGATATGCTTAAATATATTTCTGTTAGGTGGATTAAATAACAGCGAATAGGCTTAGGAATTCGTTAATTGTCATATTGTCAAGTTTTGAAGATGAAGTGATTACCTCTGTAAGAATATCTGCTTTGTTGGTTAAGTGACTCTCTGATAAGTTTAGACAGAACTTCTGTTTTAATGCTGGTAAGCATTCGGTGCGCCGATTGATATGACCTAGTGGAAACTCTATTTGCTCATAGAATTCACCCTTTCCATTGATACATTTTATGGATAAGGCATTAGGAATGGCCATCTTATCTGGGTCGTAATAGCTTTCCGTGAATTGGGTTCTTTCATGGCATGTTATTTTTTCTCGAAGAAGTTGTACGTCTACATTAGAAGCCATTGGCTCATGGAAATCCTGAATGGTCAGGTTTCCAGAGTAGAGTGCCACTGCAACCATATATTGCATACAATGATCACGATCTGCTGGATTTCTAAGAGGGCCGACTTTGTCGATTATTTGCATTGCTGGACGCTGTGTTTCGACCCTAACATATTCAATATCTTTTTCTGATAGGCCAGCTTGAATCATTCTATCCCTGATTCGAAGAGCTGCTTCAATCGCCGTTTGAGCATGGTACTCGGCTGGATTTGGAACTTTGAACAATATGTTTTTTATAACGAAATCAGATAAAGGGCGGGAGATATTAAAATCTGAGCCTTGTAGTAAGGAATCATTGACCCCCCATTTTTTAGCAGTTAATGCTGTTGGGTAACCCATTTCACCTGTTTGTGCAAAGATAGCAAATTGCAGTCCACGAGAGGTTGCATCACCTGCTGCCCAAGATTTTCGGGTTCCAGCATTAGGTGCATGTCTGTAAGTTCTGAGAGGGTGTCCGTCGATTAAAGAGTTTGATAGTGCATTTAAGGTTTGTTCTTTTGAAAGTCCGAGTAATTTTGATGCAGCAATTGACGAGGCAACTTTTACAAGAACAACATGATCAATTCCGAGAGTGTTAAAGCAGTTAGTAAGGCATAGGATACCGTGGATTTCGTATGTACGTATCATTAAGGTTAATACGTCTTTCATTCTAATTGGAGATGCATCTTGTTGGCTTTTCCATGCTGCAGCTGCTAAAATTGCGCCTAGATTGTCTGAGGGGTGTCCCCATTCCTGAGCAAGCCATGTGTCATTGAATTCGAGCCATCGGATCATAGAGCCTATATGGAAAGCCGCTTCTATTGGTCCAAGTTGCTCGTCACTACCAATAATTTTAATACCATTAGTATTTTTACTGAAACGATAACTATTCAATAAGTTGATACAGTCTTTGTCCTGCGATGCAGCTATAGCGCATCCGAGCGAGTCCATTAAACAGAGTCTTGCTATATTGTATGCATCATCATCAAACATTGTTTCATCAAAAGCATAGTCAACAAGTGTTTTCATTACATTGTCGAATTTATCTAAATCCATAAGTACTTCCTTCCATAAAATGATAGACCTTTTTTATATTCTGGTAACTTTTCAGAAACACTGACTACTATATTGATAATGTGATTTAGTCTGAAAATTGACTGTTTTTATTGCTTTTAGGTTGAAAAAAAATTTCCAATCTAAAGGCAATAATCGCGGTCGGTCGTAGTCTGTACTTGGAATATATGTCTTTACGCAAAGCGACTCTAGCGAGTAATATCGATGAGTAAATCGGAAAAATCGATACCTATGTCAAGGAAAGACTGTGAGGGTTATTTATGAATATAAATGAATTGAAGGCTTTTATTGCCGTAGTACAATTAGGAAGTCTCACTCAAGCCGCACTTCGGTTAAATCGAGTTCAGTCCAGCATTTCACAGCGTATACAAAATCTCGAGAGGAAGTTAAATGTAACTTTACTTGAGCGACAGGCTGATGGTGTGAAACCTACTTTACAGGGGATAATGGTTTACGAATATGCAGTTAAGATTGTTGATACTATGCGTGAATGTCAGGAAAAAATAGAGTGCTGCAACTACGATAATAAAATAATACGGGTGGGGGTTGTTGAATGTCTTCCTGCTTATATCGTTGATAATTTATTGGATTTTAATTATAACGGTAATTTTAACATTAGTGTCTCTATCGGAAGTTCACATAATCTTCTAGATTATTTTGAAAAGGGGGATTTTGATATCATAATTATTGGTGCCGGATTCGCTTCATCTAATGTTATGCGAACGCCTGTTTTTCAGGATCAATTAGTGGTTATAAATTCAATTTTTTCACCTCCAATAACTGATTTTTATGAATTACAAGATCAAATATTTTTATTAAGTAGTGAGAAAGCGGCATCTAGAAGAAATATTAACTATTTAATGCGTGATAAAGGTATACTCCCTAAAAAAATAGTTGAATGTGGCTCATATCCTATACTGTTTTCTCAGGTCGCTGCGGGGAAAGGTATTTCGTTGGTTCTCAGAAGCGCCTTAAGTAAAGTTTATAGTGATAAAATAAGAATTAACGAATTGTCAGGTAAATATTTTAAGATGCAGATCGAAATGATATTTCGGAGTGATATTATAGGAACAAATACACTTGAGCTCCGCAGAATGATTTGTGAGTTATTTAAAAGTCATAGTTTGAAAAAACCATGGTTCTAATGAATTATTAATAGGCGGTATGATTGCGATAATTAAGGCTAAAGTAAAATCAATACGCTATAGACAGATAAGTTCGCTAATAGTAGAAAGGATAACTGATTTTTATATTTAGTCCTGTGTATTATTCTATGTGGCGCTTTAGTTTTTTACAGGAGTTCTAGTGGTAAAAGTTCTGGTTAGTTCGTGTTTGGTCGGCAATAAGGTGAGATACAACGCGAGTTGTTTATCTATCCCTGAGTCTGATTTTTCTTGGCTTAGGTCGAATGCAGAACTGGTGGTTTTTTGCCCTGAAGTGTCTGCTGGTCTACCGACTCCAAGAGCATCCGCTGAAATAATCAAAGGAAAAGGTATTGATGTACTCGATGGCTCTGCGAAGGTTGTTGGGAACGATGGCGTTGATGTAACGGCTCAATTTGTGAGTGGCGCCAAGAAGGCTTTGGAACTTTGCCAAAAGCAACACATAGACTATGCCGTGCTTGCAGAAGGTAGCCCTTCATGTGGCAGTTCAAAAATATACGATGGCACATTTAAAGGAAATAAAATCGATGGTGCAGGTGTAACCGCTACCTTGTTAGAGCGTAATGGCATCAAAGTATATAGCCAGCATACGATAGCGGAACTGCGAAGCCTATTAGAGACAGATACATGAAGTTTAGTGATCAAGTGATTGAATGGATTGAATCTGATAGAGATCGAATGCAAGCACTTGAACTTGCTTCAACACTTGGTCTGAATGATTGGTGCTTGGCCGCTGGATTTGTTAGGAACTTGATCTGGGATAAGCTTCATAACAAAGAGGTTTTAACGCCATTAAACGACATCGATCTCATTTACTTTGATTCTGCTGTCATGGATGAAAATGCCGATCTTGATTATGAAGCAAGGCTTAAGGCCGTAAGTCGTTTTCCTTGGTCAGTTAAAAATCAAGCAAGGATGCATGTTCGTAACAATGATCAGCCTTATGTGTCGACTGCGGATTCCATGAGCTATTGGGTGGAAGTAGAGACAGCCGTCGGTGCTACTTTTGTTAAGGGAAAAGGGGTGAGGCTGGTTGCTCCTTTTGGTTTAGAAGCAAATTTTAATCATACGATTACGTTAAACAGCAAACGCCCGAAACCTAACGACTTTAAGGAAAGAGTATTAGAAAAAGAGTGGTGTGATTTGTGGCCGAACCTCAAAGTGGTTTCCTAACTGCTAAGAATTGTTATCTTCTCTATCCTTCCTGAGTTAAAATACCGACCCTGTTCGTACTTCAATACAAGAGATTTATAAATGACCGCATTTGATACCAAAGTGGAAGAGTTGATCGCTAAGCATCCCCATTTAACCAAGGATGAAGCCATCAAGATCGTCACTGAGAAAAACAACCGCAAGAAACAGAAGCGAAATGAAAGATCCAATAAAGGCAGTGTGAACAAGGGGTAGAAACAATCTGTACGTGATCATTGTTATGATCACCTGTACGCCAATTACCGTCATGAACCATGCCCCAAAAGCGGCCATATTCTATTGGTCGTTTTTGACCACGTCAGTTTTCCTAGAGATATTTTATGAAGCAAAGAGTGAATGGATTCGACCTTGCAAGAGCGTTGGCGATATTCGGCATGGTTATTGTGAACTTCAAAATTGCAATGAATGCTGAAACGGGCAATGTGTGGTTGATGAAGTTTGCTGGGCTTTTTGAGGGAAGGGCATCGGCCTTATTTGTCGTGCTGGCAGGTGTGGGCGTGACATTTCTTACTAAAGAAGTAAGAGGATCTAGGGACAGAATACAGCTATATAAAAAACGCGTCTTGCTGATAAAACGCGGACTCTTACTTATTACAATCGGCCTCATATTTACGCCAATATGGGAAGCTGACATTCTGCATTTTTATGGTTTTTACTTTCTAATCGCCGCTGTCATATTTGGGATGAAAGACCGTGCCTTGTTATTGATATCAGCGGTCATCATGCTGATATTCCCCGTTTTAATGTTGTTTTTTAATTATGAGCAAAACTGGGATTGGTCGACATTAGCTTATGCAAGCTTTTGGTCCTTCGATGGAATGATTCGGCATATCGTATTTAATGGTTTCCATCCGATTTTTCCTTGGGCGGCTTTTCTGGTGTTTGGCATGTGGTTGGGGCGGCAGAATTTATCAGACAGGTTAGTAAGAAATAGGTTGCTTGTTTGGTCGCTCATCACTTTCCTTGTAACCGAATGTGGCTTTTATTGGTTAAGAAGCATTGTGGGTGACGGTAGTGTTCTGGAAATGACACCGGATGAAGTGACATTTCTGTTTTCCACTTCGATTATCCCTCCGTTACCACAATACATTCTCTCTGCTGGCAGCTCGGCCGTTGTTGTGCTGGTGGCTTGTTTATATTGTTCAGAGATATTTTCTGAAAGCCGTATCAATAAATGGCTGTGCCAAACGGGGCAATTGTCTTTGACCTTGTATGTGGCTCACGTCATTATCGGTATGGGGCTTCTTGAAGCGATTGGCCGCTTAGAACACCAGACCATAGATTTCTCTCTATTTAGTGCGCTGATATTTTGTGTTGGCGGGATTGTTTTTAGTCTTGTATGGCTGAAGCTTTTTAAAACTGGGCCACTAGAATGGATCTTTCGTAAGATAGCAAGCTAGCTAAGCTTTGTTGCTACAAATGTATCGAAAGGTTACTTAACTCACTTAAGCAGTGATGATCGTTACTCTTTCTTACTAATTAGCATCCAAAATACAGCTTATTAGTTGGCAATTAAAATGTAGATTAATACTAAGTCTATAACCATTAGAGTAGGCCATAGAGGAAAGACTATGAAAAAGTATTACCGTTTGGCACTAGGTATCGTTATTGCTTCAATACTCGTTGCTTCGCTGTTTGCGAAAGAAAACTTATATATGCTGGTTTTAGTTGTCGCATTGGTAGTTTTGTTAGGTTGTCTGATAAAGATAGAGAATTTAGCAAAAGAGCAATTCAATTTTTATGAGCAGATTCTCGATACCATTCCAAATCCACTTTCTGTTACTGACCTGGATATGAAGTGGACCTTTGTTAATCGCGCTGCAACCGATCCGTTAGGAGTAAAGCGTGCAGATGTGCTCGGAATGCATTGTTCAAACTGGGGAGCAAATATTTGTAACACTGATGGATGTGGTGTGAACTGTTTAAGAAAAGACAAGCCGACTACTTTCTTTAATCAGTGGGGTAAAGACTTCCGTGTAGATACTTTTTATATTCAGGGACTAAACGGCAAAGATATAGGTCATGTTGAATACGTGCAAGAAGTGTCTGAAAAAGTGGCGCTTAAATCAGTATACAGTGATGTCGATAACATCAGTGCAAGCTTAACAACAGGTGCGAATGAACTCAATGTTGCCAGTCAAGCTTTGACAGAGGGATCTCATCGTCAAGCAGCTTCTATCACTCAAATTGGCAATGCCGTGAATGCTATCCTTAATCAAGCTAATGAAAATGCTGATCGTGCAGCTAGAGGCAGTTTAGTGTCGTCTGAAGCTGAGCGTGCAGCCCGTATGGCTACAGATGAAATACGAGATCTAGAACTGGCCATGCATGAGATCAATCGTTCAAGCGAAGCCATTAGTGAAATTATTAACGTTATTGATGATATCGCGTCTCAAACCAACTTACTTGCATTGAATGCTTCTATTGAAGCGGCTAGAGCAGGGGAAATGGGGCGTGGTTTTGCTGTTGTTGCCGATGAAGTAAGAGCGTTAGCTGAACGTAGTACAAAAGCCGCAAGCGAATCATCTCAGTATATTCAATCGTCTGTAGAAAATGTTAAGAAAGGTAATGCTATATCACAAAAATGCGTGAGTGCATTAAATGAGATTGTTAAGCACGTGTCGACTATCTCAGAAACCATTGGAGAAATAGATAATGCGTCACAAAGCCAAGCAATTGGATTGAGTCAGATTAACCAGGGCATGGCTGAAGTTGATGAAGTGATTCATTCTACTGCAGCATCTGCAGAAGAGACGTCTATTTCTGCTAATGAAGTGAATGAGCTGTCGTTGAAACTTCAAGTTCAGCTCGCAAACATAAGAAAAATAGATGGATTAATCGTCGATACTGTCAAGAAAGCCGATAAGCTAATTGAAATTAAAGACGTGACGAACAGCTAGATTCCCTCCTAGAAAGCACACGGAATGTGCTTCCCTTACTTTGCTAAGTGGAACGCAAACCAAGAAACCACATACCGCACAATTTCTATCACATCAGCAATAATGGCTTTTGCATTTACGCCACCACTCGCCATGGTAATGAATCGAGTTAGGGGGATTGAGACAATAAATTGGATGACTATAGGTGCTTCATTACTGCGAGGTGAAATAACAGTTGTCTGTTAATAGTTATTTTTATATGTCTCTACTGATAGAATACCTTAATTATTAGGAATGGAAATAGTTATGAAAGGAGCTGCTATCTTGAAGAAAAAGGATTTATTAAAAATATTTAAGTTTTTTTTGATTCTCTTATTTATATGTATATTTATAGTTTTAATAATTATAGGTAAATGTAAGTATGAAGAAATTGACCAAAGAATAACTGAGGGTAGTGGTTATGGTTTGTCAATTGGTAGTACTTTCAGTGACGTTATTAATGTCTTAAAAAAAGTACCAGAAAAATATCCAAACGCTACTTTGCATTATTATAAAGAGGGAAATAACTCTGTCCCAATTTCATGGGATTCTATAAATCAAATAAGTCCAAGTGATGGGTTGTTCTTAGTTTATGATACTCACTCCAACTATTTAGATTTTCTAGATATTAGCTTTAATGATGATAAAGTTAGTGAAATGAATAGGATTAAGTTTTGTGCTCTAAATACTGAATACAAAGCATCACATCGTTGTATTGCTAGTTTATTGGGTTTGGATGGCTGATGCAGTAATATATTTTAAAGAGGAATAGGTAGACGTTTAGTTTTTATTATGGGTAGTAGAGGGCTAAAATATACAGATCCCACTTCAGTGGTTTGCTTATTAAATAAGTGTACCTCGTTATATTATTTAGTAAAAATCCATCACTTCAAAAAAGACCGATGTTTCACACATCGGTCTTTTTTATTTATCTAATTATCCAACGCCATTTCAGCCATTTTCATGGTGTTTTCAAATGACGCACAACCTGCGATAAACAAGCCGTTATGACAGAACATAGCGTCGTCTAAACCTGTCACGTCTTGAAGTTCTTTGTCAGACAATCCGGCCCAAGGCGCAGGGAGTTTTTTGCGGTCTTCAAAGGAACCAAGCTCAACAGGAACAGTTTGAATACGCCATTGTCCAGTCTGAGATGGGTAAACCATGAATAAGGCTTCTTTCGATAACCTAAGTACGGTGGTTTTCCATGGGGTGTATTGCTCTAACACGATGACTCTAGGGTCTTCGGCTTTTTCGATGGCGTTGGCGACGATGGTTTTTGCGTTTACGCCGCCGCTTGCAGCAGCAATGAATCGAGTTAATAGACGTGATGCAAAGGCAACGGCTTCGTCAAAACAGGCATCAAAATCGCCTTCTTCTTGCCAGGTCGGGTTAAACATTGAGATGGTTTGGCTCAAGCTAATGCCTGTCTGTACACCTTCTACGTGTCCGCAATCGATTGCGTCGATGGTAGACACTAGATTTTTATCCAATGAGTTGGCGACCTCTTGATCCCCCGCGCATATTTGTAGACCGTATTTTTGCCAAATCAACCCAAAGGAGGAAAACGGAATGCCGTTTTCACGCGCGCCAGCGCCGCCTTTTTGGTGATGATCAAAGCGACCTTTTTCTGCGTCATATAGACCGCCGACGTCCAGTACAATGTCGGCTTTGGCCATAACGTCTAGGTCACGTGTGCGTACGATGTTAGCCGCAGGGAAAAGGTGTTTAAGTGCCGCGACGGCAAAGACGTCGTCTGCGTGAAAGTTGCCATTGTGTGTTGCGATTACTTGAACTTGTTCGGTCATTCTATGGTCTCTTTGGTTGATATCATGTCACTTAACAGCACACACGTCGTAAAAAGCGGAATTTTACTGGGTTTTAAGGCAGGGTGACACCGTTCATTTTAGAAAAAACAAAACAAGTGTCTTTAGACTTCCCAAGCGTTACTAGAATGTTGCGTCAGTTGATATCTGTCTTGAATGCTTTAAACTTGTATAGTAATGATATTACATAACAAACCTGATGCCGTTTAAATATTGATGCGTGTTTGGCAAGTGCAAGGTTATCGTACGAAAGCGGTTCTTTGGCCATAGAGAGGTATTCTGGGTTCATAATGATATCCTACCAATAATTCATAGTTCTAGATTTATGGAAGTAATAAGCCATATCAGATCATTGTCAACTATATTTCTAAATATATAGAATTAATGCGGTTGGAGGCTAAACAATAACAGTGCAAGCTGTATGTAAAAAATCCCCAATACTTGTACAGTTTAAATATTGGGGATTCTGATCGTCAAACTATTCTATGTTGGTTGATAAAAGTGACAAAGGAATCGGATCTTGGCGTCATTTAGTGGCTGATTCCACTGCCGCCAGCAACTGTGATGTTGTATGGAGAGCCTCCAATATCAATGGTGCCTACTTCTGAAAAGTCCTTCGTGCTGATGCGGCGTATTAAACCTGCATTAGGGTCAGTCATGATGATTTCATCTCCGGCCATCGCCAGTCTAGGGCGTGGGTCATTCCAATGTCCATCCATGCTATATGGTTGGGTGACACTTGCACTGGCTTCGATTTTACCCGTGAGTAAGTTTACTCGGTGGATTTGTCCATTCTCTGTTAGAACATAACCATTTTGAATTTTTACTGGATCAAGAATGAAATCCACTTTACGGAATGGCAGTTCCACAAGTTGCATGTAAGGTGATTCTGTTGGATCTATAATGGCTAAACTGTTTGAACCATAACTAGAAAGGAAAACTTGAAAGGATTTTGCGCCATGAAAAGTACCCGCCATTTCCCCTTTTGGGAAGTTTGAAGGGTAGGGCAACATGGTATATTGAGTGCCGTTATAATTCTTTTTAGCTACTAAAACGCCTTCTTTACAGCCCACCGCTAAGTAATGGCCTGAAAATGCTTCACCATGAAGCCCAGTACAAGTGTGTAATTCTCCACTAGAAATGCCTTCTTGGTTGACTGCTTGTAAGCCTATGCGCGGTGGAGCCTTTCCTTCTTCCGCTTTATCTGCGGCAATACTGGACAACCACTCTTTACCCCAAGGGACGACTACTCCGTGGTGTGCGTGTTTTTGCAGAACACGCGTTTCTTCTATGTGTCCTTCGGTTAATTCATGGCTGTCTAAAATAGTGGCATAACCCCCTTTGTCAAAGTTTATCGACACACTGCCATTATGTTCAATGACATGAAAGGGGCGTGGACCTTGTATGACTTTTTGTATTGCTTTGGGGTCTTGGATTTCAATGTCGTTATGATCACCATGATGGTGAAAATGAATTCCAGACTGGATGAAATTCACTTGGTCGTCATCAGATTGAACAGCAACAATAACGCTGTTATCAGCGACAGAATAAAGCTTGCTTTGACCTGATGTGTCAAACGTCCAGCGTTCTTGAGGCGCGTTTAAGTTGAATGCCGTTACACGAGCAGCATCATGATCGGCAACAAAGACACGATAGCTTGTTAGATTACTATCATCATGGTGGCCGTAGTTTGCGCATGCAGTAAGGGCCACGCTTATTGTTAAAAGGCTAACCCTGCCAAGAAATGTGATCATTTGGTTTTCTCCATTAAAAGTGATGTTTTGCTGAGGTTTCATTATTGAAATTAGAATGAAATAAATCGACTAAAAATATGTTATAACATAACTTTTGTAGAGTGCAATGAAATAATTCTTTTCTATAATCTCGCCACAAAGGCTTTCCATAATGAAGCGGCGTTTTGATATGCTGACTATGATTTTCCCACTGCAGTAATGCTGGGTGTTATTGTTGGCCCATTAAGCTATGTTCTGTTTAGTATTGGCAACCAGTTAAATGGATAAACATCATTTGGAATGGATCGGCTAAGTACGCTGATCAAACACACACCCTTAATAGCAGTGCTCTAAATGAGGCGACAGCCATATTAGAAGGATGGCGAATAAGTAGGCAGTACTACGAAAGTTATAAATAATACCTAGAAACCGTTAGCTGATTTTTCGTGCAGTTTCTTCTACTTTACACAGCAGCTCTAATAGTTTTTTCTGATCGGATTGACTTAATGCTTTTAGAAGCAATTCCTCGGTTGAGGTAGCTAGCACGACAACTTTGCCGTAATGCTCTCGACCAAGGTCTGTCAGGGAGAACTCTACTAAGCGACGATCTTGCTCATTAACGATTTTTTGTACCCATCTTTTACTACACAGGCTTGTTCCCGCGCGGGACGCAGCGACTCTATCTAGGCCTATGGCTTTTTCTAAATCTCTTACTGAGAGCTTATCATATTTTCCTAAGTGAGCCAGCACGCGCCATTCAGGAACAGTTAACCCATATTGGTTTCTATATTTACGAGCCAGGGCTTCGGATGTTTGTTGAGCTGCCTGATTAAGGCGATATGGGACGAAGTTATTAAGATCAAACATTTTTTGCTGCCCTTAAACACATAAGATTAATACAACACAGGTTAATAGAGGAGGAGTGCTGAGCAGTAGTTTAAAGCCTTACTGGCAAGCAACCTACAAAAACTTTGAATGTTGAAATAATGAGATTGTTTCATTTGAAATGAGTTGACTCATTTCAAATGAAATGATTATATGGTTTTCCACTTATTATTTTCGGCTTTAGTCATGTCATATCTTAACGGCTTTAGAAACTACCATTCGACCGAGGCGTATGCTGGTGTTCTGCCTATTGGTCAAAATAGTCCTCAGCAGTGTCAGTTTGGTTTGTACGCAGAACAGATAAGCGGCTCTGCATTTACCGCTCCTAATGGCCATAATCTACGCAGTTGGATGTATCGTATTCGACCTAGTGTTGCTCATCGAGGTGATGGAGAAAGTGTTGAGTTCGATCACTGGGTCTCTCAATCAGATGATAGTAAAACCCACATAGCCTTTGATCCTCTTCGATGGAATCCATTAGAAAATATAGAAGGGCATTGGATCGAATCTGTTCGTACCTTGACTATCGCAGGGTCTGCAAGTTCGCAAACTGGTATGTCTGCGAGCATGGCGACGCTTCATCCGCAACAACAGCCTGTGTTACAAAACCATGATGCTGAAATGTTAGTGATGCCTATTAGTGCTCCTATTACATTGCGAACTGAATATGGTGTGTTGGACGTTGCTGTAGGTTCGCTGGGGGTTATTCCGCGTTCTGCATTTGTGGCGTTAAGCACTGAAAAGATGACTCAAATTTATTTGTTAGAAAATTATGGCGCACCTTTTGAATTGCCTAGTCGTGGCGCAATAGGAGCTAATGGCTTGGCAAATGAGCGTGACTTTGAATACCCAACGGCGAGCTATATAGAACAACAAACAGCGACTTGGGTTATTGAAAAGAGAGAAGGGAGGTTTCGTGAATTCACGCTTGAACACTCTCCATTTGATGTCTTAGGTTGGCACGGCAATCATGCCCCTTATCGATACGATTTGAGACGCTTTAATACTCTGGGGTCAATCAGTTATGACCACCCTGATCCGTCCATTTTTACAGTACTCACATCACCAAGCCAAACTGCTGGCGTGGCAAATATTGATGTGGTGGTATTTGGTGATCGTTGGTTAGTAGCGGAAAATACGTTCCGGCCACCTTGGTATCACCGTAATGTTATGGCTGAATTTATGGGGTTAATTTACGGCACATACGATGCCAAACCAAATGGTTTTTTGCCTGGTGGCGCGAGTCTTCATAATGCAGGTTCACCACATGGCCCTGACTATGATGCGTTTTCAACAGCATCTGTGTCAGAGTTGTCTCCCCATAAGTTATCTGGAACATTGGCGTTTATGTTTGAAACCAGTGTGCCACAGCGAATTACAAGCTTTGCAGCGAACGCTGATGAACGTCAAAATGATTATGTCGACTGTTGGAAAGATATCCAGCCTGCCAGCTTTATTATTACGGGCTCCAAAGAACCAAACAAAAAAAGTAATGGACAAGCCTAATGGGTAATCGCTCATGTTCTCGTCTACAAATATCTATAGCGCTCCACTGGTCGCGAAGTGTGCGTGGAATTGCAATTCCACCACCTTTTGAAACCAAATAAATGCCTCAAAATACATTACTACCAAATTATAAATATAAATAGGAATACAGAAAATGGCAGATTTATTTGAAAACCCAGTTGGACTAGATGGATTTGAATTTGTAGAGTTTTCAGGTCCAAATCCCGAACAAATAGCACAAATTTTTCAGCTTATGGGGTTTGAATTAGTCGCTAAGCATCGCTCGAAAGATGTTGAACTTTATCGACAAGGCGGCATTAACTTCATCTTAAATAAAGAACAAGGCAGTGAAGCTTATTACTTTGGTCAGGAGCACGGTAATGCCGCGGCTGGCATGGGGTTTCGTGTCAAAAATGCTCAAAAAGCTTACCAATACGTTCTCTCTAAAGGCGCTAAGCCAATGGATATTCCTACTGGTCCTATGGAGCTTAGGTTGCCTGCAATCAAAGGTATTGGTGGCGCACCAATTTATTTGATTGACCGTTATGAAGATGGTTTATCTATCTATGATATTGATTTCGAGTTCTTACCTGGCGTAGATAAAAAACCAGTTGGTCATGGCTTTTATGAGATTGACCATCTGACACACAATGTCTACAGAGGTCGTATGGCCTATTGGGGGCGCTTCTACGAAACCTTATTTAACTTCCGTGAGATTCGTTACTTTGATATCAAGGGGGAATATACCGGTCTAACGTCACGAGCGATGACGGCTCCTGATGGAAAAATCCGTATCCCGTTAAACGAAGAGGCGTCAAGTGGAACCGGTCAAATTGAAGAGTTCCTGATGTCATTTAATGGTGAAGGCATTCAGCACATAGCCTTACGTACAGACAATTTGCTGGCCAGTGTTGATTCCTTGCGTGCCAGTGGTATTGAACTGATGACGGCTCCGCCGAGTACCTATTACGATATGTTGGAAGAGCGTCTTCCTGGGCATGGTGAAAAGGTCGATGAGCTGAAAACTCGTGGAATATTGCTTGATGGAACCACCGATGGTGCTCCACGCTTATTATTACAAATTTTCTCTACCAATCAGTTAGGCCCAGTGTTTTTTGAGTTTATCCAGCGCAAAGGTGATGACGGTTTTGGTGAAGGAAATTTCAAGGCGTTGTTTGAATCCATCGAACGTGATCAGGTGTCTCGCGGCGTTATCGAAACCAATGTGTAAAAGCTAAAAAATGGGCGAAGTTGGTACCTTGTATTCCTGATGTACCTTTCGCGTGCGCCAAAGTATGAATGATGGCGTACGCGATAGCCTGTGGTGTTTATCCAATTAACAACTTGCGAGACCTTCAATACCTGCGTACGAGCCTGATTGTGTCGGATCCAAGTCAATTGTCTTCATCTAGAAGCGTTTCAGCACGCTGTGTCAGAAGTTCAATCTGATAAACAGCCGTAACTAAATTAAATATGATGAATAGTAAAAACTACCTTAAGGAGATGTTCTGTGAATACCAATCGCATTAACAGCTGGTTGCCGAGTGCTAATATTGCGGGTTGTGAATTCCCCTTAGCGAACTTGCCTTACGCGGTCTTTTCCTGCGGGAATGAAAAACACTATATTGGTGTGGGTATTGGAGACAGTATTGTTAACCTCTGTGCTTTAGAAGAAGCAGGATTGTTTGACGAGTTAGATCTGTGTTTGCGTGACGCAGTCAAACAACAGGCTCTTAATCAATTGATGGGGTTAGGTCATTCACACTGGACCGCGTTGCGTCTGCGTCTGGTAGAGTTGCTAAGTAAGAATACTTATCAAAACCAGGTGGAGCCGTGTTTGATTCCTCAGGTAGATGTGTCTTTTCATCTACCTTGTCAAATCGGTGACTACACGGATTTCTATACGTCAGTGCACCATGCTACTCGAGTCGGGTCCTTATTCCGACCAGATAACCCTCTACTGCCAAACTACAAATGGATTCCGATTGGTTATCATGGTCGTTCCTCATCAATACGTATATCAGGTGAAGCCTTTAAGCGTCCTGTAGGGCAATTAAAAGCCCCTGATGCAGAGTGTCCAGAATTGGGGCTCTGTAAACGTCTTGATTATGAATTAGAGTTAGGTATTTTTATTGGCAAAGGTAGCCAGTTGGGAACCCCTGTCAGCATGGTCGATGCTGAGCAACATGTTTTCGGCGTGTCTATGTTTAACGATTGGTCTGCTCGTGATATTCAAGCATGGGAATACCAACCTTTAGGGCCATTCTTATCGAAAAACTTCTTTTCTAGTCTAAGCCCTTGGATCGTTCCAATGGAAGCTTTAGCGCCTTATCGCTGTGATTGGACGCGAGATTCCGCCGACCCTCAGCCTCTCGACTATTTAGATTCCAAAGTGAATCGTGATAAAGGGGCAATTGATATCAAGCTAGAGGTTTGGATAGAAACGGCAAAAATGCGAGCGGATAATCAACCTGCAGAACGTTTGTCAAAAAGTAACTTCAAAGAATCCTATTGGACAATTGCACAAATGGTAACTCACCACACGGTAAATGGCTGTGATTTAAAACCGGGCGATTTGCTGGGAAGTGGAACCCAATCAGGTCCAAATCATGAAGAGTCCGGCTCCCTTCTTGAACTTACTGCTGGCGGAAAAGCCCCCATTACGTTAAGCAATGGTGAACAACGTTCTTTTGTTGAAGATGGTGACCGAATTATTCTCAAAGGTTATTGTGGCGATGATCAATTAAAAATTGGGCTAGGGCAGGTGGATAACCTTGTTCTGTCTGGAAGTAAGCCAGAATAAGCAGACCTTTCTTAGTACTCTTTTTTATTTATTGTTGTTTTAAAAATAGCTCCGGTTCCAACGACCCCGAGCTATTTTTTTGTGCTCTTATACATGCCGTTTCACTTTAAAATCAGTGAAAATGGTTATTGTAAAAAAAAGCTCTTACTGCCAAATTTCAACTCTATTACGCCCTTGTTCTTTTGCTTTATATAAAGCCTGGTCGGCAAGTCGAAGTAAATCGGAATAATTGTCAACTTGATGAGAAAACGCAACACCCATACTGACAGTCATGGTTAAGTCGGGTGCTATATCATTGTAGTCACAAGTTTCAATGCTATGACGTAGATTTTCGCAATAAGCGGTCACATCGCCTTCACTCATTTCTTTAATCATTAAGGTAAACTCTTCACCACCCCAACGAGCTGTGTGCACTTTTTTACCTGCAAGGCTACGTAACTTGGCAGCGAGAGATTTAATGGCTTTATCTCCAATTAGGTGGGAGTAGTGATCATTGATTTTTTTAAAGTGGTCAATGTCCATAATAACTAAAGCGAGAGTGATGTTATTTTCCTTGGCTTTAATAAAGGCTTCACTAAGCCATTTATCGAAAGCTCGTCTATTTGGTAGATGAGTTAACTCATCTTCATTAGCTTGACGCTGGAAGTCTTTTGATTGCTGGCGTAATTCATAGGTTTGTTTTTCAACCAATGCTTTGAGCTTTAGTTCACTTTTTTGTAGTCGTTGTAAGCGCCATTTTATAATGCCAAATAACAGGATTAGAACGAAGACTACTAAGCCTATCTGTACTTCTAGACGTTGCCAGAAGTGAGGTAAAATAGTGAATTTATAAATCTGATCCGCGTTATTCCAATCGCTATACGGATAACGAGCACTAACAAGAAATTGGTAGCTTCCTGGTTCTAAATTGGTGTATTCAGCAATCGTATTTTTGCCTCTCGAAGCCCAATTTTCTTCAAAGCCGACTAGCTTTGTTCTATATTCAATGCGGGATGACAAAATATATCCCAAGCCCGCATAGTTAAATATCACCCGATTTGTACCAGCAGGTAATATGTTTTGTTGAGTGTTTGAAAGCTCGACGCCATCGACCACTATGGATTCTATAGAGATAGGTAGACGTGCCGTATTTTTCTGCGAGATAGTTGAGCTGTCTATCATGGCAACGCCTTTCGCGGTAGCAAACCATAGCTTGCCATTGTCCATGGCCACGGCGGCAGGATTGGAGCCTCCATTTGCTTGCGCACTAGCTAAGCCATCGCTTTCAGTAAAATGCTCAAATGCTATTGTGTTCTGGCGACCATCAGCCACCGCATGAGCAGCATTATAATCTATTCGCCAAATGCCGCGATTACTGGTCAGCCAGAGACCATTGGTACCATCGAAAATTACTTGGAATAGTTTATCAATCGGCAATCCAGAGCGTCGACCAACTAAGCCTAACTGAGCATTTTTTTGGTCATAACGAATTAGTCCGCGATCGGTAGCAATCCATACATAACCTTTTTCCATCCAGAAACCAAAGGCGTATTCTGCGTTTTCAATATTGTGGATAGGAACCAATTCAAAACCGTTTGCCGTTAATTTAGCAACCCCAACTCCGGTTCCTACCCAAACCTGGCCTAAGTCATCTTCTGCTAATGCCATAATATAATTGTCAGGCAGGCCATCGTTGCGGGTAAAAATTTTCTGTTGACCAGAAGCATTTTTTTGAACAAGACCGTTCGTAGTACCGATCCATAAATTACCGTGGCTATCGTCTAAAATAGCTCTCACTTCATCAGTGGGTAATCCTTTTTTATGGTCGAGTATAGGGATGAGCTGTTGGTCTTTCCAAAGCATGAGACCTTTTAAGTAAGTGCCTACCCAAACCCCGCCGTCATGTCGCTTAGCAAAACTAAGAACCGACACTGGGCTGCTATTATTCGCTTGAGCATTCTGGGCAATCCCTTGATCTATAAGGCTGAGTCCTTCGCTTGACCCCACCAATACGGACTTATTATCAATATTAATAACACTGCGGACGTAATTACCAACGAGCCTGCGTTTTTTTGTCCAAGTTGTAAAAGGAGCCTTGCGCAGACGCATTAAACCGCCATTAGTGCCAATCCAAATACTGCCTTCTAAATCTTCTAATATCGACAACACTCGATTATTCGGCAAACCAGATTGAGTATCTAACCTTTCTATTTGATTGTTACTGAATCTAACCACACCATTTTTTATTGTGCCTAACCACAGGTTATGTTCATCGTCTTCCATCAAAGTCGTAATCGCTTCTCCTGCTAGACTAGGGTGCAATAACGTGGCTCGTTTATCGCCAATAATGTAGGCACCTCTTTCGGTCGCCACCAACATTTGTCCATTATGTGTTTCTAGAATGGCGTAAACATGCAGTTCAGGAAGGTTGTAGCGTGCTAACACTTCTTGTTTGTTGTTGCCATTAAGCTGGAATAAGCCTTTGTTCGTTGTTGCCCAGATTCTGCCTTTACTGTCTTCTAGCAATCGATTAGCACTTATATTCTGCAAGGCCCAATTTTCTTTGCTAACACTATTTTCAAGACTCGATTTAGGTCGGTGGAGCACTCCTAATCCTTCTACGGCTATCCAAAGGTCGCCAGAACTGTCTTTAAGTATGTTATTCACCATACTAGGAGCGGTCAGTTGTGGCTGCCAGTTATTTCCTTGGCGGTACGTTATTCCGCCACGAACACCAGCAATCCACAGGCCGTTGTTGGTATCAGATACGAGTGTGCGGGTTCCTGAATCAAGAATCCCTGTTTTTGACGAACGCTCATAAAAGCGAAATTCACGACCATTGTAACGAGCGACACCTTCCCAAGTAGCGAACCATAAATAACCGTCAGAAGTTTGAGCTATGGCATTGATACTATTGTGTGGAAGTCCTTCATGAGTAGACCAAGTGTCTTTGAAATAGTCGGTGAGGGGAATGGTCGTGCTCGCATGAGCTAGAGTAAACGCGTATAACAGCACTACTCCAATGATTATTTTTGACGAATGAATAAGCGTCATTTTTCCCTCATATTTAACAGATTAGCAACATCGATCGTTGATGTTTTTATTATGAATTCATTCTAAGGGCAGGTAATAACGTACCTTAGTAAATAGGCATTATTTTACCATAAAGAATTTTAATGAATTGTTTCCAAATGTTACTGAAAAGCACGGATTGTTCTTGAAAATGATGCTTTTTAAGTCGAATTCAAGAATTGTTGCAGAACGACTGTGATAGTTTTCTTTTGCTATAAATAATACTTATAGGTTTACCTAATAAGTGAGGCACTAATAGAGGGAGATTTACCTCACATAGAAAATGAATGAGCAAGAAAAGCAAGCGAGTTATATATGGAAAGTAAGAGACAGGGAGTAATATTTGCCCTGTCCCTACATTATCTGGGAGGGAGGATTAGTAGCACTTAGCGCCTTTATTCTGAGCGATCAAGGCTTTATAAGTGGGCAGGTTGTTTGGCAAATTAGCCGTCAAATCTTTAATGCGATTAGCGTTAGATGGGTGAGTTGACATCAGTTCAGGTGTTTTACTTTCACCGCGTGCACTCATATTGCGCCATAACTGAACGCTTTCTCTTGGGTCGAAGCCGGCTTTTGCCATGTATTCTAAACCCAATAGGTCAGCTTCAGATTCATGAGAACGGCTAAAAGGTAAAATAATTCCGACCTGTGCTCCAAGCCCGAGAGCTTGGAAGATAGCAATTTTTTCTGGTGATTCCTCTCCGCTCAACTGGTAACCCAACGCCAAAGCTTGACTCGTCGCTAATTGAGTAGAAACACGCTCATTACCGTGTCGCGCAATGACATGTGCCAATTCATGGCCGACTACCGCTGCTAACTGGGATTGATTGTCAGCCACTTTTAATAGACCAGTATAAACACCGACCTTATAACCCGGCAATGCAAAGGCATTTATCTGTTCGTCGTCAAATAATACGACTTCCCAGTCTTGTTTGCGGTATTTTTCAGGTAATACTGCAATCAATGAATCCGCCACACATTGCACTTGCTCACGTAACTTCGTATTCGACGACGACGGCGTTTCTTTCTTCATCTCGGTAAAGGATTGAACCCCCATTTCATTCATCTGACTGTCCGGTAGCACGGTAAACTGCTTGCGACCCGTAGGCGAAGAGCTACAGCCAACCATCACAACTAACGTCGCTGCCAGTGCTACCTTGAAAAAAATCTTTGTAAAGAACATCGTAAAACCGCCTAGAAAACTGCATGGACTATTAAATAGGCTGTCATTATAAAGAAGGGATTTTGCGAGAAGCAAATGCTGCTTAATCATTTGTTAGGCGTTGTCAGGGCTGGGATAGATATCGGTCAGTATTAGGTAAGTTAAGTATGAGGTTCTAAAATGCATTATTAATCGTTTTATTATGTTATTCATGACTTGCTAAAAAGAGTAAACGATTCTTTACAATACTAATCTTTGCTTTGAGTTAGGCTTCTGTAATGCTCTGGACTAAGATTACGTCGTTTAATTCTAAGGAAAGAAATTAAAGTATCGAAAGTGAGAGGTACATAATGGATTTTGTTTCCGCAATACAAGCTTTGGTTGAGTAATACCTTGAGGTCATTACAAACTGAATTTCTTCATCTTATCTTGTTGCTTTTTGCGACGGCATTATTGTGCTTGTCGGCCAACGTATTTGCGCAAGATGTGAATTTAGATGACGGTTGGGAATACGCATGGGGAGATTCTCCGTTTGACTCTGACGGCGTGCCCTTATGGACTAAAAACGATCAATTAGTTGATTGGCAGCCCATTGCTTTTCCGTCTGATCCACCAGCGCGTGGCGCTCACCACAATGTTTGGTTTCGCATAACTCTCCCGCAACATGTTTATAGAGATCCCGTATTTTACACCTCCAGCATCGATTTATTAGCGGAAGCGTATTTGGATGGGAAGCTTATTTATAAACATGGTCAGTTAGATCAAGATGGCGCTGGTATATTTGCGGGTTGGCCTTGGCATATGGTCATTTTACCTGAAAACTTTGCTGGTCAAACGTTGTATTTCCGCGTGTATTCAAACTACATAAATATTGGCTTTTGGGGAGAGCGAAAGCTCGCTGAACGAGTTGATGTACTAAAACAAATTACTAAAGAATCATTGCAGGGATTGATTGTCGCAGGGGTGACCATTTTTATTGCGCTGATGGCGGCTATTTTTGCCATGCTTAAGGGTCAACGCCGGCAATTTATGAATGTATGTCTATTTTCTCTTGCGGCAGCCGGCTTGGTGTTGGGAGACATCCCAGCAATGAAGCTTGTTTGGGATCAGCCCTTACTTTGGAACTATATCGGAGCCTATGCGTATTTTTTACTGCCGATTCCAATGTTTATGCTGTTGGCTGAGTGGTTATCAGATGCGGGGTTAGAGGTCCGTCATTTTCAATGGCTATGGCGTGCCCATCTTGTGTTTTTGTTAGTCGCAGCAATCGGGAGTGTTTTTGGTGTTCTTCACCTTACTCAGCTTTACCCAGCATTTGATGGGATGTTTATTGTTAGCTTATTCCTGCTTGTAGTATCGGTTTTATTGGTGTTCAAGCGTGTTCGTTTGGAGCAAAAATTACTTATCCTAGCTTACTTTGGTTTTTGCGCTGTCATGATGCTCGATATGGCCGTTGCCCATAATTGGATATCGTGGAGTTCTATCCCTGTTTCTAGTGGTGCGCTGCTATTTTCAGTAGCGATAATTGGTTTGTCTTTTAACCACTATTTGTCGACCCAAAGACGATTAGCGAAGCTGAATATATCTCTAGAATCGGAAGTTATTGAACGTACCGAGCAACTTAGCGCTATCGCAAAGCAAGAAGCATTGCGTGCCAATGGTTTGTTATTTCAGCAGGAAAAGCTTGAAATGGTTAGTGATGTCATTTTTGATCTAGAAAGTTGCCATACACTAGAAGTGGGAATTGAAAAGATAGCTAATAGGATTGAGGCACTTTGTGTACCTTTCTCTGGCGTGTTTAGTATGGCGGTTCCTGATGGATGGAAAAGGGTGCATTGTTGGGGGTATGAAATTGATTCGCCGTCGTTTGATAATACCGCGCTGACCAAGGCAAAGTTTAATAATGAACAAGGCATTTTTCCATTTAGAATTATGAATCAGCAAGGTACTGTTCGTTATGTTGCGTTACTGCAAGTTCATGCAACAGAGATGCTTAATGGTTACCCCATAGAGCACTTCATGAAACTCTTAAAACGAGCAGTAGAAAAAATAAATATTACCTTAGCAAATATTGCGTTACGTGAAGAATTACAGCGCTTTTCTTATGAAGATGAACTTACAGGGTTAAAAAATCGACGTTTTTTCTCCGAGGTGATGGAGCATGAAATTGCAGTAGCGGAACAAAATCAATCGCCCTTGTCTCTACTGATTTGTGATATCGACTACTTTAAAACCTTCAACGATACTTATGGCCATCCTGCTGGTGATGCAGCACTGAAAACACTAGCCGCTCTGTTAGAGCAATTTTTCCATGATGGGAATATTGTTTGTCGGTTGGGAGGGGAAGAATTTGTCGTGGTTATTCCTAAAGTAAAAGGTGAAGACTGCCTACAAAAAGCCGAGCAACTAAGGGGTGCCGTTGAAAAAACACAAATACAATATGAAGGGTATTTGCTCGAAAATATTACTATCTCTATTGGTATCTCAAGCTGGCCAGAGCTAACGCCAGATCCGCGACAACTATTTCAACAAACAGACTCGGCCTTGTATCAAGCCAAAGAAAATGGCCGCAACTGCATTCGCTTGGCAGAAAAGTAGAGCTGGCTATTGTCAGGAAAGGTTTTAAGTGATAAAAATATTCTCATGAACTCTTTATTTGATTTTTTTCAATACAGCGCCTCTACCACCACGACCACCACAAGGTTGTTTGGAGGGTAACTGCTATTAGATAAAAAAAGCCCTCTGAGCGAATCGCCAGGGGTTTTTTTTTATGTCTATTTCTTGTTGTTCGCTCAGAGTATTTTCACTAAAAATCTTTCATTAGGAGAAGGATATGAAAACTCATCGCGAACTCGCGGAACAGCTCGACTTATTCCATTCAGAACAACAAGCACCTGGGATGTTATTTTGGCATCCCAATGGCTGGTATTTGTTTCAAAATATACAAGAACATATGCGACGCTGTTATCGTCAATATGGCTTCAAAGAAGTGCGTACACCTCAGTTAATGAAAAAAGAGTTGTGGCATATCTCCGGTCATATGGATATGTATGCTCAAGACATGTTCTTTGGTGGCGAGCAAAATGGCGATCAAGAATACGCCCTAAAGCCGATGTCTTGTCCTGCCCATATACTCATGTATAAGCGCGGCGTACACAGCTACCGAGACTTACCGCTGAAGCTATTTGAATTTGGTTTAGTGCATCGTAACGAATCGTCCGGCTCATTAAATGGTTGTTTAAGGTTAAGGCAGTTTACTCAAGATGATGCTCATGTTTTTTGCGCGTGGTCTCAGGTGAAGCAGGAAGTTGGTCAGTTTCTTCAACGGGCAAAACAAATTTATAGCGACTACGGCTATCAAGCTCTAGAAGTAAAAATCTCTACACAACCAGAGCAAGCGTTAGGCGACGATGCATCGTGGCGACGTGCGGAAGAGATACTTAAAGAAGCTTGTCAGGCAGAAAGAGTCCCTTTTGATATTCAAATAGGTGAAGGCGCGTTTTATGGGCCAAAAATTGAACTGGCATTACAAGACGCCATGGGCCGGATTTGGCAATGCGGAACAATACAACTGGACTTCAACTTACCAGATCGTTTCGAACTGGAATTCGATAATGAACAGGGCGAAGGAGAGCAGCCAATTATCTTACATCAAGCGGTTTATGGCTCGATAGAGCGCTGGATCGGTATATTGCTCGAAGTTTCGCAAGGCGTACTGCCCGAATGGATACATCCGCAGCCCGTGGCAATAGTCACAGTTAACGATTCCGTTTTAGACTACGCCAAACACATACGAGCAGATCTAGAACAACAAGGCATAAACGTCTTGTGTGAATTTGGCGATCATTCCGTTGGCCGCAAAATAAAGCGCAGCTTTGAACTCAAAATTCCCAACATCGTCATAATAGGAGAGCAAGAAGCCCAAGCAGGAAAACTAACAATCCGCAGAGGGAAACATATTGACATGATCAACAAGGAAGAACTGGTTTCCTTTCTAAAAGCCAAGCAAAACCTAAGATAAAAGGAGCAAATTATGACCAGTGAAACCAGATAGGCTGCCAAGTAATTGGCGGCCTTTTTCGTTATTGGGTTTGTTAAACAGTGGAGTGGTATCGAAATGTTTGCTGTGGTCGCATACGATCTAAAAGCGAATTTTTGGTTGCTTTTTGGGCGCTAGCAAAAAGTTACACGCCCAGCGGGGCGGAATAAAGGTCGGGAATACAAAGCATTCGAATGGAACCCAAGAAAAGGTAGAAGGATGAAATCCTCAAAACCTCTGGCACTTCAGCGAAAAATAATTGTCTATTCACTCACATGAGCATTTTTCCTTTATGATAGTCACCAATTAGCATTTGAATCGAAGTTGGAACCCGAAATTATGAATAACACTCCTGAACACAAGCCACGCCCGATGGTTGATCTTATTGTTAGTGTCATCTTACCGTCGTTAATTTTAATGAAGTTAAGTGGTGAAGATAAGTTAGGTACTAGCGGAGGTTTGATTGCAGCGCTGGCGCTTCCTCTTGGTTGGGGGCTTTTTGAGTTAGTCAGGTATCGAAAATTCAACTTCATCGCTTTGTTAGGGTTGGTGAGTGTATTACTGACGGGCAGCATTGGTTTGTTTGAATTGGACAATAAATGGCTGGCTATCAAGGAAGCAGCCATACCTGCGATTATCGGGGTTGGCGTTTTAGTATCGACGTTCACGCCTTATCCTTTGGTGCGAGCTATGTTTTTCAATGCGGCGATCATGGATGTTGATACTATTAAGCAGAAATTAGAAGAGAACAACAGCACGGCTATGTTTGAAAATCGTCTAATTAAAGCCACGTACTTTATTGCGGGTTCTTTTGCTTTCTCCGCGACAATGAATTACGTCTTGGCTAAATGGATCGTCACTAGCCCAGCGGGAACCGAAGCCTTTAATGAAGAACTAGGGCAAATGACCTTATACAGCTATCCAATGATCGCCATTCCATCGATGATCATGCTAATGGCAATATTTTACTATCTATGGCGCAGTATCCAAAAAGCCACCGGATTGAAACTAGAAGACTTAATCGTTAAGAAATAGCACCGTCCCTAAGGTCGGGGTCAGAGCAAAAATAGGCTAAACATGATCGGCAACTTTTGCAGATCAATAAGTGTTTTTGGTATCTTTAGCTCATCAAAGAAAACTATTTCTTGATCTGACCCCGACCATTCTTCGACCATTCTTGGTCTCTTAGTCTACGTTGTCGGGCTAAAGCCGCGACCTACAAAAACCAATACAAACCAATCACTTGTAGGTCGGCATTTATGCCGACAAAAAACTTTAGCACAACAAATTACGTCTTGTTGGGCTGTGATCAAAAAGGGATTCGATCCCTTAGTATTTCGAGCATCCGGTCAATACAGGCTCAAACGATTAAGGTTGGGGTCAGAGCAAAAATAGGCTAAACATTATCGGCAACTTTCGCTGATCTATAGGTGTTTTTGGTTCTTTTAGTTCATCAAAGAAAACTATTTCTTAAACTATTTCTTGATCTGACCCCAACCATCCTAGGTGTTTTTGGTTCTTTTAGTTCATCAAAGAAAACTATTTCTTAAACTATTTCTTGATCTGACCCCAACCATCCTTGGTCTCTTAGTCTACGTTGTCGGGCTAAAGCCGCGACCTACAAAAACCAATCACTTGTAGGTCGGCATTTATGCCGACAAAAAATTTAAACACAACAAATTACGTCTTGTTGGGCTGTGATCAAAAAGGGGTTCGATCCCTTAGTATTTCGAGCATCCGGTCAATACAGGCTCAAACGATCAAAAGAGATTAACCCCATCCTCCGCCTTCCCCTTGAAGACAAAAGGGGAAGGAACTTAGTGATTTGTAAACGTTACCTTATGCGCTTGAAATCCCGATGAAGTTAGTTCGACGCAACAGAGTTGCGCGACTTTATGGCGTTTCAGAGTCAGTTAAAAATATCCTTCCTAAAAACCCCAAAAACAATCTATGCCTTACGATATAAATCGTCTTGCAAAACATAACTTTAAATAAGATGAGTGAGACGTTTGGGCGAAAGCCCGATAAAGAGACCTTTTGGTTACTTTTGCGGCTCTGGGCAAAAGTTACACGCCCAGCGGGGCGGAATAAAGGTCGGGAATACAAAGCGTTTGAATGGAATCAAAGATTAACCCCATCCTCCGCCTTCCCCTTGAAGGGGGTGTCGCAGAAGGGGTAAGTGACTTTATAATTATTGGCAATCATACAAAACTACATAGACGACTATGACTTCAAATTCTCGCCTCAAAGCTCACAGGGAAAAGCAATTCGACTTATTCAGTGAGCGCAGTAACGCCAAGCAGAAAAAAACAACACGTTTGCAGAATCGCGTTGTTTTTGTCGATCCCGACCCAAATGATTTATACCTTGGAATGACGACTCTTAAAGACCATCTCAAAGAACTAAAGCAAACCTCTCCTCTTATTATTAGGTCTTTTTTGTCTGAGTTGGATTGGTCGTCTTTTATTGAATCATACAAGCCTGGAGGCGCACCGCCTTATGCTCCATGGTCTATGCTAGGGCTTATTTTATATGGACTAATGAATGGGCAATCTTCGCTTAGGCAATTAGAAAATTTGGCTCGCCTTGATCTTGGTGGAATGTGGGTAAGCGGTGGTATCTATCCAGACCATGCAACGATAGGACGTTTTATTTTAGTGCATCAAGAACGATTAAGTGTTGAATTTTTTGAAGCCGTAACACGGTCTATTTTGGAAAAAACAGGTTCTAAAACTCATTCTGTTGCAGGAGACGGAACCGTCATAGAGGCCGCGTGCTCACGTTATCGATTGCTTAAGAAGGAGGCGATGGCAGAGCGTGCTTTATCATTAGAAAAAGCGGCAAAAGCCAACTCGGAGAACTTAAAAAAGCAGCGTAAATCAGAGCAGGCGAATGAAGCCAACAATCTATTGAAAACACGGATTGAAGCAAGAGAAGCGAAAGGAAGGAGTTCTAATGGCATTAGCATCAACCCATTAGAACCAGAAGCGGTTGTCCAACCACAAAAGCACAGTGGTTATTCTGCTTCCTATAAGCCGTCTGTCTTAGCAAATGAGTATCGAATTGTTGTGGCTCAAACGATTCACCCTTCCGCCGAAGTCTCGGTCATCCCTGAGTTATTGGATCAATGTGTGTCGTTATCAGGAGAAACACCTAATGAACTGATGTTAGACGCAGGATACTTTTGTGATCAGATCGTTAAAGAGTCTCTTGAGCGAGAAATCAGTTTACTCTGCCCAGAAGGAAATGATGGTGGCAGACCCAAACAGTACCGACGCTATCCCAAAAGCCAATTTATCTATAACGAACTAGAAAACCATTATCTCTGTCCTGCAGGCCATGAAATGCGGCCTATCTCGTTTTACAAAGGGACGGATAAGTACAAAGGTTATGTTCTATATGGAACGCCCAACTGTAAAACCTGCCCGCTGAAAGAAAAATGCACGAAAAGCCAGAATGGAAGACAAGTAAAGCGTTATCCTAGTGATGAAATGAAGGACGCGCTTAGGCAAGTCATGCTACAGCCCAAAGCACAGCAGCGCTTTAAATATCGAAAGGCGATGGTGGAACCTGTCTTCTCGGTTTTGCGAGGTGTTCATGGGTTGACCCGTTTTAAGAGGAATGGGCTAAAAGCGGTTAAACTAGAGTTCGCACTGCATATACTGGCCTATAATCTAAGCCGTTTAATCGCGCTTCTGGCCATTTTATCGAGTTTTTGTCTCATACTAATCCTCATGTATGAGGTTTTAGTAAGAAAAGATCATTACCAAATAAAACTATGGAATTATCAATTTACTGGCTAAATAGGCCGGTTAGTAAAGTGATAATCCATTAAAAATCCCCTTCTGCGACACCCTCTTGAAGACAAAAGGGGAAGGGACTTAGTCATTAGTAATCGTTACCTTCTGCGCTAACAATTCGGCGAAAGTGTCTTCGTCAGCATCCGCGACATGCCTGTCGCAATTCGTCGCTTTTAGTCTACCTCTAGTCGTTTCCAGCCACCTGCCACCTGTAGCGAAAAATTACACTGAGTTCATTGAAGTTTTACCCAGTAGGTAAGGAAAAACAATGAACGCAGCAGAGCTACACGACAAGTCCATTATTATTGACGGTTTGATTTGTGCGAAGTGGAATCGTGAGTTATTCGAAGACATGGCAAAGGGCAAGCTGACGGCAGCAAATTGCACCGTGTCGTTTTGGGAAAACTTCGAAGGTACGGTTCGCAATGTGGTTGAGATGAATCAGTTGATTGAAGCCAATAGCGACCTGCTGACTAAGGTTTACACCACGAAAGACATTCAACGCGCCAAAGCCGAAGGTAAAACGGGTGTGATGATGGGTTTTCAAAATGCGCATGCGTTTGAAGATCAAATTGGGTATGTACAGATTTTTAAAGACCTTGGCGTGGGCATTGTACAGATGTGCTACAACACACAAAATTTGGTTGGCACGGGTTGTTATGAACGCGACGGCGGTTTGTCTGGCTATGGCCGCGAGATTGTGGCGGAGATGAACCGTGTCGGTATGTTGTGTGATTTATCTCACGTTGGGCCAAATACCGCCAAGGAAGTCATCATCGAATCGAAAAAACCTGTGGCGTACTCTCATTGTTTGCCCGCTGGGCTAAAAGAACACCCACGTAATCGCACAGACGAAGAGCTTAAGTTTATTGCTGACAATGGCGGTTTTGTCGGTGTCACCATGTTTGCGCCATTCTTAAAAGCCGGTATTAACGCCACCATTGACGATTATGTGGAGGCGATTCAATACATCTACAACATCGTTGGTGAAGACGCGATCGGTATTGGTACTGACTTTACTCAAGGCCACGGTTATGACTTCTTTGAATACCTAACGCATGACAAAGGTTATGCCCGCCGCTTGACGCGCTTTGGCGAGATTATTAATCCGCTTGGTATGCGCACCGTTGGTGACTTCCCAAACTTGACTGAAGCCTTGCTGAAGCATGGTTTTAGCGAGCGTCAGGTTGTCAAAATTATGGGTGAGAATTGGGTCTCATTGTTAAAAAATGTTTGGGGAGAATAATTATGGGAACTCATGCGCCAGAAATGCCAATAGTAGTAGACGATGAAACGGGCGTTTGGACGACGGATGCACTACCGATGTTGTATGTGCCGCGTCACTTTTTTGTCAATAATCATATGGGGATTGAAGACGAAATTGGAGCTGAACGTTATGCCGAGATCCTTTATAAAGCGGGTTACAAGTCAGCCTATTTTTGGTGTGAGCAAGAGTCAGCGTGCCACGGTATTTATGGCGAGGAGATTTGGCACCATTATTTGCAGCGTTTATCTCAGCGCGGTTGGGGCTTCTTTATTACCGAAGAATTAGATGTAGAAAAAGGCACAGCAAAAGTACGCCTGGAAAACTCGGCTTTTGTTTATCACTACGAAAAGATCCACGGTAAAAAGGTCCACCGCAAGGTGGATTATATGTTTACGGGGTGGTTTTCAGGCGCACTGGATCAAATTTTAGAAAGTAAAGGAATGCCAATTCGAACCAAAGCAGTACAAACCCAGAGTGCAGCGGAGGAAGGGTTTAGCGTCGGTTATTTTGATATATCTCCACTCTAATTGAGAAAAGAGCGCGGGCAGGTGCTCTTTCTTTTTATGATCCATTTTTTTACGTTTTGCCAGTTAGGCGGGGTTTTGTTATGTCCCAATATGATGTGTTGTTCGAACCACTCAAGATCAATAAATTAACCATCCGCAATCGTATTGTGAGTACGGCACACGCCGAGGTGTATGCTACCGATGGGGGCATGACGACAGATCGTTATGTAAAGTATTACGAAGAGAAGGCCAAAGGTGGCTGTGGTTTGGCTATTTGTGGTGGCTCTAGCGTGGTGTCGATTGATAGCCCACAAAGCTGGTGGAGCTCAGTTAATTTATCGACCGATCGTATTATTCCTCATTTTCAAAACCTTGCCGATGCGGTGCATAAGCATGGCGGCAAGATCATGATTCAAATTAGTCATATGGGTCGCCGTTCTCGTTGGGATGGTGAAAACTGGCCAAATCTAATGTCGCCTTCTGGTATTCGTGAGCCTGTGCATCGTGCGACCTGTAAAACCATTGAAGTAGAAGAAATGTGGCGCATCATTGGTGATTTCGCCCAAGCAGCGCGTCGTGCCAAAGAAGGCGGTTTAGATGGCGTGGAGCTGTCTGCGGTTCACCAACATATGATAGATCAGTTTTGGTCGCCACGAGTCAATAAACGTACCGATGAGTGGGGTGGCACTTTTGAAGGCCGCATGAAATTTGGCATGGAAGTATTAAAAGCCGTGCGTGCTGAAGTGGGGCCAGATTTTGTGGTCGGTATGCGTATCACGGGCGATGAATTTCATCCTGATGGTTTAGGCCATGAAGAAATGAAGAAAATTGCGCAATACTACGATGCGACAGATATGGTGGATTATTTTGGCGTCGTGGGTTCGGGTTGCGACACCCACAATACGTTGGCAAACGTGATTCCGAACATGAGCTATCCGCCAGAGCCTTTTCTGTATTTGGCAGCAGGCATAAAAGAAGTGGTGAAAGTACCTGTCATTCACGCGCAAAACATCAAAGATCCGAATCAGGCGAAACGCATTATTGAAGCGGGTTATGTGGACTTTGTCGGTATGACGAGAGCGCATATTGCCGATCCGCACTTTATCGCCAAGATTAAAATGGATCAGGTGGATCAAATCCGTCAGTGCGTTGGCGCGAATTATTGTATCGACCGCCAGTATCAGGGCTTGGATGTGTTATGTATCCAAAATGCCGCGACTTCTCGTGAATATATGGGATTGCCTCATATTATCGAAAAAACCACAGGTGCAGTTCGCAATGTCGTCGTCGTTGGTGGTGGTCCAGGAGGATTAGAAGCCGCTCGTGTTGCCGCAGAACGAGGCCATAAAGTGACCTTGATTGACAAATCAGACGAGCTTGGCGGGCAATTGGTGTTGGCGGCTAAAGCGCCACAACGTGATCAAATTGCCGGTATTACGCGTTGGTTGGTCATGGAAATTGAGCGTTTGGGCGTAGAGGTGCGTTTAGAGACCGCTGCCAGCGAAGAACTGATTAAAGAGCTCAATCCAGACGTGTGTATTTTGGCCATGGGTGGTCGTCCATTCTTAGAGCAAAATCCAGAATGGGGAGCAGCAGAAGGTTTGGTGGTGTCCACTTGGGATATTCTCAGCGGTAAGGTCGAGCCGGGCAAAAACGTTTTGGTTTATGACACGATTTGCGAATTCTCTGGCATGTCGGCAGCGGATTACTTGGCTTCTAAAGGCTCATTGGTGGAATTGGTAACAGATGATATTAAACCCGGTGTCGGCATTGGTGGCACGACCTTCCCGACCTATTACCGTTCTTTGTACGAGAAAGAAGTCATCATGACCTCGGATATGTTGCTCGACAAAGTTTACCGTGAAGACGGCAAGTTGATCGCCGTGTTAGAGAACGAATATACGGCGAAAAAAGAAGAGCGTGTCGTGGATCAAGTTGTGGTCGAGAACGGCACTCGCCCAAATGAAGACTTATATTATGCCTTGAAAGCCAGTTCGTGTAACAAAGGTCAGATTGATAACGAAGCGCTGTTTGATGTGAAACCTCAACCTGTTCTTAACGATCAGAATGGTGAAGGCATGATCTTGTGGCGTTTGGGGGATGGTGTATCGCAGCGTAATGTTCATGCGGCGATGTATGATGCTTTGCGCTTATGCAAGGATTTGTAGGAGTAATAGATCATGATGCTTGATTGGTTACCTCCAACTTTGATTGGTGTTTTACTTGTGATTGCCGCAATTGGCGCGGTTCGCCGTATGAATTTGTGGCGTGCAGGGCAGGCTGAAAAAGTCGATGCGCTGGCGGGGTTACTAGCCATGCCGAAACGCTATTTGCATGATCTTCATCACGTGGTGGAGCGGGATAAGTATATGTCTCGTACTCACGTGGCGACGGGGGGCGGTTTTGTATTGGCGATGGTGCTAGTGGTGTTTGTTCACCTGTTTGGCATCGACAGCAAGGTTCTCGCTTGGGCGTTATTAGCGGCTTTGGTGATGATGTTTTGCGGTGCGCTTTTCGTTTATAAGCGTCGTATGAATCCGCCTTCGCGCCTTTCTAAAGGGCCGTGGATGCGCTTGCCTAAAAGCTTGCTGACGTTTTCGATTACTTTTTTCGTATTGACCTTGCCTGCTGCTGGATTACCTATTGTTGGAAAGCTGCCAGAGGGCTTTGGTGGCTGGCTGCTTACATTAGTCTTGTCAGTTTTGATCTTAATGAGTCTTAGTGAAATGCTGTTTGGCATGACATGGGGCGGGCCGATGAAACATGCTTTCGCTGGAGCATTGCATCTTGCCTTTCATCGTCGTCCTGAGCGCTTTGATGGTGGACGTTCTACGGGGTTAAAACCTGCGGTTTTAGGTGAAGCATCACACGGCGTGGCGAAACCAATCGATTTTAAATGGAATCAGTTATTAGGTTTTGATGCTTGTGTGCAGTGCGGTCGTTGCGAAGCTGTGTGTCCTGCGTTCGCTGCGGGTCAGCCATTGAACCCTAAAAAGCTGATTCAAGATATGGTGGTGGGCTTTGCTGGTGGCACAGACGAAAAGTACGCTGGCAGTCCTTACCCAAATATTGAAGTAGGCAACGCTAAAGGCGCGCCGAATCAAATCATTACTGACGGTTTGATCCATCCAGATACGCTTTGGTCGTGCACTACTTGTCGAGCTTGTGTCGAAGAATGCCCAATGATGATTGAGCATGTGGATGCCATCGTTGATATGCGTCGTTTCTTGACACTGGAAAAAGGCGATACGCCGAACAAAGGCGCGCAAGTCCTCGAAAACATAATCGCTACGGATAATCCGAATGGTTATGCACCAGCGAGCCGAACCCATTGGGCGGCGGATCAAAACTTGAATCTGATGAAAGATGTGAGACAAGCGGATGTATTGTTTTGGGTGTCTGATGGTGCTTTTGATATGCGCAGCCAGCGGATTCTTCGGGCTTTCGTCAAATTGATGAAAGCTGCTAATGTCGATGTCGCTATTTTGGGTGATGAAGAATTAGACAGTGGCGATGTTGCCCGCCGTTTGGGCGATGATGCGACTTTCCAAAGCTTGGCAAAACGCAACTTAGCGACTTTGTCGAAATATCAGTTCAACAAGATTGTGACGACTGACCCACATGCCTTTCATTGTTTGAAAAATGAATACGGTGATTTTGGCTCTGATGGTTTGTTATCCATTTCTGGGGAAAGTGTGGTCGTTTTGCATCATACGACTTTTTTGAATCAGTTAGTGAAAGATGGCCGTTTGCAGCTGGATACCTTTAAAGGTGGCAAGGTAACCTATCACGATCCATGTTATTTGGGACGTTATAACGGCGAGTACGAAGCGCCTCGTGAACTATTGGCGACCTTGGGAATTGATGTGGCGGAAATGGAACGCTCTGGTTATCGCTCACGCTGTTGTGGCGGTGGCGGTGGCGCTCCAATTACGGATATCCCGGGTGAGCGTCGTATTGCTGATATGCGTATGGAAGATGTGGTCAGTACAGGCGCAGAACTGGTCGCGGTAGGTTGTCAGCAATGTACGGCCATGTTGGAAGGGGTGGTAGAGCCACGACCTGTTGTCAAAGATATCGCTGAGATTTTGGCGGGTCAGCTTATTGAGGAGAAACACTGATGAGTCATTTTTCTTCAGAAGACAGCTCTTTAGATAGCCTGTTACGCAGAGATCCAAGAACGGAGTGGATTGCTCGAAATCGCCTGCACCCTTTGCATAGTGCTGTGGCTTCCACCGGACAAGGTGAAGTACGCGGCCCGTCGGGGTTGTTGCGTAGGAATCCTCATGTTATTGGTTTTATTGGCCCGAATGGTATTAAACGTATTGATAGGGAGAACCTGTCTTCTGCAGGACTCAACAGTAAAAAGCGTACTGACGAAGCGAAACAAACACAGCTACCTTTGCAGATCGTCGAGAATCCGGATGGTTACATCATGGTGGTGGCGGATATGATTGGTGGGCGTTTGACCAGTCACGACAAAGATATTCTTGGTCTGGCCCATCAGCTGGTGGCTGAAAGTAACAGGAACACAGTGGTCGTCTTGGTGTGTTTTGGTGAGAGCAAAGAAACGCAGTTTGATTTAGCGGGTGTGGATCGTTTGATTCATTTAACCGCTGACGAATTTGAAGGCTTCGCACCAGAAGCGAGGGTAGCTGCTTTAATGCAGGTCGAAGTGCAATATCAGCCAGAGCGTTGGTTGTTTCCTGACAGTGTGCATGGCGGAACGGATTTGGCGTGTCGCTTGGCGGCTAAATTAGGCGAACGACCAGTTGCTCAAGCTTGGCAAGTGACAGCATCGACTACGGTGAGTCGTGGAGCATCGAGCAGTCAGGATATTCTGCGAGAAACGCCACGTATTTTGATGCTGATGGAAGAGTGTGCTAATGCGATTGAAGAGACTCGTCATCAGGTATTACCAATGTTCGTCGATGGTATTGAACAAACACCTCCTAACTTGGTTGATCAAGGGCTAATTGCTGTTGATGCCAATGCGGTACCACTGGCGGAAGCTGAATTCATTTTGTCAGCAGGCAATGGTATCCATAATTGGGATCAATTTCATGCAACGGCTTTAGCGCTGGGCGCTACCGAAGGCGCAAGTCGTGTGGCGGTTGATGATGGTTTCATGCCGCGTGCTCGTCAGGTTGGGGCATCGGGCACTTGGGTGACTGCTCGTGTTTACCTTGCCGTTGGTATTTCGGGCGCGATCCAACATATGCAAGGAATCGGGCAGTGTGACAAGGTGGTTGCTATTAATACCGATGTTGGTTGTGACATGGTGAAGCGTGCCGATTTGGCTGTGATTGCCGATAGTGAAGAGGTATTGGCTGAGTTATCTAGACTGGCTGAAGAATACTCATCGCCTAAAAAACGTTTGTCTATTAATGAAGAGACTAAGAACCAAGAGGAGAAAAGCGATGCAGCCTAATATCAATGTGGTTTCTTTGGTTTCGGTCGGTCGTCATCCTCAATCGGGTCGTGCTCGTCGTGCCGAACAAGATGGACAGGCTGTTGAGCTAGGCTTAAAGCTGGCGGGTAAAGCATTAACTGTGGTGCATGCGGGAAATGCTCAAGAGCCTGTTTTACGACAATACGCAGGTATGGGATTGCCTTCGTTAACTGTATTGGCACAAGAAAGTAATTGCGACGCTCTTCCTGTGTTGGTTTCTTTTTTAAAGGACAAGCCTATTGATGTGGTATTAACTGGTGTTCGCGCAGAAAGTGGAGAGTCCTCCGGAATGCTGCCCTATTTATTGGCAGAACAGTTGGGCTGGTCCCTAGTACCAAGAGTGGCTGATATCATTGGTGTTCAAGGAGATGAAGTGGAGCTGCTTTTGGCTTTGCCACGTGGGCAGCGGCGCGCGGTAAAGGTGAAATTGCCAATTATTGCTAGCGTTGATAATGCCGCTCAAGAAGCGCGACAAACGGCGTTTGGTCCAGGATTAAGAGCGCAGTTTAATGTTTTAACGGTAGAAAGTGTGGTAGATGAGTCAGCTAGTCGGTGGCAAATCAACGCGGCTAAGCCTCGCCCTAAGCGCTTAAAAGTGGTGAAAGCCAAAACCGCGGCAGACCGAATGAAGGCTGCAACAGCAAAGCCTATGGGGAGTGGTGGCAAGATAATGAAGGACGAAACAGCGGCAGAGAAAGCGCAAGCAATTTTTGATCTTTTATTAGAAGAAAAAGTGGTTCGCTAAGTGCTCGTTTAGGTATAAGCTATATGTCCCATTGGTTAATGATTGAACAATTTTTTTGTTTATAGGTAGGCAATATGATGATTGTAGATTTGATCGACGAAGTCGATTTTAAAGAAAGACTCATCGCGCTTGGCGCTCCTGTAACCCAAGAGCAAAGTCTGGCGCAAGTGCAGGCTGCTGTCTTATCTTGGTTGCAAGAATATCCAGAGCAAACGCCTTTTATAAAAGATCTTTGTCTTGATATGCAAAAAAATGAGACAACTGTCCTGCCTGAAGTCTCTTGTGTTGTGGCAACTTTCGTTTAATTTTTCCATTCCTATTTATTTTTTCCAGTCTTAATAATGTCTGGTCTCGGTTGAACCTCCATTTAATTTAGCACTTATCACACCTAGGCTTTTTATAGACTAGGGAATTGTGTCATCTTATTTTTACTCTATTCCTTTAGTACACCTGAGTTGAACGCTCTTTTTTGTCTGTTTTTTTGTTTCGAGCTTTGTCCGGTATTCTTAAAATCAACGACATGTTTCACTAGGTGAAACATGTCGTTTTGATCTTACATTATTTTGTTAGCCTGCAAACGTTCTATAAAACAATTATTAAAAAAGGGCGTTTCATGATGAAAAAATCACGCAATTTATTAGCAATGACTTTGTCAGCACCATTTTTATTGTCTCAAATGGCATTGGCAGCGGATGAGTCAGAAGTGGTTGTTAATAAACCAAACTTTACTTTCCTTACTAGCCTTGGGGTTTTAGAGGTCGAAGATAAAGACTTTGACCCAGAAGCTTTTGAAGCTGAAGTTGGTGTGAATGGTGTTGTTAAAGCGAAAGAGTTTACTATGGTGTATAACCTTAAAGCTGACGTATCAGATGCTATTAATAGTAGAGATACTAACGGCACTGAGGGTGAAGCTGACATCCATATTAAAGAAGCTAGTGTTGTTTTTCCAACGGCATACGGTGCTTTTGTCCTAGCGCCACGTATTACTAGTGGACAGAATCGTGAGCTTTATTCGAATGTTGACATGTTTGAATACAATGAAGCCCATTCCGGAGGTGCTGCAACAACAGGCAATACTCTTTATGGTCAACCTTCTGAAGGCGATGATGTTATGGCTTGGTCGTCTCCTAAATTCATGGGGGTCAAACTGGTGCTTGCGACGCTATCTTTAAATGAAAATAATGGCGATGACATTGACGCAACAGCCTATCGATTAGTTTATGACAAGGATAATTTGAATTTAGGTGCGGGTCAGGTCATTGTAAGTAAAGGTATGGCTAATGCATCTAAAAACTACACTCGTTCCGCGCTAACCGCTGGTTATAAGTTCGATAATCTTGATCTTGGTGCGACTTATGAGATGAATACGGACACATTTGGCTCTGCTGGTGATTACGATACTTTAGGGGTTGCTGCTCGTTACTATCTTGATAATGGCTATTCTATTGCAGCGGCTTACTATGATAAAAACTCTGATGTAGATGCCAACGATAATTATGGCACTGTTTTACAAGTTAAAAAGCAAGTAGGAAAGAATATTGCGTTCTGGGCTGAAACGGGTAATTACGATATCACCTCAGACAATGTTGCGCTAGGTGTTAACTTAAGCTATTAATTTATTAAGCGACTAGCTTTTAAAAAAATACTCTTAAGTTAATGAAAAGAAGCCGCTCAAGTATTACTCCCCTTTTGCTTGAGCGGTTTTTTCTTATCTCAAAAAAAATGACGGTATTCTGTTTTTTGAATAACCTTAATTCCCACTTAACGATTAGAATTAAGCCAAATAAGAATAATAGATGAGATATTTTTAAGACCGCGACCGTTATTTTTATCGGTCATTTGATGGTTCTTATAATAATCTCTCCTGATACATAGATGGCTAGACCTATGGTAAAAGCAATTGATTCTGTTACACGAGCGATGCATGTGTTGGAGAAACTGCAAAAAACTTCTCCACTTTCTCTTTCTGAGTTGCAACGCTGCACAGGTATAAACAAAGCAACATTATTGAGGATTCTAAAAACACTGAGCTTGAGTGGCTGGGTGGTTAGGTCTCTCAGTGATAGTAAATACAGCTTATCCTCTTCTGTTCTTGAAGATACTCAGCCTAAATCTCAAGAAGCGCGTTTGGCCGAAGCTGGTGCTCCCATTTTGAACGAACTTTATCAAACGCTCGATTGGCCATCAGATATTGCTATCCGAGATGGGGAGAGAATGAGGCTGATTGAAACCACACGTAATCGTACTTCTTTCCTTATTAATCGATCATTATTATGTCGCCCCGAGTTTCTTTATTCGGGCGTTGGGCGTTGTTTCCTGGCTTTTTGTGAAAGTGATGAACGGTCAGATATCATTCACTCCCTCAGAAAATTACCAAATAAAGAAGGAAAATTAGCTCATGATAGTATTTGGTTGAGCCAAATGATTGAGCAGACTAAAGCATTAGGCTACGGTGTCCGTCAGGTATCGTATTACAATCATCGAAGTGTGAATGGTTTGCCTTTAGAGTCTATTGCTGTCCCTATAAGGCAGAGAGAGGGGGCACTTCTCGGTTGTCTTTCTTTGACTTGGCCGCAGGGCGGTATCGAGACCTCTCAGTTAGAAAAAAATATCCTTCCAATCTTAAGGGATGCAGCTATTCGTATTGTTGATAACATGCCTTAGATGAGCTTTTAAACTAAAAAATATTTTTAGTGCGAAGAGACAACCCTATGTAGTCTCTTTTTAATAGAGAGTAGTCTGTGTTTATATTCGTTAATTTTTGTAATTAAAGTGTGGTTTGTATTCTGTTAATACAGTATTTTAGGATTAAGGATAAACAAAAAGAACGATAAAGGGAGGCTTAAAAAAAGCGTTAGCAATTAAATGATATTGAATGCGCTTTTTTGTTAAATTATCAATCAGTTAGAACGTTAGCTAGCTTATCATATACTAACGTTTGAATTTATTGATGTCACCTAAAATATCTTTTGGATATGCCGTTATGAAAATCAAAACGAAATTACTTATAGCCTTTTCAGTTGCGACTTTATTGCCCGTTTTAGTAGTAAGTTCAATTACTGCCTATCTCGCTTCAAATCAAGCAATAAAGAGTTTTTCACAGAATAGTGAACAAACTCTAGGTACAGTCGAGCAATCTTTCGACCAATTTATGAGTGATATAAAATCAGTTGTTGGTTTTATTGCGGACAGTGCCACTGTGACTAATCCCGATGCAACACTATTGACGACTTATTTTGAGCCTAAAGGTAAAGCACCAAGTCAAATTGCCGCACAGAATGGTGGCTATGAAGCGGATGTGTTTACTATGTTTGAGGCGATTGGTAAAAATAACTCAAATTACGTATACGTCTACATGGGGGATGAAAAGGGCGGTTATGCAGAATGGCCGGGAACCTATGAATACGCTGAATGGCACCCTAAGCAGCGTCCTTGGTACACAAAAGCTATGGAGGCTCCTGGCAAAGTTATCTTACGTGATGCTTATTATTGGGCTGCTGATGATGCGGTTTATGTGTCTGCGGTACGGACATATAAAAAAGGGAGTGCCATTGGTGGTGTCGTTGCTGTAGACGTTTCGATTAAAACACTAACAGAGATGGCGAATAATACGAAACTGGGGGATTCCGGTAGCATCATGGTGATTGAAAATACTGGTACTGTCCTAGTTGATGCGCTTCATGCTGATAATAACTTCAAAAAAATCAGTGAAATAGAGGGAGATGCGTATGGAAAAATTGCGCAGACTTCGTCCGGTTTAATTAGTTTTAAACTGGATGGTGAAGAGTATTATGCTGATGTTTATACCTCGCCTAATTTAAAATGGAAGTTTGTTGCTTTAATGCCAGCCGCTGAAATTTATGCTGGCACCGCTGAGCTAGTAAAAACGACAGCCATTGTTTGTGTCTTGCTATTAATTGTATTTGGCCTTGTCGCTTATTTTATGGCGAGAAGCTTAATTACTCCGATCGAATCTGTTTCGAATCACTTACGTATACTTGCTGAAGGCGAAGGGGATTTAACATCTAAAATTGAAATTAATACCAATGATGAAACAAGCGTTTTGTCTAATTGGTTTAACCAGTTTATTGAATCGACTCGCAAGCTTATGCTTGGTATTAAAGACTCAAGTATACAAATAGATAAAGCGGCTGCGGAAACCTCTGCAAAAGCAAGCGAAGTGGCTCAGTCTGCTACGGATCAATTGCAGTCCATTGAATTGATTTCAGAAGCTGGACAGCAAATGCTGATTGCATCGAATGAAGCTGCCGAGAGTTGCGCTAACTCTGCTCAGTTTTCTGAGAAAGGGTTGGAAACCACTATTGCGGGTAAAAATCTTCTTAAGAACAGCGCAGAAGGGGTAAATCGTTTAGGGGCTCGACTAAAAGATTCCAATCAAATTATTACTGAGCTGCAAAAAGAAACCACGAATATCAACCAGATTTTATCGACAATACAGGCGATTGCAGAGCAAACCAACTTGTTGGCATTGAACGCAGCGATTGAGGCGGCGCGAGCAGGAGAGCAAGGTCGAGGTTTTGCTGTAGTGGCTGACGAAGTACGGACTCTTGCGGGACGCACACAAGAGTCGACTGAACAAATTAGTAATATCTTGGGGCTTTTGGCGAATAGAACCAAGCAAGCTTCAGAGTCCATGGTAACGAGCTTGGCGGAATCTGAAAGTGCTATTAGCTTGTCTGATCAGGCGCTGCAATCCTTCGAACAAATAGAAGATGTAGTGAAGCAAATGCGTGATATGACAATGCAGACAGCGGCTTCAGCGGAAGAGCAACGTGCAGTGACGGAAGGTGTGAATGAAAATATCAGTGCGATAAGCGAAGCTGCGCATCGTGTTTCAAATATATCTGGTGATGTAGCAGGCCTTTGTAAGAAGCAAGATCAATTGAGCAAAGAATTACATTCTATGGTTGTTCGCTTCCGTACTGAATAAATTCGACGCTTTTTTTGGGTAATATACGAAAGCTTCTCTCCTTGTATGGAGAGGAGCTTTTTTGTTTTAGATATTCTTAAAAGTCCTTTCTAATATGATGTGATAACGATTATCATAACCAATCAATTTCTTTATTAAGGTATAAGCATGGTTAAGTCGTTTTTAATGTTTCTGTTCACTCTTGTTGTGAGTGCAACTTGGGCTGGTCAAGTTACGGTGAAGGATGTCCTTGGTCGTAATGTCACATTTAATGCGCCAGCTCAACGTGTCATTGTCGGTTTCTACCCTGAAGATTATATGGCTATTGGCACGGAAGCCGCTTACGACAAGGTGGTTGGTATGTCTAAATACATTTGGCAAGCGCGTCCTGCTAATTGGGACATGTATGTCAAACATCGCCCATCTTTAGAGCATATTCCTGGTATTGGACGTGTTGATACGCAAACTTTTTCTGTAGAAAAAGTTATTAGCTTGAACCCAGATGTTTTGATGTTGGCGGATTGGCAATTCAAGGGCTTAGGTACTGATATTGAGCGTATTGAAAATACGGGTATCAAAGTCATTGTTGTGGATTACAACGCCCAAACATTGGAGCGCCATCTAAAAAGCACTGAGTTAATCGGTGTTATTACAGGCCAGGAAAAACGTGCCGCGACTATTGCTGCCGAGTATAAAAAAACCGTTGAAAGCATCAGTAAGCGTCTTGCGGATGCGAATCTACCTGCTCCAAAAGTTTATACCGAGTTTGGCGCTTCCGGTGTGCAAGAGCTTGGTTTTACCTTTGGTAAAAATATGTGGGGTGCAATTTCGACTATGGCAGGTGGCGACAATATTTCTGCCCCCTTTGTGGAGTGGTGGGGGAAATTGAATCCTGAGCAAGTGATTGCTTCCAATCCTGATGTGATTGTCATTACAGGTTATGAAACAGGCAAGGGCTCTGATTCTATGATAATGGGGCAGGGCGTTGACAAAGCTGAAGCTCGTAAGCGTCTAGAAGGTTATAAAAATCGTGTGGGCTGGTCTTCTATCTCAGCTGTAAAAAACAACCGTTTATACGGTGCCTATCATGGTGCATGCCGTACTATTTTAGACAGTGCAATGATCGAATTTTACGCAAAAGCTATGTACCCAGATTTGTTCGCAGACCTGAACCCAGAACAAGCCTATTTAGATTTCTATAAAAAGTATCTTCCTGTTAAGCCGCAAGGAACCTTTACTTTAGCGCTATAAGAGTATTTTTCAATAGGTAAAAAAAGGGCGTTCTACTTAGTAGGTAGAACGCCCTTTTTATTTTCATTAAGCTTTATGTTTTCTATCCATTACTCGTCAGTCAGCTTTAATGAGGCTAAAACTAAAGAATGTTCGTGGCCACTTAGGAGTCTGTTGCGGGATTTACGCCAACGGCCCACTCACAATGGTGGCGCGCAGTCCTGCAATAATGTTTTCGCCCGTTTCGTGTCTTAGTTCGTCGTACCAAGCTTGGGTTTCTTGCATGTCTTTACCATGAGTAACATCGCAACGTTTACGAGCTTTTAAGACCAGATCTTTGACACGGAAGCGGCGTTCTTCTTCGTATTGCTTCAAAGCGGCTAGCACACCAGAAACCGTTTTGCCTTTCTCTTTGAATTGATCCGCGAAACACTGACCAAGCACGACGGCATCTTCCAGTGCAGAGCAGCCACCTTGGCCAATGTCTGGTGTTGTGCTGTGGGCCGCATCGCCGAGTAAGGCGATATTGCCTTTTACCAAGGTATCGAAGGGTTCGATATCATGAATCTCAATGCGGTTGGTGGTTTCTGGATTAATGGCAGCAATCAATTTTTGAACGGGTTCAGCCCAGCCAGTAAAGTAACCTGTTAGATCAGCCACCACAGTGCTTCTGTCTTCTGCTAGACCTTTTGGCAACGGCACATCAAAGAAGAAGTAAAAGCGACCAGCGGCAATCGGCATAATGGAAACGCGTTTGCCTTCGCCAACAAAGGTGGTCCATTGATCGGCAGGAGCAATACTTTCGTCTATTTCTACCAAGCCATTCCAGTTTACATAATCGGCATAGCGGCGTTCTGTTTGATAGCCAATCACATCAGCACGGACAGCAGAATGTGTACCATCGGCTGCAATCATAAAATCACCCGTAGCGCTGCTGCCATCGGTAAAATACGCGGTTACGCCTATGTCACTTTGCTCGACTTTTTCGATGCGTTTGCCGAACTGTATTTTATCGCGTCCCCACCAATCGACCATTTGGCTTTGTAAATCGGCACGTGATACGGGGCAAGGGCGCTCGCCAACAGCGTCAACTAATGGGGCAAGACTGAACTGTGTCATTACGCTGCCTGTAATGCCATCGTGATACGCCATGTTGTGCATCGGGCCGCCGAGCTCATCTATAATGCTGCCCATACCTAAATGGTTCATACATTTTACGCCGTTAGACCAAATTGAAAGCGCCGCACCGACAGGTTTGATTTCTTTTACCGCTTCAAAAATATCGCATTCGATACCTTGTTGTTTTAATGCTGCTGCCGCTGACATGCCACCGATACCAGCGCCGATAATAAGTGCTTTCATATGATTCCCCTTTAATCTTTCGCTTGTTTTCGCGTTGTCTTAGCGAATGTTTAATCTTTTATTAAAGGAGTAAATGGCAATAAATATGCCATGAAACAAATGAACCTATATTTTAATCTGTGAAACCTTTGTTTTAGGGCGATGCGCAATCAATGGTGATAAATCAAAGAAGAAAAAGGCTTACTTTCTTCTTTGACCGATAGGACAGGGAATGATTTATCTTGGTGCGTATCAAGTGGGTTTTGCTTTATTCTGGCTCATTAAACCTTGCGCTAACGCTAATTGTATTTGACTAGCTGCCACGATAAGTGCTGTAAGAATAAGGCGAGACAAGTAATGGAATGTGATAATGCGCGTTTTCATCATTGATACCAAAACGAATAACCACGGTGTTTAAAAAGCTAGGAGCTTCAGGCTGTTTATTCTCGGAGCCTTCGGTAGTGTTAGCAAAGTACTCGTCAATGGCAAACTCCAGTTCGTACACGCCCACTGAGAAGTTATCAGCTTGTAGCAAGGGTTGATCACAGCGGCCATCGTTATTGGACACCGTGCTATGAATAAGCTGTCGTTGGCCTTCTGCAGAATGCTGGTAAAGGTGTATTTTTACGCCAGCTGCCGCCACGCCTTTTGTAGTATCTAAAATGTGAGTGGTTAAGTATCCCATTGTTTTACCTCAATCTAATGTGAAAGCTTGCCTGATTTTTGCAGGTAAGTGTCTTTATAAGTGAAATGTATCTGAAAATATTGTTTCATAGAGATCAATATTTGTGCCATGTGTTTCTGTAATACGATTTTTTGTTGTTTATAGAGATCTTTTTTGTAAGAATTTTTTAGCGCCGTCAGAATTTGGAGTCCTATTATGCACGACCCGTTAGCTGCGATTAGCCAAATGGAAAAAGCGGATTTTATCGCGATATTTAGCAATATCTATGAACATTCCACTTGGGTAGCAGAAGAGTTATGGCGACAAAAAGTCGAGCATCCAAGTGAGTATTTCAACAGTATCGACAAAATCAAAGCTACCATGGCAGATATCGTAGAACAAAGTACAGACGAACAAAAACTCATACTGCTAAGGGCTCACCCAGATTTAGCAGGCAAAGCGGCTTTAGCTGGCGAGCTTACTCAGGCGTCGACGTCAGAACAATCAGGAGCTGGACTGGATCAATGTTCAGAAGAAGAGCTAGCGCATTTCTTACAGCTGAACGATACCTACCGAGAGAAGTTTGGTTTTCCCTTCATTATGGCCGTGAAGGGCGCAACTAAAGATCAAATACTTGCAGGCTTTGAAGCCAGAACGCCCAATGACTGGCAAACAGAGTTTGACCGCGCCATGAGCGAGGTGCATAAGATCGCAGGGTTTAGATTGGCGGATCTATAACATTGTTCTAAGTTATTGATATAAAAAAACCGCTATTGTTTTGTGAAAATCAATGGCGGTTATTCTTGTGTCATATGAAAATTTACTTATCTACAAAGTTAGCCTGTATACGTTGTGTCAGAAAATCCGCAGCGCTGATGGGTTGGTAGCGTTTTGCTGGGCCTTGGATGATCTGTGTTTTGTTGGCTTGGCAGAAAAATGCAATGGAGTGACGGCTGCCGCAGTATTCGTCGACTTTTGGCTGGCGTACTCGATGCAGGTTGGATTTAAGTTGGTCGTCGCTCCAGCGCATGAGCATATCACCGATGTTGCAGGTGATCACGCCACCAAGGGGCGGAATGCTGGTCCAACGTTGGGTGTCTGCTTCTGCGCCGGGGCAAACTTGTAAGCCGCCGTGTCCTTCGTGTTGGAATAACAAAGTCAAACAATCGAAATCCGTATGAGCGCCAGCTCGCCACATATTACCCTGTTCAGTGACACCTTCAGTGGCGTAATAATGTAATAAGCGCAAAGTGCTTTGATAGTCCGGTTGAAGTGGGTCGTGTGCTTTGCTAAAGAAGTCTCGATCAAAACCGAGCTTGTCGGCAAAGCAAGACAACACCTTCATGCCGACTTCCCAGCATTGTTTTTCAAAGCGCAACGTATTGGCCTGAAAGTCTGGCAGCTCTTCTTCAGTTGGCCACAAATTATCCATGTGGTATTGAGTGATTTGATAGGATTCTTTTTGGTCTTTGGTGCCAGTAGAAGGGCGAATTTGGCTGCGACTTTCCCAGCCAGCGTTGACGCTTTTTGGTCTTGGGTATTTACTTTTAATGCTTTCTGGAAGGTTAAAGAAACGCTCGGATTCTTTAAAAGCTGCTTTTATTTCTTCAGGATCGATACCGTGGTTACTTAATTGGAAAAAGCCAATCTCGGTGGCAGCAAGCCAAAGCTGTTCGCGGATTTCTTCACGGCGATTCTCAAAATCGCTCATGTCGATGATGCGAATTTCCCGATCGTTGGTGTCTTCGCCTGCACCGCCAAAGGTGGTTTCGCGTTGCAGTTCTTCAAGTGAATATGAGTCAGTCATTATGGTCTCCTCCTAGTGGAAAATGGAGCAATGACCTGATGTACCTCAAAAGAAATACATCTGACTGCTTCTACTCCGGTTGTTTTCTATTGCTCTGATCTTTTATCGATTTTTAGTTACCAAACACCCTCATGCAATTTCGCGGCCTCTTCTTCCAGACAAGGCCCAAGCACTTCGACTTTTCGTTGTCCCGATGCAAATACGGTGCGACAAGGCAAAGCTAAGGTCGGGTTTTCTGGGTGATTCCCCGTGATTTGTTTCAGGCTGTCTTCGCTTAATCCATACACAAGACGTCCGAGTCCCGCCCAATAAGCAGAGCCTGCACACATGGCGCAAGGTTCAGCAGAGACATACATGGTGCATTTTGCTAGAAAGTCAGGACGATACGCTTTGCTAGCGCGCGTCATTAACTTGCGCTCGGCATGGCCTGTCATATCGAAATCGGGCAGGTAGCCATTCACCTGCGTCAACAGCACATTGTCTTCATCGTCAACTAAGATTGCCGCAAAAGGATGAATACCTTGCTGCTTGGCTTCATCTGCAAGGGCAAAGCTTTGGCGTAAAAAGTTTGTGTCTTTTGTGTTTAATGTCATATTTGTCTCTACTTATATGTCTGCGATGTCATGAGCACAATTGCTTCAAATTACTTCTTCTTAGGAAGGCTCCACGGAAACCACCACGCCTGAATCCACTGTATCGATTTAAATAACAACAAACTAATAACCGACAAGAAGATCAGCCCAGCAAAGGCTTGGGGGATTTTAAAGAAAGAGGTGGAGAACTGGATGAAATACCCCAACCCTTCTTCTGCAGCGACAAACTCTGCCACGACAGCACCGATAATCGCCAACGTGATGGACACTCTAAGGCCGCTAAAAATGTGTGGAATCGCATAAGGTATGCGAATCTGCCAAGTTTCACGATAACGCGGAGCACGCAAAGATTGGCTGAGTTCGATCATTTCTGGCGGTGTTTCCAACATGCCCGTTGTCGTTGATACGACTAGAGGGAAGAAGGTGATCAAGCAAGTGATCAGCACGCGAGACGGGTCGTCTGTACCAAGCAAGACGATGATCAAAGGCGCAACCGCGACCACAGGCGTAGACTGAATCACGATCAAAGCTGGATACAGAACACGGTTCATCAGCTCAGAACGCATCATGCCAATCGACAAAGGAATCGCGATGATGATAGACAAGGCAAAACCCATTAAAGCCACGCGTAACGTTGCCCAAAGATGCGTTAACCAGCGAGAAAACTCCACATCAAAAAAGGCGGTAAAAATCGCTGATGGTGAGGGCAGAATGTAGTTTGGTACATTGCCGAAACGACAAATCAATTCCCATATCGCCACAAGACCGATAAAGAATAAGCCAGGCGCGAAGCGGTTTGCCTGCTGCGCAAGCCAAGATTTAGGCTGGTACGTTGGGTTCATAGATATAGCCTCTAATTAAATCGGTTAGCTCAGCAAAACGAGGAGAGTTAATGGTTTTTGACGAACGTGGGCGAGGTAAATCCACCTCAATCAAATCCAGAACTGTGCCGGGACGTTTGCTCATCACTAAAATACGATCAGATAACAGCACGGCTTCACTAATGGAATGAGTGATAAACAACACGGTTTTTGGGTTCTTCTTCCAAATATCCAGTAGATCAAAACCGATTTGCTCACGTGTTAATGCGTCTAGCGCCGAGAAAGGTTCGTCCATTAATAAAATATCTGGATTGAGCAAGAGTGCGCGTACAATACCCACGCGTTGTTGCATGCCGCCTGACAACTCGTCTGGCATCTTGTCAGCAAACTGGGTCAATCCAGCCATTTCTAATAGCTCGTTTGCGCGTTTTTCATCACTGGCGGAATAACTGCCATATTTGTGTTTGAGCGGAAATAAGACGTTTTTACGCACAGTTAACCAAGGTAATAAATTGGCTTTTTGAAAAACGATGCCCACGTCATCACGAGGTTCGGTGACGGGTCGATTGAATACCGAGACTTCACCATGAGACGGAATCAATAAACCTGCTACCATGCGTAATAATGTTGACTTACCACAACCAGAAGGTCCAACCACCGCCACGAATTCGTGGCGATGAATATCTAAGTCTATATCTTGTACAACCATTGGTGTTTCTGGGCGTGGGTCATATTTATGACCCACGCTCTTCATACTGACATAAGCGGCTTTAGTGTTGTTATCCATCAGGTTACTCCGGTTTAAAACGGCTGTTTACTGCAGTTTTTGGATCGATAGCATCCATTGTTAAACCGTTTGCTTCCGCCACGTATTCCCATGTTTTTTGGATGCGTTGGTCGGTGAAATTCCCTAAGCCGTCTTTTGTCGTCACATCGTTATAGACCAAATTGTGAATGCTCTTAATTTGTGCGGAAACAATGTCGGCATCCACTTCAGGCACCATTTTGTGTAGGTCGGCACCGGCTTGGTCTGGGTTCGCGTAAGTGAATTTAATGGACTTGGAAAAGGCTTTTATAAAGCGTTTTACCACATCTGGACGTTCTTCTAAAAATTTTTCCGACGCTAAAACCGATGAGCTATAAAGTGATAAGCCAGAATTTGACCAAGGTATTTCGATCAGTTCTTTGCCAGCGCCTTTTGCTTGTGCTTCATAAAGTGCTGTGTTGGTCACCCAAGCAATAATGGCGTCGGTACTGCCTGTAATCATCATAGGCGCGAGCGCACCCGGATCCGATTTCACTAATTTAATATCGCTTTCGCTCAAACCGTTTTGTTTCAAAACCAAAGGTAAGAAGGCATTTGACGAAGTGAAAGGCGAGGTGGCGACTTTTTTACCTTTCAAATCTTTAATGGAAGTAATACCGCTGCTTTTTAGTACAAAGAAAGCATGAGGCGCTTGCGTAAAGTAAGGGTAAACCGCAACGACAGGCACATCCGCTTGTGCTTTTGCGGCCATCAACGCGCCAATATCCGAACTGCCAATATCGGATTGGCCTGTTGCCATCTTAGTCAACGCATCGGTGGAGCCGCGACCACTGGCGATCTTGACTTCCAAATCTTCGTCAGCAAAGAAGCCTTGTTGGATGCCTACATAAACGGGCGCTTTATCGCCACCTGGTAACCAATCTAATTGAAAGGTCACTTGATCTGCCGCCATGGCTGAAGTGCTTGAGATGAGACTGGCTAAAAGAGTTAATCGAATTGCTGTTTTGTTTGCCGCTTTCATAAACATGCTCCATACAATTAATAGGGGCTAAAGACCCGCTTGTTTCACATAAATATAATTTAGCAACATTTGTTCCATGTTTTTTGCAGGTGTGCATATATTTTTTTAACTTGTTGAATTTAAAAGTTAAAATTAAAATTTAAAGCTTGAGGGAATAAGGTTGAGAGAAGGTAGGGTAGAAAGAAATGACATAAAATGGTGCGAGATCAACTCACTCGAGAGACGAGATTTATATACCGCGTCATTGTCTTGTTTTCCAATTGTCAGCACACAGACGACTACTTCATCGTCTATGACTTCATAAGCTAGGCGGTAGCCTGAGGTTCTTAGTTTTATTTTGTAGGCGCAATCATAACCACGTAGTCTTGAGGCAGGAAAATGCGGGCTGTCTGGTTGCTCTGCTAACTTCTTTTTGAACTGTGTTTGGATCTGTGGTGGTAATTTGCGTCACTCTTTTCGTGCTGCTTTAGTAGGGAGAGGGTTTTGAGTGTTAGCCTAAAAAAACGTTTACGGTAAAAGAATACTTATAAAAGCGCTAGATCGCTTGTTCGGCCTGTATTATTAGTTTCTAATTAAAAATCTGTACGATTGGTCAGTTTTTTGCATTTCAACTATCATTACAGCCATCATAGACACAATTTAAAATAAGGAGAGCGCTTTGAAATTTATACTAAACGATGAGCTCATCGACGATAACACGCTCCCTAGCGACTTTACCGCTTTGCGTTACCTAAGAGAGAAGCGTGGCTTAACGGGGACAAAAGAAGGCTGTGCATCTGGCGATTGTGGTGCATGTACGCTTCTTGTTGGTGCGCTGGAAGACGGTGAACTGACGTATTCGACGCTAAACTCGTGCATTACGCCGATGCAGTCTTTGACTGGTAAACATGTTGTCTCGGTTGAGTATTTGTCCAAGACTGGTGAATTGCACCCAGCGCAGCAAGCCATGGTGGCATCTCATGGTTCTCAGTGCGGTTTTTGTACTCCGGGTTTTGTTTTGTCCTTGGCCGGACTTTATGAAAACAAACAAGGCTGTGAGCAGCCAATTGACCGTGAAGCGGTTTGCGATGCGATTTCTGGTAACTTATGTCGTTGCACGGGTTATCGCCCGATTATTGATGCGGGAATGTCCATGGTTAAAGGGTCCATGGCTAGAAAAGAAATCATGAAAGAGTCCGACGAACCGCCTTATGTGGAGTTGATGAGTAAAAACGACAGCATAAAAACTCAGCTTGAAAGCCTACAAACAGAACGTCATGACAGCAGTAACTATTTACAGCCCACAGATTTAGAGCAACTCGCTTACGCGTTGAAACTCAATCCAGCAGCCGTTTTGATCGCTGGTGGAACCGACTTGATGCTAGAAAACACGCAGCGCTATCGTGATTTTGAGACTTTAATCGATGTGTCTCGTGTAGCCGAGCTTAAACATCTACACACCGGAGAAGCGTCGTTGACCATCGGTGCATCGGTCACTTACAGCGAATTAGAAAATTTCAGCAAGACGCTTTATCCGCAGATTAATGCCTTGCTAAGTCGCATCGCATCTCGACAAATTCGTAATCGCGGCACGATTGGTGGAAACGTGGCGAACGCCTCACCGATTGCTGATTTACCGCCACTATTATTGGCGTTTGACGCAGACATTCAATTGTTGAAAAACGATGGCAGCACAAGAGCCGTGAATATCGCGGACTTTTACCAAGGCTACAAACAAACGCAACTAGCGAAGGATGAGATGATTGCATCTTTTGATGTGTCTCTCGACAAACTGGCGCAATTTCATCGTTTCTATAAAGTTTCGAAACGCATGGAAGACGACATTTCCAGCGTCATGTTGGCGGTTCGATTCGACGTAGATAATGGCATATTAAGCGATGTGCGTTTAGCGTTTGGTGGCATGGCGGCCACACCGATTCGCGGCTTAAAAGCAGAAGCAGCCTTGACGGATAAACTCATCAATGACGAACAAGCCTTAAACCAAGCCATCGAAGCATTACGCAGTGAGTTAACGCCCATGAGTGACATGCGAGCCAGCGCGAAATACCGTTTGGATATGGCCTGTAACCTGATCCGCAAAGCATGGTTAGAACTAAACGGCAGCGACGTGGTGACTTTTTCAGGTCATGCTGTTAGTGATTCCATTTTATCGGCCGGTTTGGAGGGCTGCACTCATGCGTAAGCTTCCACAGGATTTTACTCTCGACACAAAAGCCTTTAAAAAGGGACTTTTGCCCGTTCATGAATCCGCTATTAAGCACGTAACCGGCCAAGCCGTTTATATCGATGACATGCCAGAATGGCCGAATGAACTGCATGTAGCGGCGGGATTATCGACGGAAGCTCATGCGGATATTGTGTCGATTAATTTAGACAAGGTTCGCGCCTACCCTGGCGTGGTCGATGTAATTGTTCAGGCTGATATCCCCGGCGAAGTGGATGTCTCGCCTGTATTGAGCGGCGACTTATTGTTGGCTGGCGATTTTGTGCATTTTATTGGGCAATCGATTTTTGCTGTCGCGGCGACCAGTTTACGTGCGGCGAAACAAGCCGTTGCTTTGGCTGAGATAGAGTACAAACCGCGAGAAGCGACCTTGCATCCTCGCCAATCCTTAGAGCGCCAAGAGTTCGTTTTACCGACTCACACGATTAGCTGCGGCGATGCCAAAGGCGCACTAGAAACTGCACCGAATAAGCTTAAATCCGATTTGTACATCAAGGGCCAAGAGCACTTCTATTTAGAAGGGCAGATCAGTGTGGCGACGCCAAATGAAGATGGTGGCGTGCAAGTATTTGCATCCTCTCAGCATCCTGCCGAAGTACAAAAGCTGGTGTCTCGTGTGCTGGGTTTACCCGTAGCGCAAGTGCTTGTTGAAGTGCGACGCATGGGCGGTGGCTTTGGCGGAAAAGAATCCCAAGCCGCTGTACTTGGTTGTATGGCGGCGGTACTCGCCGTGCGCAATCGTCGTCCGGTGAAATATCGCATGCCGCGCCAAGATGACATGGTGCAAACTGGTAAACGCCATGACTTCTGGAACAGCTACGAAGTTGGCTTTTCCAATGAGGGCGAAATTATCGCGGCAGAATATGACATGGTAGGTAAATGTGGTTGTACAGCCGACTTATCCGACGGCGTTGTCGATCGCGCCATGTTCCACGCGGACAATGCTTACTTTCTACCGAATGCTCGTATCAGTGGGTATCGTGGTAAAACCCACACGGTTTCCAATACCGCGTTTCGTGGCTTTGGTGGTCCAAAAGGCGTGATCTTAGCGGAAAACGTCATTGAAGAAATTGCCTGCGCAGTAGGTAAAGACTCGCTAGATATTCGTAAACTAAATTGCTATCAAGCGAATAAAGACACCACGCCATATGGGCAAAAAGTGGACGACGATGTCTTGCTAACCTTGATTGAAGAACTGGAAACCAGCTCCAATTATCGCGCTCGCCGTGAAGCGATTAACGCCTTTAACAAGCAAAACCCTTTCCTTAAAAAAGGACTCGCGCTCACGCCTGTTAAGTTCGGTATTTCTTTTACCTCGAAACACCTAAACCAAGGTGGCGCTTTGCTGCATATCTACACAGATGGCAGTGTGCATGTGAGTCACGGCGGGACGGAAATGGGGCAGGGGCTTTATACCAAGGTAGCTCAGATCGTTGCCAAAGCCTTTGGCATTGATTACCAGCGCGTCAATGTCGGTTCTACAAGAACTGATAAAGTGCCAAACGCGTCACCAACCGCCGCATCAGCAGGTACGGATTTGAACGGAATGGCGGCGCTAGACGCCGCACTGACGATCAAAAGCCGCTTGCAAGAATTCGCCATGGAGCACTTTTCTATCGCCGCCGACGCCTTCGCCATTGAAGACGATCAAGTGATTCTAGGCAGCGAGACCATGAGCTTTCCTGAATTCATCAAACTGGCCTACATGAACCGCGTGTCGTTGTCTTCTACAGGGTTTTATAAAACCCCGAAAATCGGCTATGACCGCAAAGCCGCCAAAGGCCGACCTTTCTTGTACTTTGCCAATGGCGCGGCCGTGTCTGAAGTGATCGTCGATACCTTCACTGGTGAGTACAAAGTCACTCAGGTAGATATCCTGCACGACGTGGGCGATTCGATAAACGCCGACATCGACATCGGGCAGATCGAAGGCGCGTTTGTACAAGGCATGGGCTGGCTCACCTCAGAAGAATTAAGCTGGGATGACAAAGGCCGCATCACCACCAACAGCCCTGCGAATTACAAGATTCCAACTTCGGCGGACATCCCCGAGAAATTCAACGTTAAATTGTTTGATCGACCCAATAGCGAAGAATCCGTCTATCGTTCTAAAGCCGTAGGCGAACCGCCACTCATGCTGGGCATTTCCGTTTGGTGTGCGCTAAAAGACGCCTGCGCTGCCGTGGCAGATCATAAAATCTCGCCACCATTGGCCGTGCCAGCCACGCCAGAAGCGGTGTTTTACGCCATGCAAGCGGCGCAAAATCATCAAGCAGGTGAGGAAGCCAGCCTATGATGTCTTCTATGAGCTGGGTTCAGGCGTTACAGGAAGTGGAAAAAGCAGGGCAAGCTTGGGTGATCGCCACCGTGATCGGCACCCAAGGTTCTGCGCCGCGGGAATCATCCAGCAAGATGATTATCACCGAGGAACACAGCTTCGACACCATCGGCGGCGGACAGCTGGAATACGCTGTCTGCCAAAAAGCCCGTGCCATGTTGCAAGATGCGTCTTCGCCTTCTCATGTGCTGGAGAACTTTCCCCTCGCCGCCAAGACCAACCAATGTTGCGGCGGCACTGTCAGCGTGTTGCTGGAGTATTTCCCAGAACCCGCCAACAAAATCACCATCTTTGGCATGGGGCACGTGGCGACTACGTTGGTCAATGTATTGGGCAACATGCAGGCGAAAATCTCATGGATCGACAGCCGCGAAAACCTCGCTCAAGACCATAACATCAAAGGCCTACCAAGCAACGTCACTCCGTTTTTGTATGAATCCATGTTGGAACACATTGACCACATGAGTCATAACGAAATCGCCTTAGTCATGACCCACGACCACGCCTTGGATTACCAACTGGTGGAAGCCTTATTGGATCGAAAAGACTGTCGATTCATCGGCTTAATCGGCTCGAAAACCAAAGCCCTACGTTTCAAAAAACGCCTCGTCAGCGCTTCATTCAGCCAAGCGGAAATCGACTCCGTCCACTGCCCCGTGGGACTAAACGAAATCGCCGGCAAGAAACCCTTCGAAATTGCCATCTCCATCGCTGGGCAAATCATCCAAGTGACTCAAACCAAAACCGAAGCGAAAAAAGGTAGTGGGCTTACTTGGAAAGAAATCAATAACGCTTTAAGTGAAGAGAAGGCTCACATCTAGGTCGTTTGGTAGCAGGAGCAAGGCAAACACCACCGCTCGACACTGTCGTTTGACCTCGCTCTCGGTGTTCGCCTTGCTCCGCATCAACGTAATTATTCCCTCCCCTTATGTCTTCCAAGGGGAGGGCGAGGGAGGGGTTATTACTTTGGTGCTTTTACGTTATAGCGCTACAATGTTATGACTTAATAACAATCGTTGAGAGGTAAAATGAACAATTTATCAAAGCGTTCAACTGTCTACTTTGAACCAGATACCCTCAAAGCGCTAAAAATGCGAGCGGCATCATCAGATGTGTCTGTTTCTGAGTTAATTGATGAAGCGGTTCGTTTGCTGCAGAGAGAAGATCAAGAAGATCTTGCTGATATATCAGAACGAGTAAATGAGCCTGAAATGACTTATGAAGACTTTCAGAGTGAATTAAAAATTAATGGCAAAATATAAAACTTGCATCGAAAGTACTTCAATAACCTAAAGGGTCCGAACTCCTTTTCCTCCATCGTACTATTTAAAACAACAAGCCTTCATGGAAAAGGGCTTTGACCCTGACTTCACCAGAGATGCGAGCAAACCAAACACCACCGCTCGACGTTACTGTTATTAATTGCCGTTTGGCCTCGCTCTTGACGTTCGTCTTGCTCTTATAAATTAGCTTTCTGATGTTTTAACGTTATAATGCTACAATGTTAAAACCCCAAAAGAATCGTCGAGGTGTAACATGAGTAATTTATCAAAACGGTCAACAGTCTACTTTGAACCCGCTATCCATCAAGCGTTAAAAATGCGAGCGGCATCATCAGATGTTTCTATTTCAGAACTAATTGATGAAGCGGTTCGTTTGCTTATGAGAGAAGATCAAGAAGACCTTGCTGCCATTTCAGAACGAGTCAATGAGCCAGAAGTGACTTATGAAGTTTTTCTAAACGAGCTGAAAGCGAATGGCAAAATATAAGATTTCTTTCAAAAAGTCAGTTGGCAAAGATTTTAAGAGTATTCCTAAAAAAGATGTACCCAAAATACTTCAAAAAATTGAAAGTCTAGCTGATAACCCAAGAGCAGAAGGTTGCATCAAGCTATCGGGTTTAGAAAATTATCGTGTAAGGCAAGGTTTATATCGGATCATCTATGAGATAAGAGATGACGTATTGATCATAAACGTGATCAAAGTCGCACACAGATCCTCTGTGTATAAAAACAATTAGCTTTGCTCTTGGTGTTCGCCTTGTCCCACATCAATCACCAAAATACCTCGCGTACAAACTTACACGTAGGGCACGATGAGCGCAGCGTGATCTGCCTCGAAAGCGAAGCTTTCTTTTGTTTATCTTGGCGATGTCTCTGAGAGTAAAGTAACAAAACGGCTTCGCATCATACAGGCATGGAACAATGGCAGTTAGCGTTAGCACACGGTGAGATCAGTATTTAAGAAGGATCAGGTCAAAAGACCCGAGGGAATTGCTTGCTTCGCGGGTCAAATCGAGCTACAAAAGAGCAAATGAAGAACCAACATAGCGGCGATCAAAGATGATCTGAAGCGGCATAGTCCAAACAGACTCTGAAGTTTAGCGAGTTATTTAACAGGGAAGTCCCACCATGAAAAAAGCAAATCCCCTATATAGACAACGCAGCCGTTCAACAGTGGGTTATAGCCGCAGCTACGCTGCCGTATAACCCTTAATTGTTCTGTGTGTCCTAAGGGTGAAGAATGTAGCACTTGGGCCTATATGGGATTCAAATGGGTGAATGCATCAACTGATGGCCTTTTCCAGATATGTTTTTCTGGTGAAGAAACACAAATATGTTGGTAAAATGATTGATCTACAGCGGCAGTTTCAAAATGGATGAGACCACATGAAAACGAAGAAACCAAAGGAATACTCCGTGCGTAGTATTGTTACCAAATGCAAACTCATCTGTTCTTATGGTAATAGTACATCGATATTATGCTGAAAATTACAAACATACCGGCAAAATGTGGAGATAGCTTCTTAATTGAAGATATGGATGATCAAAGAAAATTATTACTAGACTGTGGCTTCAAACTTACCTACCTTAATAACATTAAGCAATTGACCTCAAGTGTTGACTATCTAATTTTGACACACTCAGATGAAGACCATATTCATGGTGCGATTCCTCTAATTGAAGACACTCCTCACAGGTTTACTGTTGGGAAAGTGTTCGTAAATGTACCGAGCTCGTATGAGGTCAGGGCTGAGAGTGGCGACATATCTATTCATCAAGCAATTACACTGGAAAACTTACTTAAAGAGAAAGAGCTACCTTATCAAAGTCTCCTAGCAGGAGAGACAGTTAAAATTTCAGAGAATATTAGCTTAGAAATAATCTCGCCCTCCAAGGAAGATTTAGAATATTTTATCGGGAAATATAATGACGTTAGGGAATCTTCTACTCCAGACCCAATATCAAAGGCCGGTACTATCATTCCGCTTGAGACTCTGGCAAATCATCAAGATGCGTATAAGTCCAAAAAATCTGACTTCACTAATGTTGCATCAATAGCCTTCATACTTAAATACAAGGATAGAAATCTGCTTTTTCTAGGAGATGCACACCCTACAGTTGTTACTGACTACCTAGAAGCCAAAGGTTTTTCAAAAGATAAAAAATACACTTTTGATTATATCAAGCTTTCACACCATGGAAGTATAACAAGCATATCTAATAAGTTTGTTGCAATTGTTAGTTGTTCTAACTATATATTGAGCACCAATGGTGGGAAGGCTCGAAGTCTTCACCCTAGCAGAGAAACACTAGCAAAATTAGCATTAAGTGTTGACAGAAACGGTAATGATGCCATTAATTTTTTCTTCAACTATCCAGTTGAAGAAATTACTGCTAGAAACGGCCTATTAATTAGCTCAGAAGAAAAAAATAAATACAATATAAAACTAATTGAACAAAGTAGCTTCGATATAATATGAATGAATTAGATGTACTACCAAAAACTAGCGTAAAGATCTATCAGTCCGTTAATTATCATGGGTCAGGTGTATTGGTTGAAGCTGATGGCGTATTCTATGTTTTTAGTGCTGCTCATGTTATATGTCAAGATTTAAATAAACCTTTAATACTTGATGGGTTTTATGGCATATCAGAAAAATATGGAAAGATTGAATTTGATAATTTAATAGGAGAACACAAAGCGACTCAGGAGTATGACATTGCTGTTATAGCCATAGACAAGACGCACAATTTCCCAGATTTTCCTAAAATAAGCTTTTGTGAAGACATTAGTTTTCCTGAAAACTCCTATACTTTCAGAGGAACTCAAAAGTCACCAGCCTTAAGAGCCCATACTGTAACTCCCTGCCATCTGGACACTTCTATCAATGAAGAAGGTTCATTTTGCCTCAAGGTTCCGCTGGAAGCTTACGCCGACATGAAAGGGAGCGTAGGGGCAGAAGTACTTGGGGGATATTCAGGCAGCGGGATTTTCATAAAAGAAGCCGACAACAATTATTTGGTTGGCATAGCTCAAAATATAGATAAGGATGACTTTACAGGCGTAAATTGCCGATCCATTAAAGTCATTAAAGATTCATTTCTACCGAATATTAATATCGCAGATTTTCATGGTGGCAATGCTCAATTGAAGTTAAATATTGCTGATATTCGAAGAAATGTTACTCAAGGCATGATAGATGAAAGAAAAAAATCTAATGACTATGGAGATGTTGAAAACCTCACTAGAAAGATGAATTCGTTTATGAAAGATTGGACACCTGAAGACCTAGATGGATTTATAAACGACATTTTGGTTTGGGAAGATATTGAACATTCAAAAATCAGAAATCACAGTTCATATCGTGATCTCATTGAGAATGCGAAAGCGATATGGGCATCTGGAAACAAAAAATACCAAGTGAGTAGCATTCAGCAAGGTAACGAGCGCTTCCATAAAATCCTAGATGAACTTACTGATCTCCTAAAAGATGAGCTAGATGGAACCTCAATTAAATCTAGTAGCTCTGTTATAGCCGCTGGAGAAATTGCCCGACTATTAGCAAATTGCACTTTGGATTTTAAAGAATGAGTATAGATATCCAGCTGAAACCTCAATTCCTCGATAGCGCACCTGACAATAGCACGCTAACTCATCTTGCTATTATTTGTGGTGCACTGAAATATTGTCTTGGAAGCGCAAAGACAATGTCATTTATCAAGCTTACCTACATATTTGATAAAACCTTAAATTTAGAAGCTAATGCATTTTCTTCAAAGATAACTTTATCTTCTTGGAATATTGATAATGATTTTAAAAAATCGCTCATAATGGCTGAATCTAATGGCTTTATAGAGTTGCTAACAGATAAAGCATCTAAGGAAATTAGAATTTCACCGACCGATAAAGGCGATATATACCTTAGCTCAGTTGAAACTCATCAAGCGTTTGTGAACTATTTAGAATATTTGAAGGAAATTAAAATTCCTGAGAATAGATTTAATAACCTAATTATTAGAAGTTAATAAAATGCACATCAACTCAGTATCAGCGAAAATTCTTGCAGGCACAGAAGATGGGCTAAAGCCATTTGGTTTTGAATATGGTTTTAATCCCGGACTAAATATTCTGACAGGTGACAACTCCAGTGGTAAGTCCACTATTCTTAGCTGTATGTATTACTGTCTAGGAATGGAACAACTAATGGGGAGTAAGGGAATTAATGCACTAAGTCCTGCTTTGCATCAAGTGCTTAATTTTGAAGGCCACCCTTGCAATGTTTATGAATCAAGCTGCTCACTAATCATCACTGCAAATAACGGTAAGCAATACACGCTTACACGTCGTATAGTCTCATCCGATGAGATAACTATCAATGAAATACTAATATTCGATGGAATCACAACTACGCCTAAGTTTGTTCATTCAGCAAGAGATCACGGTGACCAAGGGTTCTATCAATGGCTCGCAGAAGTAAATGAGTTAGAAATCTTTAATGTCGAATCCTTTAACGGTGAATCGACCAAGCCACTTTATATGCAGAATGTATTTTCACTGGCTTTCATTGAGCAGACAAAAGGGTGGTCAGATATATTCTCAATGATGCCTAGCTTCGGTATTAAAGACCCTAGACAAAAGGTTGTTGAGTATTCTCTTGGGCTTAATTCTTTAGAGTTAAATATGAAGCTTGATCAAATTAAAGCTGATAAAAATCAGATTAAGGGTGAATGGAAGCGAATTGATAACGATCTAATATATCGAGCTCAAGCGACTCAACTCTACTTGTCGATTTTTGATAAGAACAAGCCAATTACAGATGACAAAATCGAAGGAATATATGCAGCTGAACTAAACAATGATGGAAAAGAAATTAAGATTAGTCAGATAACTAAAATTATACAAAAGGAAATTGATGATTCTGATAAACGCATTGAACTCACGGACACTTCTAAAGATATTTCCAAAGACTTAATTAGCACGAGGGAAAAGATAAAAGAATCGTTATCCACATTCATATCGGAAAGGAATGATGCTTCAGGGTTATATGACGAGGAAAAGGTAAAGTTAGCCAGCTTCAAGAGTTCATTATCTTCTACGATAAATGACATTCAGGGGTTTCAAGATGTTAAGAAGTTATCCATTAGCAGAAATTGGGAAAGTCTATCAACATCTAAGTGCCCTGTTTGTGAAAATAGTGTTGAAAATAAAAAAGATGCTGAGCTATCGAAAGAGACTATTGAAAAGAGTATTGCATTTCTTAAATCTCAAAAGTCCACATATGAAAAGTACATTGAAGCTTCTGAATCGGTGCTAGAGCGGTATGTATCAGCTTTAGCTTATTATGATAAGAGTATCGCATTAAAGCGGACGCAGCTTGATAGTATTCATAAAGACTTAAATTCACCAAGCTCACAATCAGTCAGAGGCGAACTTGAGATCCAAGCAGAACTAAAACATCGGCTTAATGATATCAAGCAATTTAACTCTTACCTTAAATACGCAAAGAGTAGAATGAAAAATTTGAGTAAACAGTACTTCATTTTAGACGGGGAAGAAAAGAGGCTTAAAGGTTTAGTCTCAACTGATGAAGAAACAATTCTTAAGTTCAAACGATCATTTATCTCACTACTAGACTCCTTCGGCTATAAAAGTAATGGCGTAAAAAATATAACTATCCGTGATCAGGCTCCTCACAGGCTCATGCCAATTGTCTTTATTGAGGGGCAAGAGCCTCAATATATTCGATATGTTTCATCTGCCAGTGATTTCGTAAGATCAATTTGGTCTTATTATCTTTGCCTACTGGAGATGGGGTCTTTACATCCTGGGTTCCTGTTAATGGATGAACCTGGTCAGCATCAGATGCGAGTAGATAGTATGAAAGAGCTATTATCCCATAGCTCGAAACTAGGAAAGCAAGTTATTCTGGCAATCTCACAAGATAGAGACTACGACAAAAAAGATGTAAATATTTCGGCCTTAATCGAAGGTATTGAGCCCAGTAAGATTCATATGCTTCATATCGAGGATAAAACTTATTGTATTTCCCCAACTGAAATCCCTACTAACGATTCTGGGTTGTAAGTCTTTCGCATGGTCAATATTTCTGCCAAGACTCAATTATATTATTAGGGCACGAGCCCTGTGTACTTTCGGATCAAAAATGTGTTGGTACAGAGAATAAGTACATCTTTCCGGACTGGTTTGGTTTTCCGCTGTGATCGTAATCAGCCGCAAATGTAAACGTTAAAATACAACTCAACTTGGTATAAAGAAATCATAGCCCTACAACAAGGGCTCTCTACCAAGCACCCTTGTTCCTTTCCTAACCAAAAAACTCACTTCCAAACCGGTTTTCTTACTTCGTGATCCACGTCGGCAGCGGTGAGGCCGAGGTCTTTCAGTTGTGCTTCGTTTAAACGGCTAAGTCGGTTTCTAGTACGCCAGTTATGGGCGATTTTTTTGATGGCTGCTTTCCATGGTTTTTCTTTCAGGTTTTCTAATGTCGCTTTGCAGCATTGGCTTATGTCTATCTGGTGAGATGGGTTGTTGCTGAGTGTTTCTGGTGTGCCATTTTTCATGATGTTGCTCCTTGTGTTTGTCTGTTTTTGATACTCTGTAGATAAATAATCGTTTATTAATTGCACTACGACAAACGAGAAAAAGTGTTTTATAGTTAAGAAAATCTTACTTATAAAAGGTGTGTTTCATGTCTTCCAGTCGAGCTTTGCCGCCGCTTAAATCCTTGCAGGCGTTTCGTTATGCGGCGCAGTCGTTGAGTTTTAAGAAGGCGGCGGAGTCGCTTTTTGTGACGCAGGCGGCGGTGAGTCAGCAGATCAAAACTTTGGAGCAGGCGCTAAGCGTTGAGTTGTTTGAACGGCACACTCGCCAAGTGGTGCTGACGTCGGAAGGGCAGTATTTGTTTGATTATGTTGAGAAGGCGTTTGGTTTATTAGAAGAGGGTGTAAAAGGTATTACGGAAGATCCGAATCCCAATACTTTGGTGATCAGTTCGGTACCGTCGTTTTCGAGCCGTTGGTTGGTGTCGCGTTTGGGTGGGTTTCAAGCGCAAGAGCCGGAGATTAATCTTCGCTTGAGCCCAAGTATTGAGTTATCGACGTTTGCGGATAGCGATTTGGATTTGTGTATTCGTTTAGGTCGTGGCGAGTACGCTGGGCTAAAATCACAGCTTTTATTCAAAGAGCATTTGGTGTTGGTGTGTCATCCGTCGATGATTCATATGGATGAACCGATTAAAGAACAGTTGATCAATATTCCGGTTATTACTGATACTGGGCCAGACGTTCGGCATGTTTGGCCTGTGTTGCAGCGATTTTTAGATCTATACGATATGCCGATGAAGTCGCATTTGCATGTGGCGGATTCGACTTCTTTGGTGGAGGCGTTGTTGTCTTGTCAGGGGCTGGCGATGATGCGTTACGGTTTGGTGTACGAGCAGATAGAGAAGGGGCAGTTGATTTGCCCGCTGCCTATTTACATGAAATCGCAATATGACTTTTACTTTGTCGCGCCGGCGCCGCATTTTAAGTATCAGAAGGTGATGGCATTTAAGCATTGGATTGAAGATGAGGTGAAGGTGATTGATTTGTCTTGGAAAGCGTATTTGAAGAGTCAGCCTGATATGGAAGAAGTTAGGGTTTAAGTTATATTTATTGTGCATGGTGCTTGGTATGTGGTGTGGATGATATTTGTCAACTCAGGGCGTTCGAACATAGACGATTATTTTTAGGAAAAAAATCGGCAAATTTGTTACAGTCTGTCGTTAGTTAAAAATAAGGTAGTACCTCTGTATTATGCCCATTAGAAATTTATTCGGTTCATTGCCTACGTTTGCGGTTGGACCTGACCAATTCCATGTTCTGCAATCTGCCCTTAGTTTTCGAGAATATTTGTTAGAAGCGATCCATAACGCGACGTCGAGAATTTATCTTGTTGCGCTTTATCTTGAAAATGATGAAGCAGGTAGGGACGTTTTGACGGCGGCTTATGAAGCTAAGCAGCGTAATCCTGAGTTAGACATTGTTATTTGTGTGGATTGGCATCGTGCGCAGCGCGGTTTGATCGGTGCAGAAAAAGCCAAAGGCAACGCCGCTATGTATCAGGCGTTTGCGGATAAATATGAGTATGCGATTCCTGTTTATGGTGTGCCAGTTCGTAATCGTGAAGTGTTTGGTGTATTGCATTTAAAAGGATTTGTAATCGACGATACGGTGATTTACAGCGGTGCCAGTATCAATAATGTCTATCTTCACCGACAAGATCGTTATCGGTTTGATCGTTACCATGTTATTCAGAATTCATCGCTGGCAGATAGTATGGCGAGATTTATTCGTTACGAGATGATTCAGCACCCTGCGGTGAATAATCTTGCTGAAGCGGATTTACCTTCAACGAAAGAGCTAAAATCGGTGATTCGACAGTTTAGAATGTCGTTGAGCAAGTCATTTTATAGTGGTGAAAAACAGGCTGTAGGTGATCATCAGGTGGCGGTGACGCCTATGGTGGGCGTGGGTAAGCGTAACAATGTGCTTAATCAAAAAATCACCGTGCTCTTGGCGGATGCAAAACGGGAGATTGTTCTTTGTACGCCGTATTTTAATCTCCCCAAAGTGGTGTTGAGAGAAGTGAAGCGCGCTATTAAGCGTGGTGTGAAGGTTCATTTTGTCGTGGGGGATAAAACGGCCAGCGATTTTTATATTGCACCAGATAAGCCTTTTAAAGCCATTGGTGGTTTGCCCTATTTGTACGAGATGAATCTGCGTAAGTTTGCATACGCTAATGAAGGTTATATCGCGTCGGGCGGTTTGTCGATTCACTTATGGAAGCACGACAGCAATAGTTATCACCTAAAAGGGCTTTGGGTAGATGCTTGTACCATGTTGCTAACGGGCAATAATGTGAACCCAAGAGCCTGGGCGCTTGATTTAGAAAATGGTTTATTGATTGAAGACCCAAAGCAGCATTTGCTTGCGAAGTTTACGGCGGAATTTGACAATATTCATCAGCATACGCAGCAAATTTCCTCTTATAAACAGCTTGAAACTATTCATGATTACCCTGTGAAAATTCAAAGGCTGTTGAAGAAGGTTATTCGCACGCGGGCGGATAGGTTGCTTAAGCGAATTTTGTAGGTTTTGAATGCCTTCTTTTTAATGAATGGGTTGAAGGTGTCTGCTTCAACCCTTTTTTATATGATCTAGTTCTGATTAATATCCAGTTGTATAGAGCCAACCCCCTCGATAGCACCAATAATTCTATCACCTGGCAGAACAGGGCCAACGCCGTCTGGTGTGCCGGTGTAGATAAGATCGCCCGGTTGTAAGTGATAGAACTTAGACAAGTGCGCTATGATTTCACGAACGTTCCAGATTAAAAGGTTCAGATTTGAAGCTTGTTTTGTCTTACCATTTACTGCTAATTCGATTTTTCCTTCTGTTAACACTCCGGTTTTAGCGATTGGGACGATCGGTGCTAGAATCGCAGATTCTTCAAAGTCTTTCCCTAAATCCCATGGGCGTCCAGTTTCACGAGCTTTTAGCTGTAGGTCTCGACGTGTCATGTCTAGGCCGCAGGCGTAACCGAAGATAATATCTTCCGCTTGTTCTTCAGTGACGTTAAATCCTTCTTTGCCAATGGCAACCACAAACTCCATTTCATAATGATAGTTGGTGGTTTGCGGTGGATAGTCAATGTTAATACCACTGGGTACATACGTGCTGGCGTCCTTGATGAAGTAAAAGGGTTCTTGTGTGGTTTTATCCACTGCAACACCCATTTCAGCGGCGTGAGCATGGTAATTTCGTCCTACGCAAAAAATACGATGAATTGGAAATACCTCGTCAGTGCCGACTATGTTAGCTAGAACGGCGTCTTTGGCTGGGAATGCGAGTTTGTTTGTCATGGTTCTGTCCTTTTATTAGCGATGAATGTATAAAGCGATTAGGGATCAAAAAATGCCGAGATAGCGATGCAGCGGCGCTTCATCGGCGGTAATGATGAAAGCTGGCTTGGTTGCCGAAGTGTTGTTAAGGGTGATGTCTGTGTAACCTGGGGCGCTGAGGGTGTCTTTTTCTGCCCATTGAATCGCGCTATTGGAGTCGACTTTGATCGAACCGTTTCCTTCAACGATATGGAATACGCAAGCCGTCGTACGTTTGGGAAGAGATAGGGTTTCGCTGGGGCGTAACATCATGGCACCGAAGCCGATACTCGGGAATAAACTTGCCCCTGTCTCAGGGTTTACATAAGCAATGCGGATAGGATGTTTGTTGTAGTGTTCAGCCATTTCAACAAGACAAGCACGAGTTTTTGTCCATGGGTAACGCAGCATGGGCGAATGTGTGTTTTCTCTTTGGAAGTCTAATTCAGGAACCACGCCAGCGGCACTGTATTCTGCAAATGACTTGTCACGATTAAGAGTATTGATTTGTGTTGTGCCCTCTATTGCCCAAGAACCTTCTAGTTGATAGATCAATGGCAAATCTAAGATGTCTAGCCAGATGATAGGGCCGTTGCCATCATGTTGGTGTTCGTGCCATTTTCCTGAAGGCGTTAATATCAAGTCACCACGCTCCATTATACAAGGCTCGCCATCGACAATAGTGGTAGCTCCTTCGCCTTCAATAATGATGCGTACAGCATTGGGCGTATGGCGATGATTTGGGGCGGTTTCCCCCGGCAAAATTAACTGTAAACCCATATAGATACTAGGTGTTGCTTGCATGTTTGTTAAGCCATGGCCCGGGTTGGCCAAGACTAAAACACGGCGCTCGGCTTTTTCCATTGGTGTTAAATCGCCCGCTTCGATCAGCAAAGGACGAAGGTCATCAAAGTGCCAATTTAATGTTTGGGTTTTACGACTTGGGACTTTGTGGGGTAGTACTGCGCGCATGTTGGGCCACAGTGGTACTAAATTTAACTCGGTTAATCTGTCACGATAGGATTGAGGTAAATCCTCTAGGGTTCCTAATGAGTGCATGTGCTTCTCCTCATATTTCGTTTTGGGTCTAATAGTGGTTAGGCGATAAAATCGGGTTGCTGATTGGGAGCCGCTCGCTGGAAAGCAGGCTGCAGTTGGCAGTGATCATAAACAGCTAATACCTTAGGAAAAGCGGATAAATTACAACCAAAGCGCAAAGCATTAGCGACTTGTGGAATCAAACAGCAATCTGCCAATGTCGCTTTATCACCAAAACAATAAGAGCCGTGGCCATGTCTTGTTAGTAGTGCTTCTACTGAAGTAAAGCCTTCATTGATCCAGTGTTGATACCACGTAACTTTTTGTTCCTCGCTGATGCCCAGTTCATTTTTTAAATAACTTAAAATGCGCAAGTTATTGACTGGGTGCATGTCACTGGCAATTATGTGGGCGACTTCTAGTATTCTGGCTTTTGCTAACGTATTGTCTGGCAGTAAAGGCGTTTCGGGATACGAACATTCCAAGTAATCTAGGATTGCCATTGATTGAGTCAGCGTTTGGCCATCATCTGTAACGAGAACCGGCACCCCCTTAGCAGGGTTGAGTTTGATATGCTCCTCGGAAGCTTGCTCGTCAATGCGAATATTGACGCCGTGGTGTTGGTAATCAACCCCTTTTAAAGCGAGAGCAATACGCACTCGATAGGAGGTTGAACTGTTAAAGAAATGGTATAGCTGCATGATACTTTTCCTATGATTGAGTGGTTTCAGGTGAAGGTTGTGAGTTTGTTTTTTTCATAAAAGACGTTACTAAGAGCAACACCACTAATAATCCAAATCCCGCTATTTTAGGCAGGGTTGGTGTATCGCCACCTTGTAAATTAGGGAGCAAAAATAAGCTTCCAGTAATAACAAAATTGATCCGAAAGATGAGGCTAAGCTTGCTTTTGAAATAACCCGCAAAGCCAACAGATACGGCCCAAACACCGACCAATGCACTTGTTACCGTGATGACGATTTGTGATATTTCACCGATCAGTAGAAGGGAGGGCGTGGTGACAAATAAGAACGGTATAATATAAGCCGTCCAGCCCAGTCTCATTGAGGTGAGTGCCGTTTTCATCGGATTCGCCTTGGCGATACTGGCGGCAAAGAAAGCGCCAATGGCGATGGGTGGAGTAACCATAGACATCATTCCCAGATAGAAGATAAACAGATGTGCCGCAATCGGTTCTACACCTACTTGAATCAGAGAAGGGGCAACTAAAACAGCCAGTAATAAATACACTCCGACGGTTGGCATCCCCATGCCAAGCACAATACAGACTACCGCAGATATCACTAACAGAAGGAATAGGTTACCTTGGCCCAATTCCACTAAGAAGTAGGTTAAACCGAAGCCCAAACCTGTGATGTTTAGAATGCCAATAATGAATCCAGCAGCGGCGCCAATCATGATGATATCGACGATGGAATGTCCTGTTTCCTCTAGGCTCCCCCAAATGTCTTTGGCGTTCATTCGTTTGCCTTTGTAGCCTTTCACAAGGCCGACAATCAGTGCACCAAGTGCTCCCCAAAGAGCCGCTGTTTCTGGACGTTGGTTAAAGGTAAATAAAGCCAAAATCACGGCAGCGAAAGGGACAATGAAAATCCAACCTTGTTTTAGAACTCTTCTTTTGGAGGGGATGAGGGCTGGATCAATGGGGTTGATTTGCTCTTTTGCTGCTTCTAGGTCGACCTGAATATACAGTGCGGCATAATACAGAATGGCAGGTACTAAGGCGGCAATAACGACTGCGCTGTAGCCAATTTGTAAAAATTCTGCCATGAGAAATGCAACAGCGCCCATGACTGGAGGCATTATCTGCCCACCTGTTGATGCCACGGTTTCTATTGCAGCGGCCGTATGAGGTTTAAAGCCGCCTTTCTTCATCATGCGAATGGTCACTACTCCCGTAGCAACAATGTTCGACACTACTACACCAGAAATGGAGCCAAAGAGTGCTGAAGCAATGGTGGCGATTTTGCCTGAGCCACCCTTTCTTCGTCCCATCAGAGCTAAGGCTATATCGTTAAAAAAATCGGCTCCGCCAGAGCGTAGCAAGAGTTGTCCAAATAAAATGAAACCAATTACTATAGTCGCAGCGACATTTAGGGTTAAACCCAGCATACCGTTTGTGTCGACACCTAGATAAACGAACAGTCTGTCGAGAGTGATTTCACGAGTTTGCAAAGGACCGGAAAGGTGGCTGCCCAGTAGGGCAAAACCCATAAATAGCAAAACCACAATAACTAGAGTAACGCCCACGACTCGTCTTAATCCTTCTAATACCAGGCCAAAAAGAATGGCTGACACGACTAGGGCATCGATAGGAAGATCTAATTGTCGTTCGACAAGGTCAGGGTATTGTACGGCCAGATATAGGCTGGTGATTAAGCCTAGTAGAGCAATCAATCCATTGAGACTGCACTTCACTAAACTGTCTTGAGGTTTTAAAAAAACCAACGCGAGGCTGATTCCTAAAACGACGGCCAGATATTGCTCGGTATAAATTGCTATCCCCAGGCGGCTGAATAAGTCAGCAGCGAAAGCAATGGCAGCGAGGGCGATTAACACCCCCAAACCATTTCTTATTGCCGACATCATTGCAGGCTCGTGAATAACCACTTCTTGAGCTGAAGATTCTGTGTTCATTTAAAGCACCTTTCACTGGAACAGAAATTGAAATAAAAGTAAAAAATGGTGGTTTATTCCTGCCACAGACCTTTTTCTTTGAAGTAACGAATGGCTCCAGGATGATATTGAATACCTGGGTAGTTTTTATTTGGCGTATTCACAGCTAGGGTTTTGAAGCCAGGATAAAGCTGTATCAAGGCGTCTTTGTGTTCCAAAATCGCTTTCACCATTTGGTAAACTTGTTCGTCTGATACTTTATCGTTGACCACTAGCACGTTATCCCAAGTTAGCATCTTCATTGCTTTTTCTAAGCCGACAAGGTGCGGTGTAGGTTTGGCTTCGGAAAAATAAAACGCTGGACGTATTTTTAAGATGGCGTCTTGCGCAGCTTGATCGGTGTTAACTGGTAAAAATTTCACACCGCCGACGGAGGCGTCTACTTCTGCAACCTTTGGTCCGCCTATGGCAAAGTAGGTGGCGTCAAGGCGCCCTGATGATAGATTATCGGCAGCGCGAATTAAGTCAGGGACAGGGACTTTTTTAACGTCATTCCAAACTAATCCACCCGTGGCTAGCATGGCTTCCATATGGGGGCGGCCAATTGGAAAGGCATTCCAGCCAGAGGCAACGCGTTTGCCTCTTAGGTCTTCGATTTTATTGATACCTGAATCTTTACGCACAAAAATGCCAATAGGTTGGGGGCTAATGCGCAGAGCAATGTTTAAATGGCTGCGTTCTCGGCCTTGGTAATCGCCTTTCCCCTGAACTGCGACAATGGCGTCGTTGACATCATTAATGGCGAATTCAGCTAGGCCTTGGTTAACCGCATCCATCATGGCTCGATTTCCACTGTAAGGCTGAACGACTAGATTAATGTTTGCTTTGGAGCGACCTACATTAGCAATACCATTGCTCATGGTATTCCACACAGACCCTTGCGGCGGCGAGGCGATAGACAAGATTTGAGCCGAGGCGCTGGCGGATATGAGCGCAATAGAGCATGCTGTGATGAGTGGTAATAGGGATTTCTTCATTGTTCTCTCCAGATCATTTATATTTATTGTTTGCTGGCTAACACGCTCTTGATGGTTTTTTACGTCACCATGCAGAGCCAAAAATATGCTTTAACTAAATTTTAGGAAAACCTGCCCGTTTTCCATTCGAGTTGCATAAGTCTTGATATCTTGGGTAAGTGGCTCGCTCATGGCTTTGCCACTCTTTATACAAAATCGCCCTTGATGAAGAGGGCATTCGATTTCACCATCCTCTAAGAATCCGTCACTTAACAGAGCGTGTCCGTGCGTACAGACGTTGTCTGTGGCAAAGACTTCATCTTCGACCTTATAAAGAGCGACCTGATGACCATTAACATGAATGCCAATGACGTCGTCTTCAGGGATATCATCCATTTGAATGGTGCTGATCCAGTTATCACTCATATGGGAATGCCTCCTATCGTTGTTTTTAATGGCCTAAATTGGATAAATAAGTGAATTTAGAATCATCTCATTGTCGAAAATACAAAGACGAGATTCTAACTTTATGCTGTCTTGAGTGATTCGAATGCGGTCAAGGTAACGGCCAACATTAAACACTTCGGCAATGCCGTCATTTTTGGTACGTAAGACGGTGTAATTGGCTTGCGACTCAATAATGCCGGTATCCGATTCGCTAAGGATCAGGGGGGATGAGACCATATGGAGCTGGTGGTAAGGGTCGTGAAAAATGGTTTCAGTGATACCGTAAATACGGTCTTGCAGCATGCCTTTACTGGTGAGTGATAAAGCGGCCATGGGTAAGTTTCTGTCGTAATTTTCACGCGCCTGAACCTTGTAAATACAGTCGTCAGTGAACATATCGAGCCATGCGCTCCAATTAGCTTGGTCAACGACGGTTGCGTAGTTTTGGTAGAACTGAGTTAATCTTAGATAGTTTTCTGTTTTCATGGTCATACTCCCATCACTTTGCGCCAGTAGGCGTACATGCCGCGGATCAAGGTTTCAGACACCATATGATCGGTGTCTTCTATCTCTTTTCCACCCAGTTCTGCTAATGATCGATGGAAAGGTTTCTGCTCGAAACCTTGCTGGGAGAATTCAATGACTTCACCATCATCTGCGGAAACAAAACCTGCTGGACCAAAGAGGTTAGCCTGGCGTAAACGCCGTTCTGTCATTTCAGGCGTGTCGTCTTCGTAACCAAAGTGTGTCCAGACAAAGTCGAAGGAACCATGGCCGTTTGGCTGAATATGACGAGTACTGACGCTATTAACCTGTTGTTGCAAAATAACACTTGGGAAAAGCGTCATCATGACGGCAGTAGGGCCGTCCCACCATGGCTCTACTTCTACATCCAAGAAACTAGGGTCATTGAGTTGCATGGATTCTTTAAAACTAGAGACATTGGTAGTTTGTGTGTCCTTACCACCGGAACCACGAGTCGAGATCATCGCGGCATGGCGAAAATGCTGATCCATTTTTAATTCTGACCGGTTATCTGCGCGCCATAAGCCAAACGTAACAAACCAGGTGTGCAATAAGCCAGGGTGATAAGGGTCTTTGATGTTTTCCTGCATTAGTTTCCAATTGCCCGGAATGCGTTGCTTGTTATAACCCAATAAGGTGAGTTTTCGACCATTAAACATGCGATCGAAATAGGACAACATGGTTGGTCCCAGAAAGTCTTCAAGCGACTCTATGTCATGATCGAAGCTGGCAAAAACCACGCCACCACGTTCCGCGACTAATAGCTTGGTTAAGCCATGGTCTGACGTTTTAAAATCTTTGGGCATTCCGCCTTTAGCTTTACCCTCTTGTTTTACGCCTCGCCGGAAAGGAACACCTTGTAAATTGCCTTCTAAATCGTAATTCCACTGGTGATAAGGGCAAGTAAAGCTTTTTGTATTGCCATGTTTTTCACGACAAAAGCGCATGCCACGGTGGGCGCAGACGTTTTCTACAACATAAATGCTATTGTCTTCATGGCGAACCATAATGACAGAGCGTTCGCCGATGACGGTACGTTTGAAGTCGCCTGGTTGAGGTATCTCGGCTTCCAACCCGACATAGCACCAATGATTACGATAGAAAAGTCTTTCTAGTTCCTGTTTATGAATGTCTTCATCCGTATAGGCCCAAAAAGGAATTCGGCTGGTGTCTTCATGTTCCCATACGTGGGTCATGGGAATGCGATTTTCATGACTCATTTTGTTCACCCTTTTTATCTTTATTGTGGGTTGAATGTTGTCCTTTTAAGAAATGACTGGTTTCCTATAAAGGCATTGTTTTTAGTTAAAAACTTATACTCCGCTCGGGTAGAAGGCGTCGGCGTATATTCGTTCGATGTTCGCGCGGCGTTTGGTGCAGGCTAGAGAAGCGGCTTCCACCATTGCTGGTGCACCAGCTAAATAAATTCGCCAGCTTTTAAGGTCGGGGAAATTTTCTGCGATGGCGTCAGTGACCAAACCTCTGAAGTGTGGGCTATTCGGTTTTGTATGGTCCAAGGCGATTAAATATTGGAAGTTGCTGTGTCCTGAAGCTAAACGATCCAGATAGTCTAAACCGTATAAATCTTCTTCTGTTCGAGCTCCAAAGATCAAATGAATATCGTTCTGCATGCCGGATTCTAAGGCACCGCGAACAATTGAAATAATAGGGGCGAGCCCTGTGCCTGTGGCGATGCAAAGCATGGGGTCGGTATTTTTACGTCTTAGGTAAGACGCGCCCAGTGGACCATTTAGTTTGATGGATGCACCGACTTTCATCTGTTCATCCAGTTTTGACGTTACGCGTCCATTTGGGACTAGACGAATATGAAATTCTAGAGTGTCGTCCTCTGTTACTCCTGCCATGGAATAGGAACGGGTGCCATCTTCTCGCCAGAAGCTGAGATTCGAGAATTGTCCGGGAGAATAGTCAAACGCTTTGTTGGTTTTAAGTCTCAGTCTGCGAACATCTTTAGATAGTTCGTCGTAAGAGACTACTTCTGCTTTTAGGGTTTTTGTTGGGTGTGTGATGATTTCATCAGGCTCAGGAATTTCAATGACTGAATCAGTTTCTATACGGCTTTGGCACGCTAAAACGAATTGGCCATGCTGTGCTAAACGCCCTTCTGCTGCGGATGGTCCACTCACCGAACCTTCTATGATTTTGCAGCGGCAGGTTCCACAGCGACCGGATAAGCAGCTATAAGAAATGTCGATGCCATTTTCCAAAAATGCCTCTAGTAAGGTGCTGCCTTGTGATGCTCTGATTGTTTTGTTGGTAGGTTTAATGAGTATATCCATGGTCGCTCTTGCTTATTATTGTTTGATTTATGTGCGATGCTCTTGTATGAAGCTGACTATAGAAGTTGTTGAGATATTCAGATATAAAATAACTCTTATAATGTATATTCACGATAGTGAGATCTCTAACATGATTCGCCTACAAGACATTGATTTAAATCTGTTGGTCGTTTTCCAACTAATGTACCGAGAGCGCAAAACTGGGTTGGTGGCTGAGCAGCTAGGGTTGACTCAACCGGCAGTCAGTAATGCCTTAGCAAGATTGAGGTTAGCGCTGCATGATGAACTGTTTGAACGAACGGCTCGAGGTATGAGACCGACGCCATTTGCAGACAGTATTGCGGAGTCTGTTGGCTATGCGTTAAGTACATTGCAAGACGGTTTAAATTATCAGGAGCGTTTTGATCCACTTTTGAGTGATCGATCTTTCTGCATTAATATGACGGACTTAGGCGAGATCTATATGTTGCCTCGGCTAATGGCATACCTTGCTGAACATGCTCCTAATATTTCAGTTAGTACGGTGAGAGACCAAGGTCAGTCTTTGAAAGAAGAGTTGGAAACAGGAAGTGTGGATCTTGCTATTGGGTTGTTACCTCAGTTAGAGGCGGGGTTTTATCAGCGAAGGTTGTTCGAGCAAGATTATGTCTGTTTGATGCGTGAGGGTCATCCTCATGCGAAAGGGGTCATTACCTTAGAAAGCTTCTCTGAGTCGGAGCATATTGTGATAGAGGCTCAGGACACTGGACATGGTCGTGTAGAAAAATTATTAGCTAAAAGTGGTATTTTACGAGTGAGTAAATTGAAGTTGCCGCACTTTATTTCTGCTCCATATATTGTGTCGAAAACGGATCTAATTGCCACAGTGACTGAAAAATTGGCACTGCAAACTGCGGAGAATCTAAAGCTGATCGTCAAGCCTCATCCTGTCGATATTCCTCCGGCTCAAATCAATATGTTTTGGCATCGACGTTATCATCAAGATACGGGTAATATTTGGTTTCGGAATCTGATTTTTGAATTGTTTTCAGAATAATATTTATAAAAACAAAAAGCGAATCAAATGATTCGCTTTTTGTTTTTCTAGAGGGACTAGAAAAACATTCAGGGATGTGCGTTATTTGGTGTTTAGATTTTTTTGTACTGTCGAGGAATACCAGTCTAAAAAATTGATAACACCAAATTCGTAGGTTTCTGAGTAAGGACCAGGTTGGTAACCGATGGAGTTAATGCCTAGTTGGTTGCGTTCGCCGAGGACTTTGTCTTGTTCGTTGGTAGCGTCCCACACTTTGCGTAAGGTATCTGTCTCGTAATCGATACCTTCTACAGCGTCTTTGTGAACAAACCATTTGGTTGTCACTATGGTTTCTTGAGCCGATACAGGCAGCACCCGAAAAGCGATGAAATGGTCTGATTGCATATGATTCCACGAGTTGGGTAAATGCAGAATTCGCATGGAGCCAAGTTCGGGGTTTTTTATACGGCCGAGCATTTTTGTGCTGGCGGCTGTGCCATCGATCGTCATTACTTTGGTACTTTTCTTTAAAGGCATGCGTACGATGCGATTACGCTGTACTTCACCAAAGCTTTTTAGCTTATGAGGAATACCTTCTGCATCCCACTGATTTGATTGCTGTGCGTAATGCTCTAAGAAGTCTTGTGTGGCGCGAGGGTCCTCCGTATCGTCCCACTCTAATAAGGTATGGAGTAATTCTGGATGGCTGCCTGAGCAGTGATAGCATTCGCGATTGTTTTCTAATACCAGTTTCCAATTAGCACGTTCGTACATGGTGGATTCAACGGCCAGTTTGGTGTTTTCCACGTCGTAGGGTTCCATGTATTCGTCTAGCGTGACTAAGAAGTCGTCAAATTCATCGGTTGGTTCTGTTTCACCTAAGCAAACAAAGATGAAGCCGCCGCCTGTTTTGCAAAACGCCGATTTTAGGCCATGTTGCTTCATGTCAAAGTCTTTGTTCATTTCTGTGCCGGCAAACAATAAGTTGCCTTTCAGGTCGTAAGTCCATTGGTGATAAGGACATACTAGATTGGCAACCTTGCCCCTGTGTTCCGTACACAGTATTGAGCCGCGGTGTCGACAAGTGTTGTGAAAGGCGTTCACGTTACCTTCGCCGTCACGCAGAATCAGTACCGGATTTTGCCCTATCTCGACGGTGATATAGTCGCCTTTTTTCGGAATTTCACTGGTCATACCCACAAATAGCCACTCTTTTTGAAAGACTTCTTCCATGTCGATTCTGAACATGTGTGGGTCGTTGTAAAGTTGGGCGTCGAGTGAGTAGTTGCTAGGACGTTTTTCTAGCATGTTTGTCATGGCTGTTTTCGCTTCGTTTAAGGAAGCATGGCGTACATTCAGGAGGTCGTGTTGATTCATCTTTCTGGGCCTTAATGACAAAAAGAGTGTTGGAATGCGTCTTTTGACTACGAGGCTATAGTCGCTTAATCAATGGGGAAAGAAATGACCATTAACGACAGGAGTTGATACATAAATCGACTCGTGATCGCTGGTGTTTTCTAGCTCTGACTGCCATGAGCAACTAATTGTCGCGCAGAGTTAACTTGCGTTGATCAACAGGATCCAGAATGGCTCGAAACGGTGTCACTCTTTTTCATTAAGAGTAGGTGTAAGACAATTTTAACTAAGAGATTTCAATATGACCGACTCCTCTTCTAGCTCTATAGTGAATGCTGATTATTTAGCACCGGTAAATACTCAGACTTGGGTGAATGGACGTCACAATGTTCGTTGTGTGAAGGTAATTCATGAAACGTGGGATGTGCGTACGTTTTGCTTTATGGCGCAGCAACCGGTCATGTTCTTTTTTAAGCCAGGACAATTTGTCACGTTAGAGTTAGAGATTGAAGGTAAGCAGGTGATGCGCTCGTACACGATTTCGAGTTCGCCTTCTGTGCCTTATAGTTTTTCGATTACGGTAAAACGTGTGCCGGGCGGTGAAGTATCGAACTGGTTACATGACAATATGTCGGTTGGCACTGAGTTGGCGGTGCATGGTCCTGTTGGTCAGTTTAACTGTATCGACTTTCCCGCAGAAAAAGTCTTGTTGTTATCGGGTGGTGTTGGCATTACGCCCGTGATGTCGATGGCGCGTTGGTGGTTTGATACCAATGCCGACGTTGATATGACCTTTATTCACAGTGCTCGTTCTCCGCGCGATGTTATTTATACTCGTGAGTTGGATCACATGGCGGCGCGATTAGATAACTTTGGTTTGTATTTGATTGTCGAACGTATGGAAAACGGTTTGCCTTGGCAGGGTTATCGAGGCTATTTGGACGCTTCCAAACTCGACATGATTTCTCCTGATTTTATGGAACGAGAAATATACTGCTGTGGGCCAGCACCTTATATGAAAGCGATTCGTGCCTTGTTGCAATCGCGTGGTTTTGATATGAGTCACTACCATGAGGAATCTTTTGGTGCGACACCGGCTAGTGTGGTGGAAGATGCAATAGAGCAAGCCGAAGTAGCTCAGGCCGAAGCGGATGCGGTGAATCAAGAAGACTTATTGCGTGTCGAGTTTATTGGCAGTGGTAAGAGCATTCAGATACTGGCTGGAGAAACATTGCATAACGCTGCGGCAAAACTGGATTTAATGATCCCTAAAGCTTGTGGTATGGGAATTTGTGGGACTTGTAAGGTCTTGGTGAAAGAGGGCGAAACTCAGATGGATCATAATGGCGGGATTACCGATGATGATGTTGAAGCTGGCTATGTGTTGTCTTGCTGTACGGTGCCAAAATCAAACGTGGTGGTAGAGTTTTAGGTATTGGCGAATTTTTATTAAATAAGCGTTCAATAAAAGCGCAATCTTGTTCTATATTAGTGCATGGTGTTATGTTCTATAGGTTAACTATATTGAGGTTTAGGATGGTTTACTCTCTATAATCGACAGGCATTGCGTGAATATACAATATGGCACCTTGGTTTTTGTATTTCCTTTAAAAATAAAAAAGTGCTCGTTTAAACATGGTCTGGATTTTGCCTGTCTAAATGAAGCACACATATGAGGACACTAATATGGCAAATAACGCTACGCTCGCTTTTGATGCAAGAAGCACAACGAAAGTTGGTTTTTTATTGCTTGATCATTTTACAATGATTGCGCTTGCCTCTTCGATCGAACCACTCCGTATGGCGAATCAGCTGTCAGCAGAAGAGTTGTATAGCTGGAACTTGATTTCTGAAAACGGTCAGCCTGTTACCGCCAGTGATGGCTTAGTTTTAACGCCTGATTTGTCTATGGAAAGCAGCGGTGAGTTTGACTTGATTATTGTCGCCGGCGGCGTTGATATCACGCGTACTTTTACCGCGAAGCAGGTTTCTTGGTTGATGAAGCAGTCCCGTAAGGGAGTTCAGCTTGGTGGTATTTGTACTGGTGCTTATGTACTTGCTTATGCGGGTTTATTAAATGGTTATCAATGTAGTGTGCATTGGGAATGCTTAACCGCTTTGCAAGAAACCTTTCCGAAAGTGAATTGTAATAACAAGCTGTTTTCTATCGATAAAGATCGCCTGACATCTTCAGGTGGCAGTGCGCCAATGGACATGTTCTTAAACATGATGACTAAGCAGCATGGACCTAAATTATCCAATGCGGTTTCCGATATGTTTATTTGTGATCGTATTCGAAACGAATCCGATCAGCAGCGTATGCCAATGCGTCAGTTTAACAGTGCTGGTGTTTGCACTCCGAAGCTGGTGGACGTGATCGAGTTAATGGAAAATAACTTGGAAGAACCCATTGAACTTGATGAATTAGCAACCTTTGTGGATGTATCTCGTCGACAAATTGAACGTATGTTTCATCGTCATTTAGACTGTTCTCCGTCACGTTTTTATTTACGCTTGCGACTTGAACGAGCGCGTAAGTTGTTGAAGCAATCGAATATGTCGATTGTGGAAATATCCATGGCGTGTGGCTTTATCTCGACACCACATTTTAGTCGCTGCTACCGCAAACACATTGGTGTATCACCTCGTGATGAGCGAAAAATTGCTTGGAAAGGTGAGGTGCCTGAGTCTTTGAAAGCGGATGGTAAAGATGCCATTGTCTATATTCCTCATGCTCATGATGCGTTAAATCATTCGCATACTGAGCCGAGTTATGGGTCGGTTGCTGTTTAAATTATTGTTTTAGAAAATTATAAAAAAAGAGCCTTGCTATGAAACCTTCCATTATTGGGGCGTTTTACCAAGGCTCTTTTTTGCTTTTGACCTAGAAATTAAAGTTTATAGTTTACTCTCACAGTACATAAGGTTTTCTTTTCCCGTAGAGTTTCTATTATCACAGGCCCAATTAGGGTACACAGTATGATCGCTCTTCGATTGTACGATGAAAAATGCTTTGTGTTGTGATGGTAGCCAAGATTTCACGTCGGTTGAGCGTTGTTTTGCTTTGCCCGCTGAATAGTATTGACCGGAAAATGGGCGTTTATGTAGATAAAATAAATCGCTTTGCGTCGCTTCTGGTTGTTGTTTCCAAATTGCGAGAATCTTGTCTTCGGAACGCTTTGGTATTAAATCGTAATGCAGCACACTGACCAGCACGATAAGCAAAAATGGCGTTATTAATCCCGTTTTATAGAGCCAGTTCGGCAAAGGTCTTTGGCTGTGAAGATAAGCTAATAATAGGGCCATGGCAGGCAGAGCTGGCATGACATAGCTTGCCAAAATATTTCCGGAAAAGCTGAAGAGAATCATTGGTGATAGCATCCAGAATAATAAGAAGGAACCAAACCCATCGGGGCTTTCTTCAACGTCTTTATCGTTTTTAATCGCACGAATCCATTGCCATAGGAGGAGTGGACTCCACGGTAACATGGAGGTTAGGGCATATACCCAAATCGTGCCGCGAGTTCGTTCGTGGGCTGTTCCATATAGGTCACCTTGCCAACCACTGACGATAAAACGCTTAATATGTTCACCAACGATGAAGTAGTCTAAAAAGCCTGGTGTTTTGTATTCGGCAAGAGCGTACCAAGGCACAGAAATAACGAGGAAAAGTAATGTGCCATAGCCCCAAGGTAGAATGCGCCATAATTTTCTCCAGCGCGAGTTTGGAAGCAGCCAAATGGTTAAGCTTATACCAATCAATACGATTGCTAATGGACCTTTTGATAGCATACCTAACGCTAAACCGATAAAGAATAAGTAGCCCCAAATATCGCCTTTATTGTTCCAAGCTTGCCAAAAGCTGATCATGCTTAGGGTAATTGAAAAGGTAAGTGCCGTGTCTGTCATGACTGCGCCACTCAAGATAATGAATGAGATGGTAGAAGCCAATATGCTTGCAGAAAAAAGGCCCATTGCGGAAGACTGGAAGTGATCTTTTGCTAGCCTATAAACCAGCCAAATCACGCCTAGTCCAACGATAAGATGGGGCACGCGTGCGGCGAATTCACTGATGCCAAATAGACTAAATCCAAGGCTACTTAACCAGGTGAAAATGGGCGGTTTTCCCCAAAATGGTACCTTGTAGTCAAACATGGGAGTGACCCAGTTTCCCGTCTCGAACATGATGCGTGCCATTTCACCATAGCGAGCTTCTGTGGTATCCATTAATGGATAAAGTGATAGGGAAACAAAGCGGATTATTAAGCAGCTGATTAGTAGCATCAGTAGGAATTTTGTCGTGGGTAATGGTGTGTTCGGCGTTTGCATTATTCAGAATCCGAGTATTTAAAGGTGGGTTTTGTCATGGTGTCTTCCATTAGCACATATAATGGTCGTTGTTTGGATTCAATGAATAGTCGGCCAACGTATTCGCCTAGTACACCAATAGATAGAAGTTGAATGCCGCCTAAAAACAATACGATGAGTATGGTTGATGGGTAACCTGCCACAGGGTTTCCCCATACAAGGGTTTTGGTAAATATAACCAGTGCCATAATGAAGGCGATAGCCGATGTGATTAGGCCTGCCATAGTCGCCCATCGCAGTGGTTTGGTGCTGAATGAAGTAATGCCTTCCAATGCCAAATGAATAAGTTTTGGGTAGTTCCATTTGGTATTGCCTGCGAGCCTAGGGTCTCGGTCAAAGGTTAGTATTTTGCGGGTAAAACCAGGCCAAGCCAGTAAACCTTTCATAAAGCGAGTTCTTTCTGGCAAGGTGTTAATAACATTGACGACTTTTCGGTCCATGAGGCGGAAGTCACCGACGTTTTCGGTAATGGGGTGATCGCTAATTTTGGACATAAAACGATAAAAACAATGTGCCGTGGTGCGTTTTGCCCAGCTTTCACCGTGACGTTCGCGACGTTGCATTTCGACAACTTGAGCGCCATCTTGCCATGCTTGTACCATGTCGGGAATGTATTCCGGTGGGTCTTGCAGGTCGGCATCAAGTAAGATGGTGCAGCGGCCTGTTGCGACTTTCATGCCTGCGCTCATTGCTGCTTCTTTGCCAAAGTTTCGGCTTAATCGTAAGCTGCGTATTTGGTGTAGAGGGTGTTTGAAATGACTGACTAACTCCCAGCTGTTGTCATTACTGCCATCGTCAATGTAGATAACTTCACAATGTTGTTTGAGTTTAGAAAGTGCTTCACAGACTCTAAGGTGGCAAGCAGCCAATACATCCGCTTCATTTAGGAAAGGAATAATCACTGACACCAGTGGTAGAGCCTTTGCTACACTTGTTTTTGCGCTTGTTTCTTTTACCGCGGATTCAACGTTCGCGTATTGTCTGTATGGAATGGCACTCATTGGAATCTCCTAGTATGGAAAATATTATGAATGCATCCTAATAATAGCGGTGTCGTAAAAAGATGATTCACTTTTTTTTCATGCGTTTATGTGACAATTCAGCTTTGTTACCCCACTTTTTTTTACAGCGTTTTTGATAATTGAGACAAATATGAAATTACTCTTAGTGGAAGACCATAAAGATATTGCGGGCGTAATCTTTGATTACTTTGAAATCAAAGATTACGTATTAGATTACGCAAACAACGGTCTACAAGGATATGAGTTGGCTAAAACGGAACATTACGATGCCATTATTTTAGATATTATGCTGCCTAAAATGGACGGCTTAACAGTATGTAAATCCTTGCGAGAATCGGGTATTGATACGCCCATTCTTATGCTGACAGCTCGCGATACCAAGGATGATATTTTGACGGGATTTGATCATTTAGCGGATGATTATTTGGTGAAGCCTTTTGATTTGGAAATTCTTGATTCTCGCTTGCAAGCATTGGTCAGAAGACGAAAGGGCAGTGTCGCGAATCGCACGTTAACTTACGGTAATTTATCTTTGGATATGAATACGCGAGTGTTAGAGCGTGAGGGTGGACGTTATTCCTTAAATCCTTCTCAGTACACTATTTTAAAATGCCTTATTCAAAAAGCCCCAGATGTGGTGTCTAAAGATGAGATTTGTGATGCTCTATGGGGCGATGATGAACCTGATAGTAAAGTATTAAGAAGTCATATTTATCAATTGCGTAGTTTGATTGATCGACCATTTGAGCATGCGTATTTAAGAACCGTCTCTAAAGTGGGTTACCGTCTTGTTGCTGAAGGTGACGAATGAAACAAATTAAAAGCGCGAAGCAGCTAACCTTTACCTATTTCTCCATCGTTGCGTTTGCCATTATTGCCTTTCATTTTTCTATGTTTACTTCGATGATCGAGAATATAGAAATGATCTATGCTGAAAATCGCATGTTAAAAGATAAAAGTACGGCCGAATCTTTATTGAACGGCACGCAATTAACACATGTTTCGGTTCCGCCGTTTTCCGAGGCCTATGTTGGCAAAGAAAACTTACCTTCAGGTGTTGTTCTTGCTTCAAACACAGAAGTGGATAAACCTTACGAGCTGGATCAAGCATCAGATACGACGCTAGAAATGTTTTCCATGCATTCTAAGGTGATGTTGAATGGTGAGTTGAAAGATCTTTATATTATTCATTACGATGAAATTTACGAAACCTCAGAAGAGCAAATGTTTGAGACGCAAAGTACGCAACTGGTATTGTCTTTGTTGTTATTGATTGTCAGTTTGTGGGTGGTCATGCGAATTTCAGGTCGCCTTACCAAGCCGCTTGCTCAACTTTCTAAAAGCTTGGAAGAGCGAAGCCCCTCTTCTTTGTCAGCCATTGAATTACCAGAAGGTGCGGCGACACGAGAAATTCGGCAGTTGGTTGATCGGTTAAACAGTTATCAAAACCAAATTCGAGAACTAATAGAGCGAGAACGCGCATTTAATCGTTATGCGAGCCATGAATTACGGACACCCTTAATGGTTATGAAGGGGGCTGTGACGTTAATTGGCAAGTCTGATTCAAAAGTATTTTTAGAGCGGCAGCGAGTACGTATGGTTCAAGCTTGCCAAGAAATGGAAGACTATATTACAACGCTGTTGTCTCTCACCCGAGATGAGGATTTGTCTGCTGTTGCTTCACGTGTTGTGCAGGCGAGTGAATTTGAAGACATTCGTCAAACGCATTTGGGGTACCTTACTGGGAAGTCTGTTGCGGTTGATATTGTGGACAATGGTCAAATTATTACTAAGTTGCCTATTCCTACCTTTCATATTTTAGTAGGAAACTTATTAAAAAATGCCATGGCTTGTACTGAAGAGGGTTGTGTGAACCTGGTGATATCAGAAAATCAGTTGTCTATTGTTGATACTGGTTGTGGTTTGAGTGGTAAGCCTGGCGGTGAAGGTTATGGCTTAGGTTTGATGATAGTACGTGATATTTGCGCCAAGTATCATTGTTTATTCTCACTTGAAGATAATACTGATTCAGTAGGTTGCACAGCTAAGGTCATTTTTCCAAGAGGCTAATGTTTTGCATTGTTTATGCTATTAATACGTCAAACAACATATCTAAAAAATCGATATTTTGGAGCAAATAACAGCATAAAAAAATCAACATTATAGATGTTATGCTAAGTGTATTAGTTACACTATTTCTTGGTGGAGAAGCATAATGAGCTCATCAATTTTAAAACGAATTCCTCTGCAAATGTTCTGGCCAACATTTGACCCCTTTTTATTTTGCGCTTTTCACAATGATGTTTATCCTAAGGCTAATAACCTAATGGGGCCTGATGCACCCTTAAACAAGCGACCATTGGGGCAAGACTTTGACGGGATCGATGGCTGGCGTATGTATCATGGTAAAAGTATTCCTGGCTTTCCTGCGCACCCGCATCGTGGGTTTGAAACGGTAACGGTCGTAAACAAAGGGTTTGTTGACCATGCGGATTCAATTGGTGCAGCAGGTCGTTATGGTGAAGGTGATACTCAGTGGATGACAGCGGGCTCCGGTGTTCAACACTCCGAAATGTTCCCTTTGCTGAACGAAGAAGATGTTAATCCATTAGAGCTTTTTCAGATCTGGTTGAACTTGCCAAGCAAAAATAAAATGGTGCCACCGTATTTTGCCATGCTGTGGAATGAAGATACGCCTGTGGTGAAAGCCTTAGATAATAAGGGTCTGGAAACTCAAGTGAAAGTGGTTGCTGGGGGGCTTCAAAATGCTGAGCCTTCACCTTGTCCACCTAATTCATGGGCGGCAGATAGCAACAACGATGTTGCTATCTGGTTGATCGATTTACCTGAAAAGGGGGAATGGACACTCCCTGCTGCCGCGGCTGGTTTGAGCCGTACTTTGTACTTTTTTGAAGGTGAGAAGGTTACGTTAGATGAAGAAAGTGCTTCTATTAATGAAGCGTTCGTCTTGAAAAGTGATTCTGCTTTGGCTTTGCGGAATCAGGGTAAAAAAGCCCGATTCTTGTTGTTGCAAGGTCGTCCAATTGGCGAGCATGTTGAACAGCATGGCCCTTTTGTAATGAATACGAGAGCTGAATTGCAGCAAGCATTTCACGATTATCAGCGAACACAATTTGGCGGTTGGCCTTGGCCACGGCATGATCAAGTGCACGATAAGTCGAAGGGGCGTTTTGCGGAGCATGGTGGAGGCAATGTCTAGGCTGATTTAATGAAGTAATAAAAACAGCCTATAGCTTGGCGGGAGAAAACACCCAAAAACGTGAGAAAACATAGTTGATCATCATGCCAATTAAAATACCGGGCACCATTGCTATATAAGGCCATAAAAGAGCCAGTATCGTGTCTGATGTTGCTGGTGACTGAGAAATGAGTATTAGGTAGCAGCCCCAGTTAGGTATGAAAGCAACAATTGAACCGCCGAGAAATTGCATCCATTGGCGTGTGGCGGTTTTTAGGTCTGTGTCGCTCCGATTGGCTTTATTAAATGTAATAGTGCGATTCCACCACCAGTTAGAACTAGCGGCTACCCAGAAGGCGATGCCTCTAGCGGTAAAATGTGGTAACCAGATAGAAAGTAGCGCCATGCAGGTAAGGTCGATGAGAAAACCAACACCACCTACTATGGCAAAGCGTACAAAAGTATGTTTAAAAATAATGCTCATGCTGTCATTCTAGGCAGTGGAGTATCAAAAAAATATGAAACTGTCTTTATGGTAGCGTTTTTAACATTAACGAAATAAAGGGTCGAAAATGAAAATACTTGCATTTGGTGCTAGTTCAAGTCGTCAGTCGATTAATAAAGCATTGGCTGGATACACTGCTAACCTTGTTGAAGGTGCGGAAGTAACGCTGCTTGATCTTAATGATTTTGAAATGCCGCTTTTTAGTGAAGACATTGAGAAAGAGTCTGGTGTTCCAACTCAAGCGCAAGCTTTTGTTGATGCCATTGCTCAAGCGGATGTGATTGTTGCTTCATTTGCTGAGCATAATGGTTCTTATTCTGCTGCCTATAAAAATATTTTTGATTGGGCATCTCGTATTGAAAAAGCCGTCTATCAAGATAAACCAATTGCTGTGCTTTCTACATCGCCTGGCCCTGGTGGTGCGAGCAGTGTGCTGGCTCAAGCGGTTAATAGTATGCCGTTTTTCAAAGGCAATGTTGTTGGTAGTTTGAGTGTGCCTAACTTCTATGATGTTATGAAAGATGGTGTTGTTCAAGATGCCGCTGTTAAACAAGCGTTGTCGGATATTGTTGCTAAGTTTTAGTACTTGGCTTAAATGCTTGGCTTTAGAGGATAAGGAGGCCGTATGAAGCAATCTCGTGTATGTAGTTGGTTGGGTGTAGATTACCCAATTATTCAAGCGCCAATGGCAGGTGTTCAAGACAGCGCTTTGGCTATTGCTGTGTCGGAAGCGGGCGGCTTGGGTTCTTTGCCTTGTGCGATGTTGAGTGTGAATGATATCGCTAATCAGGTTTCTCTGATTAAAGGCTCGACGAGTAAACCTTATAACTTAAATTTCTTTTGTCATGACACGACAGAATACAATGAAGTAAAGCATCATCAATGGCGAGAGTTATTAAAGCCATATTTTGATGAGTTTTCCGGTCATTATGATGCGACCATAAAAGCTTCTTCCCGTATGCCTTTCAGTCATGATGTCGCGGATGCGATAGAAGGTTTTGTTCCACCGGTGATTAGTTTTCATTTTGGTTTACCAGATGCTGAGTTGCTTGCGCGTATCAAGCGCTGGGGAACTAAGGTGCTGTCTTCTGCGACAACCGTAGAAGAGGCCCTTTGGCTAGAAGAAAACGGCGTGGATGGTGTTATCGCGCAGGGTCTTGAGGCAGGTGGGCATCGAGGAATGTTTCTTTCGAAAAATATTTCTACGCAAGTTGGGCTAGTTTCACTCTTGCCTCAAATTGTTGATCGGGTTGATGTTCCTGTTATTGCTGCTGGTGGCATAAGTGATGCCCGTAGCATTAATAGTGCTTTGGCTCTTGGGGCGTCGGCGGTACAAATAGGCACATCTTATTTATTGTGTGATGAAGTGAAAACATCGGCTCTGCATCGCGCAGCTTTGAAAAGCCAGAGGGCGAGTCATACCGCTTTAACTAATGTTTTTACTGGGCGACCTGCAAGAGGTATCGCTAATCGTATTATGAAAGATCTTGGTTACATGAATGAAAATGTCCCCGAGTTTCCTTATGCATCAATGGAAATGGCGCAATTGAAAGCCTTAGCAGAGCAGCATGGTTCGGATGATTTTTCTTCCTTGTGGAGTGGTCAGAATGTGTCAGGTTGCAAAGAAATATCGGCTTTTGAGCTAACTAGGCAGTTTGCTGAAGCCTGTGACGCTGTGTCATAAGTCATTCCTTTATGGAATCCTAAATATAAGATTTATTCCTTTTACAAATACATTTCTTAACCTCATGCTAGCGCTTTCAAATTGCAATATAAGGCGTTGGTATGTGGATCTTTATTACTTTGTTCGCTGCAGCGTGTCAGTCGGCTCGAACGGCGTATCAAAATACTCTGGCCCATGAAACAGGGCTATTGCATGCCACTATGTCACGTTCACTATACGGTTTGCCATTGGTTAGTGTGTACCTTGTTATGTGTTGGCAAATATTTGGTTGGGTATCTTTCGAAAAAAAATTAGTCTTTGTTGTCGCTGCGAGTGTGTGTGCGATTGCTCAGATCATGGCGACGTATTTTATGTTGCGTACATTTCAATCAGGCAGTTTTGCATTGGGTATCTTGTTATCTAAAACAGAGGCGGTTTTAGTTGCCCTAATTGGTTTGCCTTTGCTGCATTATACTTTGACGGTGGGAGCATGGATTGGCATTGCTTTTGGGGTGCTGGGAGCTATTGTGATGAGCGTTAAATGGCAAAACATTCGACAGGCTCATAAAGATATTTCTCTTGTGCTTGGGTTAGCTAGCGGTTTATGTTTTGCTATCGCTTCTGTTATGGCATCGATAGCCAGTCACTCTTTATCGGGCTCTATTATTACCAGTGCAGGGGTTACACTTTGGTATGTTTTGGCGCTGCAGTCTATTATTTTGTGTGGTCTTCAAATTTATAAAAGCAAAGATATTCTGGCGCCTTTTAAGCATGAATTTGCTCTCAGTTTCAAAGTAGGGATTTTGAGCTCTATGGGGTCAATCGGTTGGTTTACGGGGTTTGCTTTGGTCAATCCTGCCTTGGTAAAAACCCTAGGGCAAATTGAAATAATCGGAACCTTGTATTATTCAAAAGTACGCTTTGCAGAAAAAATGACAAAGCAACAGTGGGTTGGTGGCGTCATGATCCTGATTAGCGTTATGTTGGTCGTGACATCGACAATTAAGTGAGAGAGATATGGAATCTAATAAGATTAATTATGTTGAATTGCCTGCACGTGATTTGGCGTTAAATAAAACCTTTTTCAGTCAGGTGTTTGGTTGGGGGTTTAAAGATTATGGCCCAGAATATTCAGCTTTTGAAAATGCAGGCTTAGACGGCGGTTTTTTTCAAGCGAACTTCTGTTCAAGACCACAAAATGGCGCAGCCTTGATCGTTTTGTATAGTAATGAACTCGAAGCCGTATTTGAGAAAGTGAAAGAGGCGGGAGGAACGATTGAACAAGTGATTTTTGACTTTCCTGGTGGTCGGCGTTTTCACTTCCTCGATCCGTGTGGTAATGAATGGGCAGTGTGGAGTGACCCCACCTAGTTTCTCACGTAAAATAGGTGACTGGATTAACCAGAATGAATTCAGAGCTGAGTCCATTCTGGTTCTATGCAGGCGTAACGTATTATTGAAGAGTGAATTCACCACAATAATTCGTATTCCATTTTTCAAGAATACCGTAATAGTTTTCCCCCGTGGCAATCAGCCAATGGAGCTTGCAGAACGCGGCTTCTAATGTCATATCTCTTCCGCTCAATACATTCATTGATGATAAGATAGAGCCTGCCGCGTATGCGCCTTGAGACACGCCACCGTGCAGACATTGTGTCAAATTAACGATGTTTTTTTTGCGTAACATGGCCTCTGTTAAAAAGGATAAAAATGCAGGGTTTTGATCGGGCACATTACCTGCACCATAGGTAAGCAGTACAATTGCTTTACAATCATCATCGTCCAGAAGGCTTTGGTAAATTGTGGCAGGCTGACCTGGATGTAGAGTTATGACACCAACCGCACCTGTTTTAAAGCAAGCTATGTGCTTTTCAAGTAAGATTGTTGCGGTTTCATCATCGCTTTTAATCATGCGATTTGGGTAAAGTTGCAGACCAATAGCCAGCTCACCCAGCAAATCATCATTCGGTGTGTGAAAAGCTTCAAACCGACCACTGCTGATTTTTTGGATGCGATTTCCGCGCATCAGTTTGCCATCAAAAACCAGACTTACATCGGTTATTCTATGGGTAGTTGCTAGTGATAATGCGGCTTGTAAGTTGGAGGTCGCATCGCTACGACTCATTCCTAACGGAATTTGCGAGCCAGTCAGAATGATGTTTTTAGCGCAAGCTCCGAGCATAAAAGATAAGGCAGACGCTGTATACGCCATGGTGTCGGTACCATGGAGAATCACAAAACCATCATAATCTTGCCAATGAACATTGAGAATGGAAACAAGCTTAGTCCAGTGTTTTGGCGTGATATTAGCACTGTCTATTAACGGTGAAATTTCCAACACTTCAAAAGAAGGAAGGGTATTGATACTCGCCCCTAACGCCATTTCTATGCGTTCTTGTAAACCAGAAGCAGGAGCTAAGCCCTGCTCTGTTTGAACCATACCTATGGTGCCACCCGTGTATAAGATGAGTACTTGTGCGCTCATAGTGTAACCTTACTAGGAGAAAGCATGGATTGTGGGCTTAGCAATATATTCACCTGTTCTTCTGTCAGTAAGTTTTCTGCTATGACGATGGCTTTTACTGTGTTTCCTGTGTGTAATGCTGCGTTGGCAATACGTGAGGCATTTGCATAGCCAATATGTGGAACCAGTGCGGTAATAATGCCTATGCTGTTTTCAACATGGCCTGCACATATATCTTCATTTGCAGTGATGCCACGTATGCAGCGAGTTTCTAGCATTTGGCAGGCTTCTTTGAGCATTTTTAACGAATTTAGCACGTTATAAATGATCATAGGTTCCATGGCGTTTAATTGTAATTGACCGGCTTCAGCCGCTAATGTTACTGCAAGGTCTGAGGCGATGACTTGATAAGCCGTTTGGTTCATTGCTTCTGGAATTACCGGGTTTACCTTGCCTGGCATAATGGACGAGCCTGGCTGCATGGGTGGGAGGTTGATTTCACCTAAACCGGTACGCGGTCCACTTGATAGTAGGCGCAAGTCGTTGCTCATCTTGCTTAGCTTAATTGCAAGGCGTTTCAATATTCCTGAGAAAAACACGAATGCGCCCATGTCAGAGGTCGCTTCGACTAAGTTGCTAGCGGGTACAAGTGGTTTCGTCGAGATGGTTGCTAGCTTTTCTACAACCAATTTGGCGTAACCTTCAGGCGTGTTGATGCCTGTCCCGATTGCGGTACCACCAAGGTTAACCTCGCAAAGTAGTGCACAAGCCTCATGGATGCGATCAATGTCTTCGCCAAGGGTAACGGCAAATGCGTCAAATTCTTGGCCTAATGTCATTGGTACGGCGTCTTGAAGCTGTGTGCGGCCCATTTTTACGATGTGTGAAAATTCGTGCGCTTTTGTTTCTAGCGCTTCTTTTAAGGATGTGAGGCTTGGAATAAAGCTATCCGCTGCAAACTGAATACCTAGGCATGCGGCTGTTGGATAAGCGTCGTTAGTGGATTGTGAACGGTTTACGTCGTCATTTGGGTGAAGGCGTTTGTAGTCGCCTTTCTCATGCCCCAATTTTGTTAGAGCAATATTGGCAATAACTTCGTTAGCGTTCATATTCGTTGAAGTGCCGGCGCCACCTTGAATAACATCGACAATGAATTGATCATGATATTGACCTTGGATCAAATCTTGGCAGGCATAGACAATGGCGTCGGCTTTTTCAGTTGTTAGTAGTTTCATTTCTTGGTTGGTTCGAGCGGCAGCCGCTTTTACCATTGCCAAGGCTTTGATCAATTCAGGAAAATGTGAAATCGGAACGCCAGTAATTGAAAAGTTCTGAGCCGCACGTAATGTCTGTATGCCGTAAAGTGCATCAGCAGGGACGTCCATATTGCCAAGTAAATCGTATTCAGAGCGAGTATTCATTATATTCTTCCTGACACCTCACCGGATCACGGTGAGGTGTTATCTAAGTTAGGTTATTGGTAGTTTTTTTCGTTGTTGGGCTGTTCATTATTAGGCCAAGACTCTTGGTCTAGATTCAAATCGACGAAGCGGTTTGCTTCAAACGTTGGCATTTTTTTGCCTTGCTTGCGTTGATCATCAAAATCCGTCATGACACGCTTGGCGACTTTGAAAAGTAGGGCAAGAGCAAATAAGTTAACCAATGCCAATAAGCCCATGCTCAAATCCGCAAAGGCGAATACGGTGCCCAGATCAAGAATAGCGCCCGTACAGCATAGGCAGATGATGATGACGCGGAAGGCATTCATGTAAAAACCATGATTGTCTGATTTAGTTAGATAACTAACGCTGTTTTCACCTAAGTAGTAGTTGTACAAAATAGTACTGAAACCAAATAGCAGCAGAGCAATACTGACGAACATGCGACCATAGTCACCCATGTGAGTGGCTAATGATGCTTGAGTTAGAGCGACGCCTTGAACCGTGTCTGTGCTGCTAGGGTCATAAGCGCTGCCAAGAAGAATGATTAGGGCCGTACAGGTACACAATACGATGGTATCGATAAATACAGAGAAAGCTTGAACAATACCTTGGTTTGCTGGGTGGGGAATGTAGGCAACCGCAGCTACATTTGGCGCACTACCAAGCCCTGCTTCGTTAGAAAATAGACCACGTTTTACCCCCATCAATATAGCGGCACCAATACCACCACCAAACGCAGGCTCTAAACCGAACGCACTTTTTACTATCATCAGCAGTGTGTCTGGAATCGCTTCTAAATTCATTGCAAGAACGATAAGGGCGATTAGCAAATAACCGCCAGCCATAACAGGAACCAGCACTTCAGCGACTTGTGCGATACGTTTGACGCCACCAAAAATAATCAAGCCAACAATGAGTGCCATGCCAATACCACTGTAGTAAGGCTGGATGCCAAATGCGTCTTCTAATGACGTAGCAACAGAATAAGATTGCAAGGTTGTGAAGGCGATACCAAAGGTTGCTAATAGCAAGATGGAGTAGAGTACAGATAGCCACTTCCAGTTTTTGCCAAGACCTCGCTCAATATAAAATGCTGGGCCACCGCGGAAAGTGCCATCTTTTTCTGCTGCTTTGTAGGTTTGCGCAAGCATGCATTCGACAAAACTGGTTGCCATGCCCATTAGGCCAACAACCCACATCCAGAAAATTGCGCCAGGACCACCAATCGTAATAGCAACGGCAACGCCGGCAATGTTACCTCCGCCAACACGACCCGCCACAGATAAGATCAAGGCTTGGAATGAGCTTAAATGTTTTCCATCAGCTTCATGGTGTTTTGCAGTAAGGATGCCAAACATGTTGCCAAAATATCGAAATTGTACAAAACGGGTTGCAAGGGTAAACCAGATCCCGATACCGATTAATACCGCGATAAGAATCTTACTCCAAAGTAAATCGGTGAGAAGAGATAGCATTTATATAAACTCCTAATTTTTAGATTTATTATTTAGTTTCGTTGAAGGACTAAGAGGCTAATTGGAACGAAAAAATGCTAGAAAAGGCAGTTCGTAAAAAGGTGCTTTATGATGCTAGTTGGTGCTTAACTAGCATCAACTGGCATCATTTTTTGCGTGTTTTTGTAAGGTGGATTTATTACACTTCAGGTGTGTAACTTTGGTTCGTTAGGTGGGGGGAATTGTGGCTCAAGATTTTGCAGATAACTTACAGTTATTATGTAGCTACTACAAATCGGTAGCAGATGTTTGTCGACGATTAAATATCAATCGTGCGCAATTTAATCGTTATCTCAATGGGACAACAGTACCGAGTAGTAGCACCCAGCGGCGCATTGGTGAATTTTTTGGTGTTGAGCCGACCGAAATGACGTTACCACACGAACAATTTGTTAAGTTAGTGCAGGCGCGCCCGATTCGTCAGAGTGAGGATGTGAAAAGGCTTACGCCTGAACAACAGCAGTTTAATCAACTGAACCAATCTGGTCAGCATGGTTTGGCGAAGTACTGTGGTTATTATTTTGAATATTATTTGTCAATGACTTGTCCTGGGAAGATTTTACGCACCCTGGTGCATATAGAGTCTCAAGGTGACAAAACTTACTACCAGCGTACTGAGCGGCTTAACCCTCGCAGCACGAAAAAATCTTTTCATGGTGTTTATAATGGCGTGGTGCAGTTGTTGTCGGATCGTTTGTTCTTGATTGACTATGAAAGCCAAACTCATGTGGAGATGACGCAGACGATTCTTTACCCTTCCTTTCAGAATCGTGTCGAAAGATTAACTGGTTTGCGTTTAGGGGTGTCAGGAAGTGGTGAAAGAGCGCCATGTTGTGCGCGAGTCGTCTATGAATATTTAGGCTTGAATATTAATAAAAAGCAAGCTGTAAGTAGGTGTGGATTGTATGATACGGACAGTGATTTGATAGATGGAGATATTTGCCAGTCGATCAGTAATGATATGAAAGACGGAGACTGGCATTTTAGGGCGCGGTTTTAAGCGTCTGTTTTTTCACTTGTGTCTGTTGCGTCAACCTCTGCGTTTGCCGCCGCTTCTGCTTCCATTTTTGCGCGCTCAGCTTTGGAAATGTATTTAGGCTTGGCTTTTTTAGGGTTCACCTTTAAGTTGGCCTGCTTCATGCGTTTGTCATATATGTCTTTGATTTTTTTACGGCGATTCATATTGCTGTGCTCGAAATGATTTTATAGTAGAACTTCAGCGAAATACTTCAAAACCTCACCGAAAATATCGAGGGGACTATACCAGTCTTGCTTATCGTTCGAAAGACCATGGCGGTATTTTCGATCCATAAAACATGATTTTGATTTCATTAGAATCGTTTGAGAATGTTTAGTCTGTCAATATAACGCTATGATAGATAAAAACGCTAAGGTTAAGACATTATGTTGCCACGTAGAAAGCTTCCTACATTGAATTCACTTCGAGCATTTGAGGTGGCTGGGCGTTGCCTAAGTTTTCGTCGCGCGGCAGAAGAGCTCGGTGTGACACAGGGGGCTGTTGCTCAGCAAGTGCGCTCTCTTGAAGAGCATTTGGGTGTTTTGCTGTTTCAACGTTTGCCGCGTGGTTTGGCGCTTACTCCAAAGGGCATTGTTTATCTTGCAAGTATGACGAGAGCGTTTGATGTCATGGGAGAAGCGACGTCTTTGATGGTCGAGCATTCTAATACAGTGACTATCAGCGTCACGCCAACGTTCGCGGCAAAATTACTCATCCCTCGTCTTGGGGCATTGAATGCATTGTTTCCTGATATTGAACTAAAAACCGTGGCGACTGAGTCCATTTCGGATTTTGATGTGGATCAAATTGATATTGCTGTTCGGTTAAGTTGTGCGCCTTTTCCCTCCAGTTTGCAGGCGGAGCCTTTATTTCCTCAGGAGCTTGTTGTGGTAGCAAGTCCGCTTTTATTAAAAGGGCAGAGCACGCCACTCTCGCTAGAGGCGTTGCAACAATTCCCATTGTTGCATGATGCACATAATCATTGGCCTGCTGTGCTTCAGTCTACCGAAAAGCTTGCGGGCGCTAAGTTTAATCAAACCTCGTTAGTCATTGATGCCGCCTTAGCAGGTCAAGGTGTCGCGTTGGCATGTCGAGCCTTTGTTGCTCAAGAGCTTGAACTGGGTCGATTGGTGCCCTTATTGGATCACTCATTTTCCATTAAGCCAGATTACTTTTTGGTGAAAAAGAAAGGTTTGCAGGCATCTGTTGCCGTAAGCTCAGTTTGGCAATGGTGTCTGGATGAGTTTGCGTCGAAATAGGTCAGAATACCCTGTTGCGGTTAATCAAAGATTGATTAACCGCTTTGTATTAGTTGGTTGGTTGTTCTTTGGTTGATAAGCTGGTTGGCTTCTTTGCTCCTGTCTGGATAAGGATCACACCCGTTAGGATTAAGGCCAATGCGATGAATAGCAATGGGTGTATTTCCTCTCCTACAATGGCGCCAATAATTACCGCAACGACAGGTGCGATATAGGTTGCGCCAGACGCTTTCACAGATCCCAGTTTTTCTATCGCATAGTAATAGAGAAAAAAAGCCCCTCCAGTACCGAGTAATCCAAGACCGATCACCACACCCAAGACCGTTTGTGTGTTCGACATTATCTCAGAAATGCCTGTAAAGTCAGTGAGAGTCAATAAGGTTAATGAGGCGAAACCTGTTTGCCATGTAGCTAAGGCTAGGGGTGGAATTTTATGAGGGGATAAAAGGCGCTGAGCATAGACAAATGACACGCCTAAACTGGTTGTCCCCGCTATCATCCAGATCACTCCCATCAAATTCACCCCTGCAACATTTTCCCATGGACGAGCGCTGACGATGATGCCTAAAAATCCAAGAATAACCCCGATTAACATTTGCTTTGTTGGGCGGTCTTTTCTTAAAAAAAGGAAAGCGCATATAAAGGTAAAGATTGGAATAGAGCCGCTTAAAAGACCAGCGACACTGGTGGGAAGTAAGGCTGTGCCGGCTACAAAACCGTAATAATAAAATGTGGTGGCCAGTACCGACATAACGGCGAAATGCAGAAGATGCTTAAATTGATCCCTGCGTAGGGCCTTTGTATACAGTGCAATCAAAAACAGAGGAATGAAGCCGCATAGAACTCGTAGTAAAACGGTTTGGGCTGGTGTGATGAGTAAAGTAGACCATTTCATGAAAATAAAATTCGACCCCCAAATGACACCCAAAGCGAGTAAGGCGGCGTAGCTTTTCAGCATAAATTTTCTCCAATTTAGAAAGCGGCTAGTACGGTTTTGTATTGTAGTCATTGCGAAAAGGTTTTGCGCGTGATTAAAAATCGTTAAGGATGTAGTTTTTCTACAGTCTTCGGATGACTTAAAATGCGTTAAATTTGGGGTAATGCTATTGGGTAATGTTGTCTGGTATTTTACCCATGCTTAATGGGTTGAACTTTGAAGGAGTGGTTTGCAGTGCTCTAGAAACAACAAAGCCCTAGCTAAAAATAGCTAGGGCTTCATCTAAATGGTACCAGTAGGCGGACTCGAACCGCCACACCCGAAGGCAACGGATTTTGAATCCGTCGTGTCTACCAATTCCACCACACTGGCCTTGAAAAAGGTGAGGCGTATTCTAGGGTATTTATAAGATATGTCAACGGCAGTGCAGATTATTTTTTATCTTTTTAACAACTGGTGGCTTGGAAGTACCTTTTTGAGTGGATTTTCGCTAGAATACTGGGTCGTTTTTTCTAGGTAGCTTTCTTTTCATGCTCGTTTCTGATTATCACTTTGATTTACCTGATTCATTGATCGCCAATTACCCTATGCCAGATAGAACTGCCAGTCGCTTGCTGCATCTTGATGGTCCTAGTGGTGAAGTCGTTCATCGTCAATTTCCTGATGTGTTGGACTTGGTTCAGCCAGGTGACTTGATGGTGTTTAACAACACTCGAGTGATTCCTGCTCGTGTGTTTGGGCAAAAAGAATCTGGCGGGAAGGTTGAGATACTGGTTGAGCGGGTTATTAATGCGAATGAAGCGATGGCTCATGTTCGTGCGAGTAAGTCGCCAAAAGAAAACAGTAGATTGATTCTAGGGCAAGATAAAGGGGAGTCAATTGAAGCGACTATGATTGGCCGCTCTGGTGCATTATTCCACCTTGTTTTTAATGAGCCTGTTTTGGATGTGTTAACGCGAGTAGGGCATATGCCGTTGCCGCCTTATATTGAGCGCCCAGATGAAGACAGCGATCAAGAGCGTTATCAGACGGTTTATAACGAGAAGCCGGGCGCGGTGGCAGCGCCAACAGCGGGTTTGCATTTTGATGAGGCTTTGCTGGAAAAGCTAAAAATAAAAGGTGTTGAAACTGCATTTGTTACCTTGCACGTTGGTGCTGGAACCTTTCAGCCGATGAAAGTCGAAAATGTCAAAGACCACATTATGCATGCCGAATATGTAGAAGTTGAGCCTAGTGTGGTTGAGCAAGTAAAAGCGACAAAAGCGCGTGGTGGACGAGTGATTGCGGTTGGTACAACCAGTGTGCGTAGTCTTGAGTCTGCAAGTCAAAGCGGTGAAATAGCGCCGATGCAGGATGACACCAGTATTTTTATTTATCCAGGTTATGAATTTAAAACAGTAGATGCTTTGGTGACAAATTTCCATTTGCCAGAGTCTACATTGATTATGCTTATTAGTGCTTTTGCCGGTTATGACCATGTGATGGCCGCCTATAAAGCTGCCGTTGAGCAACAGTACAGATTTTTTAGTTATGGTGATGCCATGTTTATTACACGAAATTCGCAGGCTAAAGGCCCGCAAGGTGAGGAATAAGACGTATGTCTGATAAACGTCCAGAATGTTTTATGGATTTTGAACTTCACACTACGTCAGGAAAGGCACGTCGTGCGACTCTGACGTTTCCACGTGGGAAGGTTGAAACGCCCGCTTTTATGCCCGTTGGTACTTACGGTACAGTGAAAGGGATGTTAACCAAAGATATCGAAGAAATCGGCGCGGATATCATCTTGGGTAATACCTTCCACCTTTGGTTGCGCCCAGGGACTGATGTGGTGAAGGCTCATGGCGATTTGCATGACTTTACTCAGTGGAAAAAACCTATTTTGACCGACTCGGGTGGTTTTCAAGTGTTTTCTCTTGGCGAGATGCGCAAGATCACTGAAGAGGGAGTGAGTTTTCGATCGCCAATTAATGGTTCTAAAGTCTTTTTGAGTCCTGAAATATCTATGCAGGTTCAGCGAGACCTTGGTTCTGATATTGTGATGATTTTTGACGAATGTACACCATACCCGGCGACGCCTGAAGTGGCTGCTAAATCCATGCGCATGAGTTTGCGTTGGGCGCAGCGCTCCAAGGACGAGCACGGTGATAGTCCGTCGGCTTTGTTTGGTATTATTCAAGGTAGTATGTACGAAAACCTTCGAGACGAGTCTCTAGAAGGTCTGGTGGATATTGGTTTTGATGGCTATGCGATTGGCGGATTGTCTGTGGGTGAGCCTAAAGACGAAATGATGAAGGTGCTGGATCACACAACACCGAAGATGCCTGAAGACAAGCCACGTTACTTGATGGGAGTTGGTAAACCAGAAGATTTGGTTGAAGGTGTTCGTCGTGGTGTTGATATGTTCGATTGTGTGATGCCAACACGTAATGCTCGTAACGGTCATTTGTTTACATCTGATGGTGTGGTTCGTATTCGTAATGCTCAGTATCGTCATGATGTTGGTCCATTAGATAAAGAATGTGATTGTTACACTTGTAAAAACTTTTCTCGGTCTTATCTACATCACTTGGATAAGTGTCAAGAAATGGTAGGGGCGCAATTAAATACGATTCATAACCTACGATATTACCAAACACTCATGGCGGGATTGCGTAAGGCGCTCGATGAAGGTAGATTTGACGCCTTTGTTGATGAGTTTTATGCAAAGCGAGGCCTAGAAACGCCAGCTTTGAGTGAATAATAAACAAAATTATGCGAATTCCTTTACAAAAGGGTTGGCAACAGTTTCATAAACCATTGGAGAGTTAACACCATGATCGCATTGATCTCACCAGCTTATGCTGAAGGCGGCGCACCAGCAGATGCAGGTATCTTTAACCTAGTACTTCTTGCTGGCTTCGTTGTCATTTTTTACTTCCTTATGTGGCGCCCGCAAGCGAAACGTGCAAAAGAGCATAAAAACTTGATTGCATCTCTAGCGAAAGGCACTGAGGTGGTTACTGGCGGTGGTGTACTGGGTAAAGTGTCTAAAGTAGACGATAACTATGTAGTACTTGAAGTATCTGAAGGCATTGAAATGAAATTTCAAAAATCTTCAGTTGCTGCTGTTTTGCCTAAGGGAACGTTAAAGTCAATTTAACCTTCTATGAAAAGCGCCTAGATAGGCGCTTTTCTTCTTTATCGATCCATTTAATTTTTTAGGTGTAAAGGAATTTTCATGCTTAACAAGTATCCCTTGTGGAAGTATTTGCTAATTCTTCTTGTTTTGGCTTTGGGGCTACTGTATGCCTTCCCAAACCTTTATCCGGATGATCCAGCGCTACAACTATCTACCCAAAAAGCGACTGCTGTTGTTGACGAGCAGGCTCTGCAAAAAGCGAAAAATGCGCTTTCAAAAGCGAATATAGATTTAAAAGAAGCAGAGCTTACCTCTGCTGGCGGTACCTTGCGCTTTAACAGCGGTGAGGACCAACTTGCTGCTAAGCCAGTTGTGGCTGCAGCATTGGGTGATGACTATGTAACCGCGCTTAACCTAGTGCCTACGACGCCAGAGTGGTTGTCTTCTTTAGGGGCTGGTCCTGCTAAGTTGGGCCTTGATTTACGTGGTGGTGTGCATTTTTTATTGGAAGTGGATACCCCAGCTGCGTTGAAGCAAAAGCTTGAAGTGAGTTCAAGTGAAATGAAGGCGGCGTTGCGATCGGATCGAGTGCGTTACCGCAGTGTTGATATTGAAGATGGTGTACTTTCCATCCGTTTTCTGCAGCAAGCCGATTTAGCTTTGGCTGAGGCCTTGCTGGAGAAAGACTTTTCTGAGTATCGTTACGCTACTCATGAGGAGGATGGTGATTTCTTTTTAGATGTGAGTTTTACTGAGGCAGCTAAGAAAGAAATTGAATCTTATGCATTGCAGCAAAACTTAACAACACTACGAAATCGTGTAAATGAGCTTGGTGTTGCTGAACCTTTGGTGCAGCGTCAGGGTAGCAATCGAATTGTTGTTGAATTGCCTGGTGTACAGGATACCGCTGCAGCGAAACGTATTATCGGTGCAACTGCTAACCTTGAGTTCCATTTGGAAGCAGGTTTGGATGATAAGGGTGCGGATATTGAGACCTTATCTTTCCGTGATGGCAGTGGCCGTACGGCTCGCTTAGAGCGAGACCTTATCATTACTGGTGACAGTGTTTCTGATGCTAGTTCTTCTTTTGATGAGAACGGCCGTCCGCAGGTAAATATTAATTTAGATGCCAAGGGTGGCAAGCAAATGAGTAAGGTTACTCGTTCTGCTGTTGGCCGTAACATGGCAGTTGTTTTCATTGAGCATAAGTCTCGCAGTCGTTTTGTCGAAAAAGACGGAAAAATGGAAGAAGTGCGTCGCAGCTACAGCGAGAAAGGCATTATTTCTTTGGCGACGATTCAGACAACGCTTGGTAACTCATTTCGTATAACAGGTCTAGACAGTCCTCGTGAGTCTTCTGAGTTGGCTTTGTTGCTTCGTGCTGGGGCTTTGGCTGCGCCGATCTACTTTGTTGAAGAGCGCACTATAGGGCCTAGTTTAGGGGCTGAAAACATTAAATTAGGTGTCAGCTCTGCACAAATTGGTTTGCTGGTTGTTATGTTGTTTATGCTGGTTTATTACAAGGTGTTTGGGATTTTTGCCAATGTCTCCTTGGCGCTTAATATCATCTTGCTGATGGCGTGTATGTCCTTGCTTTCGGCCACGTTAACCTTGCCAGGTATTGCTGGTATTGTTTTGACGATGGGGATGGCGGTGGATGCCAATGTGTTGATTTTCTCTCGAATAAAAGAGGAGTTGGCGAGTGGTGTGCCGAGTCAGCAGGCGATTCATTCAGGCTTTAATCGCGCGTTTACAACTATTTTTGACGCTAACATCACGACCTTATTGGTGGCTGTGATTTTGTTTGCGGTAGGAACGGGCCCTGTTAAAGGTTTCGCAGTGACGTTGTCGCTGGGTATTCTGACTTCTATGTTTACGGCAATTGTTGTAACTCGTGCACAGGTTAATCTTGTGTATGGTGGTCGTAAAAATAAGAAACTGTACATTTAGGAGAATGCCATGAAAGTGACAAATATTCCGTTTATGGCAATGCGTAAAATCGTAGCTGTCTTTTCGCTTGCGCTGATACTGATTTCTCTGGGCTCTTTGGCTACAAAAGGGTTGCAGTTCGGCTTAGATTTCACCGGTGGGACATTGATTGAGGTGGAATATAAAGAAGCTCCACAGTTAGACGATGTTCGTACGCTGTTGGGTGAAAATGGCTATGATGATGTTGTTGTGCAGAACTTTGGTTCGCCTACTGATGTTGTAGTTCGTATGGCGAATTCTTATACGGCGACACTGGGTGATGAGGTATTGGTTACGCTTCAAAATCACGGTGCGACTGATGTTACTCTTCAGCGATCTGAATTTGTTGGTGCACAAGTTGGTGAAGAGTTACGTGAGCAGGGCGGCTTGGGTATGTTGCTTGCCTTGGCAATCGTGATGATTTATGTGGCGGTGCGCTTCCAATTTAAATTCTCTGTTGCGTCTGTTGCGGCTTTGGTTCACGACGTAATTATTACGTTAGGCTTCTTTTCTATCTTTGAAGTGGAGTTTGACCTGACTGTTCTCGCGGCATTGCTGGCGGTGGTTGGTTATTCCTTGAACGATACGATAGTTGTATGTGACCGAATTCGTGAGAATTTTCGTATTATGCGTGATACAACGCCGTATGATTTGGTTAATGAGTCTATTAACCAAACGCTTGGCCGTACATTAATTACTTCATTAACAACCTTATTTGTATTGGTTGTATTGTTTGTTGCTGGCGGTGAGGCAATTCATAATTTCTCTATGGCTTTGTTGGTAGGTATTGTGATTGGTACTTATTCTTCTATTTTTGTGGCGGCAAATTTACTGTTGGCTATGAAGGTTACAAGAGAAGATTTAATTCCAACGCCGAAAGAAGAGTTGGAAGACGACTTGCCTTAACGGTTAAGTTAATGTTTTCAATAAAAGAGCCTGCTTCGTGCAGGCTTTTTTGTTTGCTCTATTTGAGTTGGTATTTATAGTTGTTGTGGGGCGTATTGTGTTAGTCAGATTTGGGTCGTTAATTTGAAATTAAGGTGAGTCATTGAATATGCGTACTTTATTGCTTAGTTCATTGTTTTTATTTGTTAGTGTTCAAGCTGATGCGGTGGATTTAACGGCAATGGATAAAACAGCGCGAGGCTTTTCCAATATTAAAACGGTTCAAGTTGCTCACAAGGGTAAGCTTGTGTGGTCGAAGGCTTATAACAAAGCAAATATTGATGCTGTTGCGAATATCAAGTCAGCCTCTAAGTCACTCATGTCGGCTATTGTTGGTATGGCAATTGAGCGAGGTGTTATTAAGGGAGTTGAGCAGTCTGTCGTTTCTATATTGGCTGACCAATTTCCTGGAGATCCGGACCCTCGTTTAAGCGATATTACTATTGGGCATTTGCTTTCCATGCAGGCAGGGCTGGAGCGAACCTCTGGTAGATATTATGGGCGCTGGGTATCAAGTGATAATTGGGTTAAAGAGGCGTTATCAAGGCCCTTTGTAGAGGCTGTTGGCGGCAATATGCAGTATTCAACAGGTAGTACGCATATTTTGTCAGCCATTATCATGCGCCAGAGTGGGCAGCATACTTATCAGCTAGCAAATCGGTGGTTTAAAGGATCTGGTGTTCGTATACAGAGCTGGGAGGTCGATCCGCAGGGTATTCCGATGGGAGGGAATCAAGTTGGCATGACTCCAGCTTCATTGTTGGCTTTTGGCGAATTGTACCGTCGTGGTGGGGTAACTGAAAAAGGTCGCCGTATATTTTCTAAAGACTGGATAGAGAAAAGCTGGCAACCAAAGACGCAATCTCGGTTTCATCGCGGGAAATATGGTTATGGGTGGTTTATTCAAACCTTTGCTGGTGTTCAAGGTTACTATGGTTGGGGGTACGGTGGGCAGATGATTTATGTTTTACCTGAGCTAGACTTGACTGTCGCGATTACATCTAATGAATACTTGCCTTCTGGTAAGACGGGTTATCGTGATTTGTTGCATGATATGGTGAGCCAAAATATTGTTCCTGCCATTCAATCAGAGATGTAGTTCGCGTTCTTGGGTGTGTGCTGTTGCGCGAAAAAGCCTAATTTTAGTAGGCTTTTTCGGTATGGCAGCCTGGTTGTCGTTACTGGTCAGCAACTTTGCCGAAATGCATGCCCATTTTCGTAGGGGTTTCTGCTTGTAGAGATTCTTCCCAATTGACTGCATCTTTGCCAAATAAAAGGATTGCGGTCGATCCCAGTTTGAAGCGTCCCATTTCTTCGCCTTTTTTGATCTCAATATCGTTGAGCTCTTTGTAATCCCAGGTGACAACATTTTTGTTGAAAGGGGTTACTTGTCCTGCCCACACGGTTTCGATGCTAGCAACAATCATGGCGCCAACTAAAATAATGGCCATTGGGCCTGCTTCTGTCTCGAATAGGCAGACAGTACGCTCGTTACGAGCGAAGACATTAGGAATTTGCTCTGCTGTTACTTTGTTTACCGAGAACAATTTGCCTGGAATATGTATCATTTTAGTTAGTTTGCCTGTCAGTGGCATATGAACGCGATGATAGTCTTTTGGGGATAGGTAAACCGTAGCGAAAGAGCCGCCAAGGAATTGGTTGGATAGAGAGGCGTCACCACCTAAAAGGGTCGTTAGACTGTAGTGATGGCCTTTGGCTTGAAATAGTGTGCCATGCTCTATGTTGCCTAGCTGACTGACTGCGCCATCGGCTGGGCAGGCGATACCTTTGTCGTCATTGCAGATAGGGCGAAGTTCTGGGCGGATTGCGCGAGTGAAAAAGTCGTTAAAATTGCGGTAAGACAATTCGTCGCTATTGACCGCCTCAGACATGTCTACTTGGTATTTTTTGACGAATTGGCTGATAAAGGTGTTTTTTACCCATTTGTTTTCGCACTCTGCTATTTTGCCGATAGCGCGAGATAATGTTTTTTGCGGGGTAATATGTTGTGCAAAGGCAAAAAGTTGATCTTTAGTCACGTTAATTGTCCTGATGTAAGTGAGTTTATAGTGTGCTGTGGCTGATTAAAGACACGATTTGTTTTAGGTTTTTATAATCTTTCTCATTAAATTCTGTACGAGTTTCTAGCCAGAATATAAGGGTTTCTTGGCTTGATATTTGTGTAGATGCCAAAATGAGGTGGCTGTCTTTGTCTATTATTTGGTCTGATGTGTGTGGGAAATCTTTCAGTAGATTATCAAGCTTTTGTCCATATATGTGAGTGGCTGAGCGTTTGTAGCATAACTTTTTAAATACACTTGATGGCGAGCTCCATCGAATCGATTTAATGACGTCTATGTTGTAGCCAAATTGAAATATTGGAGAAGTTTTGTCGCTTGCATGCTTAAAAATGATGCTGTGCTGTGCGTTGGGTATGGCTTGCTTGATGGTTTTTAGTGCCAATCCTGCTTTTTGCTTCACATCATATTTTTTGCTTTGACTGAGTATTTTTTTTAACTCTGCAAGAGGCGGTAGAGCTGTCTTGGGGTTTGCTTTCGCGTTTTTAGTGTATAAATCTGGATCAAGTAGTTGTAGTGCTAGAGGGGGTTTCCCTCCAGTGTTATAGAGTTTGGCAGCTTCGGTGCTTGCGAGGTGGGTGGTTTGGATTATTTCTCCAATTCGGCGATGCATTACAGTCGCAACGACGCGGTAGAAGAAAGGTAGGTTTTTGGAATCCCATCGCATTAAGTTTGCTTCATGGGCAACCTTGTTTGCACAATACGAAAAAATAAGTGGATTGTTTACTAGAATAGTTAGTCGTTTATCTTCTGCAAAGCGCGGTAGTTCGTCTGGGTGGTGTGCTAGATGAGCCAGTGCTTGTAGTTCTTTTGTATTTGGTATGTGTTTGGTTAAAAAAGATTCAATGACTTTGTTTGGCGTGTTCCAGTGATTACACAAATGGACAGTTAACTCATCTATGCGGCAACCTAAAATATTTAATTCAGCTTGGCTGGATTTCTCACCTTGTTGGACTTTTTGATTAATGGCTTGCATAGCTGGGTAGGCGTAATACCACAATAGCCATCTTGCAGCATCTCTAAATAAAGTTATCCAGAATAAGTCATCTTCACGGCTGGTTAGTTTTTCTATTGACCAGTGTCTAGCTATGGTTGCGGCTTCGTAACTGGTTTGTAGTTCTCTTAAGAATGCCATCAAATGAGGTTGTTTTTGTCTGTCTTTGGTTTCATAGGAGATAAAGTGTGGGAATAACTTGGCGATGCCATTCATGCCCACCATGGCCGCAGCGTGAAAAGGTGTTTTTATTTCGCTGTTCTTATTCGGTACGATGCGATTGGCTTCGTTTAAAATCGCAAAAGCCAATAATGGATCTGAAGCAATATTCGCTTGCATGCCATCAAGAGTGTCATCTGGTCTTTTGATTTGGGTTTTTAGGCGAGCTAAATTAACTGCTCTAACAGGAAACTTTTTATTTTTAAGAAAATGTAGCCATTCATTTAGGCCAGAAGGTGACTTGTCTTTCATAGCTGGTTACATTAGTGGCCCGGTTGTTGAGTTTTTAAATGCTCTTATATTTTAGATCTCATTAATCATACTGTATATTGAGATCGGAGCATACTTTGTCGGTATTAAGGAAGTGAATATGTTTGCATTAGCTGGCTTGCTAGTGGTTATTGTTAGTGTCGTGTCTGGCTATTTAGCATCACATGGGAATATGTTGGCATTATGGCAGCCTTTCGAGGTGGTTATTATTTGTGGTGCTGCTTTAGGGGCTTTTATGGTGGCGAACCCTTTTGTCGTGCAAAAGAAAGTTTTGACCATGCTGCCTCAAGTTATTTCGGGTAGTCGGCATAATAAAAAGTTCTATCTGCAATTACTGGGATTAATGTATTGCTTGTTTCAAAAAAGTCGTCAGGAAGGTTTTTTATCCATTGAAGACGATATTGAATCTCCTTTTACTAGTGAATTATTTAACCGTTTTCCTGATGTGGTTCGAGATCATGAAGTGGTAAATTTTTTAACAGATAATTATCGAATTTTCACTTTGACGGGGCTGCCAGCTTATGAAATAGAAGCCATTATGGATAATGAAATTGAGCAAATACAGGAAGAGTTGGTTGCACCAAGTCATGCCTTAATTCGTGTGGCTGAGGGGTTGCCTGGTTTCGGTATTGTTGCGGCGGTTTTGGGAATTGTTATTACGATGGGGTCTATTGGTGGGCCGATCGAAGAAATTGGCGCGCATGTGGCTGCTGCTTTGGTAGGGACGTTTTTGGGGATCTTTTTTGGTTATGGCTTTGTTGGGCCTGCGGCGTCGCATTTAGAAAGCTTAGGTAACCATGAACTAAAAGCGTATTTGTGTATTAAAGCATGTTTGAATTCTATCGTGTCTGGTTATGCGCCTCCTGTGGCTGTAGAGACTGGCCGCAAGCTACTTCCTCCAGAAATGCGCCCGAGCTTTATTGAATTGTCAGATGGTCTTAAGCAATACCGTTAATGCGGGGGCATCGTGCCAGATTAAGGAGAGTGTTGGATGGCCCTAGGTTCAAATGGGTTGGTAATTCGCCGAGTTAAAAAGGTTAAAAAAAGTGGTCATCATGGTGGTGCTTGGAAAATAGCGCTGGCGGATTTTGCCTTGGCTATGATGGCGCTTTTTATGGTTTTGTGGATCTTGAGCGTGGCTTCTCCTGAAGAGCTGAGAAGTATAGAAGGGTACTTTCAAGACCCGATGGGGGCTTCTACCGCTGGTTATAGTGCGAACCCCATCGATTTGGGAGGGAGTCCGGCAAAGAGTGACGAAAAAAAATTGGATCTGCAGCTACCAGAGCCAGGTAGTACGGATATACAGGCACGAGAGACTCAATTAGGAAATGGTCCTGATTCGGCAGAATCAAAGAGTATTAGCAATATGCTGCAGGAAGAAATGAGTAAGATGAATACTTTGCTTTCGCAACAAAAGAATATGCGTATTGAGATTACGCCACTGGGTGTGCGCATTACTCTATTGGATGACCCTGATAAGCCTATGTTTGAGCGCGGTAGTGCGCGAATGATGCCTGATATCGAAAATACTTTGCTGAGTATGTCGCCAATATTTAATAAAGTGACTAACCCTATTGTGATTACTGGACACACGGACTCATCTAAGTTTGGTGGCGCTGGTCGAGTTGATAATTGGGATTTATCTGCTCTAAGAGCTAATGCTGCACGACACATATTGGAAGAAGGTGGTGTTGAGGATAGGCGAATTGCTCAGGTGATAGGGTTAGCTGACACAATTCCTTATAACCGTTTTGATACCGAGAGTGCGGAAAATAGACGCATCAGCATTACATTATTAACCGATGATGCCTATAAAAAATTGCTTGACCAGAATCGTAGAAGTTTTGGTAATCCTGGTCAGCAATCTGACTTAAAAATAACACCAGAAACGGTGTTCTAGAAGGCTTGGTTTTCACGTATTGAGTGTTTGATCCTTAAGAAGCTTTGGAAGCGGTGCTCGGTAATTTCACCCTTTTCTAGAGCTTCTAGGATGGCGCACCCTGGTTCTTTTTCATGAGCACAGTCGCGGAATCTACAGTAGCCAATATGTGGTCGAAACTCGACAAAGCCATTTAGTAACTCATCCTCTGAAATATGCCACAAGCCAAACTCACGGATCCCTGGAGAGTCGATAAGGTCTCCGCCTTTAGGCATGTGGAATAGTCGAGCTGTCGTGGTGGTGTGCACGCCTTTTTTGCGTTTCTGTGAAAGCTCGCCCACGCTAATGTCTATGTCAGGTAGTAAGGTGCCAATAAGAGAGGATTTCCCCACACCTGACTGCCCAACAAAGACACTTGTTTTGTCTTGTAAGAAGTCATACAGCGACTCCATGCCAGCTTGGTTTTTTATGGAAGTTTTGATGATTTTGTAATTTAGGTCTTCATAAGTTTTTAATAGCTGATCTAGGTCCGCTTTATTACTGTCGTCAATGAGGTCGCATTTGTTAAGTAAGATGACTGGCGGTATGCCTACAGTTTCGGCAGCGACTAGGTAACGATCTATAAGGTTAGCGTGAGCAACTGGCTCTGCAGCAATAACAACGATAATGTGGTCTATGTTTGCGGCAACTGGCTTTATTCTGCCGTGCATGTCTGGGCGAGACAGTGAGGTGTGTCTTGGTGTGGTTGCAACGACGACACCGCCTTCATTTTGTTTTGGGCGCCAGACAACTTTGTCGCCCGTCACAAGTTGGCCTAGGTTGGCGCGCAAATTACAGCGCGTGGATATGCCAATAAAAGGCTCTTGAGTGCCTTCCACTTCGACCTGTGTGCCGAAGTGGGAAATAATAATGCCTTCAGTTTCAGGTCCGAGATCAGATGACTGAAGGAGTTCTTCGGCGGCATCGCCTCGTTTTTGAGTGCGTTCAACGCGCTCTTTGTGAATTCTTTCGATTCGCCAAGTTTGTTGTTTAGTAAGTTTTCGCTTCGACATTTGATTCGTCTGGTCATAAAGTAAGGCGCATAGAGTATAATGCTTGGCATTGATAATAAAGGACTTGGAAGATTATGAGCTTAAATGAAGAGAATTTAGTGTGGATCGATCTTGAAATGACAGGATTAGATCCAGAAACCGACACTATTATTGAAATTGCTACTGTTGTTACAGACAAACATTTGAATGTGTTGGCTAAAGGGCCGAGTCTTGCTATTCACCAAGAAAAAGCCGTGATGGATGCGATGGATGAATGGTGTACTCGGCATCATGGTGATTCTGGGTTGACGGCAAGAGTCTTGTCTTCGACTATCAGTATGGTGCAAGCGGAAGAAGAGACAGTTAAGTTTTTGGCTCAGTATGTTCCGCCAGGTAAGTCGCCCATATGTGGTAACAGTGTTGGGCAAGATCGCCGTTTTTTATATCGCTACATGCCTACGTTGGAGGCTTTTTTTCACTATCGCTACCTAGATGTTAGTACGGTTAAAGAGCTGGCAAGGCGTTGGAAGCCAGAGGCGTTAGAGGGTTTTTCTAAAGCGGGTTCGCATCTGGCAATGGATGATATTTTAGAGTCTATTGGCGAGTTGAAGCATTATCGTAAGACTATGTTTGGTTTGAGTGATAGCGCTTAAATTGTTGACGTTATTTTTATGAATGGGCGAGTTGCAGTCTGATTGCTGTTCGCCAATTCATTTTTTAAGTCGTTCTTTTGCTAGCTAGCTTAGCCCTGTCACGCCATCCCATATCAGCTTTAATCCTGTTAGGAAAAGAAAGCTGTACATGACTTTGAAAAACAGTCCAGTAGATATTTTGTAGTGTAGCCATGCGCCGAGTTGAACACCTAAAAAGGCAACAGGTGTAAAGCAAAGCGACAGAAGTATGTTCGAACTGTTTAGTTGTCCAAGCATTCCGTATGGAATGAGTTTTACATAATTGATGGCCGTAAAAATAACAGCCGCCGTCGCAACATATTGAGTTTTGTCTAGGTTTGCTCTTATTAAATAAACGCTCATTGGTGGTCCGCCGGCGTGGGCGATAAAGCTTGTGAAGCCGCCAAGTGCGCACCAAAGCTTCCCGGCAAGGGAGCTAAGTGGTTTTTGTGGCGATGTTTGGCTTTTTTTTGGCCATGAGTTCAATGTGAAGCCTACAGCAATAACCCCGACCATTACCTTTAACCATTCTGCAGAAAACCATGAAGCAGTGAGTCCGCCAATAATTACGCCAATAATTGCGGCTGGAATGCATTTTATAAGTTGTTTTGAGTTCCACTTGTTCCAGAACTTTTGCACGGTAAATAGGTCCATGGTGCAGAGGATTGGGAGCATGATAGCGGCGGCAAGTGTTGGCGAGGTTTGTAGGGAGATAAGCGGAACGGCGAGAATGCCAAATGCTCCTGAAAAGCCACCTTTAGATATGCCAGTGATAAAAACGGCAATGGCAATGAGTGAGAGGAAAAGCCAGTCCATATAGATCCTTTACTGAGTGATTATTTTTGTGGGTAGGAAGGTTGGTTGATCTATTATGAGTTATTGGTGCTTGTTTCAAAAGGCTTCTGTATTAGAATTGTTATAAATAGTATGTCTATAAGCTTGTGTTTGCTCTATGTCGAGTTGAAAAAAAGGGTTAAAAGTTAATGCAAATAGAAAAAGAAGTGTATGGCGAAGAGGCGATGGAGAATTTTGGTGCAACTTTCTCGTCTGTGCTGAAATCAGGCGCGGTTGTGTATTTGGAGGGTGATCTCGGTATGGGTAAAACAACCCTAGTAAGGGGGGTTTTGCGAGGTTTGGGGTATCAAGGACCGGTAAAAAGCCCTACTTATACTATTGTTGAGCCTTATGAGTTGGCTGGTTTTGAGGTGTTTCATTTTGATTTGTATCGCGTGGCGGATGCTGAAGAGCTTGAATTCATAGGCGTTCGCGACTATTTCACCGATGCTGGGGTGTGCTTGATTGAGTGGGCTGAAATGGGGCAAGGCGTGCTGCCTGAAGCGGATTTAGTTGTGTCGCTAAGCTTGATTCGTCAAGGGCGCCATGTGTCTTTAAGGGCCAATACAGAAAAGGGTGATATGGCTTTAAGTGCTTTAAGAGGGGGATAACTTCTTGATGTATAGAAGACTTTACTATAAGTAAGATTGAGATCCATTTAATCAGCAGTTATAGTGTGTCAGATATACTAGCTAGCTGTCTGATATGCATACTAAATTTCGTACTTACCTTTTTATTTTTATTAATTTAATCCTGTCTTTGGCAGCGTGTAGTGCGTTGGCTGCCGAAGTTCGAGATATTCGTGTTGCTCAACAAGAGGGTGTGACGCGCTTGGTGTTTGAACTTTCTGACACTGCGGAGCACCGTATTTTCCCTCTTTCAAACCCTGATCGCATTGTTTTAGATATTAGCGGTGTTGATTTAAATGCCTCCGTTGTTAATGGGTTATCTGCATTATCTTCTGATGTGCTAATGCGGGTGCGTTATGCGCGTCGGGATTCTGGTGTTCGTTTTGTGCTTGATTTAGGTCAGGCGGCTAAGGCAAAAAGTACTGTTTTAGCTGCAAATGGTACTTATGGCCCTAGGATACTGGTTGAGCTGGAGTATGGAGCAAGAAAGCCTGCCACTATTGTTAAGAGCTTAGCAAGCCTTTCAAAAGAGAAGCGCGATATAGTGATTGCAATTGACCCAGGTCACGGAGGTAAAGATCCCGGAGCCTTGGGGAAATACAACGTGCGAGAAAAAGACATAGTGCTTTCTATTGGTAAAGAGTTGGCTCGCCGCATCAATGCGGTTGACGGCTTTAAAGCGGTGTTAACTCGTTCAACAGACAAATACCTTCAGCTGAGGGATCGTTCCCGAGTGGCTCGTGAGGCTAATGCAGATTTGATGATATCCATCCACGCGGATGCGTTTACGAAATCCAGCGCCCGAGGAGCTTCTGTTTGGGCTTTGTCATTAAGTGGCAAAAGTTCCGAGATGGGGCGTTGGTTGGCTCAGCAAGAAAACTCTGCCGATTTAGTGGGGGGGATTTCACTGGATGATAAAGACCAGCTGCTTGCAGAGGTTTTGTTGGATATGTCGATGAACTCTACTATTCAAATGAGCCTTAATATTGGTAAGAGTGTTTTGGGTGAGATGAAGGGGGTTGCTGTTTTGCATAAAAACACTGTTCAGCAAGCTGGCTTTGTTGTACTGAAATCACCTGATATTCCTTCTATATTGGTTGAGACTGGCTTTGTTTCAAATAAAACGGAAGCCAAAAATTTGTCCAGTAGGACATATCGTGTCAAGTTAGCAGGTTCAATTTCAAAGGGAGTGATTGAATACTTTACTAAAAATGCTCCTGATGGAACCTTGGTTGCATGGAAGCAGAAGCAGCATTCTGATTATGTTTATACAGTGAGTAAGGGAGACACTTTGTCCGAAATTGCTCGTCGAAATCAGGTGTCTTTGTCTATTTTGCGTCAAGCGAACAAGTTAAATAATGATGTTATTTGGATTGGTCAAAAGCTTGTTATTCCTGCAGGGTAAAAGTCTTATTAAAGCTTCTTTCATCTCTCAAAGAAGCTGTTTTCATATTGAAGGTCGTTCATGCAAAGAATTAATCTTTTATCTCCACGTCTAGCCAACCAAATTGCCGCTGGGGAGGTGGTCGAACGCCCAGCCTCCGTTGTTAAAGAGTTACTTGAGAACAGCCTTGATGCGGGAGCTTCGCAGCTTGATATCGATGTGGAGCAAGGTGGTGTGAGACGCATAAAAATTCGTGATAATGGTACTGGGATCATGAAGGATGACTTGTCGTTAGCGTTAAGTCGTCATGCGACAAGCAAAATTATTACATTGGATGATTTGGAGGCTGTGTGCTCGCTTGGTTTTCGTGGTGAGGCATTGGCCAGTATTAGTTCAGTTTCACGAATGCATCTTACTTCGCAGGCTGAAAATGAAGTGGAAGCTTGGCGAGTTGAAGCTGAGGGAAAGGATATGGCAACGGCTATTCGTCCAGCATCTCATCCGCAAGGTACCACGATCGAAGTACGAGACTTGTTTTTTAATACGCCTGCCCGCCGAAAGTTTCTTCGTACTGAAAAGACAGAGTTTGCTCATTTGGAAGAGGTGGTTAAGCGGTTGGCTTTAAGTCGCTATGAGACCGGCTTTCGTCTAAGTCATAACGGCAAGCAGGTTTATGATCTTCGCCCTGTTACTGATCAACTTCATGCTGAGCATCGATTGGCGACTTTGCTGGGTAAAAAATTCATTGAAAATTCATTAACGCTAGATGTCGAGGCGGCTGGTTTGCGTTTGTGGGGGTGGATTGGCTTACCGACGTTTTCTCGTTCTCAAGCGGATCTGCAGTATTTCTTTGTAAACGGTCGGGTGGTAAAAGATAAACTGGTTGCTCATGCTGTGCGTCAGGCTTATCGTGATGTTTTGTACAATGGACGTCACCCTACATTTGTTTTGTATCTTGAGTTGGATCCATCGACCGTTGATGTAAATGTCCACCCAACCAAGCATGAAGTGCGCTTCCGTGATGGGCGTTTAGTCCATGATTTTTTATTTAGTCGCATCCATAAGGCTATTGCAGATGTCCGGCCTGAATCTGATGTGGCTCCGACTGGGATGAGTGAGTCGGCTAGTAATGGAGCGGTTAATTATGATGTAAATATGACGGAGCAATCTGCTTTGCCATTATCTAATCGTGCCGCGTCTACTTCTATGGATTGGATGCGCACTGCATCAAGTCCGTTGGCGGCGTCAGAGGTTCGGGGACAGCTCGATGGTATGGGGCGTCTGTCCGACTATGCGCAAGAATATGTTTCTAAAACAGAAGAGGTAAACACTGAGACGGGTGAAGTTAGAGAAGTTTCTCCTTTTGTTGGTGTAGGTGGAAGTGAGAGCCCGTTTGAACGATCTGAAGAAGGGTATCAGGCGGTTCCTCCTTTGGGTTTTGCTGTGGCTCAGCTGCACGGCGTTTATATCCTTTCAGAGAGTGAGCAAGGATTGATCCTTGTGGATATGCACGCGGCCCATGAACGTATTGTTTATGAGCGCATGAAGACGGCGTTTTATCAGAAAAATATTTCCTCTCAACCTTTGTTGGTGCCGATTAATATTGCGGTATCGCAAAGTGAGGCTGATCTTGTTGAAGAAAGTGGTGATGTTTTTGGGGCTTTTGGTTTTCGTGTAGAGAGAACTGGGCTAGAAAGTGCAATGGTTCGTGAAGTCCCCGTTATACTTATTCGAGGGGATGTGGAAGGTTTGGTGCGTGATGTGATTAGTGATTTGTCGGCCAATGGTGTATCAGACCTGATGGAGTCGCGGGCGAATGAATTGATGGCGTCAATGGCGTGTCATGGTGCTGTTCGTGCAAATCGCAAACTGACTATTGCGGAGATGAATAGTCTTCTTCGTGATATGGAAGTGACTGAGCGTAGTGGGCAGTGTAATCATGGCCGACCGACTTGGGCGCATTTGAGTATGTCTGATTTAGATAAACTCTTTTTGAGGGGGCGTTGATATGACAAAACCACATGTAGTTTGTCTGATGGGGCCGACGGCTTCAGGTAAGACTGGGTTGGCGGTAGAGCTGGCTGAGCATCACAATTTCGAAATTATCAGTGTTGATTCTGCGCTTGTGTATAAGGGTATGGATATTGGTACGGCAAAGCCGGATGCGGGGTTGCTTGCGAGAGCTCCCCACCGGTTGATCGATATTATTGATCCGCTTGAATCTTACTCTGCTGCTGATTTTGTTTTGGACGCGGTTGAGCATTCTAAAGAGATTATTGCTAAAGGAAAGACGCCGCTTTTGGTGGGGGGTACCATGATGTACTTCAATGCTTTGCAAAAAGGTTTGGCGGAGATGCCGCAAGCTGACGCGGAATTACGGGCGTTAATTGAGTCTGAGGCGGCTGAAAAAGGTTGGCTTGCCTTGCATGAAGAGTTGCAAAAAATCGACCCGGAGGCAGCGTCCCGCATTCACCCTAATGATCCTCAGCGTTTGCAGCGAGCTATAGAGGTGTATCGGTTGACTGGTAAAACAATGACGCAGTTTTGGGCGCAGCAGGAAACGGTATCCTTGCCGTTTAGTATGATCAATATGGCGGTAATGCCTAAAGAGCGTAGTGTGTTGCACGAGCGTATTGAGCAGCGCTTTTATGACATGATGGATCAGGGTTTTTTATCCGAAGTTGAGCATTTTTATCATCGTGGTGACCTAACCATTGATATGCCTTCTATGCGTTGCGTTGGTTATCGCCAGCTCTGGCAATATTTAGACGGTGTTGATTTGCTAGATGATGCTATCTTTAAAGGTGTGGTTGCTTCTCGCCAATTGGCAAAAAGGCAGCTTACTTGGTTGAGAGGGTGGGAGAATTTGATGATTTTTGATAGTTTGTCGAAAGATCTTGTGCCTGAAGCCTTGAATTACATAGAAAGCAGGATTATATAGGGGAAATAGATAAAGATTTGGTGTAGTATCTACAGTATTGTTTTATCAATAATTAATTTAATATTTTTTGCTTGTTTAAGGAGATTACAATGTCAAAAGGGCAATCATTACAAGACCCTTATCTAAATATTCTACGTAAAGAAAGAGTGCCAGTATCTATCTTTCTTGTAAATGGAATTAAGCTTCAAGGTCAAATTGAATCATTCGATCAGTTTGTGATTCTATTGAAAAATACTGTTAGCCAAATGGTTTACAAACATGCCATTTCTACAGTTGTGCCTTCCCGTACAATTCGCATCCCGTCTCCTGATCAGCCGGAAGATGACGCTGAATAGTTTGTCTGTAATAAGACAAGCAGAGGAATACTAGATTGTTTTTTGAACGTCCAGATAGTGGTGAAATAGCTGTATTGGTCCATATAGATTTTCACGATCAAAGTGAATCTTATGGCCCCGAAGAGTTTGTTGAGCTTGCTATTTCGGCTGGTGCTGACCCTGTTGCAGTAGTTTCAGGGACTCGCCAGCGTCCAGATGCCAGATACTTTATTGGTACTGGCAAGCTAGCAGAAGTTAAAGATATTGTTGAGCGGGAAGAGGCGCAAGTTGTTCTTTTCGATCATGCATTATCTCCCTCCCAAGAGCGTAACTTAGAAAGTATTTTACAGTGTCGTGTGCTTGATCGTACGGGGCTTATTCTTGATATTTTTGCTCAAAGAGCGCGTACCCATGAGGGTAAATTACAAGTAGAGTTGGCCCAGTTACAGCACATGTCAACTCGTCTTATTCGTGGTTGGACACACCTAGAGCGCCAAAAAGGCGGTATAGGTATGCGTGGACCAGGTGAAACGCAGCTTGAAACTGACCGTCGATTGCTTAGGGAGCGCATAAAGGCCATTCAGAAACGATTGGCAAAAGTGGGTTCTCAGCGAGATCAAAATCGTCGTTCTCGTGATCGATCGTCTGTGCCTACGGTGTCGCTTGTTGGTTATACAAACGCAGGCAAATCTACTCTATTCAATAGAGCGACAGGTGCTGAAGTTTTTGCGGCTGATCAATTGTTTGCGACGCTTGACCCAACGTTGAGGCGTCTAGATATAGAGCAAATTGGTTCTATCGTGTTAGCTGATACAGTCGGGTTTATTCGTCAACTACCTCATCGATTGATAAAGGCATTCCAAGCAACATTAAAAGAGTCGTCTGAGGCGGATTTATTGTTGCACGTGGTTGATGCGGCAGATGTTTCTCGTGATGAAAATATGAAGCATGTTGACTCTGTGTTAGAAGAAATTGGTGCTAATGAAGTACCAACTTTGACAGTATTTAACAAGATAGATGCGTTGCCGACGGCAGAACCTAGAATTGATAGGGATGCTAACGGGAACCCTTCGCGAGTTTGGTTGTCTGCTCGTGATGGTCAAGGTGTTGATTTGCTTAAGCAAGCTATCGCTGAGCTATTGGCAGAAGATGTTTTTGATGAAACGCTTTATTTGCCGAGCAAGTATGGGCGTTTTCGAGCTATGTTGTTTGATCATGGAGCAGTAAAGTCGGAGCACTTTGATGAAGCGGGCCGCTTTGTTCTTGATGTGAAGTTGCCTAAAAAAGATTATTTGCAGATTTTGGCTCGTGCTGGCATGTCTGAGGATCAGATAGAGGCCGCGTAAGTTATACAGGATTATCATTAAAATAAAGTGGAGATGTAGTATGGCCTGGAATGAACCGGGTAATAACGACAATGACCCATGGAATCCAGATAAAAACCGTAATAATGGTGCTGGGCGCCCAGATGGAGATCGTGAAAAAGAGACTAACAATGACCCTTGGGGTCGTAAGCCTGGAGGCAAGGAACAAGGGCCGCCGGACTTGGATGAGGCTTTTCAGAAGTTGATGGGGATGCTGGGTGTTAAAAAGACTCGCAAATCCAACGGTTCTAATGGTGGTGATTCCGGTATGTCTGGTAAATTTGGCGGTGGCTTAATTGCTATCGTTCTAATTGCTTTACTGGCTTTATGGGCTGCTACTGGTGTTTATCAGGTGGATCAGCAAGAACGAGGTGTTGTGCTTCGTTTGGGCAAGTATCACTCTACTGTTATGCCGGGTCTTCATTGGAATCCACCAATGATAGATTCTGTTAGCAAGGTGAATGTGACTAAAGTTCGCTCTCATGATCACAAGGCACTTATGTTGACGGTTGATGATGCCATTGTTGAAGTGGGTGTTTCTGTTCAATATTCTGTACAGAACCCAAAGGACTTCTTGCTTAATGTGCGTAATCCTGAAGAGTCTCTGGCTCAGGTGACAGAAAGTGCGCTTCGTCATGTGGTTGGTAGTTCTGAAATGGATCAAATATTGACGGAAGGTCGTGAGTTATTGGCGACGGAAGTTAAGGCGCGTATCCAGGATTACAGTAATGCCTATGGCACTGGTTTATTGATTTCGAAAGTTAACGTTGAAAATACTCAGGCACCGAACCAAGTGCAAGAGGCGTTTGATGATGTTATTAAGGCGAAAGAAGATGAATTGCGTGTTCGCAACGAAGCAGAGTCTTATGCGAATGGTATTATTCCTGAAGCACGTGGTCGTGCGCAACGTATTAGAGAGGAGGCTGAGGCTTACCGATCTGAGATAGTGGCTCGAGCTAGTGGTCAGGCTGATCGATTTGATAGATTGTATCGAGAGTACACTAAGGCGCCTGACGTTACTCGTCGTCGTTTATATATTGAAACGATGGAGTCTGTTTATAAAGATGTGAACAAGGTTGTTGTTGATACTAAGGGGGGGAATAATATGATGTATTTGCCTTTAGATCAGCTAATGAAGCAGCGTGCGGAATCATCTAAAGGAACTGGATCTGTGAATTCAGGTAATATTGGGGCGTTAACAGATCAAGTTCTTGATGAGATACGTAAGCGCCAAAGTGCAACGGTTCGTAGAGAGGGCAGAAACTAATGAAAGGCTTTTCTTTTTCAGTTTTATTTGTTGTTCTTCTTGGTGTGCTGATTGCCTCTCAGACGCTTTTTGTTGTTAACGAAACAGAGCGCGCTGTGGTGCTTAAGTTTGGTGAAATTGTTCAGGATGATGTTAAGCCTGGCATTCACTTTAAGCTTCCGATTATGAATGAGGTCAAGGTGTTTGATGCTCGGATTTTGACGATGGATTCTCGTCCTCAGCGTTATTTAACGTTGGAGAAAAAGGCTGTTGTTGTTGATTCTTACGTCAAGTGGAAAATAGATTCTGTTGCTAAATTTTATCAGGCTACTTCTGGTGATGAGTTTGTTGCGAATCGCGTATTGTCTTCTCGTGTCGATACTGGGCTTCGAAATAAGTTTGGTGAGCGCACTATGCATGAGGTGGTTTCAGGGGAGCGTGATCAGTTAATGACTGAGCTGCGTGACGACTTGAATAAGGTTGCCCAGAGTGAGTTGGGTATCTCTATTGTGGATATTCGGGTTAAGCGAATAGACCTTCCGCCTGATGTAAGTGAATCTGTGTATTCACGTATGAGGACTGAGCGTGAGCGTGAAGCTCGTGAGCATAGATCGAAAGGTTTGGAGTTGGCTGAAGGTATTCGTGCTGATGCTGATCGTCAGCAAGTGGTGCTAGAAGCGGAAGCTCAGCGTGATGCTGAGATGATTCGTGGTGATGGTGATGCTAAAGCGGCGGCTATTTACTCTAAAGTGTACAAACAAGATCCTGAATTTTACGAGTTTTATCGTAGTCTTCAAGCGTACCGTGATAGCTTTAATGGTAGCAATGATTTGTTTGTGCTTGAGCCGGATAGCGAATTCTTTAAGTATCTGAATAGCTCTACCCGCAGCAGCGCTAAATAGAGTAGATATTCATCAATAATCGTACGTGAGACCTATTTGTTAAAATGGGAAACATGGTACTATTACACAAACCGGGCAAAGCCCGGTTTTTTAATGGTCAAAATAAAGAGAATCTATGCAGGAATTGTTGCAGTCGCTGCTGGTCGGCGTCAGCCTTTTATTGATCGCCGAGGGGGTTTTGCCGTTTCTCGCTCCTAATGTGTGGAGGGAAATAATGGTAAAAGCTATCGCGAGCTCAGATTGGAATTTGCGTATTCTGGGCGCGGTTAGTATGTTTCTTGGATTAATACTTCTTTTGCTGACTCGAAGCTAAGAGGATAATTTAATGACATTAGCAGATCGCTGGTTACTTCCAGAGGGCGTTGATGAGGCGCTGCCTGAACAGGCCGCTAAGATCGAGCACCTCAGAAGAACTCTGCTTAATCTCCATGAAAGTTGGGGATATCACTTAGTAATACCTCCTCTTTTAGAGTATCTAGATTCCCTTCTTACGGGTGCTGGCTCAGACCTAGAAATTGAAACATTTAAAGTGATCGATCAATTGTCAGGTCGCCTTTTAGGTATTCGTGCCGATTTTACATCCCAAGTTGCTCGTATTGATGCTCATTGCCTTAAAGATGATGGTGTGCAACGTTTGAGTTATTGTGGCAGTGTTTTACGAACAATGCCTGCTGGCTTAGATGGTACTCGTAGCCCTATACAATTGGGGGCTGAAATTTATGGTCATGGCGGCGTAGAAAGTGATGTTGAAGTTTTGTCTTTGATGTTGCAAACATTGTCTACGGCCGGTTTGTCTAATCTTGTGCTTGATCTTGGGCATGTTGATGTTGTAAGTGGTGTGCTTGCAGCTTGTGATTTAACTGCGGATCAGGAAGGTAAGTTGGTTGAGCTTTATAAAGCAAAAGATTTGCCAGAGCTTGATCGATATGTTGAAGAGCTTGAATGTCTGAGTGACGTTCAGAGGCAATGGTTGGTTGGGTTGCCGCGCTTATGTGGTGGTAAAGAAGTATTGAAGCATGCGGCCGATTTACTTGGTGATGTAAATGAATCAATCAACGATGCTATTGTATTGTTGCAGAAGGTGAGTGACTCAATTTCTCTGCGTTTTCCTAACGTGGGCTTACATTTCGATCTGAGTGATTTGGTTTCTTATAGCTATCATACTGGAGTGGTTTTTGCTGCTTATGTTCCAGGGCATGGTAATGCTATTGCTCGTGGCGGGCGTTATAACAATATCGGGCAAGTATTTGGTCGATCTCGTCCAGCGACAGGTTTTAGTACGGATGTGAAGGCCTTGGTTGCTTTGACTGATATTGTGGTCAATAAGCCAAAAACTGTTTTGTCGCCAATTTGCTCAAGTGGTGAGCTTTGGCAGAAAACGAATTCCTTGCGTGCTGAGGGATATCGAGTGGTAGAAATTTTGGATGATATTTATCCTGAAGACGCTGATTTTAAGCTGGAATTTGTTGATGAGGCTTGGCAGTTGATGCCAGTTCAGAACTAGACTTTTCTTTAAGAACTATCTAAATGAGACCTGAAATTATGGGTAAAAATGTTGTTATTCTAGGCACTCAATGGGGTGATGAAGGTAAAGGTAAGGTTGTAGACTTACTTACTGAAGATGTTGCTGCGGTTGTACGTTTTCAAGGTGGTCATAATGCGGGCCATACCTTGGTTATCGATGGTAAGAAAACCGTTTTGCACTTAATTCCTTCTGGTATTTTGCGTGAAGGTGTTCAGTGTATTATTGGTAATGGTGTTGTGCTATCGCCAGCAGCACTGAAGGCTGAAGTGCTTGAGTTGCTAGAGCAAGGTGTTCCAGCGGTTGATCGCTTGAAAATCAGTGCGGCTTGCCCACTTATTCTTCCTTATCATATTGCGATTGATCAGGCTCGTGAGCTTGCTAAAGGCGAGAAAAAAATTGGTACAACGGGTCGTGGTATTGGGCCAGCCTATGAAGATAAAGTAGCACGACGTGCCATTCGCGTTGGTGATTTATTGGATTCTGAGCGCTTCGCGTCTAAGCTTAAAGAAGTGCTTGAGTACTACAATTTTGTTCTAACCCAATACCATAAAGTTGAACCTATCTCTTTTGATGAAGTGTATGCTGCTGGCTTGGAGATGGCTGAATTCTTGCGCCCAATGGTGGCAGATACTATTACTTTGTTACATGATCTGCGTAAAGCGGGTGCGAACATTATGTTTGAGGGTGCGCAAGGCTCTTTGTTGGATGTGGATCACGGTACTTACCCATATGTTACCTCGTCTAATACGACGGCTGGTGGTGCGCCAGCGGGTACGGGATTTGGCCCTTTGTATCTTGACTATGTTTTGGGTATCACCAAAGCTTACACGACTCGCGTTGGATCAGGCCCTTTCCCAACAGAATTGTTCTGTGAGAATGGTCAGCGTTTAGGTGAGCGTGGACATGAATTTGGTGCGACAACAGGGCGTTCTCGTCGCTGCGGTTGGTTCGATGCAGTGGCGTTGCGTCATGCGGTGCAGATTAACTCGGTGTCTGGTATTTGTTTGACGAAGTTGGATGTTCTTGATGGCTTTGATGCTGTTAAGGTCTGTGTCGGCTACACAGATGTCGATGGCAATCCTGTGGCTGGGTCTTTAGTTGATAGTGAAGGCTACGAGCAAGCTCAACCAACTTATGTTGAGTTGCCAGGTTGGAGTGAATCCACTGTTGGTGCTGAAAACTTCGAAGCGCTACCAAAAAATGCTCAAGATTATATTCGCTTCCTTGAAGAGCAGGTTGGTGTGCCGATCGATATTATTTCCACTGGTCCTGATCGTAACGAGACGATTGTTATTCGCGATCCGTTTAAGCAATAAGTCTAAGTTTTTGAATGTGTTGTTGAAAAAGCCGCTTAGTTGCGGCTTTTTAGGTTTTTATAAGTGGTTAAGTTCATCATATTAGTATTCTTTGTAAATAGAGTGAAAAGAGGGGGAGGAGTTTGTCTAGTGCTAAGGTAATATTTACAATTGAATTTAAGGCAATATAAGTGCCTGCTAAATAATGAAAAAATGAGAGGGAATATTTATGGTTAAGTTATTGCTTGCTGATGATGATGCTCGTTTATCGGATTTAATTAAAGAATACTTTGATGGCGAGGGTTATGAGGTAGCGCATGCTTGGAATGGTCGTGAAGCATTAGAGCTCATGGCTGAGGATATGCCTGATATTGTTATTCTCGATGTTATGATGCCCGAGTTAGATGGGTTTGAAACCTTAAAGCAGATTCGCAATAAAAGTTCGGTGCCTGTCATTATGTTAACGGCAAAGGGTGATGATATAGATCGTATTCTTGGTCTGGAGATGGGGGCGGATGATTATTTGTCTAAGCCATTTAATCCGCGGGAATTGTTGGCTCGAATTAAGGCGATTTTGCGTCGAGCAAGTCAAGAGCGTGAGGATGATCCGACTGCTGATATAGACCTTTCTGGTGTATTGTTGCGCCGTAAAGATCGTACTGTTTATTTGGAAGGTGAATTGGTTGAGTTAACAACATCTGAATATACTTTGTTGGAGTGTATGTTAATGGCTCCTGGTCAGGTGTTAACAAAGCAAGAGCTTTCTGAGAAGGCTTTGGGGCGCAAATTAACCATGTATGATCGTAGTCTGGATATGCATATAAGTAATCTGCGCAAAAAAATTGGTAATTTAGAAAATGGTGATCCTCGAATTAAGACTGTTCGTGGTGTAGGTTATATTTTCGTGTCAAATGAGCAGGGTGCTTAGTCTTTTTATGAAAAATACCTTTCTACGTGTGTTTCTGGTGGTGTTACTGTCCAATATAGTTGTGGTAAGTATTGGTTTGGGGATGGTGCAGTTTGTCCAGAAACGTAACCAGGTGTCGGCGGATTTGCTAGGTGATGTTGGCGTTCAGTTGGTGGCTGGGTATGAAAAGTTTGGTATTACTTCTTTGCAGGAGGAGACTGAAAAGGCTGAAAAGCGGTTATCAGGAACGATTTATCTTTATCAGGAAAATGGGCGGCCACTTCTAAAGTCATTGCCTCGTAATTTTAGGGAGCAGAATACACCAAGTGTGGCAAGCCGCCCTGCTGCGGACTTCCTCCATAGTCAGTTCATTCAAGTGATTGGTGGTAACAATGTACAGTATTTACTGATCTTTAAACCTAATCCTGAAATTGACTCCTTGGCGCCTGAGGCTGTGGTAGGGTTTTCTCTGTTGGGTTTGCTTGTTTCAAGTGGGGTGTTGGCTTATTGGTTGTTGGGGCCTTTGCTCAAGCTTCAGCGTGTTGCTCGCTCTTTTGGTCAGGGAGATATGACTGCCCGAGTTGAAAATAAATTGGCTCGAAGAAGTGATGCTGTTGGTAAGTTGGCACGTGAATTTAATGAGATGGCAGTCAGAATAGATACTTTGTTGTCATCGAAAGAGCGGCTTATGCGTGATGTTTCCCACGAACTAAGGACGCCATTGGCCAGAATTGAAGTCGCGCTTACTATTGCAGAAGATAAGTATGCAGCAGAGGCGCAAAAAGGCTATTTGAATCGTATTCGTACTGAGCTGCATGAGCTTGATGAGTTAATAGGTCAGGTGCTGACTTTAAGTCGCCTGGAGGCCGCCTCGCTAATAAAAGAAGAGATGGATCTTCAGGAGTGGTTGGGTGAAATTGTTGCAGATGTGAGTTTTGAAAGTCAGTTGAAAGGGATTTCGGTGGCCAAGATCGGTCGAGCACCGAAAACAATATTGGGTGACCCCCTTCAGTTGCGGCATGCTATTGAAAATGTTCTTCGCAATGCGTGTTTCTATGCCGGCTGTAATGGAGTTATCGAAGTTGAGACCCAGGAAAAGGCGGGTTTTGCTTTCATTTATGTGCGTGATAATGGCCCCGGTGTTTCTGATGATAAGCTAGAGAAAATTTTTCACGCTTTTTATCGCTCTTCTGAAGCAAGGGAAGCTAATAGTGGTGGCTTTGGTGTAGGGCTTACTATATCTCAGCGTATAATTAGTGCTCACAAAGGGCAGATTACGGCTAAGAATCGTGAAGAGGGCGGTTTGGAGGTGTGTTTTCAGTTGCCAATTGTTTGATATTTGGCCTTTTTTTTCTCTTGTTGTAAAGTAATCTTCTGGCTTTCGAGAAAGCACTTGTTATTGTCTCGATAGATAAGTAATATGCGCCTCGCAAGTTGGCTAGGCAGTCGCCGCTCAATTTTATTGGGGGGAGGAAAGTCCGGGCTTCGCAGGGTAAAGTGCCAGGTAACGCCTGGGGGGCGTGAGCCTACGGAAAGTGCAGCAGAAAATACACCGCCTAAGCAGTTTACTGCCGGTAAGGTTGAAATGGTGCGGTAAGAGCGCACCGCGCGACTGGCAACAGTTCGTGGCAAGGTAAACCCCACTTGAAGCAAGACCAAATAGGAACTCTTTGGCGTGACCCGCGCTGAGTTCGGGTAGGTTGCTAAAGACGTGCAGTGATGTACGTATTAGATGAATGACTGTCCACGACAGAACCCGGCTTATCGGCCAACTTGCAATTATTCCTTCGTGTTTTATTTCCTTTTTTTATCTTATTCCTCTTTCTTACTTATGCTCATTTCTTTGAGCGACTTTTTATTGCCTAAAAAGTGTTGTTTGTTGTTTTTCTTATATTTTTCTCCCTCTGTTTCTTTCTTTATTTACGTCTTTACAAAATCATTGCATCAATTTTTATCTATTTGGTTAGTTTTTTTTTACTCTTTTTCATAAATAGTGTTAAATTGTGGGATAAAGTGTCGATAAGTGGGATATGGCAATGTTTCGTGGGATTCATCAAGTAAGTGTCGATGTGAAGGGGCGAATGTCACTTCCTGCACGCTTGCGTGATGATCTTGCTCAATATGATGAGGATGGTGTGGTTGTGACCATTGATCCTGTTTCTCGATGTTTGTTGCTATACCCCTTATCTGAATGGGAGCTGATTCAGCAGAAATTAGACAAACTGCCCACATTTCAGCCACAAGCTAGACGTCTTCAGCGGCTTTTAGTTGGGCACGCAACTGATTTAGAGGTGGATAAGGCGGGTCGAATTTTGTTGCCCGCGCCGCTGCGTGAATTTGCGCGGTTAGATAAAAAATTGACGATTCTTGGGCAAGGTAAAAAGTTAGAGATTTGGAGCCAAGAAGAGTGGGAAGCGCAACGCGAAGATTATTTGTCTCAAGATGCTCTTGAGGACTTACAAACTGAAACCATGATGGATATTTCTTTATGACAAAGACGATGGCAGAACATATAAGCGTCATGCTAAATGAGTCCGTCGATATGCTAGTGACTGACACCAATGGCCTGTATGTCGACGGGACATTTGGCCGTGGCGGGCATACTCGTTTGGTTTTGGATCGATTGGATCAAGGTCGTCTACTTGGTTTCGACAAAGATCCTGTGGCGATTGGGTATGGTGAGTCGCTAGAACAGGAAGATTCACGCTTTTCTATTGTGCAAGATAGCTTTGCCAATATGGCTGAACACATAAATGCTGTGTTTGGTGTTGATAGGGTTGATGGTGTGATGATGGATTTGGGTGTGTCATCTCCTCAGATTGATGATGCCGAGCGCGGCTTTAGTTTTATGAATGATGGTCCGTTGGATATGCGGATGAATCCAGATAAAGGTTTGAGTGCTGCGCAGTGGATTGCGACGGTTGGTGAAAAGGATTTGGCGGATGTGATGTACCAGTATGGAGAGGAAAGGTTTTCGCGTCGTATAGCTAAAGCTATTTGTGAATATCGTTCTCATACGCCCATTTTAACCACACTTCAGTTGTCAAAAATCGTTGCAGAAGCCAATCCTGCTTGGGAAAAAGGCAAAAATCCAGCTACTCGTGCATTTCAGGGGATCAGAATTCATATTAATAATGAATTAGGTGACCTTGAAGTTGGCCTTGATGCCGCGGCAGAGGCACTAAAAGTGGGTGGCCGACTGGCTGTTATTAGTTTCCATTCCCTCGAAGATCGAATTGTTAAGCGCTTTATGAAGTTAAAAGCGAAAGGGCCTGAGTTGCCTCGGCACTTACCAATTCAGAACGCACATTTAGATATTAAGTTTAAAACGGTGGGTAAGGCGATTAAGCCATCTCAATCTGAGGTGAGTGAAAATGTCCGCTCTCGTAGTGCTGTTTTGCGCGTTTTGGAGCGGGTCAGTGATTAAGACACATTTAGCGCCGTTAGTATTTGCTGCTGGTGTTGTGTTTTTAGCAATTATTTCCATTGCTGTTGTTATTCAAGTTTACGATTTTAGGAAAGACTTCTCTTATCTTCAGACCTTGAAGCAGGACGAAGTGGATTATGAAGTGAAATGGGGGCAGTTGCTTCTAGAGCAAAGCGCGCTGACTCAGCCTAGTCGTTTAGAGCAGGCGGCGATTAAAGACTTAAACATGCATGCACCTTCTCAGGGTGAATTGATAATAGTGAAACCATGAATATTGATGACAGTGTTCACATCTCAGGAAAATGGCGCTTTAGGTTTGTATATGGCGTCGCCTTGCTGCTGTTTCTTATTGCCGGCGGTAGGCTCTTTTATTTGACGGTAGTTGATAAAGACTTTTTGCAAAATCAGGGAGAGATTCGAGCTGTTCGGACTGAGGCTATACCTGCCACACGAGGTATGATTTTAGACCGTCGAGGCGAGCCTTTGGCTGTTAGTACGCCAACTTGGACGATTGTCGCCAATCCAAAAGCTTTGTGGAAAATTCCTCGTGATCCTTCTTTGAATATTGGCCCAGAGCAAGAAATTAAGCGCCTTGCTGAGGTGATGGGGGTTGGTCGAGCTTGGTTGCAAGAGAGGTTTGAGGCAAATAAAACTCGTTCTTTTATGTATTTACGTCGTCAAATTCCGCCCCATGAGGCTGATGCTATTATGGCGGCTCATGTTGTTGGTGTTAGTAAAACCAAAGAATACAAACGTTTTTATCCTGCTGGTGAAGTGGCTTCTCATGTTGTCGGTTTTACTAATATCGATGATAAAGGCCAAGAAGGTATTGAGCTGGCCTATGATCAGGCGTTGGAAGGGCAACCGGGTCGTCGCAGTTACGTGAAGGATTTGTCTGGCAATATAATTCGTGGTGTTGGTGTTGAAGAGGCTGAACATCCGGGAGAAAGTATTGAACTTAGTATTGATCTTAGGTTGCAGTATTTAGCTTACCGAGAGCTTAAGGCTGCAGTAACAGAGCATCGAGCGACTTCTGCATCGGCGGTAATTCTAGATGTTAAGACAGGTGAGATTTTGGCAATGGTAAATCAGCCATCCTATAATCCAAATGATCGTTCTAAGTTGGAATATGAAGAATTGCGAAATCGCGCGGTGATCGATTTGTTTGAGCCTGGATCAACCATGAAACCGTTCACTATTTCAGCTGCGTTGATGTCTGGCCAATATACAACGGAAACAACCATTGATACTTCCCCAGGTTATTTGCGTTTTGGTCGTTTTACTATTCGTGATGCAGCCAATTACGGTGTGATAGATTTTGAAAAACTATTAATAAAGTCTAGTAATGTAGGGGCGTCAAAAATTGCCTTGTCGCTTCCTCAGGATGCAGTATGGAATATGGATTATGAGCTAGGTATCGGTTCACCTGTTGGAATAGGTTTCCCAGGAGAGGCTTCGGGAGTGCTGCCTTCGCACCCTAAATGGCACCCGTCCGAAATTGCGACTTTGTCATATGGTTACGGTTTGTCTGTGTCGACTTTGCAGTTAGCTCAGGCTTATATGACATTGGCGAATGGGGGCTATCGAGTTCCTGTTACTATTTTTAAACAAGATGTGCCTGCCGATGGTAAACAGGTTATTCCGACAAAAGTGGCTCATGATGTTGTGAAAATGATGGAGTCTGTTGTACAGCGTGGTTCTGGTAAAGCCGCAAAAATTCCTGGTTATCGTGTTGCTGGTAAAACGGGTACTGTGCATAAAGTTGGTTCTAAAGGTTATGAGTACGATCAGTATATTGCTTTGTTTGCAGGTGTTGCACCCGCTTCAAATCCTAGGCTGGCAATGGTGGTGATGATTAATGATCCAAAAGGGAGGGAATATTATGGTGGCGAGGTTGCGGCACCAGTATTTTCTCGAGTGATGGAAGGGGCGCTGACGACTTTGAATATTTACCCGGATTTGCCTGAAGGGCTAAGGGAGGTTCGTTTAGAGCCTAAAAAAGCGCCTTATCAAGTTGTACAGGGTGGTTAGATGGGGCAATTAACGCATGCTCAACTACTTGATTTAGCGGGTTACTCTCTGGAGGGTAATCCGCATTCTGCTTTATATACTCGTCTAGAAACGGATAGTCGGAAAGTCGATTCAAATTGTGTGTTCTTTGCTTTGCCGGGTGTGGCCTCCAATGGCTGGGACTATTTGGATAAGGTGGTCGCATTAGGTGGTAAAGTTGCTGTTGTTCCTTCTCGGCTGGGCTTGGAACGTGACGACATTGAGCTTGTTTGTGTTGCTGATCCAGCGAAGATGTTGGTTGAGTGTCTGCATAGTTTCTTTGGTCGTATGCCTCGGCATATGGTGGCGGTGACGGGGACCAATGGTAAATCTTCTATTTGTTTTTATATTGCTCAGCTTGCTGAATATATCGGTTTTTCAAGTGGTTTAGTCGGGACTTTTGGTGTTGGCCCGTTAGATCGCTTGTCTGCAGCTAAGCAAACCACGCCAGACCTTCTTTCGATGCACCTTACTTTGATGCAAATGGCTGAGCTTGGTTTAGATTTTGTCGCTTTTGAAGCGTCGTCTCATGCTTTGGATCAGGGGCGAATCGAAGGTGTTCCTTTTCAAACGGCTGTGTTTTCAAATCTTTCTCGCGATCACTTGGATTATCATGGCGATATGAATGCCTATGCTTCGGCAAAGCAGCGTTTGTTTGCCTTTGATGGTTTGGCTCATTCTATATTTTGTCTTGATGATCGTTATGCGAATTTTATGGCAGAAGCTGCGTCAGAATCATGTTGTCATTATTACAGTGAGCAAAACGAGCAAGCTGATTTTTATGTGAAACAGTTGACGCTTGAGCCGACTGGCTATCGATTTATTTTGTGTCACCCTAAAGGTGAGTCGCCTGTCTTTTTACCGCTTTTAGGGCGCTTTAATGTGCAAAATGCTTTGGCGGCGTTAGCAAGCCTTTGGTATGAGGTGGATGATAAGGTCGCTTTAATCCGCGGAATATCTACGTTAAGTGGTGCGCCAGGCCGGATGGATAAAGTTCAATTACCAAATACTCCGCTTGTTGTTGTTGATTTTGCACATACTTCGGAGGCTTTGGAAGTGGCGTTGCAGGCGGTGAAAGAGCATACGGATGGCCGTTTGATTTGTGTGTTTGGCTGTGGCGGTGATAGAGACAGAGGTAAGCGGCCGTTGATGATGGCTGCAGCTATGAATAACGCTGATTATGTGTGGTTGACATCTGACAACCCTCGTACAGAGTCTATAGATCAAATATTTTCTGATGTTTTGGCACACACAGATGAAGGTGCGTCGTTTAGCTTTGAACCTGATCGTCGCGTGGCTATTCGCCAAGCGATTTTATCGGCAGGTCCTAGTGATGTGGTTCTGATTGCTGGAAAAGGGCATGAAACTTATCAGGATATTCAGGGTGTTAAGCATCATTTTAACGATAAAGAAGAGGCGCTAAGAGCGTTAGAGGTTTATGTTAATTGACCTAACCCTTTCAGATATTGCTCAGGCGTGTGATGGAGAGCTTGTAGGTGAAGATTACAGATTAAGCGCTGTTGTGACTGATACGAGAAACATAATTTCAGGTTGCGTGTTTGTTGCCTTAAAAGGTGAGCGTTTTGATGGTCATGACTATATTAATCATGCCATACAAGACGGTGCTGTTGGTGTTGTCTCTGATCGAGCTGTTGAAGGGGTGAGCTATATCAAAGTGGTTAATACTACATTGGCTTATGGTGCTATAGCTCGCTTTATTAGAGATGCTTTTAAGGGGACTGTTGTATGTATTACCGGCAGTAATGGTAAAACAACCGTAAAGGATTGGTTGACGCAGTCTCTCGCTGAGAAAAATGTGTTAAAAACACGCGCTAATTTGAACAATCAAATCGGTGTGCCGCAAACTCTGCTTGAATTAGATAGCGGTCATGATGTCGCGGTGATAGAGGCTGGGACCAGTTTTACGGGAGAAATCCCGTTGCTGGCGAATATTGTCTTTCCTGACATGGTGATATTAACAAATGCTAGCGGAAGCCATTTTGAAGGACTGGGTGGTCTTGAGGATATTGCCAAAGAAAAAGGGGCCTTGATTTCTGGAGCTTCACCTGGTGCTAGTGTCATACTTAATGCTGATGACATGTATTTTGACTATTGGTGTAGTTTGATAGGGGAGCGTAAGGTTTATTCTTTTGGCTTTACTGCGTCGGCTTCATTATATGCCTCGGATATTAAACTAGAGGCGGAGTCTAGTTCGGCAGTATTTCATTATGAAGGGGCGGCTCAGTCAGTCACTGTTGCTGGTGCTGGGCAGCATCAAATTGCAAACGGTATGGCGATTGTTTTAGCTATGCTGGTGATGGGGATTGATTTTAAAGAAGCGGTTAGTAAATTAGCTGTGCCAGTAAATGTCTCAGGGCGGTTAGAGCGGCTAAGCGCAAAAAATGGCGCGCTATTAATCAATGATTGTTACAATGCGAGCCCCAAATCAGTTGAAGTGGCTATTGATGTGCTTGTTATGCAGTCAGTTGAGAAAACTTGGTTGATTTTGGGTGCATTGGGAGAGTTGGGTAATCAGCGAGATGAGATTCATCACGATTTAGGGATATATGCTAAAAACAAAGGGGTTTCGTGTTTGATTTGTGTCGGCCCTGTAGCGGGTATCGCGGGTGCCGCTTTTAAGGACAAGGGTGGTAGCGCTATTTTTTGTAATACCCATGAGGAGGCGGCGACGATAGTTCGCTCGCTAGATAAAAAACACGCCATTTTAGTGAAAGGTTCTCGATCAGCTAAAATGGAAAATGTTATTGAAGCGTTAATTAATTAGGATATTCCTTACCAATGTTACTTCTACTCACGGCTTATTTAAGTAAATACCATACTTTTTTTACGGTATTTAACTACTTGTCTCTGCGCGCAATCCTAGGCGTGCTTACTGCGCTGGCTATTTCTCTATTGATTGGCAACAAGGTAATTGTCTTGTTGCAACGCCTGCAAATAGGGCAGGCAGTTCGCAGCGATGGACCTCAAACGCATTTAGCAAAAGCTGGCACGCCAACGATGGGTGGTGCGCTTATTATTTTTTCAATTTCTGTTAGTACCCTTTTGTGGGGAGATTTACGTAACCAATATGTTTGGGTTGTTTTGTTGGTAATGTTGGCGTTTGGTGTTGTTGGTTGGGTAGATGACTATCGAAAAGTAGTAGAGAGAAACCCACGAGGCCTTCCGGGTAGGTGGAAGTATTTTTGGCAAAGTATTTTTGGTTTGGCCGCTGCGTTTTATTTGTACTATACCGCTAGTACGCCTGCTGAAACGGCCTTAATTGTTCCCCTCTTTAAGGATGTGGCTATCCCTCTGGGGATGTTTTTTATTGTACTGACGTATTTCGTTATTGTCGGCACGAGTAATGCGGTGAACTTGACGGATGGTTTGGATGGCTTAGCGATTTTGCCAACCGTGTTGGTAGGGGGCGCGCTTGGTGTGTTTGCTTACCTAACTGGGAATATACGGTTTGCGGATTATTTGCTTATTCCTTATGTGCATGGTTCAGGAGAGTTGCTGGTGTTTTGTGCGGCTCTTGCTGGGGCTGGCTTGGGCTTTCTGTGGTTTAATACTTATCCTGCGCAAATTTTTATGGGTGATGTTGGTTCTTTGGCATTGGGTGCGGCATTGGGAACCATTGCCGTTATTGTTCGCCAAGAATTAGTGTTGTTTATTATGGGTGGTGTTTTTGTAATGGAGACGGTGTCAGTTATTTTGCAGGTTGCTTCTTATAAGTTAACCAAGCGAAGAATATTTAGAATGGCGCCGATTCATCATCATTTCGAGTTAAAAGGTTGGGCTGAACCTAAAGTGATTGTACGTTTTTGGATCATCACTGTTTGTCTTGTTTTAGTAGGTTTTGCCACCTTAAAAGTACGTTAGGAGTTTTGCATGTCGTTGATCGGGTCAGATCGGGTAAGAGCCGTTGTCGGCTTGGGGGCGACAGGCTTGTCTTGTGTGCGCTTTTTAGCTAGCAAGGGCATTGAATTTTATGTGGTTGACTCTCGTGAGGATCCACCAGGATTGGAGCAGGCGAAAGCGTTTTGCTCTGAAGAGAGAATTTTTACAGGCAGCCTTGAAGTGCTTGAGACTCTGGGGGTAACAGAGTTGTTTGTGAGCCCTGGTGTTGCGCTGCGCACACCGGTGTTGGCTCGTTTGGCCGAGCGTGGAGTTGCTATGCGTGGCGACATTGATCTGTTTTGTGATTATGTCGATGCGCCCTTTGTTGCAATTACTGGTTCCAATGCGAAAAGTACGGTTACGACGTTAGTGTCCTTATTACTGCAAGCGAGTGGAAAAAATGCCAAGGCGGGTGGTAATTTGGGTTTGCCTGCATTGGACCTTCTTGCTCCAAATACCGATTTTTATGTGCTTGAGTTATCTAGCTTTCAGCTTGAAACGACACATGCACTACAGGCCGACTTGGCTTGTCTTCTCAATGTCTCCGAAGATCATATGGATCGTTACAAGGATCTTTATGAATATCAACGTGCTAAGCAAAAGGTTTACCGAGGTTGTAAGGCTGCTGTTTGTAACAAGCAGGACATCTTAACGGCGCCATTATTGGCTGAAGGTGTTCCTGTACGAGCTTTCACGACGAAAAGCCCTGATTTAAAAGAATATGGCATGCTTAAGGATGGTGATGGGGCTTGGCTATGTAAGGGGGTTGAGCGACTTTACCATACCTCTGAAATAGCATTGAAGGGTTCCCATAATCACGCCAACGTTTTAGCGGCTTTGGCGATGTTGGAGTTGCTCGGTGTGGATGTCGTATCCGAGGCGGTTAGAAAAACCTTGAAAGAGTTTGGTGGGTTGCCTCATCGTTGCGAAACGGTTCGCACGCTAAATGGTGTGACTTATATTAATGATTCAAAAGGTACCAATGTCGGCGCGACGTTGGCTGCACTTCAGGGGCTTGGATCGGCGGCTAATAAGAATATTTTGTTGATTGCTGGCGGTGAAGGAAAGGGGGCTGACTTTCGCGCTCTTGCAAAGCCTGTTAGAGATTTTGTACGTTCTGTTTATGTGTTTGGGAAGGATGCCGATCGAGTCGCTGAGGTTTTACCTGGTGCAGAGGTGAAGCGCTTTGAAACTCTGGATCAAATCGTGGCTGATATTGCGCAGGAAAGTAAGAATGGAGAGATTGTTTTATTTTCACCAGCTTGTGCAAGTTTGGATATGTATAAAAACTACGAAATACGCGGCGCACACTTTGCTCAATTGGTTGCAGAGTTATGAAATGGTTAAAAGTATTTGATCGAGTTTCTCTGCGTGAATTTGCTCAGATTGATAACGTTTTTGTTGCTGCCGTTGTTTCTATTTTGGCGCTAGGGATGGTCATGGTCTCTAGTGCGTCTATTTCTATTTCCGAGACCATTCATGGTCACCCCTATTTTTTTATGGGAAGGCAGGGGGTATATCTTGCTATCGGTTTGCTATTTGGTTGGGTTTTACTGTCTCTGCCAACTCATCAGCTTCAAAAATGGGGTATTTTGATGATGGGGTTGTCCTTAATTTTGCTCATACTTGTGTTAATGCCGGGCATTGGGAAAAGTGTTAACGGCAGTCGTCGTTGGATCAATTTGATAGTGTTTAATCTCCAGGCCTCAGAAGTGGCGAAAGTCTGCATGGTTGTTTATGTCTCTGGCTATCTAGTACGAAGGGCTGACCGAGTGCGAGAGGGGTGGGTGGGGTTCGTACTTCCACTTTGCCTTTGCAGTATTTTTCTTTTGTTTTTGCTTTTTGAACCTGACTTTGGTGCTTCTGTTGTGTTGTTGGGCACGGTTATGGTGTTGTTGTTTTTGGGTGGCGCCCCCTTGTATCAGTTTTTGCTGCTAATGGTTGGCGCTGTTTCCATGTTGGGTGTTGTTGCTATTTCTGAAAGTTATCGTCTAAAGCGTTTGATGAATTTTATAGACCCGTGGGCAGATCCTTTTAATGAAGGCTATCAGCTTAGTCAGGCTTTAATCGCTTACGGTCGTGGCGAGTGGTTTGGTCTGGGGTTGGGGAACAGTGTTCAGAAACTGTCTTATTTGCCTGAGGCGCATACTGACTTTGTGTTTTCAATATGGGTTGAAGAAACTGGCATGTTTGGTGGCCTGTTATTGATATGTTTGTTTGCACTTATGGTCGCTCGCGCTTTTAAAATTGGCCGTCAAGCAATGGCTTTGTCTCGTCCATTTGCTGCTTATATGTGTTTTGGCTTTTCAATCCTAATTCTGGCTCAAGTTATTATCAATATAGGTGTTAATACCGGTTTTTTACCAACCAAGGGGCTGACTTTGCCATTAATTAGTTATGGCGGTAGTAGCCTGATAATTACCTTGGGGAGCTTGTTTGTTGTGGCGCGTGTTGATGTTGAGAATAGACGAGCAGAGCGTAGTGGTGAGTCAGTGATAGTGAAAGAGAGTGCGAAATGAGCGAGGTGAAAAGGATTGTTATTATGGCTGGGGGAACGGGGGGACATATTTATCCCGCCTTGGCTTGCGCTCAGAGTTTTAAAGATAAAGGTGTTGATGTTGAGTGGCTTGGCTCGAAAGGTGGAATGGAAGAGTCTCTTGTAACTAAGCATGATATCGCATTGCATTCTTTATCTATTAAAGGGGTGAGAGGTAAGGGTGCGCTAGGTTTGTTAGCGGCTCCTTTTAGAATTTTGCATGCGATTGGTCAGGCAGTGGCAGCTTTGCAAAAAATTAAGCCTGATGTTGTTTTGGGTATGGGGGGATTTGTTGCAGGTCCTGGTGGCGTGGCGGCAAAAATTTTAGGTATCCCATTGGTTGTTCATGAACAAAATGCCATTGCAGGAACGACGAATAAACTGCTGTCTAAGGTCGCGAACTTAAAGCTACAGGCTTTTGATGGCGCGCTTCCTCATGCGATTAGTGTGGGAAACCCCATTCGAAGTGATATTTTGGCGCAGCGTGTTCGAGTATCAAGAAATGGTGTTGCAAGGCCATTGAAGTTGCTTGTTGTTGGTGGAAGTTTAGGGGCAAAAGCAATTAATGATGTTCTTCCGCAGGTTCTGGCGAAATGGCCTTTTTCTCAACGTTTAGATGTTTGGCATCAAACGGGTGTTCGAAATTTTGAGGAAGTGTCGGGGCTTTATAAAGCGGCTGGTGTGGATGCCCGTGTTGAGCCCTACTTAGATAATATGGATCAGGCATATTACTGGGCTGATGTTGTTTTGTGTCGAGCTGGTGCTATGACGGTAAGTGAGCTGGCTGTTGCGGGTCTACCTTCTATTTTAGTGCCTTATCCATATGCTATAGATGATCATCAAGTAGCAAATGCGCGTTATTTAGAAAAAGTTGGGGCGGCTTATTTATTGCCACAGCCACAATTAAGCTGTGAAAAAATCATTTCTTTGCTTTCTGGGTTTGTAGAAAGTGAAGAGGCATTGTTGGACATGGGGGAGCGGGCCAAATTGGTTGCTCATCCAAATGCAACGCAAGATGTTGTTGCACATTGTTTAAGGTTAATAAAATCATGATTGATATGAAAGCTCAGTACGATATTCCTACGATGCGTCGTATTCAAAATATCCATTTCATTGGGATTGGTGGTGTTGGTATGTGTGGCATCGCAGAGGTGTTGCATAATCAAGGTTATAAGGTATCTGGTTCTGATCTTAAGGTGTCATCGACTACTGAACGTCTTGAAGAGCTTGGGATCAAAATATATCTTGGCCATTTAGAAGAGAATGTCTATGACGCTCACGTTATCGTGGTGTCTACTGCAGTAAATGAGCAAAACCCTGAAATTATTTGGGGTAAAGAGCATAGAGTTCCGATTGTGCGTAGGGCTGAAATGTTGGCTGAGTTGATGCGTTATCGTCATGGTATTGCTGTTGCTGGTACTCATGGGAAAACAACGACGACGAGCTTGATGGCATCAATTTTGGCGGCGACTGGTGAAGCGCCGACATTTGTGATTGGTGGTCGTTTGACTAGTGCTGGAGCAAATGCCCAATTAGGTAGTAGCGCTTACCTGGTTGCTGAAGCGGATGAAAGTGATGCGTCGTTCCTGCATTTGCAACCGCAAACTGTGATAGTAACCAATATCGATGAAGATCATATGGATACTTATGGTGGTGATTTTGAGAAGGTGAAACATACCTTTATTGAGTTTGTTCACAACTTACCTTTTTATGGTTTGGCTGTTTTGTGTGTGGATGATGCAAATGTCCGCGAAATTTTGCCATCTTTAAGTCGGCCAGTTTTAACTTACGCTATTGATGAAGAAGCGGATTTTTACGCAACCGACATAGTGCAGACTGGGCGCTACTGTGAGTTTTCGGCTCATCGTCCCGAAGGTGAGCCATTGAAAATCCGGTTGCCGATGCCTGGTCGTCATAATGTACTGAATGCGCTTGCTACAATTGCTGTTGCTAGTGACTTGGGTGTCGAGGCGACTGCGATTCAGGCAGGGTTAATGGGGTTCGAAGGGGTGGGGCGCCGTTTCCAAGAGCAGAAACCATTGGCGCTTCCTGGAGGCTCTAATGTGATGTTTGTAGACGATTATGGTCACCATCCAAGTGAAGTCTTAGCTACGATCAAAGCAATTCGGGCAGGTTGGCCTGAGAAGCGTTTGGTGATGGTTTATCAGCCGCACCGTTATACTCGTACTCGTGATCTTTATGAAGATTTTGTTCGAGTTCTGTCTCAAGTAGATGTGTTGTTGTTATTGGATGTTTACTCGGCTGGTGAAGCGCCAGTCAACGGTGCTGACAGTCGTTCTTTGTGTGGCAGTATTCGTCAGCGTGGTAATGTTGACCCTATTCATGTTGGGAGTGAAGCGGATTTACGTTCAATTTTGAACAATGTCCTGCGTGAGGGGGATTTGTTAATTACACAAGGTGCGGGTGACATCGGTATGGTTTCGAAGAATTTATCAGTGAGCGGAATTTAATATGTCGACAACACTTAAAGAATCTGTAATTGCCGTAATCTATGGCGGTCGTTCCGCTGAGCGTGAAGTCTCTATGCAGAGTGGGCCTCTAGTTGCTGAGGGGTTGCGTGCAAAGGGTAATCAGGTGGTCGAACTTGATCTTTATGGTCCAGATGCAGAATTGGATCCTATTGTTCAATTACAGTCTATAGAGTTTGATCTTGCGTTTATCGCGCTGCATGGTGGAGAAGGTGAGGATGGTCGAGTTCAGGCTTTGCTTGAAATGCTTGATAAGCCTTATACCGGTAGCTCACCTTTAGCTTGTGGTTTAGCGATGGATAAGGTTTTAACTAAGCGTTTTTGGAAGGGAGTTGGGATATCGACACCAGCATATTTATCTTTCGTTGGGCACGCTGATGCTGATGTGATTGAGGATCAAATGTCTTATCCAATGATAGTAAAGCCTTCGAGAGAGGGTTCTACGATTGGTATCAATAAGGCAATGAACAGGGTTGAGCTTGATAGTGCCCTTTTGAAGGCGCTTGAATATGATTCGGACATTTTAATTGAAGAGTTTGTCGATGGCCCTGAATATACCATTACAGTAATTGATGATGTGGCCTATCCTGCAATAGGCTTAAAACCTGCTCCAGATCATAAGCTTTATGATTACGAGGCAAAGTATATAGCGGATGATACTGAGTATATGTTGCCCTGTGGCTTAAGTGAAGATGATGAGAATGAGCTGCAAATGCTGGCGCTTGATGCTTATCGTTCGTTGGGGTGCTCGGGTTGGGGGCGTGTTGACATAATGCGAGATCAGGCTGGTGTGTTTTGGGTGCTGGAAGTAAACACGGCGCCAGGTATGACCTCTCATAGCTTGGTGCCAATGGCGGCGAAGTATGTCGGTATTGATTATGCCTCACTTGTGGAAAAAATTGCCCAAAATGCTTGGGATCGAGTAGAGCGTAATTGATTTATGAGGATGGCGGCGCTAATCGGGGCAATCTTGTTGATATTGGTGGCTGTTTTTCAGGGGAATGATTCTCCTGATACTTGGTTTGCAATTCAAAAAATCGAAATTAGAGGTGACTTGAAGTATGCCACTGAGCAGGAGTTGCAGTCTGATTATTCTTCTTTGTTGGGGCGTAGTCTTTTAAGTGTTTCTTTGTCAGATGCTCTCGCTACGGTTTTATCATCTCAATGGGTAGCAAGTGCAGAGATTCGTAAAGTTTGGCCAAATACATTGCAGGTGCTTGTTCATGAACATACGCCTCTAGCATACTGGGGTGATGGGCAACTGATATCCACCTCTGCGGTAATCATTGCTCCTTCTAAGGTGCCGGATTTGCCGCTTACTAAATTGTATGGCCCTGATGACTCAAGTGATGTTGTGCTCGAGCAATTTGGTTTGGTTAGTCAGGTGCTTGCTTCAACTTCTCTCCGTGTTTCTACACTGACTTTGGAGCCAAGAGGAGCATGGAGCATTATTTTTACCAATGGGGTAGCTGTAAAGCTTGGTAGAGATGAGATTTTAGAACGATTGCAGCGCTTTATTGCGGTGTATAAAAGTGATTTATCGGGTAGAATAGATCAAATCACGTCAGTCGACGCTCGCTACCCTCACGGGGTAGCTGTAGGTTGGAAAAAAAATAAATGATATTGGCCTGTTTGTTGCTTTTTTAAACAATAGTGACTCAGGTCTTGTCAAAACAGCACGTAATGCCGGGAAGGTGAAATGATAGTCGGTTTGGATGTAGGCACATCGAAAGTTATCTGTTTGGTTGGCGAAGTTCTAGCTGACGGTAGTTTGGAAATTGTCGGGATTGGCTCTCATAGTTCAAAAGGTATGAAGCGTGGTGTTGTGATCAACATTGAGTCAACGGTTCAATCAATTCAGCGTGCTGTTGAAGAGGCTGAATTGATGGCAGGGTGTAATATTCATTCTGTTTACGTAAGTGTTGCTGGTAGTCACATCCGCAGTTTGAACTCTCATGGTATTGTCGCTGTGAAAAATGGCGAGGTACAGAAAGAAGATATAGATCGAGTGATTGATGCAGCTCAAGCCGTACCAATTTCTTCAGATCAACGAGTGCTTCATATTTTACCTCAGGAGTATCACATTGACTCTCAAGAGGGGATTAAAGACCCTCTTGGTATGTCTGGTGTTCGACTTGAGGCTAATGTGCATTTGATTTCTGGCGCTCTCAACGCTGTGATGAATGTAGAGAAATGCATTAAGCGATGTGGTCTAGGTGTGGACGGTGTTATCCTGTCTCAGCTTGCTTCTAGTGAGTCATCTCTTAGTGAGGATGAAAAGGAATTAGGTGTTTGCCTGATTGATATTGGTGCTGGAACATCTGATATTGCAGTTTGGATTGATGGTGCATTACATCATACTGCGGTGGTTCCGGTTGCTGGGGATCAGGTTACAAATGATATTTCGATGGCTTTACGCACGCCAACTCAGCATGCGGAAGAAATCAAAGTGAAGTATGCGTGTGCCATGTCTTCTATGGCATCTGCGGAGCAGGTTCTTCAAGTGCCAAGCGTTGGTGATCGTCAGCCAAGATCAATCACTCGTCATGCTCTGACGGAGGTTGTTGAGGCTAGATATGAAGAAATTTATAATTTAATTCTGGATGAATTAAGACGCAGTGGTTATGCCGAGCGTATCCCTGCAGGTATTGTAATTACTGGTGGTACGTCGCTAATGGAAGGTGCGGCGGAATTGGCTGAGAAGGTTTTTCAGATGCCAATTCGATTATCTTTACCAGATTGTACTAAAGGAATGTCTGACATTGTCGATAACCCTATATATTCAACAAGTGTTGGATTATTGGCTTATGGTAGTAAAGAGGCTGAAGTAACCGAGATCTCGAAACGGATGATGTCTAAGACGCAAACTAAACGAGAAACATCAGTTCTGGCTCCAAAAAAAGAAATCGGGCCATCCTTCAGTGCAACGAAGGTGTGGCAGAAATTAAAGCACTGGTTTCAAAGTTATATTTAGTCAGAATTGATTGTGAATTTATTGAGGAGCGATAAGCCCATGAATGTCTTTGATTTAGCCGAAGATAATTTATCAGATAATGCTGTGATTAAAGTGATCGGTGTTGGTGGTGGTGGCGGCAATGCTGTGCGCCACATGCTGGAGAATCGATTGGAGGGTGTTGAGTTTATTTGTGCCAACACTGACTCTAAAGCGCTGATAGGTTTTGAAACAGGAGTTTCTTTGCAGTTAGGTTCAACCATTACTAAAGGGTTGGGCGCTGGGGCAAATCCAGAAGTGGGTAGAGATTCAGCCTTAGAAGATCAAGAGAAAATCACCCAGTTGTTAACGGGTGCGGATATGGTATTCATTACTGCTGGTATGGGCGGTGGTACAGGTACTGGCGCTGCGCCAGTTATTGCCAAGGTTGCGCGTGAGTTGGGTATTTTAACGGTGGCTGTTGTTACTAAACCTTTTCCTTTTGAAGGTCGTCGCCGAGCAAAGGTTGCTGAAGAGGGTGTTAGGGAGTTACGTGAAAATGTTGACTCCTTGATAACAGTTCCAAATGAACGTCTTTTGCCTGTATTGGGTAAAAATATTTCTTTATTGAAGGCATTTGGCGAAGCAAATAATGTTTTGTTTAATGCAGTTCAGGGTATTACAGATTTGATTATGCGACCTGGCTTAATCAACGTCGATTTTGCAGATGTAAGAACGGTTATGTCTGAAATGGGGATGGCGATGATGGGAACTGGGTCCGCATCTGGCGAGGATAGAGCTAGAGTAGCTGCTGAGGCTGCAATACATAATCCATTGCTTGAAGACATTAACCTTAGGGGCGCGCGTGGCGTGCTTGTCAATATTACAGCAAACGAAGAAGTTGGTTTGTCTGAATTTACTGAGGTCGGTGGCATTATTGAAGAATATGCATCGGAAGATGCTACTGTCGTGATTGGTTGTGCAATTGATCCTAGTGTAGGTGATGAAATGCGAGTCACGGTGGTTGCAACTGGTTTAGAGGGTCACTCTGCAGTTGAGATTAAGTCTGCTGTTGGTGAATCTGTTGTCTCTCAACCAGTTATGGCGAAGGTTGAGCGAGTTGTTGAAAGCGAAAGTGCTAACACAACTGTAGCTCAGCCTGTGCCGAAGCCTGAACAACATGTGAAGGCGGAAGTGGTAGAGAAAAGCTTGGATGAAAAGAAAGAGTCTGTTGATTCGGCCTCTATTTCAAGTGGCGATAAATTATCGTATTTGGACATTCCAGCATTTTTGCGTCGTCAAGCTGATTGATTTAAGCAAAATCAGTGCAATGTTACGGTGCTGGATTGTATAAAAAATGTGTTATTGATACTATTTTGTAAAGAGTAGTATCCAGTCATAAAATTGTAGGAATATAATGGTACGCCAACACACACTTAAGAACATTATTCGAGCAACTGGAGTGGGTTTGCACTCTGGCGAGAAGGTGTATTTGACACTAAAGCCTGCGCCTGTAAATACAGGTATTGTATTTGTTCGTACAGACTTGGATCCGGTTGTAGAGATTCATGGTAATGCTCGAGCAGTCGGATCAACAAATTTTGCTACGGCTTTATGTCAAGGTGATGTGAAGGTAAGTACTGTAGAACATTTGTTATCAGCAATGGCTGGCTTGGGTGTAGATAATGCCTATGTAGAAGTGAGTGCTAGTGAGATCCCTCTTATGGATGGAAGTGCTAGTCCTTTTGTTTTTCTTCTGCAGTCAGCTGGTTTAGAGGCGCAGAGTGCGCCAAAAAGATTTATTCGAGTTAAAAAACCAATCCGAGTGGATGAGGGAGATAAATTTGCTTCTCTTGAGCCTCATTCAGGTTTTCGTTTGTCTTTCACTATTGACTTTCAGCATCCAGCTATTGGTGAAGATGTTCAAAGTACATCATTTGATTTTTCAACGACTACTTTCGTTAAAGAAATTAGTCGTGCAAGAACATTTGGTTTTATGAAAGATCTTGAATACTTTAAGAATAATAACCTGGCTCGTGGTGCAAACATGGAAAACGCCATCGTGCTTGATGACTACCGTGTGCTAAATGATGAGGGCTTGCGCTATCGAGATGAGTTGGTGCGCCACAAAGTATTGGATGCAATCGGTGATCTGTACCTTCTTGGTCATAGCTTGATAGGTGAGTATAAAGCTTACAAATCTGGGCATGCTTTGAATAATAAGCTCTTGCTCGCTTTGCTTGAGCATCAAGATGCATGGGAATATGTTGTTTTCGAAGATGAAGCGCAAACGACACCAATCTCTTATGTAGAGCCTGCTTTTGTTGGTGCTTAGTAACTGATTAATTCTTGATCGTATTTAAAAAACCAGACTATATGTCTGGTTTTTTTGTATTTAGGTCCTTGATATTTCATGTTTTGTCACACATTACCATGATAGACTGTCTTTATTACTAATTGGCTACGATGAGTTCAAGATGTTAGGAACTGTAATTAAAAAAATTGTCGGCACAAAGAATGACCGAGAAGTCAAACGATATAGAAAAATCGTTGCGAAAATAAATCAATTTGAAGAATCTTTTCACAAGTTGTCAGATGATGATTTGTCAGGAAAAACAGGTGAGTTTCGTGATCGCCTTGCAAAAGGAGAGTCGCTGGAAGCTATTTTGCCCGAGGCTTTTGCCGTGGTGCGAGAGGGTAGTAGCCGTGTAATGGGGATGCGTCATTTTGATGTGCAGCTTATCGGTGGCATGGTTCTAAATGAGGGTAAGATTGCCGAAATGCGCACAGGTGAAGGTAAAACACTTGTAGCGACGCTAGCGGTTTACTTAAACGCCTTATCTTCTAAAGGTGTTCATGTTGTTACGGTGAATGATTATCTGGCTAAGCGTGACGCTAACTGGATGAGACCTCTATATGAGTTTTTAGACATGAGTGTTGGTGTGGTTTTTTCTGGTCAAGATCGTGACGAGAAGAAGGCGGCATACTTATGTGACATTACTTATGGTACCAACAACGAATTTGGTTTTGACTATCTTCGTGACAATATGGTGTTCCGTTTGGAAGATCGTGTTCAGCGAGATTTAAACTTCTCTGTGGTCGATGAGGTGGATTCCATCTTAATAGATGAAGCTAGAACACCACTTATTATTTCGGGTGCAGTTGAAGATAGTTCGGAGCAGTATCGCAAGATTAATAAACTTGCTCCTTTATTGGTGAGGCAAGAAGAAGTTGAAGGTGAAGAGGCAAACGGTCACTACGTTTTTGATGAGTCGCAACGTAGTATTGAATTGACGGAAGAGGGTCATTCTTTTGTTGAGAGCTGGCTAGTTGAGCAAGAGTTGTTGGGTGAAGGTGAAAGTCTTTATGCTGCAGGAAATCTCTCTTTACTACATCATGTTCATGCTTGTTTGAAAGCTCATGTTATTTTCAAAAAGAATGTTGACTATGTAGTTCAGGGCGATCAAATTGTTATTGTCGATGAGCATACTGGTCGAACTATGGCTGGTCGTCGTTGGTCTGAGGGTATTCATCAGGCGGTAGAAGCGAAAGAAGGTGTGACAATTCAGGCCGAAAGTCAGACTTTGGCTTCAACAACCTTCCAAAATTATTTCCGGTTGTATGACAAGCTGTCTGGTATGACAGGTACAGCGGATACTGAAGCATTTGAATTTCAGCAAATTTATGGCCTATCAGTCATTGTTATTCCTACAAACCGACAGGTTCAACGTATAGATTTCAATGATTTGATTTATATGTCTACTGAAGACAAATTCGAAGCCATTGTGTTAGATATTGAAGAAATTGTTAAGCAAGGGCGTCCAGTACTGGTTGGTACAGCATCTATTGAGTACTCTGAGCTTTTATCAAACTATCTATTAAAGAAAAGTGTTAAGCATAATGTTCTTAATGCTAAGCAGCACGAGCGAGAAGCTGAGATTGTTGCTGATGCGGGTCGTCCAGGTGCTGTAACTATTGCCACTAACATGGCTGGTCGTGGTACAGATATCGTATTGGGTGGCAACCTGCAAGTTGAGCTGGATCAATTGGGTGAAAATGCTAGCCAAGAAAGTATTGATGCGCTGAAGGCGGACTGGAAGTCTCGTAATGAGTCTGTATTGGCTGCGGGTGGTTTGCATATTATTGGTACTGAGCGTCATGAGTCACGCCGTATTGATAATCAGTTGCGTGGCCGTGCAGGTCGCCAAGGTGATGTGGGTTCTTCACGTTTTTACTTGTCTCTAGAAGACAATTTAATGCGCATCTTTATGTCTGATCGTATCAAGAAAATGATGATGGCGCTTGGGATGGAAAAAGGTGAGGCCATTGAACATAAGATGGTTTCTAATGCGATTGAAAAGGCTCAGCGTAAAGTGGAAGGCCGTAACTTTGATATTCGTAAGCAGTTGCTTGAATACGATGATGTGGCAAACGATCAGCGCCAAGTTATTTATCGTCAGCGTTTTGACATGATGGTGTCTGAAGATCTTTCTGAGGCTATTTCTGCAATGCGAGAAGAAGTCGTTACAGGTTTGATAGACGAATTTATTCCGCCACAAAGTATCTTCGACATGTGGGATCTTGAAGGGTTGGAAGAGAAAGCGCGTAATGAATTCGGTTTAGAGCTGCCAGTGGCAAAATGGGTTGAAGAAGACAAAAAGCTATATGAAGAGCCTTTGCGTCAGAAGATATTAGATGCATTTGTTAATGACTATCAGGCTAAAGAGCAGATTGCGGGTGAGCAGCCTTTTAGATCTTTTGAAAAGCAAGTTCTGTTGCAGGTTCTTGATACTTTATGGAAAGAGCATCTTCAGACTATGGATATGCTTAGACAGGGTATCCACTTACGTGGTTATGCTCAGAAAAACCCTAAACAAGAGTATAAACGTGAATCTTTTGAGTTGTTCCAGGGGTTGTTGGAGCAAATTAAATATGAAGTGATTCAAATTATTACTCGTGTGAAAGTTCAGTCTGCTGAAGAGGCTGAGAAGATAGAAGAGGCTCGTAAAAAGCAAGAAGAGAAGACGACCGTTAATATGGTTCATGATTCTCTAAACTCTTTAGCTGAAGAGGCGCCGGGCTCTGTCGATGCTCAGGAGTATCCTAAAGTAGGGCGTAATGAACCGTGTCCATGTGGTTCTGGTAAAAAATATAAACAGTGTCATGGTAGTCTTGTTTAACTGGAGAAAGTTTAAATGGCTGTAGGGTTGCATGATTTTCCTCTTATTCCGGAGATAAAAGGAATAAGAATTGGTGTTGCGGAAGCTGGAATTAAAAAGCCCAACAAAAAAGATGTCGTGCTTTTTGAGTTGTGTGAAGGTGCCTCTGTTGTTGGTGTTTTTACTCAAAATGCTTTTTGTGCGGCTCCTGTTCGTATTTGTCAGAAGCATTTGGGCTTAGCGGGTAGTCGTTATCTGTTAATTAATACGGGAAATGCCAATGCTGGAACGGGAAAATCTGGGCTTGATGCTGCGCTTAAGACTTGTGAGGTTTTAGCCCATCAGGCTGAGGTTAGTGTTGAGTCTATTTTGCCTTTTTCAACAGGTGTTATTGGTGAGCCGTTGCCAGTAGCAAAAATCGTTGCGGCTATTCCTAAAGCGCTTGATAATTTATCTGGTGATAATTGGCACTCTGCAGGTATAGGTATTATGACAACTGATACTTTGCCTAAAGGTTCTGTTCGTACCTTCGAATTTGATGGTGTTACTTATAGCGTTGCGGGTATTTCCAAAGGTGCAGGCATGATTCGCCCTAACATGGCGACAATGTTGGGCTATGTTTGCAGTGATATTGCAATGGAGGTTGATGTTCTTCACGCGATATTGAAGGACGTGGTTAATAAAAGCTTTAACCGTATCACTGTTGATAGCGACACTTCTACCAATGACTCTTGTATAGCAGTTGCAACGGGTATGGCTGGAAATGCTAAAGTTACTTCTGTAAGTGAGCCATTGGCGCAAGCCTTTATCGCTGCCTTTACTGAGGTTATGCAAGAACTTGCTCATGCAATTGTGCGTGATGGTGAGGGTGCAACTAAGTTTGTTGCTGTTGAAGTGGTTGGTGCGGCTATTGAGTCTGATGCGACTAAGGTTGCTTTTGAAATTGCGCACTCGCCTTTAGTTAAGACGGCGTTGTTTGCTTCTGATCCGAATTGGGGGCGAATTTTGGCTGTTGTTGGTCGCTCAGGTGTTGAGAGTTTAGATGTAGATCGTGTGCAGCTTCATATTAATGGTTTTGAAGTTGCCCGTGATGGTGGTCGCTCTCCGGATTATCTGGAAGAACACGGTAAGCAAGCTATGGCGCCTCAAGAAATTCACATCGTTGTTGATTTAGGAATGGGGTCTGAATCTGACACTGTCTGGACGACTGATTTCTCTCATGATTATGTTACTATTAATGCAGAGTATCGTACCTAATGTTGGTCAGGGTTGCTGTTGGTGTAATTCTTCGTGATGGTGCTGTATTTATCGCTCTTCGGAAATCAAATCAGCATCAAGGTGGTTTATGGGAATTTCCTGGTGGTAAGTGTGAGCCTTTCGAGTCTGCTGAAGCTGCTTTAATGAGGGAGTTGAAAGAAGAATGCGGTATTGTGGTTACCAAGTGTTCTTTCTATAAAACAATAGCTCATGATTATGGCGATAAGCAGGTAGAGCTTTGTTTCTATAAGGTGACGGAGTTTGATGGTGAGCCCGAAGGGAGTGAAGGGCAGGAGGTAAGTTGGGTTGCTATTTCTAGCTTATCGGCTTATCGATTCCCTGAGGCTAATCAGGAAATTGTTTTGGATTTAATGGCTATGCCCTAGCTTAGATGATCTGTTTTATTTTGGAAAAGAGCTTCGTAGTTGAAGCTCTTTTTTGTTTAAGTGTTTATGTTGTGGTTTGTTAAGGTAATCGCTAGTTTAGTATTTTTGCCAAAAGTTGTCTGACTACGCTTGGTTCAAAGGGTTTTCCGCAGATCGCATCAACACCTTCTTGAGCTATATTTGATAGTTGGCTGTCTTCTGAATTCGAACTTACCATGAGAATTGGTATGTGTGCTATGGCTGGGTCTTTTCGAACAGCATCTGTCAATTCTTTGCCGTCCATTTCAGGCATGTTGTAATCAGTGACAATAAGGTCAAATTCCATTTCGTTAAGAAGTGAAATTGCTTCTTTGCCGTTCTCTGCAAATTGTATATCTTCAATTCCCATCGTGTTGAGTGTCTTGCTGACATGTTTTCGTGCCATGCGGCTGTCATCTGTAACCAGTACGCGCAATGTTTTTGGGTCAAACATTTCTAAATCGATTTCTTCTTCAACGATGAGGTCTAATGTTGCGTGAATGGCGCGAGTCAGGTCTTTTTGATTAAAGGGTTTGGGGAGAATGGCTAAGACACCGGATTGTCTTAAATGCTCTAGGTGGTCTCTGTTTCTTTCGCTTGAAATTAACATGAAGCATTGATTTTCGGTGTCGGTATTCGTTCTGATACGATCAATAAGGTCATTTGCTGAGCCGTCAGGAAGGTACATTGAGGAAATGACAAGATCAGGTGGGAAGGCGGCAAGCGACTGTATGGTTTCTTCGATATTGTTGGCATACTCAATTTGTTTGATGCCGGCATCTTCAAGCGCTTTGGTGATGACTTTCTTTTGCATGTCTGATGGCTCTACCAGTAAAAAAGAAAGATCGCCTATTGCTGCATAAGTATTCATGTCGTAGAACCGCCTGTATTTTATATGTTTATACTGCTTTTTACTGAGAATATTTTAAGGTTAATGATTGCATATGGTTAATTTCATTATACTAAATAGGTTAACATGTTTTATCTAGTTTATTTGTACGGTTGGGGTGTGAATGTCGACGGCGAGTGCGTGTCATATTTTAGTTAAGACGAAAGCTGAGGCTGAGGCTTTAAAGTTAAAGTTGGACAAAGGGGCTGACTTTCATAAATTGGCAAAGCAATTCTCTACCTGCCCCTCGGGGAAAAAAGGAGGAGATCTTGGTGAGTTTAGGAAGGGGGATATGGTGCCAGCTTTTGATAAGGCTGTTTTTGGTGGTCCTTTATACAAAATACAGGGGCCAATTAAAACGCAATTTGGTTTTCACCTTATAAAAGTGTTATATCGTTCTTGAGTTTATTTGAGGGAAAGGTTTATGGATAATATTATTCAGCTTGATGGCTCTTATTTTGTGGCTCCTCAGTTAACTGAGGCGGATCTTGTTTTATTTAAGTCTCAAGGCTTTGAGCGGATTATCAATAATCGCCCTGATGCAGAGGTTGATGGTCAGCCATCTGGGGAAAGTATTCGTGTGGCGGTTGAGTTGCTAGGCATGGAGTATGTTAGTAACCCGGTTGACTTGTCTAAGTTATCGCAAGAGCAAGTGGATTTCCAAAAGAGCGCTTTGCTCGAAACTAAGAAGACACTGGCTTTTTGTCGCACGGGCACTCGATCTTCTGTGTTGTGGGTGTTGTTAAAAAATGTCACGGCTGGTGATTCAAGTGACTTGATATCTTATGTATCGGGGAAGGGGATTGATCTCTCTCGTTGCGCTACAGCAATGGCGCCTTTGCTAAAGGTATAGAAATGAATTGGTTTCTTATATAAAAAGTAGTATTGGTAAATTATGGTTAGTCGTCCATCATTAGAAACTGCAACCGCGTCAGAGCCTGATCGGTTTGTCGAGCCGCTAGAGCTTGGTAAGCGCGTGAAAGAAATCCGTTTGGCAAAAGGCTGGACGCTTGAAGAGGTTGGCAAAAGAACGGGGATTGCTAGGTCAACATTATCGAAAATCGAAAATGACCAAGTTTCGCCGAGCTTTACTATTGTCCAAAAGTTAATAAGTGGTTTGGAAATGGATCTGCCGCAGCTTTTTGTTGAGGCTAGTGAGCACTCTATTGCTGGTCGTAGAGATATCACTCGTAAAGGAAAGGGGGAGCCACATCCAACTGCTACTTATGAGCATGAGTTGCTAAATTACTCTATTAGCCGAAAAAAAATGGTTCCTTTTAAAACAACGGTGAGAGCCAGATCTTTCACAGAGTTTAAAGAGTGGGTGAGGCATGACGGGGAGGAGTTTTTGTTAGTCTTGCAGGGCAAAATTAATTTTTTCTCTGAGCTCTATGAGCCAATTGAATTAAAAGAAGGTGATAGTGTGTATTATGATGCAACAATGGGGCATGCGGTTGTTTCCTTATCCGTTAAAGATGCAGAAATACTTTGGGTTGTTGCTCGTTAATCTAGTTAAAAAATAATGAAAGAGAAAAGGTTGTAGAAAATTATGTCACAGTGGAACTTAACAAGTTGGAGAGAGAAAACGGCGCTGCAGCAGCCTGTTTACCCTGATGCAGGGCATTTGGCGCAAGTTGAAAATACATTGGAGAAAATGCCTCCTCTTGTTTTTGCTGGTGAGGCCCGTCAGCTTAAAAAGGCATTGGCGCAAGTTGCCAATCGGCAATCATTTTTGCTGCAAGGCGGTGATTGTGCTGAAAGTTTTGCTGAGTTCCATGCTAATAATATCCGCGATACTTTCAAGGTTATGTTGCAGATGGCGGTTGTGCTGACTTACGCAGGCAAATGTCCTGTCGTAAAAGTAGGGCGTATGGCAGGTCAATTTGCTAAGCCGAGATCGGCAGGGATTGAGGTAATTGAGGGTGTTGAGCTGCCCAGTTATCGTGGTGATATTATTAATGGTATTGATTTTACTGAGCAGGCAAGGGTTCCAGATCCTGAGCGTTTGGTTCAGGTTTATAATCAAAGTGCTTCAACAATGAATTTACTTCGGGCTTTTGCTCAAGGTGGCTTTGCTGATTTGCATCAGGTGCATCAGTGGAATTTGGATTTTTTGAACGCTAGCCCAGCAGGTGGGCGATTCCAGGGTGTGGCTGATAAAATTGATGATGCTTTGCAGTTTATGGAAGCGTGTGGCATTGGTCCGGGTTTGGCTCAGTTAAAAGAGACAGATTTTTATACGTCCCATGAGGCGTTATTGCTACCTTATGAGCAAGCTTTGACTCGCAAAGATAGTTTGACTGGTGAATGGTATGATTGCTCTGCACATATGTTATGGATCGGTGATCGGACTCGTCAATTAGATGGTGCTCACGTTGAGTTTTTACGTGGTGTGCAAAATCCTATTGGTGTAAAAGCCGGCCCTTCGATGGATCCTGAAGACTTGTTGAGATTGTGTGATGTATTGAATCCGAATAATGAAGCGGGTCGCTTGAATATCATTGTGCGCATGGGAGCCGATAAAGTTGAAGAGGGTATGCCTAAGCTTATTCAAGCAATTCAGCGTGAAGGTAAGCAGGTGGTTTGGAGTAGTGATCCGATGCATGGTAATACTGTCAAGGCTTCGACAGGCTATAAAACCCGACGTGTTGATGATGTTCTGAAAGAAGTGCAGCAGTTTTTTCAGGTTCATAATGCAGAGGGTAGTTATGCAGGTGGTGTTCACTTTGAGATGACGGGTCAAAATGTCACTGAGTGTGTTGGTGGTTCCTTTGAAGTTACCGAGGCGGATTTGGCTGATCGATACCATACGCATTGTGATCCGCGTTTAAATGCAGATCAGTCTCTAGAGTTGGCGTTTATGATTTCAGAAACGCTTAAGAAGGCAGGGTCTTAGTTTTTGGGTTTGATTTTGCTTTATTGAATAGTATTTAGTTAATAAAAAAGCTCAGTTGGGTTAGTAACTGAGCTTTTTTTGTGTCTGATTTTAGTGTTAGTTTTTACGGCGGCGGAATGCAGACGTTGCAGACTTTGATGTAACATCAATTTTAGCCATGATTAGGGCCATTTCTTCTGCTTCTGCTTGCTGTTGTGACTTTAGTTTTTCTTCACGTTCTTTTTTTGAGGCTTTTTCCGCTTCACTTAGCATTTTTTGAATGCTTGCCTTGCTCTTGGTGCGGGCAGGGGCTTTCTTCTTTTCTGCAGTTGTTGTGAGTGGGGCGCTTACTCGATCTTCGCCAATTAATTCACCAAAGAATGATTTGGCTGTAGGTGCTGGCTCAGTTGTTTTTTTGGGTAACTCAACAGTCTTTTTTGCAGCTACTTTTCTTGTTTTCTTGGGTTGTTCTGCTGTAGAAACGCCATTTGCATCAAAAAGTGCTTTTTTGCCGAGGTTTAGGTTTGTCGCTTTTTCGGCAGTTTGGGCAATTTTATAGCCGCGTAAGCTTTCGCCGTTATAAATAGAGATGTAGTCCGTTTCTAGTTCATAAAGCTCTTCTTTGTCGCTTGTTTCGAATAGCTCTTCAACTGTGAAAGCATCAACGCCATTCTCCCTAATGTCGTTGTATAACGGAAAGTCCAAGCCTTCACTGGTTGCTTCTACATATTGTTCAAAGCGCTGAAAGCCACTATTGAAAGATGTTCCAATGTAGTGTTTGCCGGAAATATTGTTTGTGATTTTAAAAACGACCAAAATCGCTGCCTCTTACGTAATATCTTTTTAATAGCACATAAACCCCATTCACCTGAGGTGACCCAAAGGTGAATGGGGGTTATAAGAAATAGGGTTAGTGTTTTACGACGATATTAAGACCGTCACGAACGTTCAAATGAACATTTTCAACTCGTTTGTCTTGCGCGATAAGACGGTTGACTTGGTTGACAGCAATATCGCTGTTTTCTTTCGGGTCTAAGACTCTTCCTTGCCATAGGGAGTTATCGATAATGATAAGGCCGCCTGATCTGACCAGCGGTACTACCGCTTCGTAGTAATTTAGGTAGTTGCGTTTATCTGCATCAATAAAGACAAAGTCGAATTCCCCTTCAAGGGAGTCGATCGTATCAAGGGCGGGGCCAAAAATTGCTTTTATCTTCTTGCCATGCTCACTACGATCAAAAAAAGACTGAGCAAATTCAATTGCTCTTGGGTTGGTTTCACAGCAAATAAGCTCACTATCTGTAGGCATGCCTTCTGCGATAGACAAGGCTGAATACCCAGTAAACATACCAATTTCTAAGGCACGCTTTGGTCGTGCGATTTTTGCCAGAAGCTTTAGCGTACGGCCGATGGTTTTTCCTGATAACTTATTTGGGTAGCCCATATCAGAGTAGGTTTTTTCAACCAACTCAATTAATAGGTCTGGTTCTGCTTGAGTCGTCTCAATGCAGTAGTCGTCAAGATTATTGAGATCCATATTGCCTTTTAATAAGTAAAGTCTGTGTGAAACGGATGCTAATTTTACTCTGCATACAGAGAATGTCCATGGCTTAATGATAGAAAAAGGGCTTGATTTTTGTCGATGGCCGTTACATGCAGGAAAAAGGGTTGTTTAAATTAGATTCGCATGAATAATCGAAAAATGATAATTTATGCGCTGAAATTTACATGTGCTCTTTGGTATGGAGCACCACTGACTCCGATAGGGGAATAAAATGCCTGTAATTACTTTGCCTGATGGCAGCCAACGTTCTTTCTCAACCCCAGTAACTGTTATGCAAGTCGCCGAGGATATTGGTCCTGGTTTAGCAAAAGCAACAGTGGCGGGTCGCATAGATGGTCAACTTGTTGATGCGTGCGAACTTATTTCTGATGACGCCAAATTGAGCATTATTACGGGTAAAGACCCTGAAGGTGTGGAAATTATTCGACACTCTTTTGCTCACCTTGTTGGACATGCGGTTAAACAGTTGTATCCGACGGCTGAAATGGCAATCGGTCCTGTTATCGATGAAGGCTTTTACTACGATATTGCTTACGAGCGTCCTTTTACGCCTGAAGATTTGACGGCCATTGAGAAACGCATCGCTGAACTGGTTAAGACAGATTACGATGTTGTTAAGAAAATGACACCGATAGCTGATGCTCGTCAGCAATTTGTCGATCGAGGTGAAACCTATAAGGTTGCTTTGATTGACGAGATGGACGAGTCAACAAAAGAAGTTGGTTTGTACCATCACGAAGAATATATGGATATGTGTCGTGGTCCTCATGTGCCTAATACTCGTGTGTTACGCCATTTTAAATTGATGAAGTTGGCCGGTGCATATTGGCGTGGCGATTCGAATAATGAAATGCTGCAGCGTATTTATGGTACGGCTTGGAATGATAAAAAAGAATTGAAAGCTTACCTTACTCGTATCGAAGAGGCTGAAAAGCGTGATCATCGTAAGTTAGGTAAGAAACTGGATCTTTTTCATGTGCAAGAAGAAGCGCCAGGTATGGTTTTCTGGCATCCTAAAGGTTGGAGATTGTATCAGGCTGTTGAGCAGTACATGCGTCAGAAACAGATAGATAACAATTATCAAGAGGTGAAAACGCCTCAGATTGTTGATCGTGTGCTTTGGGAGAAATCGGGGCATTGGGGTAAATATCACGAGAATATGTTTACTACGCATTCTGAAAATCGTGATTATGCTGTTAAGCCGATGAACTGCCCGTGTCATATTCAGGTTTATAATCAAGGTCTTAAAAGTTATCGTGATCTGCCGTTTCGTATGGCTGAGTTTGGTTCGTGCCACCGCAATGAGCCATCAGGTGCATTGCATGGCATTATGCGTGTACGTAACTTTGTTCAAGACGATGGACATATCTTTGTGACAGAGGGGCAAATTCAGTCGGAAGTGTCTGAGTTTATTGATTTGTTGCATGAGGTTTATGCTGATTTCGGTTTTGATAATATCGTATATCGCTTGTCGACTCGTCCTGAGCAGCGAGTGGGTTCAGATGAGGTATGGGATAAAGCTGAAAAAGCCTTGTCTGATGCGCTGGATTCTGCAGGGCTGGATTGGGAAGAGTTACCAGGTGAGGGTGCCTTTTATGGGCCTAAAATAGAGTTTTCACTGAAAGATGCCATTGGCCGAGTGTGGCAGTGTGGTACAATTCAGGTTGATTTCTCGATGCCTACACGTTTAGGGGCGCAGTACGTATCGGAAGATGGCTCTCGTCAAACGCCGGTTATGTTGCATCGTGCGATCGTTGGATCGCTTGAGCGTTTTATCGGTATTTTGATTGAAGATACAGAAGGTGCCTTTCCGGTCTGGCTTGCACCTGAACAAGTTGTTATCATGAACATTACAGATCGCCAAGCAGACTATTGCTCTGATTTGGAAAAAAGATTGAATTCAAATGGCTTTAGAGCAAAACTTGACTTGAGAAACGAGAAGATCGGGTTTAAAATCCGCGAGCATACTCTACAACGAGTGCCGTACATGATCGTCGTTGGTGATAAAGAAGTTGAGCAACAGCAAGTTGCTGTTCGTACTCGCACCGGCGATGACCTTGGAGTGATGAGTATTTCTGATTTTGAAGTATTGCTTCAAAAAGAAGTTGCTCGCCGTAGCCGTAAACAAGAAATGGAGATAGTACTATAAAAGGTAATATGAATCGTGGGCGTGCCGCTAGTAAGCAGCGTCCTCTAATCAACGAAAACATTCGAGCTACCGAAGTGCGTTTAATCGCTGCTGATGGTGAACAAGTTGGCGTTGTCTCTCTAGAAGAGGCACTAAAAGCAGCTCAAGAAGCTACTTTAGACTTAGTGCAAATTGCTGATTCAGATCCGATTGTTTGCAAAATCATGGACTACGGTAAGCATATTTTTGAAGCGAAAAAAGCGAAAGCTGCTCAAAAGAAAAATGCGAAGCAGATCCAAGTAAAAGAAATGAAATTCCGTCCAGGGACGGAGGAAGGGGATTATCAGGTAAAACTCCGCAACCTGATACGTTTCCTTGAAGGCGGGGATAAGGCCAAGGTGTCACTGCGATACCGTGGTCGTGAAATGGCCCATCAGGAGCTTGGCATGCAACTTATGAATCGAGTCGCAGCAGACTTAGAGGAATATGGTGCAGTAGAGCAAGCCGCGAAAATGGAAGGTCGTCAATTGACGATGGTGCTAGGCCCCAAAAAGAAGAAGTGATTTTAAATAAGTTGGCTTTAAGGGCTTCGGCTCTTAAAGGCTAAATTATTAAGAAATTACACTAACATTAACGAATGCGAGAGTGGTTTTATCATGTCCAAAATTAAGTCACACAGTGGCGCATCTAAGCGCTTCAAACGTACCGCGAATGGTTTTAAGCATAAGCAGTCTCATACTAGTCACATTTTGACTAAGAAATCGACTAAGCGTAAGCGTCATCTTCGTTCTATGAACCAGATTGCGCAAAGCGACAAAGCGTTAATTGTACGCATGTTGCCATACATCTAAGTCTAGATTTTTTTAGTTCATTAATTTATTAGTATAAGGTTTATATTATGCCTCGCGTAAAACGTGGTGTTCAGGCTCGTCGCCGTCACAAAAAGATTTTAAAGCAAGCTAAAGGTTACTACGGTGCACGTAGTCGTGTATTTCGTGTAGCAAAACAAGCTGTTATCAAAGCTGGTCAGTATCAGTACCGTGACCGTCGTCAGCGTAAACGTCAATTCCGCGCATTGTGGATTGCTCGTATCAACGCTGCTGCACGTATCAATGGTCTATCTTACAGCCGTTTCATTGCAGGCTTGAAGAAAGCTGCCATTGAAATTGACCGTAAGGTTTTGGCTGACCTAGCTGTGTACGAGAAAGAAGTTTTTGCTGCTATCGTTGAAAAAGCGAAAGCAAGCTTGGCTTAATTTCTGACGTAGCCTTAGGGTGATTCGATCTTGATGGATATAATCTTAATAGAGCGAATTACTCAATGCAGTCTTTGATAGGGGAAGGGCCATTGGTTCTTCCCCTATTTTATTTTTTGGAGTGTGTAAATGGAGAACCTAAAGCAGATTCTTGCTGATGCGTTAAGCGCAGTGGCTACGTCTGAGAGTGAGTCCGCACTGGATGATGTACGTGTACATTATTTGGGTAAGAAGGGCGCTCTAACTGCTTTGCTGAAACAGCTTGGTAATGTTTCTGCAGAGGATAGACCAAAGTTTGGTCAATTGGTCAATGAGGCAAAAGGTCAAGTTCAGGAAAAAATTACTGAACGTAAAGCGTCACTTGCTAAAGCAGCATTAGATGCCAAGCTTGCAACTGAGACGATTGATATTTCCTTGTCAGGTAAGGGTCAAGAGGTGGGTGGTCTTCACCCAGTGACTCGTACTATGGAACGTATTGAAACTTTTTTTCGTGGTATCGGCTTCGATGTGGCTGCAGGCCCGGAAATTGAAGATGATTACCATAATTTTGAAGCGCTAAATATTCCAGCGCATCATCCTGCACGAGCAATGCAGGATACCTTCTATTTTAATCCGTCAACCGTACTTAGAACGCATACATCTCCTGTTCAGGTACGGACAATGGAAACGACCCAACCGCCGATTCGGATTATTTGTCCTGGTCGAGTTTATCGTTGCGACTCTGATCAGACTCATACGCCTATGTTTCATCAAGTGGAGGGTTTGTTAATTGACGAGAATATCTCTTTTGCCGATCTGAAAGGTATTCTACAGCAATTCTTGAACGTCTTTTTTGAAGATGATTTGAAAGTTCGCTTCCGTCCAAGTTACTTTCCATTTACTGAGCCTTCAATAGAAGTGGATATCATGCGAACCAATAGCAAAGGCGAAGAGTCTTGGCTGGAAGTGTTAGGTTGCGGCATGGTGCACCCGAAAGTGCTTGAGATGTCAGGAATTGATTCTGAGAAATACACGGGGTTTGCTTTTGGTATGGGCGTTGAGCGTTTTGCTATGCTTCGCTACAAAGTAGATGACCTTCGTATGTTTTTCGAAAACGATTTGCGCTTCCTTAAACAATTCAAGTAACCAGTCGATCTAGGATGTTTTTATGAAAATTAGTGAGAATTGGCTAAGAGAGTGGGTCAATCCAGACATCAGTAGCGATGATTTGGTTGCTCAGATTACGTTGGCTGGCCTTGAGGTAGATGAAGTTTTACCGGTTGCCTCTGAGTTTTCAGGTGTGGTAGTGGGTGAGATTATCGGAGCTGAGCCTCATCCAAACGCAGATAAATTGCAAGTGTGTCAGGTGTCTGATGGTATAGAGACCTTTCAGGTGGTTTGTGGCGCGCCCAATGCGCGCCCAGGTATTAAAATTCCTTTTGCCAAAATCGGCGCTGTTCTAGGTGCGGATTTTAAAATTAAAAAAGCCAAACTTCGTCAAGTAGAGTCTTTTGGTATGTTGTGCTCTGCTTCTGAGTTGGGTTTAAGTGATGATCATGACGGTATTATGGAGTTGCCTGCCGCTGCCAAAGCGGGTGAAGACTTCCGTGCTTTCTTAAATCTTGATGATCAGATCATTGACGTGGATCTAACGCCTAACCGAAGTGACTGTTTAAGTGTTGCTGGTTTGGCTCGCGAAGTTGGAGTTTTGAATAAAGTTGACGTGACGCCTGTTGCTATTGCTCCGGTTGACGTTGCTAGCAATGACACTTTCCCTGTTCGAATTGATGCAGAGGATGCTTGTCCTCGTTATTTGGGGCGTGTTGTTCGTGGTGTTGATGTAAAGGCTCAGACTCCTCTATGGATGGTTGAAAAGTTACGTCGCAGTGGCATTCGTTCCATTGATCCAATTGTAGATATCACCAATTATGTGATGCTTGAATTGGGTCAGCCTATGCATGCATTTGACTTGGCCAACTTGTCTGGTTCGATTGTTGTGCGGATGGCCAATAAGGATGAAAAAATTGTCTTGCTTGATGGGCAGGAAGTGGCGCTTCGTGATGATACTTTGGTCATCGCTGATGAAAAAACGCCGCTGGCGATTGCTGGTGTAATGGGGGGCGAAGGGTCTGGTGTTAATGAAGGGACAAAAGATATTTTCCTTGAAAGTGCCTTCTTTGCGCCTTTGTCTTTGGCGGGTAAAGCTCGTTCTTATGGTTTGCATACCGATTCTTCTCATCGTTTTGAGCGTGGTGTAGATGCAACTTTGCAGGAGCGAGCGCTTGAGCGAGCGACGGCATTAGTTGTAGAAATAGCAGGTGGCCAAGTAGGTCCAGTTACGAGTGTGGTAAATGAAGCTTCTCTGCCTGAGGTGGCATTAGTGACTTTGCGCCGTAAAAAGCTTGATCAGTATTTGGCGATGTCTATCGATAAAGACTTAGTGACGGATATTTTAACTCGTCTTGGTCTAGAGATGATTGAAGTGACGGATGAGGTTTGGACGACAAGAGTGCCATCACATCGTTTTGATATCGCAATAGAAGCGGATTTGATCGAAGAGGTTGCTCGTATTTACGGTTATGACAATCTTCCGTCTTCAATGCCTCAGGCGGCAGTGAACTTTACGCCATTATCTGAAACAAAAACTCAGATCCAGGTGATGCGCTCTATCTTGGTGTCGCAGGGCTATCAAGAAGCAGTAACTTATAGCTTTATTGATCCTGTTTTGAGTAAGCAATTTCTACCTAATATCGAGCCTGTGCCATTGGCGAATCCTATTTCAGCAGATATGGGTGTAATGCGTCCAAGTTTGGTGCCGGGGTTGGTTAAAGCGTATCTTTACAATCAGAATCGTCAACAACCGCGTGTTCGTTTGTTTGAAACGGGTCGTCGTTTTATTGGTTCTGTTGAAGCTTTGGCTGAGTTGGATCAGCAGCAGCAAGTTGCGGGCCTAATTGCAGGTGCTCGCCATGCTGAAGCTTGGTATCACGGCAGTGAGAAGGTTGATTTCTACGACCTGAAGGCGCATATAGAGGCGTTGTTTGCATTAAATGATGGTGGTAAGCCAACTTATGAGCGTTCTAATTGCGAATTTTTGCACCCGGGTCGCTCAGCTGACATCTTTTTAGATGGTGAGTTTGTTGGTTTGATGGGAGAGTTGCACCCTCAATTATCTAAAGATTTGGGTGCAAATCAGCCCATCTATATATTTGATGTTGCTCTAAATGCAGTATTGAATGCAAAACTACCTGAATATGAGGCTGTTTCTCGTTTTCCTGAAGTCCGTCGTGATCTAGCCTTACTCGTTGATCGTTCTGTGCCTGTTAGTGAGTTGGAGAGAGTGATTTCTGAGGTAGCGGGTGACGCATTCAAAAGTGTATTGGTTTTTGATGTTTATCAGGGTCAAGGTATTGATGATACGAAAAAAAGTGTCGCTTTGGGCTTGACGTGGCAGCATCCTTCACACACTCTTAGTGATGAAGAAGTGAACAGCTCAGTTGAGCGAACTGTTATGGCCTTGTCTGAACAGTTGGGAGCCGTTGTAAGGGGGTAGATTTATGGGATCGTTGACAAAAGCGGACCTTGCTGAAAATTTAGTGGATTCAGTTGGCCTAAGTAAAAAAGACGCTAAAGATCTTGTGGAGGGTTTTTTTGATGTAGTGCGAAGCTCACTAATAGACAGGCAGCAAGTTAAGTTGTCGGGCTTTGGTAACTTTGAAGTGCGCGAGAAGAGTCAGCGCCCTGGTCGAAACCCTAAAACGGGAGAAGAAATCCCGATTACTGCGCGAACTGTTGTTACTTTCCGGCCTGGGCAAAAGCTTAAGTCGAAAGTAGAAGACTATATGCAAGAATAGTTTTCCGTGTTTCTAAAAAGCCATCCTTTGGGGTGGCTTTTTAGTATCTGGCCGTTTGCTATGCCTATTTATCAAGTGTTGAGCCTTATGTAGGTAGGCCTTTGCGATGTGGGGCTAATGTGAAAAGCAGAATTTTATTTAGATCAATGTTTAAGCTAGCAACTCTTAAAATTCTAGTTACATGATTAAATTGAAAAAAAGTTTATAAAAGTCTTCCCTTTTTAGTTTGTTATAGTAATATACGCACCCGCTGACACGGACAGAGTTTAACTCTTCTGCTGTTAGTTTCGGGGCGTAGCGCAGCCTGGTAGCGCACTAGCATGGGGTGCTAGTGGTCGCAGGTTCAAATCCTGCCGTCCCGACCAAAATTTGAGAAATGCCGCTATAGCTCAGTTGGTAGAGCATCTGACTTGTAATCAGAGGGTCCCGAGTTCGACTCTTGGTGGCGGCACCATAATTTGGTCAAAGTTTTTTATCTTTATTTAATAAAGATAAGGGATAAAAAAGATTTTGCTTTTATTTAAGCCGCTATAGCTCAGTTGGTAGAGCATCTGACTTGTAATCAGAGGGTCCCGAGTTCGACTCTTGGTGGCGGCACCAACTTCTTAGGAAGTTATTTAAAAGTGAACTGCGTCATGTAATGCCGCTATAGCTCAGTTGGTAGAGCATCTGACTTGTAATCAGAGGGTCCCGAGTTCGACTCTTGGTGGCGGCACCATTTACTTACTTTTTTGTTTGTAAATTAAAATTTGTTTAGCGTTAAGCCGCTATAGCTCAGTTGGTAGAGCATCTGACTTGTAATCAGAGGGTCCCGAGTTCGACTCTTGGTGGCGGCACCACTTACTTGAACCTCTCAAGTAAGAGAGTAAGCGTTATACAATAATTGGGTGTGTAGCTCAGTTGGGAGAGCGTCGCCCTTACAAGGCGAATGTCGGGAGTTCGAACCTCTCCACACCCACCACTTACTAAGCAGTGGTAC
>NZ_QNSE01000005.1 GCF_003315485.1 Marinomonas rhizomae
TCTCCCCTACAGCATCAAAGTGCTTGGGCTAGGAACATACTTACCAGACTAGAGTGAATTACTAGCTAAGCAATTCACTTAGAAAGATACAAGGGTTAGGGAGGGGTTATTGAACTGTAGGTCGCGGCTTCAGCCCGACAACTTCCCTACATCACATGACACCAAATCGTAGGGCATCATAAGCGCAGCGTAATGTGCCGAAGAAAGCGCAGCTTTCATGTAAGTCGCGCCTTCAGCCCGACAACCTCTCCACATGTCGCCACAACCAGCCCGACACAGACTTTTGTACATGACACCAAGCCAAGCGGCGTTTCTCTTCGAAACTATCGCCTACCTCATCAAAACACCGCTTGGCTTTTTCAGAATTCAGTCTATTTTTACCTTCCTAATAAAGTGCTTTGCTCGTCTATACTAGTAAAAATAAAAAATCGCTTTAATATCAATAAACAACATTACACTCAAAAGGAAGTAATCTGCTGCGGATCAACAATATAATCCGCACTATTAAATTATTCCAAACTCAGGAGAATACAGTGGAACAAGGCATAGTGAGCATTTATCTAGATGAGCAATGGAGTTTGGAAGATTTCTCTGTATTCTCAAAACAATACATACAAATTTACGGTTTTTTCTATGGATTGAGATTAGTTGAAGAAAATAACTCCACTCTAGAGTATGAAAGAATGCCATGGTTATAGGTGGGGGCTCTGTCGTAAACTTTTTCTCGTCGATGAAAAATCACATCCATCCGAAGGCACTACCCAATGTACATAGAATTCAATATGCATCTCCCGGAGTTATGGAGCTGTCAGCAATAATTGAAGTTACTGGTGATATTAAAGAGCTGGTTGTCTCTATCTGCGCATCATTAACATCAATATCGACTACTTACTACGTCATTCATAAGCAATATATTTCAAGGCAGATGGCTCAAAAGAAAATGGCTCAGCTAGACAATGAAGAAGATAAAAACTTTGTTAGAGATTCGGTTATTGAATTACATGAAAAATTAAATTTATCCCCTCGCCAAGTAATGAGTCTTACAAAAATATCCAAAGGTGATCAACTAGTTGAATTAAAAATGTTGATGGCTATGTATCGAAGAGCAAAACCAATTGCTGACTTACAAATGGAGAATAAAGCACGACTATAGAACTAGGTTTATGCCATACCTCGCGTTCCTGCCGCCGCCTTTTAGGCGATACAAGCAACCTTTCTCCACCAAGTCGCTGAGGTCGCGGGTGGCGGTGGCTTTGGAGCTGCTGGTAATGCTGATGTATTTTTTAGCGCTTAGTCCGCCTTCGAAGCCGTCAGATCCTGCATTAAAGAGTTTATTAAGCACTTTCTTTTGGCGTTCGTTCAGTTCGGTGTGTTGATGTTTTTCCCAGAATTTAGCTTTCTTCAATACAAAATCAACTTTCTGAGCAGCATCTTGCTGCGCCAACAGAACCGAGTCAACAAACCATTTTACCCAGTCGGTAATATCTAAATTGAGTTGGCTGGCTTTGTTTAGTCCATCGTAATAGGTGTTTTTGTCTTTCTCGATAATCGTCGACAAGCTAAGTAATGGCGGTCGGTTAAGGTCTTGAGCTAATGCCATTTCGGCAATCGCTCGCCCTACTCGACCGTTGCCATCATCAAATGGGTGGATGGTTTCAAACCACAAGTGCGCAATCGCTGAGCGAACAGGACCAGAGAGAACGATATCTCTCTCTGCTTTTAATGGGTTCGAGCAGTTAAACCAATCTAGAAATCGGTTTATTTCTGTATCGACTTGATGCGCTGGCGGCGCTTCGTAATGCACTTTCTCATAGCCAATTGGGCCTGAGACAATTTGCATAGGCTCTTCGGAATCTCGCCATTGGCCAACTTTGAGGTTACGGGGCAATAAGCTAGTTTCTTGCTGCGGAAGGACTAATTGATGCCAATGAAACAAAGTAGTTTTTGTGAGCTCGCCAGCGAAGCTATCTCGCACGTCGACCATCAAAGCGGCCATACCTTCTGCACGTGGATCAGCGACTCGTGTTGGTGGATTACTCAAGCCTAAAAAATTTTTGATGGAGGAACGCACCTCTTCTCGATCCAAACGCTCGCCTTCTATCTGGCTGGTGTTGATGGCTTCGCTAACCATGAGGTCGATATAGGCATCGTACTGCAACGTATTTTCAAGCTGACTCATTCCGCCGGACAAACGACCAGCCTCTAACGCATACTGATACAAAGCGTCTCGGCACTGAGTTTCGTCAAAGGTAAAGTTTGGCCAATCAGGATGTTGCCAGCTGTATTTCATAGTATGAGCCGATTAAGTGAATTATTCGGCTCAGAATAGCATTGTTTCATGAGCTGAATAAATCATTTATTCGGCTCATGGTTTTTTATTTAGTCGCCAGCGGAAATTATCAAGATACAACTCCCCTCTTTTCAGTGCTATTCTTTCACGTAATCGAGGAGGACATACAATGACTCAAGTAAACAGAAACATCGTTGAAGATGCGTTATCACTCTCAATGAACGAACGTGTAGAGCTTGTCGAAAAACTACTTGAAAGCTTAGATACACCGAATACTGAGCTAAACGCTATTTGGGCTCAGGAGTCAGATGCTCGCATTGAAGCGTATGAAAAAAAGCAACTTACCTCTAAGCCCTTGTCTGATGTGCTAAGAAAATATAAATGAATGTAGAATTTTTAGACATCGCAGAAAGGGAACTCGATGATGCCTTCAAATACTATGACGGTATTTATAAAGGCCTAGGGTTGAGGTTCATTGCTGAACTAGAGTCGTCGATAGAACGAATTAAATTACACCCAGATGCTTGGCAAAAAGCCAGTGCAGTTACGCACAAGTGCTTACTTAACCGATTTCCATATTCAATTATTTATCAAATTAAAGGCGACTTGTTACTGGTCGTTGCTATTGCCTCTAGCCACCAAAGACCTAACTACTGGGCTAATCGAACTAGTGGCTAGAACGCCCCTTCATACCATTTCAATCCCTACCTCGCGTTCCTGCCGCCGCAATCTAAGCGATTCACACAAGAAAGACGATAACCTGCAACGAACCAAAATAAAGCCCTAATAGTGATATCTTAGCTGTGCTATCAAGATGGTATCGTCTTGATATTTATAAACAATTCGGTGTTCGTCGTTAATGCGGCGAGACCAATAACCAGCAAGACCATGCTTTAAAGGTTCTGGTTTGCCAATTCCTTCATAAGGCTCTCGTTGAATATCTTTGATTAGTAAGTTTATCCGATTTAATACTTTCTTATCTGTGCTCTGCCAGTAAAGGTATTGATCCCAAGCCGCGGTTGAAAACGTCAGCTTCACTCGATTAACTCTCTTTCAACACCCTTACCCGCTTCCAGTTCAGCAATAGACTCCAACAAGACTCTGGCATTCGCTGGCGAACGTAGCAAGTAGGTCGTTTCTTGCATGGCCTCATAATCTTCTAACGACATCATCACAACTGGGCTCTCGCTTTTGCGCGTAATGATCACTGGCGAATGATCATCACAAACCTTAGCCATTGTCTTAGCCAAATTAGCTCGAGCTGTTGTATAACTGATAGCATCCATTATTCATTTCCTGTACTTAATTCTGTACCACTGAGTATAAAGTAAACACCTAAAGCAAATCAACAACTCACACTCAGCCGTGATCAGTGAAACCTTTTAATCAGGTAACACCAATCCATACTTCGCGTTCCTGCCGCCTTCTAGGCGGTACAAACATTTTTTCTCAACCAAATCGCCAAGGTCTCAGATGGCCTTGGAGCTGTTAAATATGCTTTGAGCCGATTACGCTAATTATTCGGCTCAATCTTGTTTATTCAGTATTAGGTTAGATACAACTCCACTCTTTTCAGTACTATTCTTTTATCTAATTGAGGAGGACATAAAATGCTTTCCCAGAATTTCGTTTTCTTCAATACAACGTCGACTCTCGGGGACGCTTCTTGCTGCACTAACTAGGTTCAAGAGACCGACTCCTTTTTGTACCCTTGAATATATTGACCCGGTGTTACACCCATCACACGGCGAAACATAGCAATAAAGGCACTGACATTTTCATAACCCAAGGCAAATGCAATATTGGTCACAGGTACATTATCGGCTAACATTTCGATGGCTCTTAATACTCTCGCTCGTTGTCGCCATTCCGAAAACCCTAAACCTGTTTGCTCGTTAAAACGGCGCGCTAGTGTTCTTGAAGACAAGCCAATTACCTTTGCCCACTCCTCCAAGCCACGATTATCCGCAAGGTTCGCCAGTAAGCCATCGGTCATCTGCTTTAATAACGGCAACCTAGGTTGCACCAAACCTAGAGACGTCTCTTCTAAACTCGCGATTTCATCGAACAGAACATCCGATAAACGACTTTTCACAGCCTGAGGAGTATCGCCTTTCCAGCTGGCCGCACGATGCACAAGCTCTTTTAGTAAACGTGTTGTCTGAAGGCTTTTTACTGAGTTCGCCAGCAACTGACTTTTCGCTGGATCAAGATACACACTCCAGCCCTTAAAAGGACCATAAGATTTCACCCCATGAAGAGTATTCGATGGAACCCACACTGCATGAGTGGCTGGCACAACCCACCAAACTGATTCCGTTTGAATCGACAATAGCCCTTCTAAACTGCCAATCAATTGACCAAATGCGTGTCGATGCGGTTCGGTTTCTCTTATTTGGCTTTCTATCAGTTCTACAGACATGATTAATTCAGCATCAGATTGGTTAATCATGTTCAAAGGCAAAAGGACGCTTTTCATTTTGGCAGTTTCTCAGTATCGAATGTCTTATTCACTGGAGTATAGCCAAAAGTCAGAGATTATACTGAACCCTCATTCATCGATAAGGGAGACAACTAATGACATCAACCACGACTAAACCGGAAGATATTTTGCCCGAAGGCATCAACCAAACGAATCTTGAGGGCATTAATATTCGTAAAGGAACGGTTGCAGCGTTTTTGCAAAATACTAAACGCTGGCAAAACCCAACCACTAGCAGAGAGGAAAAAGAAGAACTATTTGATGCCATTCAAAAAGCACTTCCGATATTGCGAGTATTGGGGATGTTTGAAGTATTCCAGTTTCAAGATAAGACGCTTCAAACTTTAAGTGAAGAACTATAGTTTATCGATTTAGCTTAATTATCAAATTAGAGGCGACCTTGTTACTAATCGTTGCTATCGCCTCTAATCATCAAAGACCTAACGACTGGCCAATCGAATAATTAGCTAAGAAACCGCCTTAACCAACCAATCCCTCATCTCTTCTAAGTCGTTTTTATGGTCTGGAAAGTTTTCTATAAGCGAATCGACACACACAGCGATGGAGTCTGGTTTATAAGTCACGCCAACGAGTTTTTCTGCCAGTTGCTCGATTGGATCGGGGAACAAGCTGTCGGTGAAGGTTTGCGCGGCGGTAATTTTCGCGCTACTCAGGTCAAGGTGAATCTCTACGCCACCCCATTTGAATCGTTCGTCTAGCGCGTGAGTAAATTGTGGCGATTTACCAAAGTTCCAATCCCAGCTTTGCTGCTGAGCAAACTTTTCTACAAAACCTGGCAAATCTGGTAAAGCTTCAGGGGAGATTTCTTCTATTGTTGGCATTTCGCCAAAGTATTCACAGAAAGACTCCACAATGGCGTCACACACCAATTGGTGGTTAATTTGTGGATAAAGTGAATCAAGATTGGTCACACGAGATCGTACAGAAGTAATGCCTTTTGACTGAAGCTTTTTTACATCTGGGTTTAAGTAATTGGCCAGACGACTCAAATCTGCATGCAGTAATAAGGTGCCATGGTGAAAACCTCGGTCTTTGGTTTCCTTGTAGGCCGAGCCAGAGAATTTGCGCATTGCTTCGCCTTCCCCCACCACCAAGTCATTTCGACCATTGGCGTAGCCTTCGATACCAAGCTTCTTCAAGCCTTGCAGAACAATCTCAGTCGATACTTCTTTACTGTATTCCGGCTTGCCCGCCATGAAGGTAAAATTGGTATTGCCTAAATCATGGAAAACCGCACCGCCACCACTTTGACGACGAGCAAGATGGATTTTATCTTGCTCCATCTTATTGATATTGCATTCCTTCCAAGGATTCTGAGAGCGACCAATCACTACCGTGTCAGCATTACGCCATAGAAACAGCACCCGCTGATCAGCAGACATAGATCGAAAAATACAATCTTCCACCGCAAGGTTAAAATGAGGATCATTGGAATGAGACAATAGAATTCGACTAGCCATGGTATTTTCTCTTGTTACAAAAGGAATAAGCTAAAAAAACAGCTCTCTTTTATAACGTTTTCTCAGCCATAAAAAAACCACGATGCTTTCACATCGTGGTTTTTTAAGAAAATACCTAACACATTAAATGTATTCGACTTTCTCTACTTCATAGGTTGCTTCACCACTAGGAATTTTAACGACAACTTCGTCGCCTTCTTCTTTCCCTATAATGGCTTTCGCGATAGGAGAAGCATAAGAAATCTTCTTCTCTTTCACGTCTGCTTCATCGTCACCAACAATCTTATAAGTGACAGTATCTTCAGTATCAACATTAAACAATGTGACTGTGGTACCGAAAATCACTTTAGACGAAGCGGGCAAAGATGTAACGTCAATCACTTGTGAGTCAGCAAGCTTACCTTCGATCTCTTTAATACGACCTTCAGCAAATCCCTGCTCCTCACGAGCGGCGTGATACTCTGCATTTTCTTTTAAGTCGCCATGCTCACGCGCAGTTGCGATATCCGCAATTACGCGAGGACGGACGACAGTTTTCAAGTGATTAAGCTCTTCTCTAAGACGAGTCTCACCTTCTACTGTCATTGGTACTTTTTTCATTATTTCCCCAAGTGCAAATCTTGCAGTCTTCTAACTTTCGTTTCACCTGTTAGGCTAATCGCCATACTCGTTGCTTCAGCACCAGCCAATGTCGTAGTGTAACAAACCTTGCGCTGTAATGCTGTGCGACGGATGACCGAAGAGTCAGCAATTGCCTGAGTACCGGAAGTCGTGTTGATAATATAGTCAATTTCACCATTTTTCAGCATATCGACAATATGTGGACGACCTTCGTTCACCTTGTTAACTTTCTTAACGGACACACCGTGCTCAGTTAAGTATTTGGCAGTACCTTCAGTACCCACAATATCAAAACCGATTTCAGAAAGTCGACGCGCTACATCAACCGCGCCTTCCTTGTCCATGTCACGAACACTGATAAAAGCTCGGCCCGAGGTCGGCAATACAGTACCACCACCAAGAACCGCTTTGCCAAAGGCTTCAGCGAATGTATCGCCAACACCCATGACTTCACCAGTCGATTTCATTTCAGGGCCAAGAATCGGGTCAACACCTTGGAACTTGTTGAATGGAAAGACAGCTTCTTTCACACTGTAGTAAGAAGGAATGATTTCGCTAGTGAAACCAAGCTCTTCCAATGTCTTACCAGACATAACCAATGCAGCGACTTGTGCCAAAGAGCGGCCAATGCACTTAGAAACAAACGGTACCGTACGTGAGGCGCGAGGGTTAACCTCGATCACGTAGATTTCACCATCTTGCACCGCAAGCTGAGTGTTCATCAAACCGACAACACCAAGCTCAAGCGCCATGTTTTTAATCATTTCGCGGATATCATCTTGGACATTCGCTGGTAATGAGTAAGGAGGCAAAGAACACGCAGAGTCACCAGAGTGAACACCCGCTTGTTCGATATGCTGCATGATTCCGCCGATTACAACTTGCTGACCATCACTGATACAGTCAATGTCGATCTCGATCGCTGCGTTCAAGAAGTGATCCAACAATACTGGGCTGTCGTTAGACACTTTTACCGCAGTCGTCATGTAACGCATCAATTCTTTTTCGTTATAAACGATTTCCATTGCGCGTCCACCTAGTACATAAGATGGGCGAACAACAAGCGGATAACCGATTTCTGCTGCTTTCATTGCCGCTTGGTCAACGCTACGCACCGTCGCATTATGCGGCTGTTTGTAGCCCAAACGCTGAATCATGCTTTGGAAACGCTCACGGTCTTCTGCACGGTCAATCGCTTCTGGCGTAGTACCAATAATAGGCACGCCTTCGTTCTGCAAAGCGCGGGCAATTTTCAGCGGTGTTTGACCACCAAACTGAACAATAACGCCTTTTGGTTTTTCTTTACGAACGATTTCAAGTACATCTTCTAGTGTTACTGGTTCGAAGTACAAACGATCTGACGTATCGTAATCGGTAGAAACGGTTTCTGGGTTGCAGTTCACCATGATAGTTTCATAACCGTCTTCACGAAGACCAAGCGCTGCATGAACACAGCAATAGTCAAACTCGATACCTTGACCGATACGGTTTGGACCACCACCTAAAATGATGATTTTGTCTTTGTCCGTTGGCGCGGCTTCACATTCTTCTTCGTATGTGGAGTACATGTACGCCGTATCCGTTGCGAATTCCGCAGAACAAGTATCAACCCGCTTGTAAACAGGGTGTACATCTACCAAGTAACGGCGCTCACGCAATGACTTCTCAGTCACTTGCAACAAGCTTGCTAGACGCGAATCAGAGAAGCCTTTGCGTTTCAAACGACGCATTACGTCGTAAGTCATGTCGACTAGGCCTTTGTCGGCCAGACCTGCTTCTTCTTTGATCAAGTCTTCGATCTGTACAAGGAACCAATGATCGACGCCTGTTACCGCGTAAATTTCATCGATTGTCATACCAGAACGGAAAGCATCACCAATGTACCAAATGCGATCTGCACCTGGGTTTTGTAATTCGTAAGCGAGCTTTTCTTTACTGTTTTCTTCAGCAAAATCCAATTGTGGATTGAAACCGTCAGATCCCACTTCCAACCCGCGCAGCGCTTTTTGCAAAGACTCTTGGAAAGTACGGCCAATCGCCATCACTTCACCAACGGACTTCATTTGCGTCGTTAGACGGTCATTGGCAGTCGGGAATTTTTCAAAAGTGAAACGTGGAATCTTAGTTACAACGTAGTCGATTGCAGGCTCGAAGCTCGCTGGAGTTTGACCGCCAGTGATGTCGTTTTGCAATTCGTCTAGAGTGTAACCGATGGCCAACTTCGCCGCGATTTTCGCAATTGGGAAACCGGTCGCTTTAGAAGCAAGAGCGGAAGAACGAGACACACGAGGGTTCATCTCGATGACAACCAAACGGCCCGTTTTTGGATCCATACCAAACTGTACGTTCGAACCGCCTGTTTCAACACCAATCTCACGTAATACCGCCAAAGAGGCGTTACGCATAATTTGGTATTCTTTATCAGTTAGTGTTTGTGCTGGCGCAACTGTAATGGAATCACCTGTGTGAACACCCATGGCGTCAAAGTTTTCAATCGCACAAACGATGATGCAGTTGTCTTTTTTGTCACGGACAACTTCCATCTCGTACTCTTTCCAGCCGATCAAGGACTCATCGATCAGCAATTCGTTGGTAGGAGATAGATCCAAACCACGAGTACAAATTTCTTCAAACTCTTCCATGTTGTATGCGATACCGCCACCGGTGCCGCCCATGGTGAAAGAAGGTCGAATGATACAAGGGAAACCTAACTCAGATTGTACTTGTAGGGCTTCTTCCATGCTGTGCGCGATACCGGCACGAGGACATTCAAGACCAATGGCTTTCATTGCTTGGTCAAAACGATTACGGTCTTCTGCTTTGTCGATGGCGTCGGCCGTCGCACCAATCATTTCAACATTGTATTTTTCTAGTACGCCGTGACGCTCAAGATCCAACGCACAATTCAGTGCTGTTTGACCGCCCATGGTCGGCAATACCGCATCTGGACGTTCTTTCTCAATGATTTTCTCTACAGTTTGCCATTCAATTGGCTCAATGTAAGTCGCATCAGCCATCACTGGATCTGTCATGATGGTTGCTGGGTTAGAGTTCACCAGAATTACGCGAAAACCTTCTTCACGCAGCGCTTTACACGCTTGCGCGCCAGAATAGTCAAACTCACAAGCCTGACCGATAACAATAGGGCCTGCACCTAAAATTAAGACGCTTTTTATGTCAGTACGTTTTGGCATAATATTTCGCTCCGCTCCTGCTTTTAGGCTTTAGTGGCTTTGATGTTTTCAATAAACTGATCGAACAAGGGCGCAACATCGTGTGGCCCTGGGCTCGCTTCTGGGTGACCTTGGAAGCTGAACGCGCTCTTATCAGTACGGGAAATACCCTGCAAAGAGCCATCGAACAAAGATTTGTGAGTCATCACAAGGTTAGCAGGCAAGGTGTCCTCGTCTACCGCAAAACCGTGGTTTTGGCTGGTGATCATCACAGTGCCTTTTTCGATAGCTTGTACAGGATGGTTTGCACCATGGTGACCAAACTTCATTTTCTTCGTTTTCGCACCAGAAGCCAAAGCCAAAAGCTGATGGCCTAAACAGATACCGAATACTGGAATCTCTGTTTCTAAGATCTCTTTAATGGCTTGAATCGCGTAGTCACATGGCTCTGGATCACCAGGTCCATTAGAAAGAAATACACCATCTGGATTCATTGCTAAAACGTCACTGGCTGGTGTCTTCGCTGGTACAACCGTGATACGGCAGCCACGTTCAACCAACATGCGAAGAATATTACGCTTCACACCAAAGTCATAAGCAACCACGTGGAAATCAGAAGATTCTGGCGTGGTATGACCTTTAACAAGGTCCCAAGTAGACTCAGTCCACTCATAGGCTTTCTCAACAGTGACTTCTTTTGCTAGGTCCATGCCTTTCAAGCCAGGAAACGCTTTCGCAGCAGCAACAGCCGCCGCCTCATCTAGGTTATCACCCGCCATGATGCAACCAGCCTGAGCGCCTTTTTCACGAAGAATACGTGTCAGCTTACGGGTATCAATATCGGCAATCCCAACCACGCCTTTACGTTTCAAATAAGAATCTAGAGACTCTTGTGAACGCCAGCTGCTAGCAACCAAAGGAAGATCACGAATGATCAAACCTTCACACCACACTTTATCGGATTCTTCATCTTCAGAGTTAACGCCTGTATTCCCAATGTGGGGATAAGTCAAAGTGACCATTTGTCGAGCATAGGAAGGATCAGTAAGAATTTCTTGATAACCGGTCATCGAGGTGTTGAATACTACCTCGGCCGTTGAGGAGCCATCCGCTCCGATCGACACCCCTTTAAAAATAGTGCCGTCTTCCAGAGCCAGAATCGCTGATGTTGCCAAAGGAACCTCCCATTTAGAGACTATCAGGTTGCAAAAAAGCGAGATAAACCGGCGGCTCATCTCGCTTTTAAGAAATTGCGTTTTTGCCGTTTATCCATTGATGGATAACCAATGGATCTCGCGTTCAAAAAATCTGCCTAATTCTACTCTGATACAGCTTTTGCGTCCACCGAATTGCCGAGAAAACGGTCAAAAATACAGGATTTGAACGCATTTTTTCTTGACTTCTTAGTCAAGAATAAGCAAGACGCTAAATCGTCTATTAGCACAGCAATCCATCGGCAACACTTTTGGCTGCATCGTAGCCTTTCAAGTTACCCAAAACCGTCAATGAAAAAACAGTAGCCGCAGCAGGCCCATTACCTGTCAGAACATTACCGTCCATCACGACAGGCTCGTTGGCAATATACTCTGCCCCCGTCAACCCGTCTTCAAAACCAGGATAACACGTCGCTTGTTTATCCACGACAAAACCATGAGTGCCGAATACCACAGCTGGTGACGCACAAATAGCCGCTAGTAAAGCATCTTGAATATCATGTTTTTCCAGCATATCAATCAGTAATTTACAGTCGCGTAAATGCTCCGCACCCGGCATGCCACCGGCTAATACAACCGCATCAAAAATTTGATCTGCCACATCGGTTAATAAAACATCGGCTTCTAGTTTAATGCCATGCGCCATCACAATTTGCTTTGATTCATGAATACTCGCTACCGTAACGTCCACGCCACCGCGTCGCAACACATCGATAATCGTAATGGCTTCAATATCTTCATTGCCATTGGCAATAGGAACCAATACCTTGCTCATACTTTACCTCTTTCAAATACATTAATTCATCAAGGTCTTTATCCGATCGATTCGTTTAAAGCCTTTCTATTTTCAGTGTAAACAAACAAGCCGCTTCACGGCCTTGTTCTGCTTGTCCTTTCTTTTCTATTTGATAATAATTTTTGCGGCGACCAACTTGCTCAAATCCCAAAGATTTGTACAAGGAAATAGCCCCTAGATTCGATTCGCGTACTTCCAGCAACAACTCACTGACATCTTGCTGCGCAACCGCCTCTGACCAAGCTATCATCAACTGTCTGGCTAGGCCCTGTCTACGGACAGAGGGATCAATCACAATTAATTCTAATTCGGATTGATCAAGCACAACCGATGCAGTCAACCAACCAACAATGGATTTTTGCGTCACATCCCCCAATTCAACAACCCAATTTTTTCGCGTCTGTAAAGCGTCAGAAATCAAGTTTTCGCCCCAAGGATGAGGGTTAGACAAGGCATCCAGTTGAATAATAGCGGTTAAATCTGACAGGCTTGCCAGACGAAAAGAAACAGAAGGAATCATAAAATTGCACGCCTCATTAAAGGCAATAAAATTAACGGAAAAAGCTTGATTGCATCACCTGCCATGCTTCTTTACGCAATTCAGGAATACGATGCAATTCAGACAAACTTACGATGTGCGCAGTAGGGTATTGTTTTAACAGGCTTTCGGTCGGCAAATCTTCCACCAGCTGAGTAATTTGTGCACCAGCCAACACCAGCCATGGCGTGCTAGGAAAGTCTTTGAGCAAGCGCCCCACATAACTTTCTAACGCACCGAATAGCCAATCAGTCCGATTCAAAAAATACGGATTTCGTAACTCTCCCGGCCAAGTAAACGCACTGCCCTGCCACTCATCAATCGGTTGCTTCAACAAGGCTTGCCCCATTTTTAACGCCAAACGCTCAATATCCTCTGCTTGGGAAAATACCTGCGGCACATCACTTAGAATCAAAAGCTTATTAGATAAGGCGTATGCGTGAATATTCAGTCGTGTGATTTGAGTATTGAGCATTGGATCTGGCTCAACCACGATATCGACCGCCAACTCTTCGATTGGCTGTAAATCTTCGACAATAATTTCTGGCCCTGCATTTAACTGCTCACGAAGATGATGAACCAAAGGCTCTTTCTCTTCTGGCGATAATTTAGGCATTGGAACCGGCGCAGGCTCGGCAGATTTAAATCCAGCAGCAGACGGATCTTCATAAGAATCCGCAAAGGAAGGTGTTGACGAAGCCGCCACATCAATTGGCCAAGGCTGAGGCGGCATAAAAACCGTCCCAGTTACATTATCTGAAGCAGACCCACTTTTATCAATAGACAACCAAGACACCACACCCATTTGCGCTAAGCAATGGGTTTGAAAAGCCTGTTGAGGTGGTAATTCGCGGGACATAATAACCTTAATCTCAGTCGTAAAAGTGCACATTAGTCGAATTGAATATGGGTAAGCAAATATACTCGCTTACGCCAAGAGATGCCACTTGATGGCTTAAAGCTTGCTAGAGATCTTTACACTGTGGCTGTGTATAATCGCAGCCAATTTTGCTCACATTCCCAAAAGGTATGAAAATATGGTGTCTTTGTTATCTCGTTTGATGGTTATCGCTGCTATTTCGATTAGCAGCTTCAGCTTCGCCGACAGCTTGCCAGACCTTAAAGGTCGCACTATTTTAGCCGTCACCGAAAATGCCTACACACCACTTAACTTTGTCGACCCAGCAACTGGCGAGGGAATTGGTTGGGAATACGACGCCATGAACGAAATAGGCAAACGCCTAAACGCCAACATCGAATGGCACCTCAGCAGCTGGGACACCATGATTCAAGCCGTCAAACAAGGCCAATACGATATTGGCATGGACGGCATTACCATTAATGAAGAACGCGCACAGCAAATAGATTTCACTATTCCTTATATGACGTCTCAGCAATTTATGTTGGTTCGCGCCGACGAGGATCGCTTTACCGATGCCCAATCTTTTGCGGCAAACCCAGATCTACAGTTTGGTGCACAAGCAGGCACTACTAACTTTTATGTCGCCGTCTATGACGTGCTTGATGGTGATGAAAATAATCCACGCATCACTTTATTGGAAACGTTTGGCGCGTCAGTCCAAGCCTTAAAATCTAGCGACGTGGACAGCGTGTTAATGGACGCGGCATCAGCTCGTGGTTACATCGGTGCCAATCCGGGCGCATTTAAAATCATTGGAGGACCACTAGGTTCTGAAGATTTTGGATTCATTTTAGCGCCGGATTCAGACCTTGTTGAACCAATCAATGCCGCAATCGAAAGCATGAAACAAGATGGCACGTTAGAAGAACTGAACAAAAAATGGTTCTTTGACTATAACCAATAAGTAGAAACACCGCACAGTAACGGAACGTCTCTTAGAGGCTTTCCGTTTTAAATTTAAGACGACCAAGGAATGGTTCTAATATGAATTGATTATGCCCTTTAAAAAATCCTTAGAACGCACGCCTTGGTGGCTTGTCACCATCATCATTATCGCTCTAGTTTTGTTATGGAACATGGTTTCGGAGCAAAGTTACCAACGCATCGCAGGCGCACTAAGCGAAGGATTACTGACGACAATCGGCGTGACATTCGCCGCCTTCATACTGGCAAGTTTACTTGGGTTACTCATTGCACTAGCAGGATTTTCTCGTCATCGTATCCTGCGTGAATTCGCCCGTTTTTATGTCGAAATCTTCCGTGGCGTCCCCGTTCTGGTTCTCTTGTTTTATATCGCCTTTGTTGGCGCACCGGAAATGGTAAAACTCTATAACTGGGCATTGCAAATGCCCATTGAAGCAGGCTGGATAGAAAAAGCTCGCACACGGGACTTCACCCTACTGTGGCGCGCCATCATCGCCCTAGCCATCAGCTACAGCGCCTTCATTGCCGAAGTCTTCCGCGCAGGCATCCAAGAAGTTGGTAAAGGCCAAATAGAAGCCGCAAAAGCATTAGGCTTATCCAACTGGCATCGCTTTCGCCTAATCACCCTCCCCCAAGCCATGCGTAAAATCTTACCACCTCTTGGTAACGACCTCGTCGCCATGATCAAAGACTCCGCACTCGTCTCGGTATTAGGCGTGCAAGACATCACTCAACTCGGCAAAGTATTCAGCTCCTCCACCTTCCAATTCTTCGAAACCTACAACGTCGTCGCCTTCATGTACCTCGTACTCACACTCAGCTTATCGCTCATGATACGCGCCTTTGAAGCGCATTTAAGACGCAACGATCATCATTGACTAGAGATATTACAAAGAATAATAGTTACGTCATAATTCAGAACCTAAACAGGCAATCAGTAAAGTAAAAAACGCACATCCTTTCATCATAATGTTTCCTTTCAAAGTACTTTAGAAGGAAGTCACTTTGAAAGGAAACCAGTAGCAAAGCGTCCTAAAACAGGATTTAGGACGTTAGGAAGAATAAATGACGGGGGCCAAGGCTTGCCAAAATGCTTCTGGGATCGGCTCTTCATACCAAACGATATTTTGCTTAACCCGATTTTCATTGGTCATGCCAATTAAAACCGATTTAACACAGTCATATCGCAATGCGTATTGAATTGCGGCTGCTTGTAACGAAACATTAAATTGTTTACATATGGATTCTATGGCGATGACTTTATCAACAATGTCTTTCGGTGCTTCACCATATAAGTAATGGCCTAAATTTTTAGAGCCTTTGGCTAAAATGCCAGAATTGAATGGCGCAGCGGCTATAAGAGAGACATTATTATCGCTACATTTATCGGTAAAAGTATGCGTAATATTGTTGTTTAATAAAGTAAAACAGTTGGCCACCATAAAACAATCAAACTGTGCATAGTTCATGGCTTGATCACATATTTGCCACTCATTTACCCCTAAACCAATATTGCTTACCAAACCTTGCTCGCGTAATTCCATCATAGCTTTAAAGCCGCCATTAATGGCCTGTTGAAAATACATGGCGTGTTGTTCTTTGTGAGTCAGCTCGCCAATATCATGCATCAACAACATATCAACATGACTCACGCCAAGACGCTGAAGGGAGTCTTCGAAAGAACGCATAACACCATCGTAAGTGTAATTATACTCGCGATCAAAAGGGCTAGCGCTGACAAAACCCTCTGCATCTTTTTGCTCAACAAAATGATCGGGATGCAGCAATCTTCCAACTTTGGTGGAAACGAACACCTGTTGATGAGGTATATCACCTAAAGCTACCCCCAAACGACGCTCTGAAAGGCCTCCACCATAGTGAGGAGCCGTATCAAAATATTCAATACCTAATTCACTTGCTTTACACGCCGCTGCGCTGAAATCTTCATAAGAAACAGGGCGATACAAGTTACCCGCGCCAGCACAACCAAACCCTATTTCTGACATTGAGGAACCACTGCGGTTTATTATTCTTGTTTTCATTGCCTACTCACTTATTCACAACTCCTTGCACCTAAAGAATCGCAAGGAGTTGAGTAACCATATGAATATTGGTGATATTTAGTCTAAGCCTTAACGACTTTCTGGCATTGCACACCTAGCTTATCAATACCCAGCTTCATTTCTTCGCCACCTTTTAGATAGATTGGCGGATTGAAACCTAAGCCAACACCTGGCGGAGTGCCCGTTGAAATAATATCGCCCGGTTGCAGGCTCATATAGCGACTGCAATAAGCGATCAAGTGAGGCACTTTAAACACCATGGTTGATGTCGAACCATTCTGATAACGCTTACCATCAACTTCTAACCAAATACCAAGATCATTAAAATCACCCACTTCATCAGGAGTTACTAACCAAGGGCCAGTGGGTCCAAAGGTGTCACAACCTTTACCTTTATCCCAAGTACCTGTTCCCTCAAGTTGGAAAGCTCGTTCGGAAACATCATTGATCACGCAAAAACCAGCAACATGCTGCATCGCATCGGCTTCAGATATATCACTACCGCCTTCGCCAATAACGATGCCTAGTTCGACTTCCCAATCTGTTTTTTCAGAGCCTTTAGGAATCTTTACATCATCGTTTGGACCAACAATCGCAGACGTCCATTTATTAAAGATAACTGGCTCTGCTGGGACCGGCATTCCGGATTCCGCCGCGTGATCGGCGTAATTCAAGCCAATACAAACAAACTTACCCACATTTGCCACACAGGCACCAAGGCGTAAATCTTCTTGTGGTACGCCATCGACCAACGGCAAACTGTTCATATCTAGTTCATTCAATTTGGCCATGGTGGCTAAACTCAAATGCTCATCAGACAAATCAGGAATGATCGACGACAAATCACGAACTCGGCCACTATCATCAAGTAAACCTGGCTTTTCTTTCCCTAATGGTCCGAAGCGAACTAATTTCATTGCTTTCTCCTATGTATAAAAAAGCTATGGTAAGTAGATACTTCACCATAGCTTAGGGTTGTTATTTATATAGAACAGCGGCGATTTTTGGATCGTCAATGTTCTTAGCTGTGTAATAGTAGAAACCGGTGTCGATTACTTTTGGCACGGTTTCACCTTTGATTGTTTGAACCGCTGCTTTCACCGTTTCATAACCAATTCCGATTGGGTTCTGTGTAATAGCCCCCGCCATCAACCCACTGCGAATCGCATTCATCTGAGCCGTGCCAGAGTCAAACCCGATAATAACCAAGTCTGTTGCTTTAGATTCACGAGCGGCATTTACGACGCCGACGGCTGATCCCTCATTAGTCCCAAACATGCCGACTAAATTCGGATAAGAAGTCAAAATTGCGCGGGCAACTTCTGTCGATTTCAATTGATCGCCATCGCCGTATTGAACCGTTACCACATCAATATTAGGGTGAGCATCTTTCATGCGTTTTAGAAAACCATCACGGCGATCAATACCTGTCGTACCGGTTTGACTGTGTGCCACAACTGCAACTTGGCCTTTATTACCTATTAACTCAGCCATTTTATCTGCGGCAAGAGCCGACGCGGCTAAGTTATCAGTCGTTGCCGTTGTAACTGGAATATCACTTTCAACACCACTATCAAACGCTACAACAGGGATACCGGCTTTTTGCGCTTTGCGTAGCAACGGAATGGCCGCTTGGCTGTCTAGAGCGGCAAAACCAATAGCATCAGGTTTATTCGCTAAGGCAGCCGCTAACATGTCGATCTGTCGATCCACTTGCGCTTCTGTATCCGGTCCTTCAAATGTAACTCGAACGTTAAATTCTTCTGCAGCTTGATCAGCGCCTTGCTTCACAGCTTGCCAAAACTGATGCTGAAAACCTTTTGAGATTAATGGGATGTATAGCTGATCATCTGCTTTCACAAGAGATGACGTTGCCATAATAGTGACAGCACTGATAAGACCTACTAGTTTGCGACGTGACAACATGTCCGTTCCTCCGTTAATGTTGTTATTTTCGAGGTTCACTTTCTTGTGGTGGCGATATGCCACCGGTTTTTCTAACAATGGTTACTTTGCATTATTTTGATTTTTGACGGCGCATCATGTCGGCATAAACAGCCAAAATAATAATGATGCCTGTTACGACGGTCTGCCATTCTTGTGCAACCGACAGAACTCGTAATCCGTTCGTTAATACCGCCATAATTAAGGCACCGATTAACGTACCAATAATCGTGCCGCGCCCACCTGATAGAGACGTACCGCCGATCACCACTGCGGCGATAGCTTCTAATTCATAACCAAGACCAAGCGCAGGTTGAGCTGAGTTCAAACGAGAAGAAATCAAGATACCGGCAATGCCACAAATGCCACCAGCGACGGCGTAAATAGCAATTTTCCAACGATCAGTGTTCACACCAGACAAACGCACGGCCTCTTCATTTGAGCCAATTCCGAAACAGTAACGTCCCAAAATAGTTTTGCTCAATACATAACTCGCTACACCTGCAACAATGAAGAGAATCAATACGCCATTTGGAATAGGCAGAAAAGGCAGTACTTCGCCAATCAAAGAGCCCCGCGAGATCTCATCAAAGCCTTCTGTATTATTGAAGTAAATCGGACGAGCACCACTTACAACTAGAGATAAACCTTTTAAAATCAGCATCATGCCTAACGTTGCGATGAAAGGAGGTATCTTCATCTTGGCGACAAAAGATCCAGAACAAAACCCACAGAATGCCCCTGCTAAAATCGCACCCAGCACACCAATTGGCAGCGGTAAATTCATATTGGTCAACAAAACCCCAGCAATCACCGCAGTGAATGTCATCAGAGTCCCTACCGACAAATCAATGCCGCCGGAAATAATAACTAGGGTTGCTGCAACGGCTAGAACGCCATTAACAGAGGTAGCCTGCAGAATGGCTAGCATATTAGACGTCTGCATAAAATTTGGGGAGGCGATAGAAAATACAATCAACAACACGATTAAACTCGCAAACGCGAGCACTCGTTGATGCGCCGTCATTTTTATCAATTTGCTAACTAAACTTGGTGGCGTTTTTTGGCTTTCGGTTATCATTATTTTTTTCTCCTGCTAGCCTTTACTGAGTGGCTAATGCCATGATTTGTTCTTGTGTTGTTTCTTTTCCGCCGGGTAATATTCCTGTGAGCTTTCCTTGACACATAACGGCAATTCGATGACTTAAACGCATAACTTCCGGTAGCTCCGAAGAAATGACAATAATGGCTTTGCCTTGCTTCGCTAGAGACTCAAGTAGTTTATAAATCTCTGACTTGGCCCCCACATCAATGCCACGCGTCGGCTCATCAAATATCAAAATATCGCAGTCTTTTAATAGCCATTTGGCAATGACCACTTTCTGCTGATTACCGCCAGATAAAAAGCCAACTTCTTGAGTATCTGAAGGCGTTCTTATTCCTAGCTGCTTAATATAGCCATTCGCAATGCTGCTCATTTCAGCTTCGTTTAATGCGCCTAAAGAACGCGTAAAACGGTTTAAAGTCGCCATAGCAATATTGGCTCTGACATCCATGCCTAGGGCCAAACCAAAATGCTTTCGGTCTTCCGACAAATAACCAATACCAGCCGCGACCGCATCACTTGGAGACTCAATCTGGCACAGTTTGCCATTCACCCAAACCTCGCCAGAATCAATTGGGTCAGCGCCAAAAATAGCCCGAGCGACTTCCGTTCTTCCTGCTCCCATCAAGCCAGCGAAACCTAAAATCTCCCCTTTCTTAAGAGAAAAGTTCACATCTTTAATCTCTTTACCTCGATTCAGCCCTTTCACCGCCAGCAGTTCAGGTTGTGTGGATAAATCAGGGATATACACGGCCTCGTCTTTCACTTCTCGCCCAACCATCATGGAAATGATCTTAGAAAGTGGCGTTTCTTTCGCTTCTACCGTACCTATGTATTCACCATCACGTAACACTGTTACTCGGTCTGCAATTTGCTTGATTTCATCCATTTTGTGACTGATGTAGATAATGCCGACACCTTCTGATTTAAGACGTCGAATTATGACAAACAGCTCTGCAATTTCGGCATCATTTAAGGCTGCCGTCGGCTCATCCATAATGAGAACACGAGATTGAAATGACAACGCTTTGGCAATTTCGACCATCTGCTGCTTGGCAACCGTTAGGCTGCCAATTTCTGTCATCGGTTCAATATCAAAGTTCATCTTTTTAAAGATGTCACTGGCTTGGCTATTTAAGCGTTTTTCATCAATCACCCCCCAAGATGAACGAGGCTCTCGACCAATAAAAACATTCTGTGCCACGGTCAGATCATTCATCAAACTCAGTTCCTGATGAATAATGCCCACTCCTGCCTTCTGCGCCGCTTTAGGACCATCAAAGTCAGTGAGCTGGTCACTGACTTTTACTGTGCCGCCGTCTTTTTGATAAACGCCCGACAGTATTTTCATCAAAGTAGATTTACCAGCACCGTTCTCTCCCATTAGGGCATGCACTTCACCTTTTTCAAGATTAAAGTCCACACCTCTAAGGGAATATACGCCGGGGAATCGTTTCTCAATTCCGATCATTTCAACCAATAACGGCATCATTCTCACTCCGTAACAAACACTAGGTTGATTAGAGTTTTCCTCTAAGTAACCCAGTTAAATAGTCACACCACCATCGACGAGTAACGACTGCCCCGTCACATATACACTTTCATCAGACAATAAATACACAATGAGAGGGGTAATATCCGCTACCTCAGCAAGACGCCCCATCGGCTGACGAGCAATAAAATCTTTCTGTGCTTGAACAGGGTCCGCAGCAGAAGAAATTCGGCCTTGTAGAGAAGGCGTATTAACCGTTCCCGGACAAATCGAATTACAACGTATACCTTGCGTCACAAAATCTGCAGCAATACCTTTTGATAAACCGATAACAGCGGCTTTAGTTGCACCATACGCGGTGCGCATTGGGAAACCTTTAATAGATGACGCCATAGAAGCCATATTCACTACAGAAGAAGAGCCTGTGATTTTGGCTTGTTCCATCATCCCCGGCAAAAAAGCCCGACACATACGCATCATAGATGTGACGTTCAAATTCACGCTAAACTCCCAGTCTTCGTCACTGATGTCTAATACACTGCCATGATGAACAAAACCAGCACAGTTAAACAAACCATCAAGGTTCGGCATCTGTTCAGCAAATGATTTAATGGCTTTAGCGTCCATCACATCCAATAGGTGCGTCTGGATACTTGGACAATCTTTTTTTAAAGTTTGTAGCGCACTTTCATTGATATCAGTCGCAATAACATGAGCGCCTTCACGCATACAGGCTTCAGCACTTGCACGCCCCATACCTTGACCAGCGGCTGTTATTAATATTGTTTTGCCTTTAAGTCTCACAATCGTTTCTCCATTTAACTAGATGATAATAGCTACATCACAGCGCCAATTTGCCAAGGCACAAACTCTGCCCCACCAAACCCAAGCGCTTCACTTTTTGTTTCTTCTCCAGAAGCAATTCGAATAATCAGTTCGAATAACTCCTGACCTTTCTCTTCTATAGACACACCACTGGTGACGATATCGCCACAATTTAGATCCATATCTTCTTGGAGCCGGCGATACATCTCAGTGTTCGTCGCCAACTTGATACAAGGCGTAGGCTTATAACCAGAAACTGAACCTCGTCCTGTCGTAAAAATAATCATATTCGCCCCCGATGCGACCTGACCGGTGACCGAGCAAGGGTCGAAACCAGGGCTATCCATAAACACGAAACCTTTTTTATCGATTGATTCACCAAACAGATAAACATCGGTTAATGGCGCGCTGCCGCTTTTCGCCACGGCTCCTAAGGACTTTTCAAGAATGGTAGTTAAACCACCATTTTTATTGCCGGGGCTTGGGTTATTGTCCATTTCTCCGCCATTACGAGCACAGTAATCTTCCCACCAAAGGATGCGCTCAATCAGTTTTTGCCCAACGTCTTTAGTCACGGCTCGGCGTGTCAATAAATGCTCGGCGCCATACACTTCAGAGGTTTCGGAAAGAATGGTGGTGCCTCCGTGGCGCACTAATAAATCGGAGGCGTAACCTAAGGCTGGATTGGCGGTAATGCCTGAATAGCCATCGGAGCCACCACATTGCATACCGACCATAATTTCGGAGACAGGTGCGGGTTCTCGTGTTGCTTTATTTGCTGCTTGCGCTAATAAGTGCAGTTCCTGTAAGCCTTTTTCGATTGTTTTTCGCGTGCCACCTTCAGACTGAATCGTCATATAACGAAAGGCAGCGCTCGGTTCTTGGCTGTCCACAAGGCTAGACACTTGCAGTACTTCACAGCCAAGACCGACCAACAAAATGCCACCGAAATTTGGATTATTGGCATAACCCGTCAGCGTACGGTGAAGAGTTTGATAGCCTTCGCCTTGACCCGACATGCCACAGCCAGTGCTATGAACAATCGGCACAATGCCGTCTATATTCGGATAATCTTTTAGGAAATCAGTTTTAGTAGCCGCCTCTTCGATAAAACGCGCAACAGAACCAGCACAATTAACCGAAGTTAAAATACCAAGATAGTTACGAGTACCGACTCTGCCATTTTCACGGTGATAACCGTTAAAAGTACGAGGTGTTAAAATGGGAGGTAATGAATGGCTGCTTTGAGAAAATGCATAGTCTTGAAGATGCTCGCCCATGCCCATGTTTTGAACGTGTACATGTTCTCCGAGCGCTATAGCTTGTGTCGCTTGTCCAATGATTTGGCCATAGCGAATAACATTATCGCCTTGCGCTATATTCTTAACAGCGACCTTATGACCTCTTGGGACATAGCTAAGTAGCGTAACGTCAAATTCGTTTAATTGACTGCCTTGAGCAAGATCGCTTAAGGCGATAACGACGTTATCGTTAGTGTGTAAACGAATGGTTTGTTTTGACCCAATGATCATGGGCAATCCCCTGTTCTAAATTCACATTTAATTATTGTTGTTGTATATTCAAACTAGCACCAACAATTTCAACCGTCAACTAACATGTTAGTATTAAGGAAATATTTTCTATGACAGAGTCATCGCTTAATAAAATTCAAAACTTGAGCGGCTCACTGTCTCAGCGGGTCTATCAATCATTACGAGAAGCCATCCTCTCTATGCAATACCCGCCCGGAACCGTGATTCGAAAAGGCGCAATATGTGAACAGCTGGGCGTTTCACGCTCTCCGGTTGCAGAAGCGTTAGCGCGTCTCTCTGCAGAAGGTTTGGTGGATGTCATTCCACAATCGGCAACCAAAGTGTCGTGTTTTTCTATGGATGAAATACGTGAGGCAAGTTTTTTACGGCAAGCATTAGAAATCGCCGCCGTCGAAAAAGTAACGCTCGAGCGCAGTGATGAACAATTGGCGGCATTAACACGAAATGTACGAATGCAAGCGTTATTGGTAGAAGACAAAGACTTTGTAGGGTTTTACCAAGCCGATGAAGAGTTCCATACGTTACTAATGAACTTCACTGGTTTTAATGGTGTTTCGCAGGTACTTGAAAGCGTTTCACTGCATTTAGTTAGAGCACGCATGTTGGTTTTACCTGAAGAAGGAAGGCCGGGCGAAGCCGTAAAAGAACACCAAGCCATTCTTGCGGCAATCAAAAATCAAGATGTAGACGCAGCAAGAGAAGCAATGAAGTATCACATTGGACAATTGATACCCAGAATCCTACCACTGGAAGAATCTCACGCTGAATATTTCAAAATATAATTAGCCAAGTATAAGAAGTTCCAGTTTTTAAAGTCATCTTTCCATAATAAAAACAAAGAGGAATAACATGCTTTACCACGTACCCAATATCATTACACCAGAACTGCTTTATGCGATGAGAGCGATGGGACACGGTGATGAATTACTCATCACCGATGCAAATTTTCCGGCCACTAGTCATGGTCAAGAATGCATCAGACTCGCTGGCGTAGACAGCTCTGAAGCCTTATCAGCCATATTAACGCTCTTGCCCATCGATACCTTTGTGGAAAATCCTTTTATCACGATGGAAATAGTCGACCACCCTGAAACCATTCCACCGACGGTGGAGGATTTCACTCAAATCATTCAGCAAAAAACCCCCTTTCTCTCTTCGCCAAAAGGACTTGAGCGTTTCGAATTTTACGAGCGAGCTAAAAAAGCCTTTGTGATCATTCAAACGTCTGATATTCGCCCATACGCAAACATCATAGTCAAAAAAGGAGTTATAAATCATGCAAATTGATGCTCATCAACACTTTTGGCGGCTAGAGCGAAACGATTATGCTTGGTTAACGCCAGAGCTGACTGAACTGTATAAAGACTTTGAGCCAGAAGACTTACTTCCCTTGCTAAACAAGCACAATATTGATGGCACTGTACTGGTACAAGCCGCTCCCACAGAAGCAGAAACATGGTTTTTGTTAAAACTTAGCGAGCAATACGAATGCATAAAAGGCGTCGTTGGCTGGGTTAATTTCGATGATAAAAATGCCTCGAAACGCATAACTGAATGTTCAAAACACCCAAAATTAGTGGGGATTCGCCCCATGATCCAAGACATTGAAAATGTAAACTGGATGCTAAGTCCCGCTGTCGCTAGAACATTAAGTAGCCTAAGTCAGTGTCAGCTTGTGTTCGATGCTCTCGTTAAACCTCAACATTTAAAAAATTTGAAACGGCTAGTAGACCAACACCCTAACCTAAAGGTTGTGATCAATCACGGAGCGAAACCCAATATTAGAGAGAATGAATTACACCAGTGGCGCTTAGATCTCAAAGAATTTCAAGACTTACCAAACGTCAGCTGTAAACTTTCTGGCCTCGTTACAGAAGCCAATAGTGATTGGCAAGCGAAGGATTTGTTTCCTTATATCGATACCATTTTTGACGTCTTCGGGGAGCAAAGAGTCCTCTGGGGAAGCGACTGGCCAGTCAGTCTTTTAGCATCGTCTTATACAAAATGGGTCGATACTGTGAATCTATATTTGACCCACAACAATATCTCTAAAGAGTCTGTATTTGGTAACAACGCCATGCGTATTTACAACTTATAGCATCGCCGTGTCTTTCAAAGATTGTTTGGCAGTGTTTAAGTGTCTTTCAAGAGCAACGGCTGCCCCGCGGTAGTCTTTCATTAGCATTTTACCGATAAAATCTAGGTGCTCTTGTACAGCAAGCGTATTACGTTCGCGCTCCGCACTTCTATCCCATTGGTAGTGATAATGAAAAACAAAACTGATGATGTCGTAAAATTCATTCACGAACTGATTTGGGTGAGCTCGTTGAAGTAGCCCATGCAATTTTTGATCTAATCTTGGGAAATCATCATAGCAAGTCTCCATCTTGAGAGACAAATTCTTATGTTCAATAAAAAGATCATTAAGTTGTTGCCAGTATTCACTATCTTCGGGCAATTGAATAAAGTTAGATAAGGAATGCATCTCAAAAAGATGGCGAATTTCATAAAGCTGATCGACAAAAGCTTCATCAAACTTTTTCATTTTCCACTGTGAGCGAGGGTTTTTCTCAATCAAACCAAAGCGAGAAAAACGAATTAAAAACTCTCTCACCGCAACGGTACTTGTATCTGATTGACGAGCTAACTCAAGCTCTGAGAATTTGTCTCCTGGCTTAAGCTTGCCATGCTGGATCAAGGTTAGAAAATACTCTTCGACCAACTTTTCTTTTGGTTTGCTTTGCTTACTAACATCAAAAAAATGCTCCGAATTAGGCATAGCTATTAGTGTTTTAGTTGCACCAGACTTAACAAGAATGTCGAGCTCTTCTAGGTACTCAACGGCTTTACGAACCGTTGTCCGACTCACACTAAATTGGTTCGCTAAGACAACATCAGACGGTAAGCTATCGTCTACTTTGTAGTTTTTGATGATGTGTTCTAACAATGTATTAACTAGTTTTTGAAATACAAAATTTTTACGACTCACAAGCATTCCAACCTTTTTTCTTCTTCATAACTACCCTAATGATAGTCTTTATCCAAAATATTTTCATTTTTTCAACCCACAGAGATTAAGTCTTTTATAAGCTAAAAAACACATAATACCACCCAAATAGCGAATAGTGATTTTTATTTGCTGTATTTTATAAATAAAAAACAGTTGAACTTTGTATTTGAAATTTTTATTCTGGGCGAAATATAAAAATAAAGCATGTTAGGTAACCTTATGAACTCTGCAAAAAAACCATCTTTCCTTTTGACACTTTCTGCCAATTCACTTGGTTCAGCCACTGTCACTCCTATCTCGTTAATGCGCTTTTTTTAGGCCCAAGCATCGCTTGTATTTTTGTCAATTTTTAAAATTCTCTTTATTGGAAAGTCGATAATTATGAAATCTGCAATCTGTACTCAGCCTGGTGTTATTGAAATTCAAAACGTTGCGCGTCCCGTTGATAAACCTGGACACGTTATTATTAAAATTAAGCACATAGGTATCTGCGGTACGGATATTCATGCCTTTGGCGGACAGCAACCTTATTTCGAATACCCGCGAGTATTAGGTCATGAACTGTCTGGCACTGTTGATTCTGTTGGTGATGGTGTTGACCTTGCTATAGGAAAAAATGTGTATGTTGTGCCTTACATGGCATGCGGAAAATGCATAGCTTGTCGAAATAACAAACCCAACTGTTGTACAGACATTCAAGTCATTGGTGTGCATATTGATGGTGGAATGACCGAATACTTACAAGTTCCTGTCGATTATGTTGTTGAAACTAATGACATGCCATTAGATCACATGGCGGTTGTTGAGTGCTTAGCGATTGGCGCCCATGCCGTTCGTCGCTCTCGATTGGAAGCGAATACAGATGTCTTGGTTGTTGGTGCGGGTCCTATTGGTATGGGCGTTGCGCAGTTTGCTAAAGAGCGCGGTGCTCGTGTCATTATGATGGACATGAATCAAGACCGTTTAGATTATTGTAAAAACTCGTTAAAGGTCGACGCTACGGTATTGGCTGGGGACAAGGCAACAGAAGAGCTGGCAGCGTTAACAAATAATGAATTTCCAATGACTGTATTTGATGCAACAGGAAATCCTAAGGCTATGCAGTCTTGTTTCGGCTGGGTCTCTCATGGTGGTACCTTGGTTCTAGTCAGTGTTGTTAAAGCCGATATTCAATTTTCAGACCCTGAATTCCATAAACGTGAAATGACGTTAATGGGCAGCCGTAACGCAACCAAAGAAGATTTCGAACACGTTATAAAGTGCCTACGCGAAGGACGTGCGGTTGTTTCTTCTATGATTACTCACCGTGGCTCTTTAGTGGATTTACCTACCTTACTACCGCTATGGAGTAAGAGTGAAACAGGCGTTATTAAAGCTTTGGTTGAGGTATAAGCCATGCAGAAGGATTTGCTGAACCAAAATTTAATAATGCAGTTTGGTACCAGCCGCTTTCTGCAGGCTCACGTTGATTTTTTTGTCGGTGAGTCCGTTGCTCAAGGTCTGTCATCAAGCAAAATTGCCATTGTGCAATCGTCTAGTAGCCCAGCAGGTAAACACCGTATGGCGGCGTTTAACTCGCATTCGACTTACCCGGTAAAAGTACAAGGCATTCAAAATGGCGATGTGATTGACTGCGTCCATAAAATTAAGGCCATTGAAGTGGCACTGCAAGCGGATGAGGATTGGCAAACCATCAAAACGTTGTTTTGCCAACGCGTTTCGCATGTGGTGTCTAATACTGCCGACCAAGGATTTCAGCTAAATGCTGACGATCACGCAGATTTACTCAACTCAAATGTGGCACCCAAAAGCTTTCCTGCAAAGCTTTTGGTCTTACTAAAAGCACGCTTTGATTTTAACCAACAAGGGCTGGTTATCATGCCTTGTGAGTTGGTTGTGGATAACGGCGATGTATTAAAAGAATTGGTTATTGGGTTAGCCAAAAAATGGCAACTATCAGAGCAGTTTGTAGCTTGGTTGCAAGAGTCCTGCTGTTGGGCCAACTCCTTAGTGGATCGTATTGTTTCAGATGCCATTGAACCCATTGGTGCGGTGGCAGAACCCTACGCATTATGGGCAATTGAAAAACAGGAAAACCTGACACTGCCTTGCCAGCATACTTCCATCAAGTTAGTGGATAGTCTAAAAGACATCGAGTTTCTAAAGCTTGGTGTACTAAATCTGTCTCATACATATTTAGTCGATTTATGGACATTAGGCGAACTTAACGGTCACTCTCTGAAAGAGGTAATGACGGTTCGAGAAGCAATGGAACATAAAGATTTACGCGCGGCATTAGAATCCATTTTAGCAGAAGAAGTCATCCCTATTTTGTTGGCAGCGAACTTGTCAGAAGACGTTGAGTCTTATGTGGAAAGCGTTAGAGAGCGTTTTTTGAACCCATTCTTACAACACAAATTGAGCGACATCGCCCAGAATCATCAAGCAAAAGTTGAACGCCGTATTTTGCCTATTTATCAGAAAGGCTTAGACGTTTTACCTGCTAAAAGCTTTCCTAAATTAGCAGCATGTTTATCAGCCAATGGATTTCATCAATCCGTTGAGGAGACGTTTTTATGAAGCGCCGAGTATTAAAAATACACCCTGATGATAATTTGATTGTGGCTCTCGACAACTTACAAATGGGTGAAACCATCGAGTTAGATGGCATTTATTACCCTATAAAAGAAAATATTAAAGCCAAGCACAAATTTGCTACGCTTGATTTTGCTGAAGGAGACACCCTCATTCAGTATGGCATCACGGTCGGTAAAGCCATTAATGCCATTACGCGAGGGACAGCCATCACAACAGATAACACCCGCCATAGTAGTCAAACCTATGGCGAAGATAGTCAAGCTTATGAATGGAAAAAGCCGGATGTGTCCAAATGGCAAGGGGCAAGTTTCCAAGGAATCCGGCGCGAAAACGGTCAAGTAGGAACCGCAAATTACTGGCTTGTAGTCCCCTTAGTGTTTTGCCAAAACCGTAATGTAGAGCAAATGAAAACCGCACTGCAAGATGCGCTTGGTTACAGTAATGAAACCCATTATATCGACCTTGCGAGAACTCTAGTAAACAACTATCAAGCAGGCTCAAATGGAGGCTTAAACTCCTTGGCTAATAGTATATCCATGCCAAAATCGCTTGTATTTCCTAACGTTGATGGCGTTAAGTTTTTAACTCATTCCGCAGGCTGCGGTGGGACAAGAGAGGATGCTCTGGCGTTATGTAAGTTATTAGCTGGCTATATTCATCACCCAAATGTAGCAGGTGCAACCGTATTCAGCTTAGGTTGTCAAAATGCACAAATGTCATTATTAAAAGAAGAATTAGCAAAGCTTGAGCCAAATACCAAGACTCCCGTTTTATGGTTCGAACAGCAGGCTTATGGAGAAGAGCGCTCCATGATGGACGCGGCGATAAAAGAAACCTTCAAGGGATTAACGAAAGCAAACACCTATCAGCGCGAAGCTGTGCCTCTGTCAGCATTAAAAATCGGCGTTGAATGCGGTGGCTCTGATGGTTTTTCTGGTTTATCTGCCAACCCTCTCATTGGCCGTGTCGTTGACAAAGCGGTAGCACTGGGTGGCGCATCGATATTAGGCGAGTTTCCTGAGTTATGTGGCGTAGAACAGAATATGCTAGATCGTTGTACCCGCCCTGAATTGAAAAGCCGCTTTTCTGGATTAATGAAAGCTTATGAAGCTCATGCTCTGGCGGCTGGCGCCTCTTTTGATATGAACCCCTCTCCGGGAAATATTCGTGATGGCTTAATAACCGATGCAATGAAATCCGCTGGGGCGGCATTGAAAGGTGGAGCCGCGCCAGTTTCGGATGTACTTGATTACACCGAAGTCGTGACTCAAGCGGGGTTAAATTTGCTGTGTACCCCTGGAAATGATGTCGAATCTACGACGGCATTAGCCGCATCGGGAGCAAACCTTATTTTATTTTCAACAGGGCTTGGCACCCCAACAGGTAACCCTATTGTTCCTGTGCTCAAAATTTCTAGCAACTCAACCATCGCTGAGCGTATGCCAGATATTATTGATTTTGATGCTGGTTCAATCGTAACGGGTGAGAATACCTTAGACGTATTAAGCAATGACTTATTTGAGTTGTGTCTTGAAACCGTGTCCGGCACTTATGCAACAAAAGCAAAGCGGCTTGGCCAAGATGACTTTATTCCATGGAAGCGAGGTGTCTCTTTATAACGAAATTTAATACTTGGTTTCTGTTTACGCAGTAGCCACAAAACGACTTGGGAAGTATTAATTGTCTACTCCTAGGTAAACACTTTGATTTTTTATAAAAATAAAATAGGTAAAATCATGATGAAAATCACTAGTAAAATAAACGCAACTAGTCCTGCCACTTTTTTAAATAAATTAACTCGCCGTACTTTCCTTGTCGCGGCTTCAACCATTGCTGTTGGCTTTGGTTTTGCTGGCTCAGCCAATGCGGCAACCACTCTAAAATGGGCACACGTCTATGAAACCGGATCAGCTTATCATGAAGCACTCTTATGGGCTGCCGATGAAATAGAAAAACAGACGGAAGGAAGAGTAAAAATTAACGCCTACCCTGCTTCATCTCTAGGTAAAGAAGCCGAGCTTAGTGAAGCATTAGATTTTGGGGCAGTTGATATTATTTATACTGGCGACATTTTTGCAGGTCAGACCTACCCTCCTATGCGTATATCCTCTTTCCCATTTGCAATACGCGATTTTGACCACTGGAAGCATTATCGTGACAGCAGCTTATATAAAAATATTACATCCGAATATGAGAAACAAACAGGTCACGATGTAGCAGGTTTTACTTACTATGGTTCGCGTCATGTCACATCTAATTTCCCAATCACTAAACCTCAAGATATGGAAGGAATGAAAATTCGAGTACCGAATGCTCCCCTCTATTTGATGTTTCCACAAGCCGTTGGGGCAAACCCAACACCAATCCCATTTTCGGAAGTATACCTAGCTCTTCAAATGGGCGTTGTTGATGGCCAGGAAAACCCATTACCAACAATCAAATTTAAAAAGTTTTATGAAGTCCAAAAATATATAAATCTAACCGGACACATGACTAACTCTGTTTTCACTATGATCTCGAGTTACACAAAGAACAAAGTCAGTAGCGATGACTACAAAACAATTGTCTCTATTACCAAGCAAGCTGCGAGTAAAGCTTCTGAGGCAATTAATGAGTCAGAACAAAATCTTGTCAGCTGGTTCAAAGACCAGGGAGTCATAGTACAGGAAGTGAATAAGCAACCATTTGTCGATGCGATTCAGCCTTTGCTTAACTCCCAAGATAATGGATTCACTGCTGAACAATTAGCTGAATTGGAAGCGCTATAAATACATAGAGGGGCTGCTTGATGGATAATCAACAGACACAAAAGCGAGCTAAAGAAAGCTCGCTTCCCCTCGATCTGATTGATGAAAATCAGGTCGAGGATTCATTCAAATTTAACCTAGCCGATTTACCGGTGATGCTCTTTTTCTGGATGTTGATCATCGTTGTATTTTGGCAATTTTTCACTCGTTATGTGTTAAATGATTCGCCCGGCTGGACAGAAGAGATTGCTCGCTACTTACTTATTATGGTCGGCTTTATTGGGTCAATTACAGCCGTTAGAAAAGGTAGCCATATATTTTTAGAGTTCATATATCGCTACTTACCAGCAGGACTAACAAAAGGTCTAGTAATGTTTGCTGATGTTACGTGTGTGATTTTTTATGCGTATTGTGCACATTTGTCTTTTCAAGTGGCAATGCGCCTACATCAAACACTCGTTTCAATACCAGTACCAAAATCGTATATCTATTGGACTATTGGCGTTTGCTTCATTTTGATGGCCTGTCACTCTTTACTGTGGCTGATAAAACACTGTAGACAAAGCAGTGATGAATTGGTTAGTCATATTAATGATCAGATCGTACCTGATTGAAGACTAAGGATTTTTATGTCTATTCTTTTCATGTTTCTTATTTTATTTGCGCTGTTAGTCATTGGCGTACCTGTTGCTGTGTCACTCGGTGTTGCTTCTTTAATTTTCATCATAATGGAAGGTATGCCCAGCATTGTGGTACTGCATAACATGGTAAATGGTGTTAATAGCTTCACATTAATCGCCATTCCTTTCTTTATACTGGCAGGACACTTAATGAATACGGGGGGAATTACCAATCGTATTTTTGCCTTTGCCCGATCTCTCGTTGGGTGGATGCCCGGCGGATTAGGTCATGTAAACGTAGGTGCCAGCGTTATCTTTGCCGGCATGTCTGGCGCAGCGGTAGCGGATGCCGGAGGCCTTGGGAACGTAGAAATTAAGGCAATGAAAGACGCAGGGTACGATACGGATTTTTCCGTTGGTATTACGGCGGCCTCTTCCACTATCGGTCCGATTATTCCCCCATCTCTACCTTTAGTGATATACGGTGTGATGGCAGATACCTCAATTGGCCAGCTCTTTGCTGCTGGTCTTGTGCCTGGTTTACTGATGGCTTTTGCACTGATGATTATGGTGTCTTGGTTCGCAAAAATACGTAACTATCCGAAAGATGACCATTTTAGTGTCCGTATATTATGGGCTACTTTTAAACGTGCATGCCTTCCACTAATGACACCTGTGATTATCGTAGGAGGGATAGCAACCGGAATATTTACACCAACTGAAGCAGCTGTCGCGGCTGTTGCTTACTCCATGTTCCTAGGAATGTATGTTTATCGCACACTTTCCTTTAAAAGCCTTATTCGAGTGTCGCAAGAAACCATTGAAACAACCGCTTCAATCTTAATGATAGTCGCAACATCAACGATTTTTGCGTGGATTCTGACCGCGAACCAATTCGCCACTTTTTTTGCAGAGCAGCTGCTTACTTTCACCGAAAATAAAGTCATGATACTGCTCATTATCACCGTCATGGTATTAATAATTGGTTGTTTCATGGAGACGATTGCAGCCATCACTATTTTAGTCCCCGTACTTTTGCCAGTAGCAGTACAAATAGGCATCGACCCAGTCCATTTTGGTATTATTTTGATTCTAAATTTAATGCTCGGATTGCTCACTCCACCAGTAGGAATGGTGCTATACGTTCTTGCAAAAGTGTCTGAAACTCCCTTTGAGCGATGCGTAATGGCTACTGCACCATTCTTAATTCCTCTCGTTTCGGTACTACTGTTATTAACCTTCATTCCGGCTATTTCAATGTGGTTACCCACCCTTCTGTACCGTTAACATAGTAATTACGAACCACAACAGAGTACCTAGAACACAACTAGGTACTCTGTTTATTTAAAAAAATTTCTGCTGTCTTATATTGTTACTTATCTGTCATATTAACCCTGTACTCTCATTTTATTCGCGGTACTCAATTTCACTTTTTTAAGGCCTACGGAGACGACAAAATGAAGATGAAAGGACAATTAGACAGCGCACAACCTCTAAAAAAACATAAAGCAAAATCAAAAAAAAGTGAGTTGAAAAAAAAGAAGCAGGCCAAGCAGGAAAATAAAAAACACACTAAAGAGAAAAAAGTTTCTCAGCCGGAAATGATAGCACCTACAGAAGTATTGGAAATTTCGACTACTGAGCCTCAGGCGCCAAAAATAGACAACACTCAAAAAGCAGTAGAAATTGACCTTAACGACTCAAGTAAAAGTACTCCTGAAAGCCCTATTGTAATTGAGTCGAAAGTAGCAGAATTATCAAATACTCCTCGTCAGCGTGCATCAAAAAGCTTGGAGCCAATGTCAAAAGAAGAGCAATTGATCGCGATTAACCAAATCATCAAGCGTCTATTGTTGAACGAAATGACACAAGGCGCAGCACTGCGCGAATTACGCGTTGGCGTTCTAGGGATTAGACAAGACGCCTACACAAAACTGTGTGGCGTCTCTCGTAAAACCTTATCCGAGATCGAAAACGACAAAGGCAATTACACAGCAGAAATCATCAATAAAGTGTTCAAACCTTTCGAAATAAAAGTCGGCCTAGTACCGACCTCCAGTCAGCTAATGGCCGCCATTTTGACAACTTAATTGACTAATAATAAAACAATAAGCCTTCGCATTATCGTGTCAATATTAGTTACAAAGACGATGCAAGGGCTTCCATTTTCTTAGCAAGGTCAAAGTCTTTATGAGAAATCCCCAGTACATCGTGAGTTGTTAGCTGGATTTTCACCTTGTTGTAAACATTAAACCATTCAGGATGATGATCCTGTTTTTCCGCATAAATCGCACACATAGTCATAAAACCGAATGCGTGCTGAAAGTCTGTGAATATAAAGGCTTTACTGAGTTTTCCGTCCTCTATCGCCCAGTCTTCTGACGTTTCTGTATTTAATTGGTTAAGTGCTTGCTCTATCTCATGCTGTTCAAGCTTTCGATATGTCATGCTGTTTCACCTCTATTTAAATAGCCTACGAGGTTCCAGTGTAATGGGTTAAGACACCAGTTAACACCCAACAAAAAATCCCTCGTGCAATCTAGCGCAAAAGGGATTATTGGGACTAACAATTTAATGGAAAATCATTACTTAATCGTAAAATTCACATCAATGTTGCCGCGAGTTGCATTTGAATATGGGCAAACTTTATGGGCTGCTTCAACCAATTGCTCAACAACGTCTTTTTCAACGCCTGGAACATCTACTTCTAAATCTGCGCAAATAGTGAAACCTTCACCTTTAGTATTAGGACCGATACCTATAGTCGCCGTAACATTAACGTCATTAGGCACTTTAACTTTCTGTTGAGAGGCAACCAACTTCAATGCACCGATGAAACAAGCAGAATAACCAGCTGCGAAAAGCTGCTCTGGGTTAGTCCCTTCACCGCCAGCGCCACCCAATTCTTTTGGCGTGCTTAGAGCAAGATCCAATTTGTTGTCAGAGGTAATAGAACGACCATCGCGGCCACCTGTAGAGGTTGCTGTTGCGCTGTAAACGGCTTCCATAATATTGCTCCTAAAATGAGAAATTAAGTTACTTAAACGATAGTTATTGCGATAACTATCGTGGTAAATAAAAGCTCAGTTACCTGAGCTGATGATATTATGTTATTGCAATAACTATTACTACACAAGCCCTATTTTACGAGTTTTTTCCTAAGGGAGACTAATTGCTCACGTAGAGCCACGACGTCATCCATATTAATGCCGCACGCTTCAGCAACACAACGGTTTACTTCTAGACCTTGTTCGCGCAGCTTTTTACCTTTTTCAGTCAAGGAGATACTTAAACTACGATCATCGTCCACACCCCGTAAACGCTGAACTAAACCATCGGCTTCCATTCGCTTTATCACTGGTGTAAGCGCTCCAGATTTTTGTCCAAGCGCATCACTAATATGCTTCAAACTGACGCCATCTTGCTCCCATAAAATCAACATCACCGTATATTGCGGATACGTCAGACCTATGGCAGAAAGTGGTTCTTTGTAGAACTGCGTCATCGCAAGCGAAGTCGAGTACAAGGCAAAACACAATTGGTTGTCGAGTAATAAGGGATTATTTGATTTCATGGGCTCTCAAAATGTGGCACAAACTGTTATAGCGATAATGATTGAGTATTTTACACATTAACTCTCTCTACAACATCAAAATAGCGGTCTGCTTTAATGCCTTAGCTACTATAATATTCTTCTGAGCTCTTACTCTGCATGGGTTTCGATAGTACTCCAGTGTGGCCAGTTTCTAGCTCAATCTATAGAGTTAAGCTGGGTGTTCTAAAGAAGGGTAAAAGCAAAAAATTAATTTCGACTACAATAATCACTTCCATCAGAGCAAGCACTGACTGCTGAAATTGCAGCACCGGCTACAGTCCAAGGCCCTCCCAAAGGAGTACAGCTAAAAAAACGGATGCAACAAGACATTCATTACTAACATTTTCATAAATACCACCATAAACTAATTCAAGTTGTTTTATATCTAAAATTCTCACGATCACCTCAAGATTAAAAATCAATCTGTTAAATTCTTTATTTTCTTTAACAAACATCTTTCCAAAAATAAAAGCATCCCAGAAAGTATAAAATTGCATCTTTATTTTCAATATCAAGGAAAATAGTAAAAAATGAAAAAGGCAGAAAAATAGAGGTTAAAAAATCAATTTTCTTATTAAAAACAACACTAGAAAATTCAAATTTAACCAGTCTATCTAATAAACTCATCTCATTAAAATCAAAAAAAACACATTAACAACATTTTTAAAAATGAATATTATATATTGTTCATTCTTAGCACAATCCTATAAATGTAGGGTGCATCTACCATTTATATATTTTCAATACGCTATATAAAAATAGCTCGAGTCATGATGTCTTATCCTTCTAAATAAATGGTTAAGATAACGTTTTATGGAGGCTTTGACTTCCCTGAAATAATTCCAATGCCGTCACCCTTATGATGTATGCTATTGATCTTCTGAACTAAAAGAGAAGGCTTTAGCATGTCAAAAGTCACCCTAAGCGGTCATATTGAAGTACCAGCAGAAGATCTAGGCGCAGTATTGGCAGAATTACCAAACCACATAGCACTGACTCAGCAAGAAGCAGGTTGTATTACCTTTACAGTGACAAGAAATCCAGAAAAACCACAATACTTTGAAGTGTATGAAGAGTTCACCAACCAAGCGACATTTGAGAAGCATCAAGCCAGAGTGAAAGCGTCTCATTGGGGTGAAGTAACGAAAAATGTTGAACGATTTTATACGATTACAGACCATTCATGTACTCAATAAAAAACCAGCGACCGATAACGATAGCTGGTTTTAGAAGTAATCAATGATCCAATTCCATTGAGCTGTGCGATGCCAGCTCAATCACATAATTGCGACTAAGCTTGAGTCGCTCTTAGCATCCATGCGGTTTTTTCGTGAACTCGCATACGATCCGATACTAGGGAAGCAGAAGACTCATCGTCGGCCTCTTGCGCTACTTTTAATACTTTACGTGCCGTTTTTACAACCTGTTCGTGCCCCTTGGTTAAGTACTTAACCATGTCAGTCGAACTTGGTACTCCATCTACTTCTTTCACCGAGCTCAGTTCCGCAAAAGCCTTATATGTTCCTGGAGCGGCTACGTCCAAAGTACGAATACGCTCTGCGACATCATCTACCGCCAGTGCTAACTCTTGATATTGCTCCTCAAACATTAAATGCAATTCACGAAATTGAGGGCCTGTCACATTCCAATGAAAATTGTGCGTCTGTAAATATAAAGTATAGGTATCGGCCAAAAGATGTTTTAGGCCCTCCGAAATTTCGGATCTATTTTCTTTGTTTATACCAATATCAATATCTGTCATGTTATTACCTCATAGTTAGATTGTGATAACGCTTTTTTAGCAAATACTTTGTAAAAGTCTGCAAACCAAAAGCAACAGTCGTATTGCGTTTTCTCTATTTATATTATTACAATAAAATAAGGTGGACTGAAACCACAATGCATTCAAGAAATATGGAGCTAATGTGGGGAAAAGTAAAATAGCATGTTAAAGCCTTTAGCATTCATACTCACCTCCAACCGCTCTAAGTGGCTTCCGGTGAGTCATTCCACTGACAATGGCGAAAATGACTTGATCAGATACCGGAAGACTTTCAATCTATGTAAGATTGGCAGTCACAAGATAGTTTAGATCATTCATCAGAATCTTGACTCATAGATAAAACACAAAGAACCTCATCCACTGGAACTTCGGTTAATTCCGAGCTAGCAACAAAACAGATGAGTGATGGCATTCTTTTAATGCCTCTGAACACGGATTTTCAGCCACATCACCTGATTAAATCGAATAAAAAACCAATTTTTTGCAACAACACAGCTCTTTGCAAAAAATTACAAAATGTTCAAAAAACAACCTATCCACTACTTGCTAACATTCCTCTCAAGTGCCATTTTTAATATAGCGCTATTGTCTCATTACTGTAGTTTCTTGGAAAAAGGCAGCTGTATAGCAAGGAAGAGTTAATCATTCATTGATTTTCTGAAGACTTCAAACACAGGGATAAACTCATGAAGAAACTACAGACGATAAGAGGTCGCTATACGTTAATCTTTGGCGGTTTAGCGTTAGCTTTTCTACTGGTTATAATCTCCACCGAGACATTGATCAGTTACTTACAAAATAGTATCGGCAAGTATGCTTCTGGCACTTCACTCATTCAAAACGCAGACAGAGACTTGTATCAGTCTCGTCTCGCATTAGCCACGTTAGTGTTCGAACGCAACTCCAAAAATACTCACGAATTAGAAGAAACCACGCGATCTAATGCTACGCAAGCACTAGATCGCATGCAGGAATTTCGGAGGCTCACAGAAGATATAGATGAAATATCTAGCCTGTTAGCAAACTTTGATAGCCTCTATAAAGATTGGTCAGCCAACAACCTCGATATTATTCAATCAATGAAAAGCAACCCTGATGCTGCAATGATACTTTTTATTGGAAAAAACCAAACAAACTTCATCAAACTTCGTCGTTTATATGATCATTCAGAAGAACTGATCAGCAAATATTCTGCGCTTGAGAACAAAGCCATAAATAAGTTCACCGACATATTCAAACTGACTGTCGGCATCTTCGCAGTTTTCACCTTATTTTTGAGTGTCATACTCGCTTGGTTTGCCCCACGAAACATTTCAAAAGCAATCAAACAAGTCACCTTTGGTGTTCGACAAATTAGTTCTGGTGATGGCGATTTAACACGTCGTATAAACAGCACAAAACCAGATGAAACGGGTGTATTAAGTCGAGAATTAGACAGCTTTGTCGCGCGTCTAGGCAGCTTAATTGGACAAGTGCGTAATGGCTGCGAGCATATTCGCCAAGAAATGTTTAATTTAGGCGAATCAGCCTCAGAATCGGCAGACTTAAGTGAGCGACAAAATCAATCACTGGAGTTTGTGGTGACTGCAGTAGAAGAAATGGGCGGCGCAACTCGTGAGGTCGCACAAAATGCCGCCGATACCGTGGCAGAAGTGGAAGCATTAAGTAGCTCTGCAGATGATGGTGTTAAACAATTAGACAATGCTATTTCTCAATTAGATGGTCTTGCTGAGCAAATACAAGGTGCTGCAGGCGTCATCCATCAGCTATCTGAACGATCCGATAAGATCGCTTCCGTTCTGGATGTCATTCTTGGTATTTCTGAGCAAACCAATTTACTTGCTTTGAACGCTGCAATAGAAGCCGCACGAGCAGGGGAGCAAGGTCGAGGTTTTGCGGTGGTTGCTGACGAAGTACGTGAACTGGCCAGCAAAACCCAAGCCTCTACCGAAGACATCCAGGAGATGATCAATGATTTACAGTCTGGTGTCAGTAATGCGGTAAGTTCGATCACACAAAGTGTCGATATGGCCGGTTCCAGCGTTTCTCTTTCCCGTAAAACCATGGAATCTATTGCCGTAGTAAAAACATCCGCAGGGCGAATCTATGACTTTACCGCGCAAACCGCCAGCGCCACCGAAGAGCAAAGCAAGGTTACTGACGAGATAAATGAAAATCTATCGAATCTTGCTAACATGTCGAAAGATGTCATGGAAATATCCAAGCGTATTAGCCATTCGGTTCATCAAACCTTAAGTAATTCTGATGAGCTCGCCAATCAGGTTAAACGCTTTACGGTGTAGTATTTGCTTCTATTGAGGCCATAAAGATCATCGAAATATAACAATAAAAGTCACTGTTTCGATGGTTTTTTATATTCAAAAAAAGCAATCAATTGGCACCTTTCAACCATAAAACCTTTTATTTCAAATATAAAACCGTTTTGAAAGTAAACGTCCTAGGCTGTATAAAATAAAGGCAATGGGAATATTCAATAACAATACCAGTAAACAATCCATCGTCACGGCCAAAATAAAGGCGAATACGGCATCCAGATATAGGCAAGTGTTTCCCAGCAATAAAAGGAAAAAAGACGTTCTCATCTGCATTTACCAACCCTCCTTATTTTCATCTACTAAAGATTAGTCCCTAATTTTTGAGAATTCACGGTCTAGATCAAATTTTTTGGATGTAACATGACGCTCCATCTCAGTAACGCGCCCCGCCACATCATCCAACTTTTCTTTCGCGCGACGTAATCTGGAATTTGCACTATCAGCGTACTTGAACATCTTCTTTGGTCGATAGCTTTGTTGACGTTCATCGTATTCGTATTCGTACCCATCTTCTCCTTTTGGGCGAACATCCAAAAACCACCAAAGCGCCATGTATGCAATAACTACAAAACTGCCAAGGAACAAAAAGCCACCAAAGGTGAAAAGCCTCACAACCCATGTATCAACATCAAAATGGTCTGCTAAGCCCGCACATACTCCACCCAAGTAACCTTTTTTCTTATTACGATATAAGTTCAAATTCCACCCATGAGACTTTTTGGCTTTGATACTTTCTTTTATTTTATCATTCATCATTTTACTCCTCTTAACTGGCTAATCTTCTATCACTCAGCTACCCGAAGATTATCGAAACTCATCATTATCTCGACTTCGCCAGTCTGGGCTCTCCACATCTAAGATTTTCTCTAATGCTTGCACGCGGTCAGTCAATTTATCAGCCTGCATTAATAGAGACTCTAATTCGCGCTTATCACCATCATCTAACCCTTTCACAGCACGGTTCTTACTTCGGTAATGCAATATCAACCAAATAGGCGCTACTACCGACATAAAAATGATGGTGGGAACAAACAAAAATACAGCCATACTCATAGTGCAATTCCTTTTCCTATCAACGGATACAGATTCAGCTTAGTTGGTCTTAGTCATTTTCTCTTTCAAACGAGCCAACTCATCATTGATACCGTCATCTTCCGCCAAAGCGTCAATTTGTGATTTTAAGTCTGCTTTTGGTTGCATGCCGATATCCATAGATTCAAGTTGGCCTTCTAAGCTATCAACACGACGTTCAAAGCGTTCAAATTTCTCAAAAGCATCATCCAATGCTTCTTTATGATTCTGGCGCTTCACACGCATACGGCTTTCTACACTCGATTGACGCAACAACATGGCTTTTTGCTTCGCTTTGGCATCATTCAATTTAATTTGTAACTGCCCGACTTCTTCATTCAAGTGCTCAAGATGTTCATCCAAAGCTGATAACTCTTGATCTATGACTTCTATTTCTTTTTCTATCTGTTGCTTTTCTGATAGTGCTGCTCGGGCTAGATCTTCACGCCCTTTATGGATTGCCAGCATAGCTTTGCTTTCCCACTCTGCGGCTTCGCTACGCATACGTTCCAAACGACGCCCTGTGGTTTTACGATCGGCAATCACACGAGCAGAACTAGAGCGCACTTCGACCAATGTTTCTTCCATCTCTTGAATCATCATTCGGATCATTTTTTTGGGGTCTTCGGCTTTATCCAGCAACGAGGTTAAGTTGCTATTAATAATGTCCGTCATTCTTGAAAAAATACCCATGGTTTTATCTCCTATTTCATATGCAATTAGTAAACATCTTCTCTTACTGTTACAGCATCCATGCCAAAATCATTAACCCTATGATTATTATGAATTTATTTTTTAACAGTGCTATTTTCTTAATTTTTAATGGTTGAAAAAACCACTATTTAGTATCTTTAACCATATAAATTTGGCAAATTAAACCAACCATATTAAAAACAACCGATAATCTTATGAAAAATAATCAAAGAGTCATTGGCAGCTCTCAAGCTCTGGCAGATGCACTTGATCATGCTTCGATTCTAGCTGAGATTAATCGGCCTATTTTGATCTGTGGTGAACGAGGCAGTGGCAAAGAACTCATCGCAGAGCGATTGCATTATCTATCACCGCGATGGGATAAGCCTTTTATTAGCATCAACTGCGCAGCCATTAGTGACAGCTTGATGGAAAGTGAATTATTTGGTCATGAAGCAGGTGCTTTTACTGGCGCAACCAAGGTATATCAAGGTCGATTCGAACGTGCTGATGGTGGCACCTTATTCCTCGACGAACTTGGAACCATGTCATTAAAAGTCCAAGAAAAGCTATTACGACTCATTGAATATGGTGAGTTCGAACGGCTCGGCAGCGCAAAAACCCAACGAGTTGACGTTAGAATTGTCGCAGCCACCAACGAAAATTTACCGAGCCTTAGTAAACAAGGCGCCTTTCGTGCAGACTTACTCGACCGCCTTGCCTTTGATGTCATTCAAGTCCCCCCCTTGCGAGAGAGAAAAGAAGACATTGAAGAATTAGCGAGTTTCTTTGCCGTAAAACTTAGCACTGAGCTAGGCTGGGAGTATTTCCAAGGGTTTACCCCTAAAGCTCTAACATCATTAAAAAATTATGATTGGCCTGGCAACATTCGAGAGCTTAAAAACGTTATTGAACGCTCGGTTTATCGCTGTGGTTTCCAAGACGAACCCGTTGAAAAAATCGTAATCAACCCTTTTACTCGAGCAAATGAAGAAGCAAGCAACAACCTCATCAATACACAAGCAGACACAATAGAATCAAAACCGTCTGGCTTTTCCCTTAATTCATCTTTGAACTTGAAAGAACAGGTTTTTCAACTACAACAACATTTAATTCAGCAAGCTCTTAATGAAAATCAACATAACCAACGACTCGCCGCTCAATCTTTGGGGCTCACTTACGATCAATTTAGAGGTTTGCTCAAGAAGCTCAAATAATTTTTTAGCTATTTGAGCAAACCTTCTTATTCCATCACATTGAATTTTCACATGTGAAGATGAAAATTCACCAGTCAACAAGCCTTGTTACGCCAAACGTCCTTCCGTATAGTCAGCTTTTTTAAGGGCAGATTGTGTCCATACCCATTTGTGTTATATTATAACACTTAAGTATTACGGAACCCTATCGCCTTGACCAACCAAACCATTAATACTCCGACCAATAACGGCCAACAAGACGATACTTCTTACGCGTTTTTTTCTGGCTGCCAGCCCGCAGGCATACAGTTAAACGACGTCGCTTGGTCGCCTTATCGTGACAAAACCTTGCTCAAGCCAATAACCGTCACGATTCACCCTGGCGAGTTTCTGGCGATTGTTGGGCCGAACGGTTCCGGAAAAACCAGCTTATTACGCTGTCTTTATCGTACCAATAAACCAACTAAGGGCACGGTTTTACTTGATGGCCAAGATTTATGGTCCTTGTCACCGCGCCAATGCGCCCAACGCATCGCTACCGTGTTACAAGACACTGGCAGTGAATTTGGCCTAAGCGTTTTTGAAATGGTAGAAATCGGTCTGACGCCAAAATCCCTTGTTTGGGGACGCTCCGACGAAGACTCCCAAATCGTCGATAGTGCACTCGCCTTACTTGATGTGGCACATTTAGCCGATCGCTCTTTTGACTCTTTGTCTGGCGGCGAACGCCAACGAGTGATGATCGCCAGAGCGTTGGCGCAGCGCCCTGATGTACTTATTCTCGATGAACCAACCAATCATCTCGACATTCGCCACCAGCTTGATGTGTTGGCCTTATTAGCAAAACTGCCTTGTACGCTTATTGTGTCATTGCACGATTTGGCCCTCGCCTCCGCTTACGCTGATCGTGTTTTAGTAATGCAAAACGGTGAAATGCAGGATTGCGCGCCACCCAATGATGTCTTTACCAAGCAACGTATAAAACAAGTATTTGATGTGGACACCATTATTGATGAACATCCCATCACGCAACGACCCAGATTTTCTTTTTTTATTAACGATTAACGAAATGATTAACAGGACAAACACATGACAACGAACGTCAATACACGCACCAAACGCACATTGCTATTCGTTGGCGGAGCATTACTCATGCCTTTACAGACAGGTTTGGCCAATGCTTCTGGCTACCCTGTTACGGTACAAAGCTGCGACCGAGAGGTCACGTTTGAGCAAGCGCCAAAAGCCGCGGTATCAAATGATGTGAATCTAACCGAGATGATGTTGGCCCTTGGTCTACAGGATCACATGGTCGGCTTTACCGGTGTTTCTGGCTGGAAAACCCTAGACCCAACGCTACGAAATGGCATAGGTGAATTAAAAGAATTATCCCCCAAATACCCAAGCAAAGAAGTCCTATTAAGCGCCGATGCGGACTTTTATTTTGCGGGTTGGAACTACGGCATGCGTGTCGGCGGTGGCGTCACACCTGACACCTTGGCACCGCTTGGCATCAAGGTTTACGAGCTAACCGAAAGCTGCATTCACATCATGGACAAACCAAAAGTTTCCATGGATGACCTTTATGTGGATTTACTCAACCTAGGTCGTATTTTTGACAAAGAAGAAAAAGCCCAAGCCTTAGTAAAAGGTTATCAACAAGACCTTGCGAATTTCCAAGACAATCTCAAGCCACTAAAAACAGCACCGAAAGTCTTTGTTTACGACTCCGGTGAAGAACAGCCTTTTACCTCTGGTCGCTTCGGCATGCCAACCGCTTTAATCGAAGCGGCGGGGGGCAGAAACATCGTCGATGACGTACAGAAGAGCTGGACACAAATTGGTTGGGAAGCGGTTATTGACCGATCTCCAGAAGTAATTGTCATCGTTAACTATGGTGACGTGACCGCAGAGCAAAAGATCAATTTCTTACGCAGCAACCCTGCCTTTGAAAATATTCCGGCAGTAAAAAACAACCACTTTGTGGTACTGGAGTACGTCGAGGCAACGCCTGGGCCGCGTAATATTAATGCAATTAAACGCTTAGCTGAGGCTTTTAGAACCGCGTTATGAAAGCAGGCCAGAAAAAGCTAACCATCATGGGACGCGTTCCCTTGCCTACTTTGCTAATCATGCTGAGCATCTTACTACTGCTGTTAATGGGAGTGGCAATTGGTGTGGGTTCCGTGTCCATTAGCCAGTCCACTGTGTGGAGCGTGATCGGCCATAAACTGTCGATCACCAACACGCTTCCTAACTGGTCGATGGGGCGCGAGAACATCATCTGGGCCGTTCGCTTGCCGCGCACACTGCTTGCCGCCATGGTCGGGGCCGCCTTGGCGATTGTCGGTGCAGCACTGCAATCCGTGACTCGCAATCCTTTGGCTGATCCGCATTTATTGGGTGTGTCTTCTGGTGCGGCGTTAGGCGCGATTATCGCCTTGCTCCACACTGGCATGATTCTAGGCGTGGTTACGGTTCCCGTGTTTGCTTTTCTTGGCGCCTTAGGCGCGATGTTTTTAGTCTTGGCCGTCGCGAACTTTTCCTCGGCACACAGCGCGGGACGTTTGATTCTCGCCGGTGTCGCCGTCGCCTTTGTACTGACAGCCTTGGGAAATCTGTTCATTTTTATGGGCGATCATCGCTCATCTCATACGGTGATATTCTGGATGCTCGGCGGCTTAGGGCTGGCTCAGTGGGGACAACTTTGGTTTCCACTGGTCACGCTTTTATTAGGTTCCGGCTATCTGATTTACAACGCCCGTTATCTAAACGCCATGACACTTGGCGATGAAAGCGCCAGCACCTTGGGCGTTCCAGTCGAACGCTTCCGCCTGATCGTGATTGTTGTCTGCGCGCTGCTGACTGGCGCGGCAGTGGCTTTTTCTGGTGTCATCGGCTTTGTCGGCTTGATGGTGCCGCATATCGTTCGCCTGTTAGTTGGCGGCGATTATCGCAAAGTCTTACCTTTATCGGCGCTATTCGGCGCTCTGTTCCTCGTCGCAGCGGACATTGCTTCCAGAATCATCATGCCACCTGAAGACATGCCTATCGGTATTCTCACTGGTCTTGTCGGCGGTATTGCTTTTGTCTTTTTGATGCGACAAAAACGTAATGCCTCTTTGTAGGTTACAAGCAAAAGAAAACTTGCTTTATTAAAATCCAGCGCCCAAAATACTGGTTATATATACAGTGCATTGGGTGTTTTTATGTCTACTTCTTTTACCGATAACAGCGATCAAAAAGGTGAGAAATCCCCTCTAAATAATCCAATCAAGGGGCGCGGTACAGCCAATAATATGGCTGGACGCTTTGCGATCACACTGATTGAAGTCGATGAAAACGACGAAGCGATTGCTTTGCTGGAAACCTCGTCGCCCAAGACAGAAGTTCGCTACGAACGAGCGAAAAGCATCATCAGTCGCAATTCATCTCCTGATATTCCTTTTCGCCTGTCAGTAAACCCTTATAAAGGCTGTGAACATGGCTGCGTGTATTGCTTTGCTCGCCCTACCCATGCGTATTTGGATTTGTCACCTGGGCTAGATTTTGAAACCAAGCTGGTTGCCAAAACTAATGCGGCATTTTTGTTTGAAGAAGAACTGGCTCACCCAAACTACCGATGCGAACCCATTGCATTAGGCATCAATACCGATGCCTATCAGCCTATTGAAAAACAGCTCAAGATCACGCGGAAATTATTGGAAATCGCCTTGGCGCACAATCAACCCATTTCCCTGATCACTAAAAGCACCTTGATACTCAGAGACATAGACTTGCTCACTCAAATGGCAGCAAAAAAGCTCATTCATGTGGCGATCAGCGTGACAACACTGAATAACGATTTAAAGCGTATTTTGGAACCTAGAACAGCATCGGGGAAAACGCGTTTACAAGTGATTAAAACCTTACGCGAAGCTGGAGTTCCTGTATCCGTTTTGGTCGCACCGGTGATTCCTTTTATCAACGATAATGAATTAGAAGAAATCGTCGCTGCTTGTGCAGAAGTTGGCGCGCAATCCATCAACTACATAATGTTGCGTTTACCTCACGAAGTTGCGCCTTTGTTTAGTGATTGGCTCCACCAGCATTACCCAGATCGAGCCGAGCATGTTCTGCAGCGCATCATGGACATGCACGGTGGCAAATTCTACAACGGCCAATTTGGAAAACGCATGACAGGGGAAGGTATTTTTGCGGATTTAATTAACCAACGCTTTCACGTAGCGCGACGCAAATATGGATTGGATGACAACCGCCCAAGCTATCTCGATTGTCGCCATTTCGCCGTTCCGCCAAAAGAAGGTGATCAGATGGCGTTGTTTTAGTTGTTAAAAAAACGATATAATAACAAGGAAAACCCTATAAAAACAAATACTTATAGGGGTGGGACAGATATTAAAGAGTACTTATTGAATAACTATAAATTGTTATTAAATTGGCCTACAGCATCAACAACTCGTCTTGCGCCAACTTGAATGTCATTCATCACATGGCCAGCTTCAGTAGAAAGGTCTAGTGCTTTATGGGCTTTATCCATGCTTTCTTCAATAAGGGATACCGCTTTTTCTGTAAGGTTTTTGTTTTCTCCAACTACCTTGATGATTTCTTCCGTGGCCGAACTGGTTCTAGAAGCAAGCTGTCTAACTTCGTCAGCCACCACGGCAAAACCTCGACCTTGCTCGCCTGCTCTTGCTGCTTCTATAGCGGCATTTAGAGCCAGTAAGTTAGTTTGGTCTGCAATACCTCGAATACTTTCCACCAAATTTGCCACTTTCAATGATTGAGTATTCAGCTCAATAATACCTTTACTCGCATCGCCCATTTGCTTAGACAACTCATCCATTGTTTGAATCGTAGATTCGATGACTTGCTTACCTGTAACTGCATCTGCATCACTTTTCTTAGAAATGTCATAAGCGATTTCAGAGGTTTCAGACACTGCAAATTCACGATTCATCTGCTCTGTGATAACCGTAGCAAACTTAGCGACTTTATATAACTCGCCACTCTCATCGTGTATTGGATTATAAGATGCTTCTAACCACACTGCATTCCCATAGCTATCGAAACGTTTAAAACGTTCAGAAACAAACTGGCCTGATCGAAGTTGACACCAAAAATCTTGATATTCTTGCGACTCAACTTCTTTGCTATCACAAAACATTTTGTGATGTTTTCCAATGATCTGACTTTTTGTATAGCCCATACTTTTAAGAAAGTTATCATTGGCATTTAAAATGATGCCATCTAAATTAAACTCTATCACGGCAGTAGAACGATTCAATGCCGCCAGCATGTCTTCATCTTCTTTAGATCGAGAGATTGTTCGTGTAAGTTCCGCAGAATAAACCTCTAACAGAATCTTACCCTCCACTTGCTTTCTCGGCTGAATTATCGAACGATACCACGCTTCCTTACCCTGCTTAGTCTCAAGCTGTAACGCACCATGCCAGTGTTTTTTTCCACTAATAGCAGACAACATCTTTTGGCAATGATCTTTGTTTAAAGACTTGCCAAGAATGAAGTCTTTAATGTTTCTACCTGTTAATTCAGTTTTTTCAAAACCACAGGACTTTATGAAAAGCGTATTTGCGTCGACTATTTTTCCATCCGAGTCGATAGAGAAATATAGCATTTCTTTTCTCAGATCATCCTGAGTCTCTTGGAAAGAGAAAAGCTCTTTTTCCAATTCATCAATTTGAGTTAAGAACTTTTTATTGCTAAACAACATATTCTTCTTCCTTGGGAGTCATAATTTCTGTCTGAGAGTTTTTCAACCAAGCCTCTATCTCGATAGAATTGAGTGGCTTAGAAAATAAAAAGCCTTGCGCAACGTGATAGCCTTGACCTTTTAAAATATTAAACTGTCCATTACTTTCAATACCTTCTGCGACAACATCAAGCTTCAGGCTTTCACCTATTTGCAAAACCGCTCGGCTTAATGCCTGACTAGTGCCATCCACCTCAATTTCTGATACAAAGCTGCTATCTAATTTGAGTTCTTTAATAGGGATTTTTCTTAGATAACTCAAGCTTGAATAGCCGGTTCCAAAATCATCAATGGAAAAGCCAATCCCTTGACTATGAATATCATGAAGAACTTGCATGGTGCTTGGGTTCGTATCAAGTAAAACACTTTCTGTTAACTCTAATGTAAGGTCTGATGACTGAAGATTATAATGTTCTAACTCACTCACAATAAGATTACAAAGATCAATGTTATGGAAATTAAGAGGTGATAAATTCACTGATATCGTAGGAATAGCTATCCCTTTATTGCGCCAAACAGACATTTGTCTACAGGCTGTTTTTAGAGCCCATCTGCTTAGGTCACCAATAAGGCCACACTCTTCGGCCAAAGGTATAAATTTACCAGGCGAGACAGCACCAAACTTAGGGTGATTCCATCTAGCCAATGCCTCAACACCATACAATTTGCCTGATTTCATATGAATTTGAGGCTGATAATTTAACTCCAATTCCTCATTCAAAATAGCTTTCTGAAGCTCAACTTCCAGCTCCTGTCGTTCCAGAGCTAATTGGTTTAATTCATGGCTAAAAAATGAAAAGCGTCCTTTACCAGCTATTTTTGCTTGATACATTGCCATATCAGCCCGATGAATAAGAGTACCTATATCGTGACCATCTTCAGGAAAAATACTGACACCGATACTCGCAGAAGGTGTCAATTTGGTTTCATCTACATCTATGGGTTGAGAAATAAAAAGCCTTAGCTCTTCAATGAAATGATTAAGTTCATCTGCTCCTTTACCTAAAATAATCAGAAGAAATTCATCACCAGACAAACGGCCACAAATATCTAAATTTACGCATTTTTGCTTTATTCTTCCGGCAACCTCTATTAGTAACTTATCTCCAGCAGGATGCCCCAAAGAGTCATTAACTTGCTTGAAACGGTCTAAATCTAAAAAAAGAACAGCCAAATGCTCTTTATTCTGATTAGCCTCCCTCAAAGCCTGCTCGGCCTTAGCATGAAGCATGCTACGATTCGGTAATGTTGTTAAACTATCGTAGTAAGCAAGATGTCTAATATTTTCTTGCTGCTTATCTCTTTCTATCGCTAAAGCACATAAGGGTGCAAGAATATTAACCAACTGGATTTCTAACAATGAAGGTGGTTTATTGTCTTTCCGATAAAAAGCAATCACACCAATCGAGTCCTTCTTATTTCCTTGAATAGGGAATGACCAACAACCTTTATAACCAAACGGTAAAATTTTTTCTCGATATTCTTGCCATAGCGGGTCATTTTCAATATCAGTAACCAACACAGGTTTCCCGCGATATGCGGCGGTACCTGAAGAAGCAACGGATTCACCAATTCGAATATCCTGTAAAAGCTTTCCATACTCATTCGGTAAATTAGAAGATGATAATAACTGCAAACAATTATTATCATCTACTTTCAGTATAGCTGGCGTGATATCACCAATGATCCTGCTTACTTCATGACAAGCAGATTCCATAATAATCTCTAGTGGCTCATCTCTTGCTATAGCACCAAGAATTCGGGCATGGAGAACTTCATGTAGTTTAGTTTTTGTTATTTCAGAAAATATAGTGACAGTATGAGTCAGCTCACCTATCTCATTAAAAACGGGATTGCTCATGACAGAGCACCAAAGCTTCTGGCCACTCTTCGTTTGAATAAGCTCATCCACCTTGATTGCCGTGCCATTTTTTAACGTGGTATGTACTTTAGCTATCTGATTGTCGCTAAAATGAGGGGCAATAATCGATATCGGAGTACGACCTAAAACATCATCACTCTCAAACCCTAAAATACTCGAGAAGCCTTTATTAACATAAACAACACGCCAAGACGCATCTGTAATAAGAATGGCATTATCCGTTTTGTCTGTCACCAAAGAGAGCATCTCTACGCGTTTTCTTTCAATGACCGCAGCGGTCACATCTTGAACAAAAGCCGTGTATAAATTTTCTCCATCTACGGTTACTTTTGAAATAGACATGGAACCCCATTTTGTAGAGCCATCTTTACATACTATTTCCACATCACGATTAGTGCCTACAATTTTATTCTTACCGGTATCACGGTTAGCGTTAACGTATCGGTCATGATTTGGTTTTATATGATCAGGGACGAGGATTTTGACATTTTGTCCAATGACCTCTGTTTTTGTATAACCCCACAAATTCTCCGCTGCACGATTATAAAAAATGATGTCGTTTTTTGCATCTATAACTACAACACTATCCATAGCTTGCTCAAGTGTTTCCACAAATATATCTGACAACAATTTTTTAGCTGGCATAAGTCCTCTTTATACAAACGACATCCTTAGAAAAGGACAATTTTTTATTATATAGAAATAATAATTAGAACTAGTTCTATATGATTTCTTTCAATTTATTACCATAATCTATTACTACTTTTATTTTTCATTATCTTTGATCATACCAATAAGTTTTTTCTTCATAGCTTCGTCCAAATTAGATATGAGACAAGCGAGTTCAGCACTCAAGTTATCTTCACAAAAGAAGTAATTTAGCGGGACATCAAGCTCCTTAGCTAACTTTCGAAGCGTATCAATATCGGGAACATGTCGGCCTTTTTCATAGTGATTCATACGACCGCTTGCTGAGCTTTCATCCATGCCGATTCTTATCCCTAATTGTTTTTGAGATACACCGAGTTTTTTTCGAGCTTTATTAAGTCGCTCTGGTATTGGGTTATATTGCAACATTCGCTCATTTTTCAGGCCTCAGACACTTAGATTGTCTAAGTTTTACTTATTTTTGTATACTTAGCAATCCTAAGCTTCTTGAATTCTATTGTTATTACATCGCTATTAGAAGAGCTAACGCCTTCGATCTAGCACTTTATAACTCGAAAAGAGGGAGGGTTGCGCTTTACTGAATAAACTGAATGACCAAAGAACACATCAATAAAATTTATAGGAACAATCGGCCGTTTTATAAAAAGACCTCTTAAACATCATTAGGCTTAAAAGGTCTTGAGGTAGAAGTGCTTAAATTGAGTACCGTTTACAGCTTAGTATTAAACTGGCTCACTGCATCAACCACTTGTCTTGCACCAACTTGAATGTCATTCATCACATGGCCAGCTTCAGTAGAAAGGTCTAGTGCTTTATGGGCTTTATCCATACTTTCTTCAATAAGGGATACCGCTCTTTCTGTAAGGTTTTTGTTTTCTCCAACTACCTTGATGATTTCTTCCGTGGCCGAACTGGTTCTAGAAGCCAGCTGTCTAACTTCGTCAGCCACCACGGCAAAACCTCGACCTTGCTCGCCTGCTCGTGCTGCTTCTATAGCGGCATTTAGAGCCAGTAAGTTAGTTTGGTCTGCAATACCTCGGATGCTTTCCACCAAATCTGCCACTTTCAATGATTGAGTATTCAGCTCAATGATTCCCTTACTTGCGTCACTCATTTGCTCTGACAGCTCATTCATTGTCTGAGTAGTCGATTCAATAACACTAATACCTTTGAGTGTATTTTCATCTGTTTTCTTTGAGATATCGTAGGCAATTTCAGAGGTTTCAGAAATTGCAAACTCTCTCTCCATTTGATCAGTGATGACTGTCGCCAGCTTTATCACCTTGTAGAGTGTGCCGCTGTCATCATGGACAGGGTTGTAAGACGCTTCTAACCAAACAACATTGCCATTGCTATCAAAACGCTTAAATCGATTGGAAACAAACGCTCCTGAACGCAAACTTTGCCAGAAGTCGCGATAGTCTTGAGATTCGACTTCTTTCTGATCACAGAACATTTTATGATGCTTGCCAATGATCTGATCTTTCGAATAGCCCATACCTTTAAGAAAGTTGTCGTTGGCATTTAAGATGATGCCATCTAAGCTAAATTCAATCACCGCAGACGAACGATTCAATGCCGCCAACATGTCTTCAACTTCTTTAGATTGGGAAATTGTTCGGGTGAGCTCAGCGGCATAAACCTCTAAAAAAACCATACCTCCTGCGACGCTTTTCGGCTGAATAGTTGCTCTATACCAGACTTCTTTGCCATTCCTATCTTCAATTTGCAAAGCGCCATGCCAATGCTTTTTCTCCTGAATAGCTGACAACATTTTTTTGCAATGATCTTTCTCTAATGACTTACTCAGTATCAATTCATTAATGTTTTTGCCAATTAACTCAGTTTTCTCAAAGCCAGAAGACTTTGTAAAAAGCGTATTTGTGTCTACTATTTTTCCCTCTGGCGTCATTGATAAATACAACATTTCTTGCCTAAGATCGGCTTGGGTCTCTTGAAAAGAAGCAAGCTCTGCTTCCAACTCAGTTATTTTGGTCAATAATTTGTTGTTACCAAACAGCATTTGCTTCTTCCTTAAGGATCACAATTCGACATTTATAGAGGCATTTATAAAAGAGTAGCGGATGTTTCCCAAAAAAACGATGATATTTTTACAACACACAGCAACCACTGAGCGTTTTTTTATTAAAATATTATGTCAGCCTGCTGGCTAAGCTTCTAACAAACCCTTCACGCTATTTACGCAACCAAAAAAAGCACCTCTTTTGTAAGCATCCTAAAACAAAGCTCATAATAGGCACAATGATAATAGTCATAATCAATAACCGAATAGGCAAAGAAAAATCGCCAATATAAGGAGTGAGCAAAGGAAAAAATATATTCAATAGTGGGTAAATAGATACCCAAACGAGAAGCATCATCTTCCATTTTTTCGGCGGTAGTTTGGTTACCTCTACCAATTCAAACTCCCCTCTTGTTTCGACTTGACCCCTTTTATAATTCGACATTAGCCACCTCTTTTTTACACAGCCAGAAAAACGACAATACACAGACCACCAATGACCCCGTGATAAGCCCAAAAAACATACCAACATACCCAGTCCTATCGAGAATAATTCCCGCAGAAATAGACACCAGAATGCGAGATAAAGAAAACAAACTACTCTGTAAGCCATAATCACTGGCAGATAGATGCGGGCGGCTATAAACCATAATCAGTCCAAACAACACACCAGATGACAACCCCAAGGCAATCGCCACACCTAACACCGCACTGATAAGACGCCAGTCAGAGTACGCTATGGCAACCGTAAGACACATCCCTCCTAACGCGATCACATTCACCAGAGAAAAAATAAACAAAGCTCGATAGGGCGATACTCTTGCAATAAAAAGGCTGTAACCAAAACTCGCTAATGCAGCTAATACACCACTGCCACTGGCGATCCATGCAATGCTGTCTATGCTCAGCCCAAGGTCTAACATAACGGGTTTAAGATACAGCCAGGCCGCCCCAATAAAAGGAAAATAGAGCACGAGAATCACGTTCCACATCAGCATATCTGATCGTTGAAAATAGCCTTTCCACATTACAAAAAAAGATATTTTCGTTGTTCCCGATAAAGGCAATGCTAGATCTGCGCCTTGCCTTTTAAATACTGGGTAATGCCCCTGAGCGGCATACAAAAAAATCCCCCCCAACAACGCCATGACGCCAAAAATATAAAAAGGCCATGCCCACCCCAAATTCGTATACACTAATAGCATCACACCGCCTCCGACAACCGAAGCCAATGCAGTCACTGCCGAACGTATCGCCCCCGTTTTAGGACGTTCATTTTCTGGAAAGCGTTGAATAGCAAAGGCATTCACAGGCACATCTAGCCAAGATGTTATCAAGCTTGTACATACAGCAATGACAAACAACACCTTAAAGCTTGTGCTTTCAATATTCGCGAGCGACAAGGCCACCAAGCAGCAGATAAAACCACCACCAAGCAATGCGCTCCACATAAGATAATTAGATTGTCGAAAACGAAAGCGGTCAATCGGCGATGCCAATAAAAATTTAACAACCACTGGCAAACCTGACATTTGAAACAAGCCAATTTCTGTGCCACTCCAACCATATTCCCTCATCATCAAGGGCACCCCAAGATAAAGGTAAATCGACGAGGCTGTCAGAGTAAAATTACACCATCCAATAATACAATGAAGGTAAAAATAGGAAGCTTTTATCATGCTTTCTTTCTCCCACAGTGAAGCCAAACAGGGGCCATCGGAAAGTCTTTTATTTCTTCTGACTGCAAAATATCTAGCCCATTTTTAGTTAATAATTCGATAATCTCACCCTGCTTTGGTAAATAGTTCCCCTTCATCATCATGGGTAAGTAAAAGGGTAAAACGCCTTCACATTGTGTCTTTTCTAGCGTCTGTTCAGCATGCAAAATCAACAAAATGCCATTCGGTTTAAGCAACGTCGCAAGCCCTTGTATCACCGCATTAGCATCGTCTAAAAAATGTAATACAGAGGAACACCAAATCAAATCGAATTGACCGTTTGGTAATTGCTGATTCAGATCTCCCGACTGCACGTCGATACGGTGCTCCAAGCTCTCTGCCAGGACATTTTCCCGTGCTACTTGCGCCGTTTCAGGGAAATCAAATAGCACGCCTGTCGCATTAGGAAAACGTTGTGCAAGTGACAAAGAAACCAGTCCGGGGCCACCACCTAGATCTAAAAAATTAAGCGGTGTTTCTTCAGCAATAGTTACTTTCAGCAGCGTAGCAAAAATACGATTAAGCGCAGGCACAGTCACCGCGCGTTGCTCCTGAAAAATCTGCGCTTTCGCCGCTTTTGCCCACAATGGCCCCATAGACGAAGATAAAACCACACCATTCTTTGGCTCATGCAACAAGGCTTCAAACTGTTCAGTAAAATGTCTTAACGTTTGAAAGCGAAATTGCAAAGCTTGCGAGCAATCCAGTGATGAAGTACTAGTCATATAACGTTTTGCTAATGCACTCGCTACATATTTGTTCTCTGTGGCTTTATCGACACAGCCTATACTCCATAAGAGGTCTAGCCATCCATTGATATTTGTTGATGGGAGCGCCAATTTATCCGCGACTTCTTCTGCCGAACAAGGCTCTCGTAATACATCAAACAAAGACCGAGACAAGGCAATCTCAAGCGCTTTCATCTTTACTTGAGAGCCAGCTAAATCCCAGAATGCTTGTAACTCATGATTATCTAACTTAGTCATACCCTTATCTCCGCTAAAGCTCCAACGTGAACTTCACGCCATATTCTCTTGGTGGACTGTAAACAGTCACATAACCATTTTGATAACCCACCGCATCGAATTGTCGATCTTGCAGATTATTCACATAGGCAGATAAAGACGCTTTTTCGGTTAATGGATAACTCGCGGAAACATGAATTAGCTCATATCCATCTTGTTGATACTTATTCGCCGCATCCAAATAAACGGAACCACTGCCAACAACACTCGCCGCGACAGACCAACCGTTAATACTTTCATAGCGCAGCGAGAAGTGACCATTCATTTCAGGAGCAAAAGGATTTCGATTACCAGAATAATCCTTGCTACCATCCATAAAATGATCAAAGCGGGTTTTATTCCACGCCATGCCCATTTCTGCACTCCAATTTTCATTAAAGTAATATTCAAGAGACATTTCCAAGCCATCAGAAGTGGCCTCTGCTGCGTTCGTCAAATAGATCAAACCAACGGTTGGCATCTGCATCACTTGCATGTTTTTTACGTCCATATGATAAGCGGCCAAGGTGTAACGCAGCGCTTTACTTGATAAATCCCCCTTCAAACCAAACTCAACACTTTGGTTCTTTTCTGGATCATATGTCGAATAATTAACCGAAGGAGAAACAGTGTTAAAACCACCAGTGCGAGTCCCTTCGGCGTAGCTGGCGTATAACATATGATGTGGATTAATCTTGTACTGCAAGGTCAACTGGGGCGTCAGCTCTGTCCAGCTCTCAGACTTTTCTGGCTCGGTGGAAGGCTTAAGTTTCACTTTATCTCGAGAAGCACGAATACCAGTAATCATCGAAAAATCGTGGCTAATAGGCATAGTCCAATTAGTGAAAAGCGCGTATGAATTACCTGTTTGTTCGGCCTGTAAATCACTTAAACCGAAAAAGGTTTTTGAAAGTGTACGTAAGTCATGATCTTGATATTCTAGATAGGCTCCAAGCAACCAATCCGATTGATCTAGATGCCCTTCTAAACGAAACTCTTGGGATAAGGTCCGAAGGTGGTGATCTCGACCTATATAACTGTTTTCCGTTGGCTGGAAATCCGTATCCTGCTGCACTTTGTCTTTATAATCATTGTACGCTGTCACCGAATTTAAACGCAGACCTGAAGGCAATTCATGGCTCGCATTGACTGAAAATGTTTGCCCTAACGAATGATTCCAACTGTCCGTTCCTGATGCCACAATGGCTCTTTTTCCATTCGGTGCTCCCCATAACATCGCACCATCGTCATAGGTTTGTCGGCGATAACGCGCCACCACATCGGTTTTATCAGAGACTAACCAACGCAGCCCAGCATTTATATTCTGCCGCTCTTTATCATCGGCCTTATTGCCTGTTGTTGTGTTATCAATAAAACCATCTTGCTCGAATAACTCGCCCGACAGGCTGACAAAAACTTTATCTTCTAACAACGTTTGACTAGTGGAAAACTGTGCTCTTTCTTTGTCCCTGCTGCCAACTTCCATTCCCAATATCGTTTTGTCGTCGCCAGTCAAATCTTTGCTAAAGATCGAAATAACACCTACTTCTGCATTACGGCCATAAACAGTAGATTGCGGCCCACGCAGCACTTCTATTCGATCAATCTCTACTAAATTATTCTCAAAACCCTGAGCTGTTAATGTCGGCACGCCATCAACCATTAGTAATGTCGAACTAGACAGCGCATTAAAATTCGCCGTTAACCCTCGCACCACCGGAGAATTAATAGCAGACTGTCCAAACGGCTGAAAGCTCAACCCTGCCACACGCCCCTCTAATTTGGCTAAGCTATCAACACCATCTTGCTGCAATGTTTTTGCGTCATAAACCGTCGCGTGCACAGCTGCTGTCGACAAGGTTTGTTGCGTTTTATCTGCTGTCACCATCAATTCTGGCAACCAAGTTTCGCTGTCTTGCCATGTAGCTTCTTGCGCAAAAGCTGACAAAGGCGACAGAGTAAACGCGCCGACGATTAGCGTAGTATTAGTTAATATTCTTCGTTTCATCCAACTTTTTCCTTCTCGTAATTAGTACTTTACGCTGTAGGAAAAGATGATAGACTTTGTTGATATTGATTATCATTTAATTACTTATTCATTTCGTCGACATTCGTATTCAATACGTTTGCATCGCATATAAAGTAGGAAAGCTCATGGTCTTTCGAGTGAGTAAAAGCGCATTAACGGGCGTTACCGAACGACAATCCGGTTGGCAAAGACAAACCATTTCGGCCGAACTGGGTGAATGCTATGTGGACAGGTTTATTATCGAACCTGGGCTGTCTATTGCTTACTCGAGTTACACTCCATACCAAGATTTAATTGAAGAAAGTACCATTGAAAAAGACGCCTCAACTTTCAGCCTCACTTATGGGTTAGAAGGTCATTCTCGTTATCAACCGAAACAAACCAACGCTGAAAGCCTCATTTTCTCCCCCCAACACACCACCATTACGACTTTCGGCAATAGCTCTGGACAACGCCTTTACAGCGCGAACAAAACGACAAGTCAGCTAAGAATTCTCATTGATGGTAGTGTGTTTGAGCGCTATCAAATCCCATTTGAATTCCAGGCTGAAAAAATCCCTTATCCTCGTCAACATCGATATACAAAAACGTCGAAAAATACCCAGCACTATGTCAATAGACTACTGCACCTCACATTATCAGGGCATACTGAACGCCCTCTAGAAAAAAACATTCTGGTACTAAACTTGCTCAGCGAACAACTTGAGCAGCTACAAACCAACACCACGATCACCCATCAAAAAGCAACCATGAGTCCGAGAGATGAACACAAAGTCATACAGGCTAGGTTGTTCATGATTCAGCATATGAGCCAACCTTTAAGTATTGCTTTTATCTGCCAAAAAATAGGGCTTAGCGAAAGCAAACTTAAGCAGGGATTTCATGCTATTTACCACACCAGTCCTTATAAATTATTGTTAGAAGCCAGAATGAACAAAGCATGGGAAATGCTCACTTCTGGTCATCAAGTAGCGCAAACGGCCTATGCAGTAGGCTACGAACACCCCTCTAATTTCAGTGCCGCTTTTCATCGCTTCCATGGCTGCACGCCAAAGTCTTTAAGTTCATCGAAGCGCTGCTAAAATAAATAAAAAAACGTTATGTGAATCACGCATTAACGTTTATAAACAAGCTTCTGTCCCTTTCTTTTTCGGAATCTGTTTGCATGCCTAGTGATGACTTTATCGATCTGCTCAAACTGCTTATTCGCGCTCCTAGTGTAGTTGGCGCAGAGCATTCATTTTTCCGCGTATTACAACGAGAACTGGAAGAACGAGGGGCAAAAGTCACTTGGTACGAAGGTCTATTAGTTGCTCAAGGCAATGATCCGTTTAGCACCATGTTTTCGGCCCATATCGATCGCCATGGTTTAGTATGCACAGGCCCAAATGAATTCCAATACGCAGCATTTGTTTCGGCAAACCGCACCGATCTATTAAATAACTCGGTTTCTGAAGAGTTAATGACGAAAGTAACCGAGCGTTTTAATCATGAAGAAGTATATGCTTACGAACCTTGGTCTGGCGTTTATCGTGGCAAAGGTACGATTAAAAGTTCCTATATTTGTGAATTCCGTAACAACTTAATTTTCGAAACCGAAGGATTAGAAGGCGTTGTTGCAGGAACACCAATCGCCTTTAAAGACCAATTACATGTGGTCGACAATCGTTTGGAAGGCCAGCTTGATAACGTCATTTCAGCTGCGGCTTTGGTACATCTTTTTGATCATGGCTTTAAAGGCACCGCCTTTTTTACCGCCCAAGAAGAAGCGGGGAAAAGCTGGCGCTATTTACTAGAATGGTTCCGTCGTTTTGGTGGTTCAACCAACCGTCTATTCGTTGTTGATACCAGCCCCTTTCCAAATGTGAATTCAGCCAACGAGCAACTTCTGGTACTTAGAGAAAAAGACGCCAACGCGACGTTCAACAAAGACAGCACTAAGCTTCTCGAAGAGCTGTGTGAGAAAAATAACATCAGTTATTTGTATAAAAACCGCTATGTAGAAAGAGAAAATACGAAACGTGCCGTGCAAGGATTGCCGCCAAGCTCACTTGGCAGTACTGAGCTTGGCCGCATTATCGCCGCATCCAATGGTTTGGTGGATGGTACAACCATTCAAATCCCAACCATCGGCTATCACACCATGCACGAATCCGCTGCAGTGGAATCCGTGGATGCGTTTCTTGATATGCTAAAAGTTGTGTCGAATATTTAGCCTTTATTCACTTCTATGACTAGCAATACATAAAAATCCCGTTTTGAAATATAAATTCGCAACGGGATTTTTACGATTGAGGCCAATTAATTCGACTATAAAGCCAGCTCTTTTCGAATAATGTCTGCGCCAGCACTCAAGGCATTTAGCTTGCCTCTTGCCACAGCACGAGGCAGCGGCGCCATGCCACAGTTAGTACAAGGATAAAGCTTATCCGCATCCACATACTGCAGCGCTTTTCGCAGAGTATTAGCCACTTCCTCTGGTGTCTCAATGGCATGGTTTGCCACGTCGATTGCGCCGACCATGACTTTCTTACCGCGAATCAGCTCAAGCAATTCCATTGGTACATGGGAGTTATGACACTCAAGCGAAATAATATCGATATTGGATTTTTGCAGCTTAGGAAAAGCTTCTTCATATTGTCGCCATTCAGACCCAAGCGTCTTTTTCCAATCCGTATTGGCTTTAATGCCGTAGCCATAACAAATATGCACCGCCGTTTCGCATTTAAGACCTTCGATGGCTCTTTCTAAGGTTGCGATACCCCAATCATTGACCTCATCAAAAAACACATTAAACGCGGGCTCATCAAATTGGATGATGTCCACACCAGCCGCTTCTAATTCTTTTGCTTCTTGGTTGAGAATTTTGGCAAACTCCCAAGCAAGCTTTTCGCGGCTTTTATAATGATCATCATAAAGTGTATCAATCATGGTCATTGGGCCTGGCAGCGCCCATTTAATCGGTTGCTTGGTTTGCTGACGCAAAAACTTAGCATCCTCAACAAAAACTGGCTTGATACGACTAACAGGACCAACGACAGTAGGTACGCTCGCGTCATAGCGGTCACGAATTCTTACTGTCTGACGATTCTCAAAATCAACGCCGCTGAGGTGCTCAATAAAAGTGGTAACAAAGTGTTGGCGCGTTTGTTCACCGTCACTGACAATATCAATACCCGCTTGCTGCTGCTCTTGAAGTGAGATGCGCAGTGCATCCTGTTTGCCGTCAACTAATTGATCACCTTCCAATTTCCAAGGAGACCAAAGGGTTTCTGGCTCTGCAAGCCATGTGGGCTTCGGTAAGCTGCCAGCGGTTGAGGTCGGTAACAGTGGGTTGTTAGTAACTGTTTTCATAATAAAAAATGCCGTCTATTAAATGTAATATTGGAAAAATAACCATGGATACTTGCGTCTATGCGTAATTAGCAGACCATTGCTCAAGAACCTTTTGATATGGTTTTATGAAATGCTGCTCTGCAAATTTTCCTTGCTCACTCGCCAATTGGTTACGCTCTTCACGGTCATAAACAATTTGCGTTAGTGAGTGATCGAGGTTTTTTAAGTCAGGTTGATAACGCTTTCCAGCGACCGTATTCGCATTGTAAATTTCTGGTCGATAAATTTTTTGAAAAGTTTCCATTGTGCTGATGGTGCCAATAAGTTCAAGGTTGCTGTAATCGTTAAGCAAATCACCCTCAAAATAAAAAGCCAGCGGTGCAGCACTATTTGCAGGCATAAAGTATCGAACCTGTAAGCCCATCTTCTGAAAATATTGCTCGGTCAGAGAAGTACTATTTGGTTGATATTCCCCTCCCAGTATAGGGTGTTGATTTCCAGTATGCTGGTAAACTTTATTGTCTGAAACGCTCAAACAGATAACTGGCGGCTTGGTAAAATTTTCTTTAAAGCTGTCTGACGCTACAAAACTTCTGAATAGCTTGCCATGTAGATCGCCAAAATTATCTGGAATGCTAAATTTCGTTTGGCCTTCGTTATGGTTGCGCAGTAAAACGCTGAAGTCATAATCGCGCACATAAGAAGAAAAATTATTCCCTACGAGGCCCCGGATACGCTGTTCGGTGTGATGATCAATAATATTCGTCTTCAAAACTTCAATGGAAGGAAAGGTCTGTCCCTTCCCTTCGATATCGACCTCAACGGAAATAATTTCAAGCTCAACAGAGTAACGATCCCCCTTTGCGTTATCCCAATACGCCAGGGCATTAAAACGGTTATTAATCATCCTTAAAGCGTCACGTAAATTCTCTTCTCGTCTCTCTCCCCTAGCCAAATTCGCAAAGTTAGTTGTAATGCGAGTGTTGTCTGAAGGTCGATAATTTTCATCGAAACAAATGCTCTTTACACTAAAGGTAAACTCGTTATTCATGATGATCTGGTATCCTATTTTCTGAAGTGAGCTAGGAGTCTATTCCTTACTCATGCCTTCCATTTTTTGCTGAATGGCGATCGCCTAATTAATACTGTTAGTATTTATACCTAGACTCGAACATGAATAAAAATGAATTAATTTAAACTTAAGTGAATCATATTCATTTTGATAATTAAACACTTCCCTGAAAAAGAAGTCCTGATTCAAAATAAGAGCAGATGGAGGAGGGGGAAAACGCCCTTAAGAGAGCGTTATTTGACTAGGCATTAATCAACAATAGGAAATGGAATAATCGGACAATTGAGCACAATATCAGTTCGTTCAATAGTAACCAAACCCTGATCTTCGGCTACAAAAATGGCTTCTTCAGATGTAAGTTCTTTCGCCTTGCTAGGCTCTTTCCACACCACCACATACATCAGCCAAAGAGGTGAATAATGGCGATCTTGGCTCAAATGACCCAATGGTTCAGGCACAGATGCAAACACACTTTTAGACTGCTCTCCATTTGGAAATGCATACACGCGCTCTAGCACGGTTTTAACCTGAGGTGGTTTAGGGTAATTTGGCACAGCATCACGTAATCGCGGTGCATAATTAGCATTTTCTGCTTTTGCTACAGCCTGATCAGAAACATCCGTTGTAATGTATAAAACCGCTTCGCCATCATGCCAGCCATGTAACAAAGGTAAGCTCACAGTATCAGATTTAGCCTGTGTATTTTTGACAGAATAGTTACTACAAGATGCCAGAAACAGCACGGTAATAAGACATAAAATAGAACGGATTAACATGTGACTTCCTTAATAATGCATCTGTATAAGCCAAATAGTTTAGCTTATTAATATAAGCGAAAACTGTATCACGCCTACCTCATTACACAAAACATGTTAATCCGTTCTACTTAGATGTTTATAGGTTGGAGAAAAATCTCAGCTGATACACAGATGCTTCAGCATCAGATCCATGGTCGAAAACTTGCCCATCATAGGCACTGGGGTTGCGGTAAGCGTATTGTAGATCCACTGCAAAATTGCCGAAGTTGTAGCCAACACCAATAGGCGCTTGTAGGCCGCTCGCATCATATTTACTACCAGATGAATTGGACTTCCAAGTTTCACTGAAATAACCCACACCGGCATACGCATAAACGCCTTCATCAACCATATTCGTGCCAAGTAGCAAATTTAGCTCCAATCCAGACGTATCATAAGAAGAAGATCCGGAGTCCGCACCCAGCGAAAATTTCCCTCCACCCGCCAGATAATAGTTAGTTTCAATCGCGAAATGATTACTAGGTAAAACGCGCGCTGAAAATACCGGAGATGTGAAATCCACATCGTAATCACTATTGTTTTCAGCAATACTACTGCCGTGATAACCCGCCCCCACTTGCGCACGTGTATCAGCCACACTCACTGCAGAAGCCCCCATACTAGCGACAGCCATACTTAATAACACGATTTTCTTCACAACCTTACTCCTTATCAAATCCATCAACCAATGATTGGATACTTTATGAAAGTTCTGTCTTACTCACGCAGTCCAGAAACCGCATCAATACTTACCTTTGCTAGTGCCCTCTTCCCCCAGAGTGACCGCCAGACCGGCCACCACCGACACTGCTGCCACGATTAGAATGGCCTGAATAACCACCAGAGAAACCACTGGTGCTAGAGCGACTACTAGGGGAATAACCAGAATCATTTGTTCGAAACATTGAGCCATAAGAAAACCCGTTTTGTTGACCATTGCTTCTATGACTAGAGGCTTCAGAGGTGCTTGCGGCACCAACTAAATCACTGTCCGAAACAGACGAACTAGACTCTTCCTCTAGCACCGACGTACTACTTCCGCCCGTAACCACACTGGAATCAGTTGAGCTACTAGAAGATTCGCCATTGATAACGGACGTACTACTACTGCCTGTCGTAACGCTGTCATCGACCGAACTACTGGATTCATTACTAATAACCGAACTGCTCGATGTTGTGCTGCTATCGTTTGAAACAACACTACTATCGCTTGAAACACTGCTTTCTTCGTCAAGGACATCAGCCAACACTTGAGAAGACAAAGTCCCAAGCACCCCGATCAACAAGCAGAACAAACACGGAGAGATCTTGCGTACTTTCATAACATCACCTGCGGAAACAATAAACTTAATTTGTGGGATTTTTTCCCACCAAATACAAATATAGCGTGTGATATTTTCCCACGTCAACATTATTTCCGTTATATTCACAAGAAATTGATCTTTCGACGGCCGTCCTTTTATTCAAAACGCATAATAAAGACCACAAAAAACTAAGCCAAACCGGACATCCATCACAAAAAAGTGGAAAATATTCCCACATCAAATTACTATTTCTGAACCTTTATTCTTGATTCCTTTCTATGTCTAAACCGTCAACTAGCAATGATGCCAAGCAACTTATTCGCAACGCGCTCTACAAAGTGCTGTCTTCGTTGGTCAGGCTGGTGGTGCGTCAAGGTATTACCTTTCCAGAGTTCGCTGATATGCTCAAACGCGCGTATGTGGAAGAAGTACAAAAAGAGTTGAAGAGCAATAAAGAACGCATCACTCTAAGTCGTATCAGCGTGATCAGCGGGGTGCACAGAAAAGACGTCAAGAGACTCACCGATACGCCCGAATTAGACGGTGATAAAAACGAAAAAGTATCACTTACCTCACGTTTATTAAGTTTATGGATGGGCGATTCTCAATTCCTTGATGCACAAGGTGATCCCCTTTTGCTACCAAGAACCGGGGCACCATCTTTCGAGTCCCTAGTGTATGCAGTCAGCTCAGACATTCGCCCTCGTACCGTATTGGACGATTGGTTACAGCGCGGCCTTATCCAAGGAGATGAAAAAGGTTACCGTTTAATGATGGATGCGTTATTTCCAACGGAAGACATGGCCACTAAAATGGCCTTTTTTGCCCGAAATACGGCAGACCACATAGCCACTTGCGAGCACAACATCCGCTCAGAAAAAACACCATTGCCCGAACGTTCGGTTTTCTATAACCACCTCAGCGAAGACTCTATTATCGCGCTTCGAAAACTTGCAGATGACGAAAGCAAAGCTTTGTTAATTCGCATCAACAAACGTGCTCAAGCATTAGCAAAACAAGACGATGCAGGGCTAAAAGGCCAATACCGTTTTCTTTTAGGAACATATTTTTATCAGACTGAGGATACTCAGAATGACTAAATTAATAGCCGCATTGGTTATTTTTATTACTTGCGTATCACTTTTATGGGCTCATGATGACCGAGGTATAGGTGGCACAGGCAAATACTCAGACTCTGATGAGAGAGGTATGGGCGGTACAGGAAAATACGCAAACAGTGACGACCGAGGTATTGGCGGCACAGCTGTGATAGGTACCATTACTGCGTTTGGTAGTATTTGGGTAAATGGTTTAGAAATCGAATTTAGTCACGACACTGATATTAAAATGGATGGTCAAAACACTAAAGGTTCATCATTACGAGTGGGACAACAAGTCCAAGTGCTCGCTTCTCAAAAATCGGGGACGTGGCAAGCCAAGACTATTTTAATTGATCACTCTTTAGTAGGAAGGCTAAAACAAAATGCCGACCAGACATGGAACATCCAAGGCGTCAACATCATGAAAGATCCGAATATACCAGGTTCATGGCCAAAACTTACACAGGATGACTATGTCAAAGTCAGCGGTTATTTTGATAGTAACGTGTTTTACGCCACCGATATTGTCGCAGCAAACGACGATAACACCTGGAAAGTCAGCGCGCCTATTGTGCTCTCCAAAAACGATAAATGGACAATTGGCAATAACGCTCTGCCAGCCGATGTACTTGATGCAAAAAGCGGTGAAATAATCACCTTAGCAGGAGTCTACACAGAATATGGCAATCGCTTAACACGAATTTATTACCATAGAGACATCCCGTTTTCGAACCAAAGTACACACTACATTGTTGAAAAGCGTAGCCCTCAATTTTCAGAAAGTGTGGAATACTCGCCAAGCACCTTTAGGAAAACTATAGAGCCACAAAACGCTATCAAGCGAGAGCAGCTTGATACTCCGTCCCGCTCCTCATTTTTTAATGAAGCTACGCCGCAACAAAATGATCGCAGCAATCCCTTCGAGCAATGGAGTAACGGCGGCTTTTCACCTTCGCAAGGCAACCGAGACCCGTTTGGACAGTCGCCAAATGGCACCTTTGGTGATCATTCTCCCTCAAGGAGTCACTCTGGAGGACAACCGCCCAGAGGACGATAAAGAATACGTAAAAAAAACACTCTAATTTATTCAATAAGAGTGTTTTTATAATCAACCAGATCTCGCTGACTATGACCTATTCAAGATGGAAATGAATCCTACTAATAGGTTAGTTGACAGCATGCCTATCCGATATATTGGTCTATTGTCACATACTGCCTCTATAAGCCACTATTTTTTCGGCGCTCATTGGACAACCATGGTACCACCCTTGATGAAGATGAATACCGATTCGTTTTGTTTCATCCTTATCTTTTTCTGTCTCAATGCCTTCGGCAATACAATCAATATTGAGCTCATTACAAAACGCGATTATGGACTTTAGAATCGCAGTATTTTGATCGCTTTTCCCCATGAAAATTTTATCCGTTTTGACGATATCAAAGTCAAATTCTGAAATATAAGACAAACCAGAGTACTCAATACCAAAGTCATCAATCGCAAAACGGCAGCCTAATGCTTTCAATATTTTCATGTGCTCTTTAATCGTCTGTTTTTCCAGCATTAAGTTTTCATCTTCCGTTACTTCAAGGATCAAACTAGAACAGGTTAAGTCTTCTAGTTGCAATATGTGGTCAACAAAAAATACACTCTTAAGGTGCAAGCTAGAAATGTTCACTTGGAAGTTATTTTGTGCAATAAAGTCTTTTGAAAAATTCAATTCGATTTGGCGAATTTGAAAAATAGTGTGATCAATACTCAAATCCAAACTTTTCATTTTTGCGATTGTGTCTTTTACATTGACGTCGTCTCGGCTTCTTAAAAACACTTCAATTGAAAATACTTTGTCTTGATTTGTGTCCACAACAGGCTGGTATTCATTGTAATAATAGTGGTTTGTAATTCGTCGCCTTAACATAATTTTATCGATCGCTCTGATTAATTGAGGCGTGAATAAAAAATAGGCAATAATGAATAAAAGCAATGTAATAGGAATGAAATACTCATGATATTTTTTGTCAGTGGAGAGCGGGGAAACATAATAAGCTAAATTATCAAGCACCTCAGAGGTACGGTACTTTTCACCCGTCGACGTCTCGTCACCGGACACAGTCATATGTGAACTGTTATTAAAGAATACATCCACACTGCTTTTTTTAATAATTACATTGAATTCAAAGTTTTCGATGGACTTTTTAATAACAAAAATAGGCATTTCAAGTGAGTTAATCATATGTGGACCCGTTATTAAAAAGCCATCGTGAGGTTTAGGAACCCTAACTTCCACCCTGTCATCATCGCCCCAAGAATTACACACAACTACACCACGATCACCGTCTTTTTCGATAACACCAAACTCAATAGCTCCAGGGATATTAAAAAGCTCTTTGCGCATCAATAGCACAAAACGGCGAGGACAATCGCCCGTATAATGGTTTGAAATGGAAGAAATAAATGACGTAATTTCCTGAAGATAACCTTCTACTTGAACAAAGTAGCGCTGCTGCTCTTGTTCTCTGGTTTCTCGCTCTCTTTGTTGCTGCCATGCATTGCCTATAAAAAAAACAGAGGTGGCAAAAAATACTAACAAAAGCAGGTTGATCAAGACTGTTAGCTGCGCCTTTAATTTTTGGGTCATAGAACGTCCAATATTCTTGCTGGAGTGTTCTATATTTATAGCAAGTTACGAGAATAAAAATATATTAAATTTGTAATAGAAAACCATGAGAACTTAATTAACGAGATATAGCCACGCTTAAAACTCTGAAAAAATAAGCTATTCAAGCCTATTCAAGACTGGGTGTTGACTCATCAACCATTACAATTCTCTACATTAAATAATTTTCGTCTTTTCATTTAGCGTATTTATAAACTGTATTTCGGCTAACACCAGCACTTTTCGCCGTTTGCGAAACATTCCCCTTAAACTCACTCAATAACCGAGGAATCAGTTTTTCCAGTGGCTCTTCTTCCTCGCCTGTTGCACTTGATTGTGTTGAATAGTCCGAGGGAGTCACTGCCTCAAGATCATCAAAAAAATCATCGGGTAAATGCCATTCTTCCAAGACTTCTTCATCCGCCATGGCCATGCCGACTTTTAGTACATGAGCCAGTTGGCGCATATTTCCAGGCCAAGGATGGGTTACTAAAAGGGCGACCATCGAGTCCGATAACGGTGGGCCTGGCTCTTCTTTTCGTAGGCGGTTATGCAAATATTGGATCAACTCGCCTTTATCCAATCGTTCCCGTAATGCTGGCAATTCTATGTTCAAGCCCGAAATTCGATAATATAAATCTTGTCGAAAGCGCCCTTCTTTAACTTCGTCTTTTAAGATGCGATTGGTGGCTGAAATCAGTTTGATATCGACCGGAAACGCTTCTGTTGAACCCAGAGGTGTAACCACCCTTTCTTGCAAAACACGCAACAAACGCGATTGTACTGCCATTGGCATTTCACCTATTTCATCCAAGAACAAGGTGCCATGATGAGCGCGACGAATTAATCCAATTGAGCCTCTGTTTTGAGCCCCTGTAAAAGCCCCTTTTTCGTAACCAAAAAGTTCAGACTCAACCAGTTCCGCAGGAATAGCGGCGCAGTTTACCGCTACCAACATCTCTTTGGCGCGCGAGCTATGATAATGCAAACTACGCACAAAAATTTCTTTCCCGGCACCGGTTTCACCATGAATTAAGATAGGAATGTCTTTCTCCATAATCTTGTGAGCTTGACGCACTAAACGTTCTACTCGCTCATCACCATGCTGCAGTTCTGACAATGGGATTACATTATCAGGTATGGTTTTAATAGACGCTTTTTCCGCTTTAATTATTTTTTCAGTAGGCGGATTTTTTTCTTTCATAACAAGGGTTTCCGTCTGAGAAGGAGCGACATAATCAGCACGTTGCCGAAAATCTGGTACGCGCATAATTTGCTGCACTGGCGGAATGACTTTGACATAAAATTGATAACGTCCCATGGCAATCAATTTCATTGGTAAACTAAAGGGATGATGTTTAATTTCGCGCATTTCGATATCAAAAACTTGATTAATATTGAGCAATGCTAAATCCCGAGCTAAAACCACTTCAGCTCGACGGTTAGCGGACACAATGGTGCCATTTTCATCAAGCACTAAAATACCAGACCAATGACTGTCTAAACTGACCACATTGGTATTAAAACTAAGAATAAAATGCTCTTGCTGGAAAGCGGAAAATATCAAGCGGTTTTCCACACTCAAAGACATAAGCTTGACCATGCCAAAAGTATGATCTTGCGGAAGATACGCATCTGAGGAAATGTCTAATACACCAACTAAATCGTTCTTGGTGTTATAGATAGGCGAAGCGGACCCAACCATAAAACGGTTGGCTCGAAGAAAGTGCTCATCACGGCCGACTTGAATGGCTTCGCCTGTAATCAGTGCCGTACCAATGGCATTGGTACCAACCCCCATTTCGGTCCATTGGTTACCACCAACTAAACCGTGCTCTTCCGCACTTCCAAAACGAGGCTGCCCCCAGGTATTTAGTACGTGTCCCTGTCGATCTGCTAAAACAATCATACAAGCCGAATTACTCAGGATGTTCTCATAATACGGCAGCACTTCGTTTTCAGTGGTTTCCAGCAAGCTACGATGTTGATCGACCAGATCGCTTAACGTCCCTCTGGGTAGCGTCGCAAAGTCTGGGCGACTACTGTGATCTAAGCCAAATTGTTCACAACGGTACCACGACGCTTGAATACGCTCTTTGTGAGTCTGAGACAGGCTAGAATCCTGTGTCGAATCTTCATCCACTAATGCGTGAAAGGCTCGTTGCTTTTGTTCTTCTTCTTGCATTTCCAGCTCCAGCACAACAAGGCAAATACCAGACTGTGCACGAAATGTTCATTGTGTTGAAGTAACTGTAAACACTTTGAACAGTCGTGAACAGTCCTTGTTCGAAAATGAAAGTCTCTTAAATATAGCTAAAATACATTAAAAAACTATATATATCATAAAGTTAAAAACAACAAAAAGTATAAAAATATTTTTGGCATGAGTTTTGTAATGTATTTATTCATCAAGGCATGTTCACTTTTGCACTTACGCAACACAGTTAAGAGAACAGGCCAAATAATGAAGAGGTTTTTACTCAACACATTTAGAACCACCGTTGTGTTTCATCCTCAAAAATAATAACAACAAAAAGGTACGTACAATGTCTCTGACGCTGCAGAATGTATCGCGCGTTGTTGAAGGCGAGACTTGGATCGATGATGTCAATTTGACCCTAGAACCAGGCTCTTTCAACGTTTTACTTGGACGCACATTGTCTGGTAAAACCACGCTTATGCGACTCATGGCTGGCCTAGATCGGCCGACCAAAGGAAAAATACTCATGAATGGGGTGGACGTAACGGGTGTAGCCGTTCGCGAACGCAACATTTCTATGGTGTATCAACAGTTCATCAATTACCCCAACCTTACCGTATACGAAAACATTGCTTCGCCACTCCGTTTGGCTCAAATGGATGAAACGGAAGTCGATCGTCGCGTGCGAGAAACCGCTCAAATGCTACGTATCGATCCATTTCTTGATCGCTTGCCGCTACAATTGTCTGGCGGACAACAGCAGCGAACAGCAATGGCGAGAGCCTTGGTGAAAGACTCGCAAATCATTTTGTTCGATGAGCCTCTGGTTAACCTTGATTACAAATTACGTGAAGAGCTTCGCCAAGAACTGCGTGCTTTATTCAAAGTGCGTAACTGTATTGCTATTTACGCCACCACAGAACCAAACGAAGCACTCGCATTAGGCGGCAACACTGCGGTTTTGAACGAAGGTCGACTATTACAAATGGGGCCTACAGCTGAGGTTTACCACCAACCTAAAGATATTATTACCGCCGAAATGTTCTCTGAGCCACCTATCAATGTGGTTCCAGGCCGTGTCAGTGAAGAAGAAGTTACTTTTGATGACACGGTACATTTTAGACTAAACAGCGACTTGCGTAGCTTAACACCAGGCGACTATCAATTTGGGGTAAGAGCCTCGCATATTGGCTTAGTTCCTCATTCTGACGATGATTTAGAACTACCTGTGCGTGTTGACTTAGCAGAAATCAGCGGCTCAGAAACCTTCTTGCATGTCCACAACCCACATTTTGATTTAGTGCTGCATTTATCTGGGGTTCATGCCTATCAAGTAGACCAAGAAATTAAAGTCTACTTCCCAACGCACAAGCTTTACGCCTTTGACGCTCAAGGCAAAATGGTGCACTCCCCAGCGCGAATGAGGGACCAATAATCATGGCTTCTATCACGTTAAATGCGCTAGCGCATACTTATACAGAAAACCCAACCAAGCCCGAAGATTACGCCATTCGTGAAATGACGCATGTGTGGGAGCAAGGCGGTGCCTTTGCTCTGCTTGGACCATCTGGCTGTGGAAAATCGACACTACTGAACATTATCTCCGGTTTGCTAAAACCATCCAACGGTGAAGTTTTGTTCGATGGTAAACGCGTCAACGAATTGAAACCTGAAGAACGCAACATTGCTCAGGTGTTCCAGTTCCCTGTGGTGTACGACACCATGACGGTGTTTGATAACTTGGCTTTTCCACTGCGTAATATTGGTGTACCAGAATACAAGGTGAAATCAAAAGTCTACGAAGTCGCCGAGATTCTAGAATTGTCTGAGCAATTGAAGCGCAAAGCCAAAGGCTTATCAGCAGACCAAAAGCAAAAAGTATCTATGGGGCGTGGATTGGTTCGTGACGATGTATCGGCCATTCTGTTTGATGAGCCACTCACCGTGATCGACCCTCAATTGAAATGGAAGCTGCGCCGTAAGCTCAAGCAAATCCATGAGCAGTTCAACATCACCATGGTGTATGTGACACACGATCAGCTCGAAGCCTCTACTTTTGCCGATAAAATCGCCGTGATGTACAACGGACAAATCGTCCAGTTTGGTACGCCACGTGAATTATTTGAAAACCCAGCCCACACCTTCGTTGGTTACTTTATCGGTAGCCCAGGAATGAACTTCTTTGAAGCTGAGCTAAAAAGCCAAGGCGAAAAAGAAGCACTGATGTTTGGCGATCATGAAATTTCCGTTAGCGATTCCATGTTAGCACGATTGAAAAACATGGGTGCCAACAAGGTTACCTTAGGAATTCGTCCCGAATTTGTTCATGTATGGGATGGCAAAAATGATGACGCTTTTCCTGTCGACGTAGATTACGTGGAAGACCTTGGCACTTACAAGATTCTGTCTTTCTTATTCCATGGAAAAGTGATGAAAGCACGTCTCAGCGAAGATCAAAAAGTGCCTTCTGGACAAATCTATGTGAGCTTTCCTGAGCAATGGACCAAAGTTTACGTGGATGAATATCTCGTTGACTTAACGGCTCATTCTAGCGAAGACGACATGAATAAGGAGACCGACCATGCAAACTAAAGTTGAAAACAACAAGGCTTGGTTCCTTGTTATGCCTGTTTTCCTAATCGTTGCCTTCTCTGCCATTATTCCTTTAATGACAGTGGTAAATTATTCGGTACAGGATATTTTTGACCCTTACACTCGCTACTTTGTTGGCACTGAGTGGTTTAAACAAGTGATGTTAGACAGTCGCTTGCATGAAGCTCTGCTGCGCCAATTTATCTACTCCTTCACCATTCTAATCATTGAAGTACCACTGGGTATTTGTGTGGCCTTGATGATGCCGACGAAAGGTAGAGGCGCGTCTTTGGCATTGATTCTTGTGGCGATTCCCTTGCTGATTCCATGGAACGTGGTTGGCACTATTTGGCAAATATTTGGCCGTGCTGATATTGGCTTGTTCGGTGCATTTATGAATGGTTTAGGTCTCGACTATAACTATTCTTCTAACCCAACTGACGCTTGGCTGACAGTAGTGTTAATGGATGTTTGGCATTGGACTCCGCTGATTGCGTTGTTGTGCTACTCAGGTTTAAGAGCCATTCCAGAAGTGTATTACCAAGCAGCGCGAATCGACCAAGCGTCTCGTTGGGCAGTATTCCGCTATATCCAATTGCCTAAACTGGCCAATGTATTAGTCATCGGTATGCTACTACGCTTTATGGACTCTTTCATGATTTATACCGAGCCTTTCGTACTCACTGGCGGAGGTCCTGGTAGCTCAACCACTTTTTTAAGTCAGTCCTTGGTACAACAAGCCATTGGTCAATTTGATCTGGGTCCAGCGGCGGCATTCTCGCTGGTGTACTTCTTAATTATCTTGCTCGTGTGCTGGGTGTTCTACACCACCATCATGAACATGCAAAAAGACAAATAGGAGCGGATCATGACGCAATCAACAATGTCACATAATAAACCAGCTAAAGAACAAGCTCCTGTGTATAGCCGAGCGGAGCGTAAAGCTCGCAATGCCAATACTCGTGGCCGATTTGGACTGGTTCTCTACGTGGTTTTATTGCTTTTGCCAATCTATTGGCTAATCAATATGTCGTTTAAAACCAATACTGAAATACTGAGTGGCTTGTCTTTTTTTCCAGCTGATTTCACTTTGGAAAATTACGCTAAAATCTTTAGCGACTCTACTTGGTATATGGGATACGTTAACTCGATTTTTTACGTATCCATGAACATGGTGATTAGCTTATTGGTGGCTTTGCCTGCCGCTTATGCTTTTAGTCGCTATAAGTTCATTGGCGATAAACACATGTTTTTCTGGTTGCTTTCAAATCGTATGGCGCCACCAGCGGTATTTTTACTACCATTTTTTCAACTTTATTCGTCTGTAGGCTTATTCGATACCCACATCGCTGTCGCGCTAGCACACTGTATTTTCACCGTACCATTAGCCGTATGGATTCTAGAAGGCTTTATGAGCGGTGTACCTCGTGAAATAGACGAAACCGCGTATATCGATGGCTATACCTTCCCGAAATTCTTCGTGCGAATCTTTATTCCTTTGATCCGTTCAGGCATTGGGGTGACCGCGTTCTTCTGTTTCATGTTCTCTTGGGTGGAGCTGCTTTTAGCACGGACATTAACGTCTGTCGAAGCCAAACCCATTGCTGCCATTATGACACGTACTGTCTCTGCTTCAGGGATGGATTGGGGACTACTCGCTGCTGCAGGTGTGTTAACCATCCTACCGGGTATGTTGGTCATTTATTTCGTTCGTAACCATGTCGCGAAGGGCTTCGCCCTTGGTCGAGTGTAAGGAGAATTATTATGGCTTGGATGTCTTGGACATTACCTACAGCCCTGTTCTTTATGGGCATCGCTGTGATCTTGGTCGGTATGACCACCTGGCAAATCATCTCACCTTGTGTGGAACGTCGTGGCTTTTTGCCACTAGCAACCACCCGCGGTGATCGTTTATTCATCGGCCTGCTTAGCAGTGCTTTTATCCACCTTGCATTCGTTGCGTTAACGGATGTGAACATCGCGGTGGCAACTGTCCTGTGTGCATTCTGGATGATCATCCTAATGCGCTGGGGCTAGTCAGCGTCCTTATCTGTCGAACTTATCAATAAGAACGATGGAATATCTGGCACGGAAGCCAAACATAAAAAACCAAACTTAGTTGAGGTAAAACATGCACTACAATAAGAAAAAAATTGCACTAGCCGCCTTGCCCTTTGCTGTTATGTTGCACTCTGCCAATATTTGGGCAGATGCATATTCTGACGCAGCAGAAAAATGGGTAGATTCAGAATTCACCGTTTCAACACTCAGCAAGCAACAACAGCTTGACGAAATGCACTGGTTTACTGAAGCCGCGAAAAAATTCCGTGGCATGGAAATCAATGTCGCGTCTGAAACGTTAACAACACACAAATACGAGTCTCAAGTATTAGCTAAAGCCTTCCAAGAAATCACCGGCATCAAGGTTAACCATGACCTGATTCAAGAAGGTGATGTGGTCGAAAAACTGCAAACGCAAATGCAGTCTGGTCGTAACATCTATGATGCTTACGTCAACGATTCTGACTTGATCGGTACGCATTTTCGTTACGGTAAAGTGGTACCAATTTCTGACATGATGCAAGGCGACGGTAAAGAATTTACTTCGCCAACTCTTGATCTAGCTGATTTTATCGGTTTGGACTTCACCACAGGCCCAGATGGCAAGTTGTACCAATTGCCAACGCAACAGTTTGCTAACCTTTATTGGTTCCGTGCAGATTGGTTTGCCCGTGCTGATTTAAAAGAAAAATTCAAATCCATTTACGGCTATGAGCTAGGCGTACCAGTAAACTGGTCCGCTTATGAAGATATTGCGGAATTCTTCACAGATAAAGTCAAAACCATCGATGGTGAGCCAGTATACGGTCACATGGATTATGGTAAAAAAGACCCATCTCTAGGCTGGCGATTTACTGATGCTTGGTTCTCTATGGCGGGTGCTGGTGATAAAGGCACACCAAATGGTTTGCCTGTAGATGAATGGGGTATTCGTATCAAAGATGCGTGCTCACCTGTTGGTTCAAGCGTCTCGCGTGGTGGTGCAACAAATGGTCCAGCAGCGGTTTATGCCACGACTAAATACGTTGAATGGTTACGTAAGTATGCGCCGCCAGAAGCGCAAGGTATGACCTTCTCTGAATCTGGTCCAGTACCAGCTCAAGGTGGCGTGGCTCAGCAGATTTTCTGGTACACCGCGTTTACCGCTGATATGACAACTAAAGGGCTTCCTGTTGTAAACGAAGATGGCACACCGAAATGGCGCATGGCTCCTTCTCCGGTTGGGCCATACTGGGAAGAAGGCATGAAGAAAGGGTATCAAGACGTTGGTGCTTGGACTTTCATGAACTCTACGCCTGAAGACCGTCGTCTAGCCGCTTGGTTGTACGCCCAGTTCACCACAGCAAAAACGGTTTCACTGCAAAAAACTTTGGTTGGTTTAACCCCTATTCGTGAATCTGACATTAACTCTCCAGAAATGGCCGCCGCGGCGCCTAAACTGGGTGGTTTGGTTGAATTCTACAAAGGACCTGCTCGTAAAGAATGGTCTCCAACTGGGATTAACGTACCAGATTATCCTAAGCTAGCTCAGCTTTGGTGGCAGTACATTTCTCAAGCAGCCAGTGGCGAAGCGACGCCTCAAGAAGCCTTGAATGGTCTAGCTGCGGCACAGGATAAAGTAATGCAACGTCTAGAGCGCGCTAACGTACAGCCTCTATGTGGACCAAAACTGAACGAACCGCGTGACGAAGCTTACTGGTTGGCTCAACCAGGTTCACCAAAACCAAAATTGGCGAACGAAAAACCACAAGGTGTTACTGTTTCTTATGACGATTTAATTCGCTCTTGGGAATAATACCACCTAACACTCTCTGAACGTTTGACCGGCTTAGGCCGGTCTTTTTTTAACTTAAAAAAGAGCAAAACGTTTCGCCATTTCCTGCCATCGCTTAATTCGGATATCACTATTCACGCTTCGTCTAGATACGGCATCCACTAGCATATTGGTTGTTAAAGCAAGTCCCCAAGTCGACTCTAAAAACAGCCCTGACTTAGATTTTGCATAAATAACATGGGCATTATACTCACCCGCCCAATGGCAAAATTCATCAGTGATAATTACAATTTGAATACCTTTTTCCACGGCGACTTCACACAGCTTTCGACCTTCTGAAGCATAAGGAACGACGTCAAGAATAATTAAAGTATCATAGCCCTTCCTACCCCTCGGGCTATCTTCAAGCCATTCTCCTAACATGCCATCATGAGGCGAAAGATACTGCACCCGATCACGAGCTAGGGAAAGTCGTCGAGTAAAATCTTCCGCGGTGCCTCGTATTGATTGAAACCCCGTGACATAGACTCGAGTTGCGGCACTAACGCAACTTACCAAGCTCTCCCAATTTTCCGTCTCAAATTGCTCGTAAAGACGAACCATGCTTTTCAACTCTTGTTTCAAATTGTCTTTATAAAAAGAATCTGGGGACAGCCTCTGACTTTCCCCTACTTCCATTGGAATAAATTCCTTCTGTAGCTCTTCTTTCAGTGCTGAGATACCCTGATAACCAGCCCTCTTTAAAAAACGGCTGACCGTAATTTGACTAACGGCCGCTTTTTCAGCGATAGAGGCGCCAGTTTCAAAGCTAATTTGATCTAGATTTAACAAGATAAACTGCGCCACTCGCGCTTCAGATTTAGACACCAAAGGGATTAACTCTTGAATTCTCTGTGATGTTGTCGTCGCAATATATTCAGGTTTTGAAGAAAATGTATTTTTCATTCTGTCAGCCTTACTATTTTTACTGGTCACACTGCCGTGATGTGGTGCGATTTTTATCAAAAACAAACCAAATGAGTGCAAATAAAACCACTATTTTTTATTTAAAATAGTTCAATTTAGTCCAATTCATTCATATCTATAGCATTTTCAGATTGTTAGAAACATAACATATTATGACATTGAAAGAATATTACCATCCCCTACAATAAAATAACGGTGCTTTTACAGACCAAGACAACTCCGTTAGAAACGATCAAGAAGGCCGCATTATGAAACAATCAATTTCTTTAAAAAGTAGTCAAAAGGTAAAAAAAGCTCTCGCTATGACGAGCATCGCCATTACCGCTCTCAGCTTTGCACACTCGGCATCCGCGGAGGAAACGCTAAGTCTTTATAATTGGGGAGAATACATTAACCCGGAAGTACTGCAGCGCTTTACTGAGGAAACAGGCATCAAGGTTAAATTAGATACCTATTCATCAAATGAAGAGATGTTAGCCAAACTACAAGCTGGAGCAACGGGTTACGATATTGTATTTCCATCCGTTCATATGCAAGACATTATGGCAAAACTCAACTTGCTTGAAAAAACCAACATCAATCAATATTCAGGCTTTAAACATATCGATAAAAACTTTCTGAATGCTGAATCTGATCCAAATGGCGAATATTGCCTGCCCTACGCTTGGGGCACCGTTGGTATTCTTTACAACAAAAAACTCGTGCCTGAGCTGAACTCATGGGCTGATTTTTTCGCTCTACCAAATGACGGTAAAAATATCGCCATGCTGGATGATATGCGAGAAGTCATCAGTGTTGGGTTAATCACCAATGGTAAAAGTGTCAACACAACAAATCGTGACGACTTAAAGGCCGCTCAAAACTATATTATCAAGCACAAGCACAATGTCTCAGCCTTTACTTATGACAGTATCCCTATGGTCCAATCTGGTGATATTGCCGCTGCACAATGGTATGTCGGTTCAATGTTATACGTATTCAAAAAACCAGATGATCTTGCTTATATCATTCCGAAAGAAGGCGCTACCATGTATCAAGAAGATATGTGTGTACTAAAACGCGCTCCAAATAAAGCGAATGCAAAGAAGTTTATGGAGTTCTTTACGCAGCCAGACATCGCTGCGCTAAATGCTAAGCAACAAACCAATGGCACTATGAATACCGAAGCCATCAAACTATTGCCCGACTATATACGCAACAACCCGAGCATTAACCCTCCAGCAGAAGTAAAAGCTAAGCTGCAGCTGTTCAAAGAGCTTGGTAAAGGCATCAAGCTATATGATCGAGTCTGGACCAAGATTCGCACATCATAAGGTAATCGTATCCCAGAATTTAGGCGGGTTATACCGCCCTTTTTTTCTCTTTGAGGTTTATTATGTCAGGGTCCACCCCATCGCTTGAATATATAAAGATTCGCCATGCGCATCGTCAATTTATTACCCCTGAAGGCGGTATTATTAATGCGTTAGATGATATTAGTTTGCCTATTGCACAAAGTGAATTTATTACTTTATTAGGCCCTTCAGGATGCGGAAAAACGACGTTGCTAAAAATCGTCGCTGGATTTGAAGAGTTAGACAGTGGCGATATCCTGTTAGATGGGCAATCCATTATCCAACAGCCCGCTCACAAACGCCCGGTGAATACGGTGTTTCAGTCCTATGCCCTATTTCCTCACATGACGGTTGGGGATAATGTTGGTTATGGTTTAGACATTGCCAAAGTCAACAAAGTAGAACGTAACCAACGTGTCGCTACAGCACTAGATATGGTGGGGTTGGGCGGCATAGAACAACGACTTCCATCACAGTTATCGGGAGGTCAGCAACAACGTGTTGCTCTCGCTCGTGCCATCATTAATCGTCCAAAGTTACTGCTTCTCGATGAACCTCTTTCAGCATTAGACAAAAATCTACGACTTCAGATGCAACTCGAGCTCAAAAACCTACAAACAGAACTCGGTATTTGCTTCATCTTTGTTACCCATGACCAAGAAGAAGCCCTCACCATGTCCGACCGTATTGTGGTACTTAACGGAGGAAGAATAGAACAAGTCGGCACACCTGATGAAGTTTACCATTCACCACAAACAGAGTTTGTCGCCACCTTCATAGGCGAAAGCAATATCTTATCAGGCACCGTCATTGAAAAGTCCGAAACGGGGATTGATGTCGACTGTGACGGCGTCACTATACACAGCTTGGATACAACACCCGAGCTAGGAGAAGAGGTCAAGCTACTGTTAAGGCCTGAACACCTGTCTTTAACCCCTAACGGGCAAGAAGGCGCTCAAGCCCAGCTGACAATGACACTGAATCAAACGGTCTTTATCGGCTCAGATTATCAGCTACATGGTGCACTAGAAAATGGTCTAGCGTTTTCGGCATTAACTAGAAAAACCAATACACCACTGATAAAAGACAACAAAGTCACCTTGTATTACCAAATTAGCGCACTTCATACCATTCCATCCAAGAAAAAACCGACTAAGGGCCGCATATGAAATCCCTTAGTATTTCACGAAAACAGCTCATGCTAGTGGCTTTACTCGCACCGACCAGCCTATTTTTATTGGTGTTTTTTGTGGGTCCCATGTTAATTATGCTGACCTACAGCTTTTTAGAGCCGGGCTTATACGGTGGCGTTGAATGGCATTTTTATCACTGGAATTATGGTCGAGTACTTGGTTGGGCTGATGGCTTTTATGAAGAGTTCGATACTGTTTATTTGGAAATTTTATTGCGCTCTGTTGGGCTAGCAGTTGCTACCGTCCTCTGCACTTTATGTATCTGTTATCCAGTCGCATTTTGGGTCTCAACCTTATCGGCCAAAAAGAAAGCCTTGTGTATCTTTTTAATGACATTGCCCTTTTTCGCTAGCATGGTGGTTCGCCTCTACGCTTGGGTATTAATCTTACGAAACTCGGGCTTTGCCAATCAATTTTTAGAAGCCACAGGGTTAATCACTGAGCCATTAAACCTGATGTTTTCTGGAACTGCCGTGATCATAGGCATGGTTTATATATTCATTCCGTTTATGTTCCTGCCTATCTATTCCAGTGTTGAGAAGCTCGATAAAAATCTGCTTCAAGCGTCAGAAGACTTAGGTGCCACGCCTTTTACCACCTTTCGAAAAGTCATTTTTCCCTTAACGTTACCGGGCATTGTTGCAGGCTGTATTTTGGTCTTTATCCCCAGTCTCGGTAATTTTGTTGTGCCAAACATACTTGGCGGCGCCAAGGTATTGATGATAGGAAATATGATTGAGCAACAGTTCTTATACGCCAGGAATTGGCCCTTTGGAGCGACACTTTCTATGATAATTATCTTCATGATGATGATCATTTTATCCATTTATCTATATAAATCAGCCAAAAAACAAGCCGCTTTATAGGAGACCATCATGAAAAAACAAACGCCCCTAGGCCGCTTATTATCCATTTACAGTGTGCTCTTTTTTATTTTCCTCTACGCACCTGTAATACTTATCGTGATCTATTCGTTTAACTCAAACCCTATCAACATTATGATTTGGGATGGCTTCACCTTAGATTGGTATCGCAGTGTTTTTGGTCTAGAAACTTCATTAGCCGACTCATCTAGCTATATAGACTCAACAGATCAGCTTCTCAACGCCTTATTAAATAGTTTAATTGTTGCAGGCAGCGCGACTATCATAGCGACTTTCCTCGGCACCAGTACGGCTGTCGCCTTAGCCCGTTATCGCTTTAAGCTACATTCATTTTATCGATTACTATTGTTTGTCCCCATGGTTATGCCCGATATTGTCTTGGGCATTGCCTTGCTCATTTTCTTTGTCGGGGCTGGTTTCACTCTAGGAAACAGTACTATCATTATTGGTCATTGCACTTTTTTAACCAGCTATGTTTTTATCGTTGTTAGTGCCAGATTAGCAGGCATGAACCCTCTTACAGAATCGGCCTCTGCTGACTTAGGTGCAAATGAATGGCAAACATTTCGTCGAGTCACTTTGCCTTTAATCCTGCCTGGAGTAATTGGCGGAGCGTTACTCAGTTTTATCATTTCCATGGATGATTTGGTGATCACTTATTTCATTAGCGGTGTGGATTCAACCACTTTACCCGTTTTTATCCTTGGCATGATTCGTCGAGGTATTAAACCCGAAATAAACGCAATCGCAACGTTGATGCTGCTTTTTTCGGTTGTCATTGCCTCAGCAGGTATTTACTTCAAATCCAAAAACACATCCACACCCTAAGAAATAGTAGGCTGAATTATGTCCAAACTACGTGCACGAGAACTGGGGCTACCTTTCCCCGGAATTACAGGTCCAAACAATGCCATTACCGATGTTCCTGGTATTCAGGTGGGTTATAAAACGCTTATTAATAATGATCCAATATCACCAGCTAGAACTGGGGTTACGGCCATACTACCACGGGGTAGAAACAACACACCGCAACCAGTATGGGCTGGCATGTTTGCTCTCAATGGCAACGGCGAAATGACAGGCACTCATTGGATACAAGATGGTGGTTATTTTGTGGGGCCAATCATGATAACCAACTCCCATGCCGTTGGTATTACTCATCACGCGGCAGTGAAATGGACAATAAAACAATACCAAGAAGCATGGCAAAACAATCACCTATGGGCTATGCCTGTGGTTGCAGAAACCTTTGATGGTGTGCTCAATGATATCAACGCCATGCATGTATCTGAACAAGATGCGTTAGACGCTCTAGACAATGCACAACCCGGTGCTATTTCAGAAGGTAATGTAGGCGGTGGAACAGGCATGATAGCTTATGATTTTAAAGGTGGTACAGGAACCTCCTCACGACTCATAGAAATAGCCGACCAAACCTATACTCTCGCCGCCATAGTGCAAGCAAATCACGGCATTCGTCCATGGTTTACAGTACTTGGGACTCCTGTTGGAAAACTCATGCCTAATAATCGCATTCATGCATTACATGAACAGGGGTCCATCATTGTCATTCTTGCTACCGATGCACCGATGCTACCTCACCAGTTAAAACGCCTCGCGAAACGAGCGGCACTTGGCATTGGCAAAAATGGCTCGCCGGGAGGAAACAATTCTGGAGACATCTTCCTCGCATTTAGCACAGCAAACGAACAAGATTTACCTCAACTGTCGGGTCCAATACGGTCAATGGAATGCCTAAATGATGAAGTCTTTGATGATTTTTATATGGCGGCGGTGGAAGCGATAGAAGAGTCCGTAATCAATGCCATGGTCGCAGCAGAAGACACCCCTACATTCAAACAACCCGGAGACAAGATCTGCAAAGCAATCGACGTGCAATCTTTATCTAGCATAGTGAGAACCTTCCATTCCATTCCGTAATGTAAGGCGTGAACATTTCTGAAGTGATAGAGAAGGTGATGCATTTACCACCTTCTCTATCACTAACAACTGTGCAAACATTTATCGAACCAACATCAATGCGTCATTGGTTCATCATCCGATATCAAGGCTTTTAGCTCATCCTGTAAACTTTCAATTTTTTCAGCCAATATATGCTGCTGTGAAGGCGGTATTTGAGCAATATCCTGAAGCGATACTTTCTCTAAGTTTTCAAGCAAACTAACCAAATGTTGTACGCTGTCATCTTTTCTGTTCATGCGGATTCTCTCCTTAGATTGCATGGTGACTGTATAACCATAGACAACTTTTAGGCATTACTCTGTCATAAATGAGAAAACTTATGTAAAAAATTAAAGTATTGGTTAAATGAGAACAAAAACTTTAATACCTCTATGCTTATTAAATGCTGGCAACATCATCTACGACAGAGGCTTCACTATGGTATCACTGGGCAAAAACGCATTAAACCAATTGTTCCTAGAAGCTCGCAGCTACAATAAATTCTTAAATACACCGATAAGCCAAAAGCAGTTACTGCTAGCTTTGACTCTAGGAAACGTAGAGAGGACTAGAACGCGCCAGTAACACTGATCGTCGCGTTTGATGACGTCGCAGTCTTATACAAAATGAAAGTCAGTAATGGCTTTCGTTTTTTATTTTAAAGCCTTGTGTCTAAAGAAGATCACCGCATTACCTAATGCTTTCCTTTTTAAAAAAGCGCAGGCTGATATCCGCTGCCAAATGAGAAGAAAACATAGGGTGGGGCACAGGCGCAACCGCCAACACGATGTCGACAGACGGCAACGCAGGTAAGTTCGAATTCTGAATAATCGCGATGCCATAAGACACACTGGATCGCGCCATCGCACTCACACCTTGGCCTTTTCTCAGCAAGGCTTTAATCGCCGTAGCGCTGGAACTACTGCACAGTAAACGATAATCACGCCCTTGCTTTTCCAAGCCATCAATTGCCGTGCTATGAAACTTACAATCAGGCTCGTATAGGACCAAAGACAAAGGGCTTTGCTTCTCTATTTGCTCATCTGTTTGAGTATTTTCCCCTTTTACCCACACGCCCGAATCATGCTTTAGCAAATAACCTTCTTCCGCATCAGGTGCACGGGTTAGAATGGCTAAATCCACCTTGCCTTGATCTAGCATGAGCCTTAACTGGGTACTGCAATCACAAACGATACGGATACTTTGCTGAGGCAACGACTCGCGAATCAGAGTAACCACATCCGGTAAAATAGATTCGGCATAATCATCAGGGCAGCCAATGGTTAAAGGTGGGTGCTGAAGATGTGTTGAAAAATGCCCTAGCGCTTCATCATGTAAAGACACCAGCCTTCTGGCATAACTCACTAACTGCTGCCCTTGTTCCGTTAAACCAAGGTTACGTCCTTCCTTTACAAACAACACATGACCCGTTTCTTCTTCCAGCTTTTTCATTTGCATACTAATGGCACTTTGGGTACGAAAAGTCTGCTTTGCCGCACGGGTAAAACTGCCCGTATCAACAAAGGCAATGAAACTACGAAGTGAGTCAATATCCATAAAACAGTCATCTATCAAGGTTTGAAATAGGAAGTATCAAAACTATTCGTTAGTCATCAAAAAAACAAGCTGCAACAATGCATCTTATGGAAAAAGGCATTAAAAAGTCATTCAAAAAAGAAACATAAAAAGGAGCACGCATTATGAAACTCATCATCGGCAATAAAAACTATTCCTCTTGGTCGTTACGGGGCTGGTTGGCGTTAAAAGCCTTCAGTATTCCTTTTGAAGAAATAAAACTCCGTCTGTTTAGCGACGAATTCCACACCGAACTTGCCAAGTACTCTACCGTCGGCAAAGTCCCCGTATTAGTGGATGGTGATTTAAGTGTGTGGGACTCTCTGGCCATTTGCGAATACATCAATGAAAACTACTTGAATGGAAAAGGCTGGCCTGTGGATAAAAACAACCGTGCCGTGGCGCGATCACTAGTAGCAGAAATGCATTCCAGCTTATTTGCTATACGTGGCGAAATGCCGATGAATTGCCGCGCAAACCGGGAAATTATTTTGTCGGATAAAGCCCAACAAGAAGTGGAGTGGATGAATAAAACATGGACTGAACTAAGAGAGCAGAACGCCGATAAAGGTGACTACCTGTTTGGTGAATTCAGCCTCGCAGATGCCTTTTTTGCGCCTGTCGTCTTTCGCTTTGCCACCTATGGCATGGCACTTTCCTCAGCAGCAGCCAATTATCGCAACACCATGCTAGCTCACCCTGCGATGCAAGAATGGTTAAAGGATGCTAAAAATGAAATAGACGTAGTCGACGCGGACGAAGCGGGAGAAGCTCGCTAACGAAGTAACCTAGACTTAATTAAAATGCCTTCTCATTTATCGAATAATGGGAAGGCATTACATGGCAGCGAAATCGTTGTACGAAGCCTCTCTAGTAATAAGAGGTACTTTTTACCTGTAAAATAAAACACTGATAAATCAGGCTATCTCTCAAGATTTTCATGGCGAAACTTGCGCTGCCCAGAGGACTAAAACAAGCGTAAAGAAACGACCAACTACAGGAACTGACTTAAAAACCCTCAACCTATTTGTAGGGTGACACACAAAATATCGTCCATTTAATAACTATCTCAACACTTCACCGCGTTGAAAGGAAATTTTTGATACAAAAGGCCTTCTATCAAGGAGCACAATGTTACTATTCGCCATAGTAACAACACTGAAATGCTAAAAAGGGTAATAATTCGATGACAACGACTGTGCTATCTAAACTTGAAGACTTCCAAAATAAGGGAGTCCTAAAACTTTCCAATGTCATCGATGTTGAAAAAATTGCCGATGTTCAAACTCTTCTTTGGCAGGAGATTGACCACAAGTTTGGTATCCAACTTAAAGAGCCTAGCACTTGGTTTTCCAATGTAAATAACCCTGTCGGAGACGCTCGTGCAAAACGGCTAAATGGTATGGGGTCGATTATGCGAGACCTAAAAGCCTCGGGTAAATTGGACGAGATAGAAAGTGCGATCAAACCAGCTATCGATAAGGTATTTGGCGCTGACTCTTGGTGTCCGTTAGACCTTTGGTATTCTTTGTTGAGCTTTCCAGGCTCAGAAGCAGCCTGGAATGTACCTCATAAATCTTGGCACTGCGATGAACCTAGTGTAGTGGGTGACACTAAACCTTGGAGCCTGTTTGTCTTTGTATTTCTCGATGATGTGAGCACAGACATGGGAGCAACAAGCGTCATTTCTGGATCTCATCGACAAGCAGAACGTCTTGCAAAAACACTCGGGATGTCCAATAACGAGGCATTAATTAACGCCTTTGCATCGGTAAATAGTGGACTTTTTGAAAGCCCTAAAGACGTTATACTATTGCCAATGGATCAGGTTTTAGAACCGCTCATTCAAGAAGACCCTTGGTTCCAAGCGCTGGTTCAAGAAGGTTCCCCTGATGAACGTATTCAGCGATTCACTAAGGAAGGCAGTTCGCTACATAGCATCGAACAGAAGGTTGTCACATTAACTGGCACCGCAGGCGATATCATCGTATTTGATCCGCGCTGCCTTCACACTTTTTCAGCCAATGTTTCAGGCCTTCCACGACAAGTATTACGACTCGACTTTAGACGCCAAATATAATCTACCTTCCAAGGCTTTCATGACCACAATGACACGCAACGACGAACAGACAGATCATTCAGATGAGACATTAAACAATGCGAGAAAGGCGTTTGAAATAAGCCTATCTAACTTCACCACGGATCACCTTGATGTCATAAAACATATGCAGGAAATTGTTGAGATTTTGCTTAAACAAAAGCAATTTGCTGAAGCCTTAAAAGAAATAGAACAGCTAAAAAAGCTGGCCGTATCGAATAAGAAAGTAAAAATAGCCATGCTGGAAATGAAAGGACGAATCAAGCAGGTGGGCGCTAGATCTGGTTTTCGATCTAGAGCCACCAAAAAATATACCACGAAGAAGTCTAAAGGCGCTTAATCAAAACGGAAGCTAGACGCTGTCCAGCCACCTAAAAGCCCTTCATCATGATAGACGCAGCTTGCTTCGCCCTTTTCTGCTGCTCCAAGGGCAACCATCAATGGAATCAAATGGTCTTCTCTTGGATGAGCAATACGAGCATAAGGCGCTTTTTCCCATCCAACGATGCTTGCACTGCGTTCTGCCGGAGTAGATTCCAATAAGGTTTCTTGCAGCCACGCATCAAAACCATTAGAGGGTTTGATAGCTTGCGGGCCTCTTAGCCCAAGGTTATGAAAGCTCAACCCACTGCCGACAATTAAGATGCCTTCTTCACGTAATGGCGCTAAAGCTCGACCCAACGCCATGTGTTCTTCTGGATTTAGGTTCGATTTTAACGACAGCTGAATCAATGGCATGTCTGCCTTTGGATACATCACTGCCATTGGCGCAAATGCGCCATGGTCGAAACCTTTTTTATCGTCTAGGTCGACGGGGAAACCTGCGCTCTTAATGAACTCTGCTGCACGTTTCGCAACGTCTGGCGCACCCGGTGCTTGATATTTAACCTCATAAGTATGCGTAGGAAAACCATAATAGTCGTATTCCATACCCGGTGCTGGACTGGATTGAACAGCAAGGGTTTTGCGCTCCCAGTGACCCGAAATCATCAAAATCGCTTTAGGCCTTTCAGGCAGTTCTTGTGTCATTCGAACCAAAGACGCTTCAAGATTTGAGAACATGGCGCGCATGTCAGCGATATAAGGCCAAGGGCCGCCGCCGTGAGAAATAAAATAAGTGGGTAACATCATCATTCACCTCTAAAACTGGAGTCGTTAGCCAACTTGCAAAACGCTGAATTGGCTGTATTTAATGCGATCAGTTTAGGCTTGTGATATGGCTTGATCAATATACATCCAGTTAACCCATCATTTCATCTTGATTAATAATAAAAGCAGAAAACGACATTTGGTTTCATTTAGATCAAGAGAAACAAACACCTCATGTCATAAATCATGACGGTGTTTGTTTGCAAGCTCGTCACTTATTATAAGGCATTATTGGCTTTTTCATGGGTATAGACACGCAAACGATGACCGTCAGGGTCGAGCGCGGTAAAGGTCGTACCAAAATCCATTTCTGTTGGTTCTTGAATGATGTCAACATCAAGCTCTCGCCATTTGATGTAGTTAATCTGTAAAGTAATCAAGTTATCAAGAGTTAATGCCACTTCCATACTTCCGGCGGGAACATCATTGGCTTTGGGCAATACGTCTTCTCGCGCCCATAAGCCAAACTTGGCTCCCGTTTCCGAGACAAACAAGGCGAAGCCTTCAGTTAACTCCACAGGTTCGCGGTCAAACAAAGGGCGGTAAAAATCCACACTGCGCTGAACATTATCCACATATAAGATGGTGAAATTTGAAAGATCCATACTGATAATCCTATTCGCTGTTTATATTTCACGTTAAAAGTTTAGTACTTCTCATCAGGCTTTGGCCTGATAAAAGTGAGAATAAACAATAGGAGTGTCAGATCTTGTCAGTAGAGACACAAAACTGAGGTTTTTATTGAGAAGATTTCGACTCGTGTAGATCAGCTCGCCATTGTTTTAGCAATACATGACGAGGTGTTGCATAACGAGTATTGATTAGTTCACTCGATAAGATTCTATCGGTACGGAAGTTTCGAATCTCTTGTCTCAACTCACACCAAGCAACCAACACACGCACTTCGTCGAAATAGCCTAAAGCAAATGGCCAGATACGGCGCTGAGAGTGCTTATCTTTTAAATCTCGATAATCAATAGAAAGAATCTTTTCATCTCGAATCGCTTGGCGAACTTCGGCCATATTCACCGTATCTGTGGTCGTCTCTTTACTCGGGCCGATCAACAAAGTCGTATCGTCGAGCATGTCTTTTAATTCTATAGGCAATACCGCTGCAATTTTGTTCAAGGCATTTTGTGCGCCATCGCTTAATTGGTTGTCAGTGCGTTGCGCTACCCAACGAGCACCAAGAACCAAAGCTTCTATTTCTTCCTCGGTGAACATTAATGGCGGCAGCAGAAAGCCAGGCTTGAGTACGTAACCCACGCCCGCTTCACCTTGGATATTTGCCCCCTGCTCTTGCAATGTTGCAATATCTCGATACAAAGTTCGCACACTCACCTCCAGCTTGTCAGCTAAGGTTTGGCCAGACACTGGATATCGATGACTCCGCAGTAAAGCAATGAGAGCAAGCAAACGTTGAGAACGAACCACGTTTTTACTCTCCGCTAGAGGTTTGTTGGTTCAGCGGATAATCTGCAAAGCCCACCGCTAACTTATCCAATGTCACATCCCGAAAACGCTCTAACAATAACGCTTCGGCTTCAATCAATACGTCACTAATCGCTTGGTTAACGGCTATTTCGATGGGGCACGAGGTATGTTCGTCCGACAGCCCTATGGTGAAGACAGAGCTTTCACCAAGCGCATTATGAATGTCTAGCAAGGTGATATCAGACAAAGCGACGGCCAATGACCAACCGCCACCATGACCTTTCACTGAGGTGACATAGCCTTTGTCTCGTAAACCCGCCATGGTGCGACGCACGACAACCGGGTTGGTATTAAGCATTGTGGCGATCTTTTCTGACGTCGCTGGAGCATCTAACTGATCCATGTGAATCAGTACGTGCAACATGCGGGATAAACGACTGTCTTTTCTCATCAGGGGTCTCATGGCAAATAACAATTTTCACATTCTAACTCAGATCATCACGAAACAATAAAAGTTTCATGAGTTGACTTTGACTTTTCTTGTAACTTATGATGTTTCTTAAGATCATTGTATTTATCCAAAATAAGGAACAACTTAATGCAACTTGACGTTATCGTAATTGGTGGAAGTTTTGCTGGGTTATCGGCTGCCATGCAGCTCGCAAGGGGACAAAGAAAAGTCACAGTAATAGACGCTGGTGAACCTAGAAATCGCTTCTCCGATCAATCTCATGGATTTTTCGGATTAGACGGTGTGTCGCCTTTTGCTATCCAGCAAGAAGCTCATCGCCAGCTACTTAAATACCCAACAGTAAATATTGTCAAAGACAAGGCGGAAAATGTCGAAAAAAGCGCTTCTGGATTCCATGTCATGCTCGGAGATGGCGCTAATCTTGATAGCAAAAAACTCATTTTAGCCACGGGGTTAAGAGATGAATTACCCACTATTCCAGGCCTAAAAGAACGTTGGGGAGCGACGGTGATTCACTGCCCTTATTGCCATGGCTATGAAGTACGCAACCAGCCACTCGGTGTTATTGCCACCAGTCCACTGTCCATACATCAAGCCGGCATGATTCCCGACTGGGGCCCAACTACTTACTTTACTCAAGGTCTGTACGAACCTGATGAAGTACAACGTGCTTTTTTATTAAAGCGTGGTGTCACCATTGAAAGCACACCAGTATTAGAGGTGCTAGGACGAGCACCAGATATTTCTACTGTTTATCTTGCTGATGGCCGCACGATTCGTATAGCAGCTTTATTCGTTGGGCCAAGGACTCATATGGCAAGTCCATTTGCTAAGCAACTTGGGTGTGAATTCGAAGACGGCCCTCTTGGCCTTGTGATTAAAACCGATGCGGTAAAACAAACGTCTGTAGAAGGTGTTTTTGCGGCTGGAGATATATCTAACCCAATGCAAAACGCCACTTTCGCATCCGCGTCTGGCGTGATGGCTGGGATTGGAGCTCATCAATCATTAATGCAAGATTAAATATTGGGGTTATTTGTAGAGGTAGCTAATACCTATCTACCTCTACCTAACCTACTCATTTTTTATTTCTTTTTATTCGTTACGAGTGAAAATCTCGTGTAATGAATATCTCCTTTTCTGCGCTTTTAATCGCCTACTTTCCGCTCTGTTCGTTTTGATATTGCCTATTAAGTAAACACCCAGTCATGATTGCGCAATGATAGATGACACAGGGCTTAAAGGTCATTTTTGTGTCAATTTTGAACGACTGATAAACGCGTTATTCTGGAAAAAGAACAACCAACATAGCTATTTATCAGGAGATAAAACATGTCTTTTAACATCGCAAAACGCACGCTTCTCAGTAGTATTATTGCAGCGTCTTCAATATCAACATTGGCGCTTGCACAACAACAAGAAGGATTCACCCTAACGCCAAGCATCGGCTACTACAACATGGACAGCGATAGAGATACCAAGGATGACAAAGCTTACTCTTTGGGCCTAGGTTACCAATTCAACAATCCATGGGCAGTCGAATTTGTTTACCTAAATGCAGATACTACCCAATCTGGCGGTGGCAATGATGTCGATGTTGATCAGTATCGAATAGATGGTCTATACCATTTACCAGACGTCAGCCCACTTAACCTTACGCCTTACCTAGCGGCTGGTGTGGGCACTGCCGACTTCAGTAACGGTGGCAATAACAATACATTGGTGAACGCTGGTGGCGGCTTGAAATACGCCATTAATGATACGGTTTCATTACGTGCAGACTTCCGATTGGTTGATGACGTCGAAGATCACCATCTGGATAATGTCACCTCTCTCGGTGTGCAAATGACGTTTGGTGGTTCCTCTAGCAATTCAACACCATCCACAAATGATTCTATCGAAGCTTACGAACAATCTTATACTCAAGCAGAGCCGGAGCCAGCGGTACAGCCACCACAAACCGAGCAAGCGGAAGTCATTAACTCTGAACCAGTCGAACAAGTTCAAGAAGAACCAATGGCAACATCACCTATGACGGAAGAAGCCCCTCAACAGCCTGAAATAGTTGCCGAGCCGCCAGGGAAAATTAATATTCAATTTGGCCTTAATAAAACCAATGTTGAGCAAAAGTATTACCCTGAAATAGAGAAAGTCGCGATATTCCTTAAAGAAAACCCAAACAGTACGGTCATAATTGAAGGCCATACTGATGACTCAGGTGCCGCAAGCTACAACCAAAAGCTGTCTGAAAAGCGTGCTCAAGCCATAGCAGAGGTACTAACTAACACCTTTGAAATCTCAGATACTCGGGTTGAGTCGATTGGTTACGGCGAAGAAAGACCCTTTGTTGAGAATGACACGGAAGCGCACCGTGAAGCCAATCGTCGTGTCGTCGCAATCATTTCTACTAGTGAAGAATAATTTAGCTAAAAAGCGCCACTGAAGAGTGCTGAATAATAGGAGGTGCACAGATATTTTCTTTCTGTGCACCTTTTTCGTTTACACACCTACCTTAAAAAGACTGTCTTTTGTTACTTAAGCCTATTTTAAGTAAGTGCTTTGTAAGGGATTTTAGTTATGTTTTGAATTGTTTCGTTTTCGTCATAGCACCATTTTATTAAGCCATAATAACGTCAGTATTCACGCAACTGATTGCGCTTACACCAAATTACAAGTGACCAAAACTTATCAGGAAAAATTCAATGTCTATGTTACTCAATAAACGCACCCTTTTTATTAGTCTTATCGCAGCTTCGTCTGTCACCCAAGCACAACAAGAGGAAGGGGTCACAATTGCCCCCAGTATTGGCTACTACAACATGGACAATCACCGAGGGGTTGATAACACCACCGCTTTATCACTTGGTTTAGGATATCAATTTGATAACCCGTGGGCTGTTGAATTTGTTTATTTAAATGCGGACAGTGATACCTCTGTTAGTGGTAACAATGTCGATGTTGATCAGTACCGTCTAGATGCTTTATACCACCTAGCAGAACAAGGGAATTGGTCGCCTTACTTAGCGGCTGGTGTTGGTACAACCGATTTTAGCCCTGGCGAAAACAATGCACTTATCAATGCCGGTGGCGGTGTGAAATACGCTTTAAACCAAGATTTTTCACTACGTGCTGACTTTCGCTTGATCAAGGACACAGAAGACCACGAATTAGATAACCTAACCATGGTAGGTCTTCACTATGTCTTCGGTGCGAAACCTGCACCAACACAAGAAGTCGAAAGCATTATGGTGCAAGCAGCCGATACTGATAATGACGGTGTGATAGACAAGAGCGACCAATGTCTCAATACACCAGCAGGTGTTTCCGTTGACATGAAAGGTTGTGCTTTGGATTCTGACAAGGACGGCGTTGCCGATCATAAAGATCAATGTCTCAACACACCAGCAGGTGTTTCCGTTGACATGAAAGGTTGTGTTTTGGATTCTGACAACGACGGCGTTGTCGATCATAAAGATCAATGTCTCAACACTCCAGCAGGTGTTTCCGTTAACATGAAAGGTTGTGCTTTGGATTCTGACAACGACGGCGTTGCCAATCACCTTGACGTTTGTCCGAACTCAAAAGTCGGTTCAAAAGTCGATGCTCAAGGTTGTTACATAGCTCTAAAAGAAGCGAAGTCCATTCGTTTAGATGTCCAGTTTGCGAGTAACTCTACTCTTGTTAACGCTAAATACTTCCCTCAAATCAGAAAAGTAGCAGCATTCCTAAAAGAGTACCCAAAAGCAAACGTCGTAATTGAAGGCCACACAGACAACAGCGGCTCTGCAGCGTATAACCAATCTTTGTCGGAAAAACGCGCTCAAGCCATCGCACATGTATTAACAAAAGACCTAGGCGTTGAATCAAGTCGCGTGTCTGCTATTGGCTACGGTGAAGAAAAACCACTAATGAGTAATGACAGCGCAGAGAATCGTGAAGCAAACCGCCGCGTGATTGCGGTGATCTCATCGAAATAAGCGTATATAAGTACACCAGAATTCGCCCTCTGCTAACCTCCTAGCAGCGGGCGTCTTTTTGCACATTCCCCGCTTTATGGACGTCTCGTACTTACTCCCGCCACAATTGTTTTTTTACTATATCGGCATGAAAATTTACTGTAATAAGCCCCCCATTTCCTACACCATTTCGCACGCATTTTGATCATTCAATCGCTTAAATATCGCCACTTTAGTAAAACTTTCGTCATGATTGGGTAGCAGCCGTTCATACCCTTTTTTTGCGCATTTTAATGGGGCTTTTCAAGATTTTTTTTTGGCGTAATCTGACTAACGAACAACACTACATTATGTTCATTAGGAGAAATAAATATGTCTACATCTTTTAAAAAACGCACTCTTTTTAGTGGTGTCTTAATTGCTTCATCTCTCGCTACAATGGCATATGCTGAAACACCAACACCAGGTCTTACCGTCACGCCAAGCATCGGCTACTACAACACAGATGGCGATAGACAAGCAGGCAACGACACATCGTATTCCATCGGTGTCGGCTACCAAACGAATAGCCCATTGGCAGTGGAAGCCGTTTACCTACACTCGGATGCCAGCAAACGTGGGCGTGACAACGATCTAGATCAATACCGCGTTGATGGACTATACAGCCTTCCTGAGTTTACAACCGTTAATCTAACACCCTATGTTGCAGCGGGTGTTGGTATGACTGACGTGGATGGCGACTCAAATAACTTGCTTGTTAACGCAGGTGGCGGTGTGAAATACGCGATTAACAGTGACGTCGATCTTCGTGCTGACTTCCGCTTAGTAAAAGACATCGAAGATAACTATCTAGATAACGTAACTACGGTTGGCGTGCAGTACAGCTTTGGCATGCCAAACCAGCAAGCATCTAATTAATTTATCGGCTAGATAATCAAATCATTCTCAGACATGGATGTCTTGTGATGCCTTCTATTTACCGAAATAGGCAGCAGCATAAAAAGAGAAAAAAACGCTCAATGGCAACATTGAGCGTTTTTTATGCGGACAATTTTATACGAACACCATTAAGACTCAAACGTATTGGGTTACGCTAGGTATTCATCAACACCCTTTGCAGCCAAACGCCCCGTTGCAAAACACGCTGTTAATAAATATCCACCTGTTGGAGCTTCCCAATCCAGCATTTCCCCAGCACAAAAAACACCGGGCATGGCTTTCAACATAAGTTTTTCATCGACACTGTTTTCACATACACCACCAGCACTCGAAATAACTTCGTCTATCGGCTTGGTTTTATAAAAGCTAACAGGCACAGCTTTTAAACAGCGAGCTAAGGCTTCTGGTGTTTGAAAAGCATTTTTGGGGAAGGACTCATACAGCAACACCGTTTTCACACCGCTGATTCCCAAGGTGCGCTTTAAATATTTACTAAAAGATTCTTTCGGCTTGGTATTACGTAACTTTTTAATAACCTGCTCTTCGCTTTTTAGTGGCAATAAATCCATCAACAAAGACGACTGACCTGAATCGTTAATACCGTCACGTAGATATTTAGAAAAAGCATAAATCAAACTCCCTTCCATGCCGTCTTGCGTGACAATACATTCACCTTTTTTGCTGACAACGCCCCCGTTTTCTAAGGTAAAAGAAAAAGCGACGTCTTTAAGTGGGCTACCAGCGAATTTCGTTTTTAAGTGGTCGCTCCATTTGCTGTAAAAGCCACAGTTGGCACTTTGTAAAGGAGCCACATCTATACCTTTTTCAGTCAGTACCGGAAGCCAAGCACCATCTGAGCCTAACTTCGGCCAGCTTGCCCCGCCCATGGCCAACACTACTGCATCAGCCTGTGCTATCACGCTTTCTCCTACATGATCAAAGATCACCTCATTGGACGACAAGCCGATCATTTTATGACGCATATGAAACTGCACCCCAGCATCGCGTAAACGCTTTAGCCAGTTGCGTAACAACGGAGCGGCTTTCATGTCTTTGGGGAAAACGCGACCTGATGTACCGACAAAGGTCTCAATACCTAACTCATGAATCCATTCACACAAGGCATCGGCATTGAACTGACTCATGGATATATCAAGCCAATCGGCTTTATCATAATAGCGTTGAATAAACTCTGGATAAGCTTCAGAATGAGTAATGTTCATGCCTCCCACACCTGCCAATAAAAACTTACGGCAGGCACTGGGCTTGGCATCGTATACATGAACTTGATGTCCTGCGGCACAAATACCTTCAGCTGCCATCAAGCCCGCTGGACCAGCACCAACAACCAGAACTGTTTTTTGCGTTTGTACCGTTTCCTGCATACTCACCATCATCACTTTAAAGAGTTACTAACAAAAGAAACGCATGATAAAGAATATTGAGCCTAACACCAAAGACTTCTTATAAAAGCGTAAGTACAGAAATATCGAATTGATGTTAAATAACTTACTTTGATAACTAGGGAAGGTTTCGATGAATAAATGCCATTTATTTAATATAGCGGCCGTTAAAATTGAGGATAATAATCGACAAAGCGGTGACACATAGACTAATGATTAAAACACCTGTGTATTGAAATGTTTCAGCCAACAGCAGCGCAGAGCTTACACCACCGGTGCCAACAATAGAAGACAACGAATATTGAAGCGTGTAATCCGTCCCCGCCGTTTGCTTTTGAGAATTATCCATCATAACAGTTGCAAGCATGGTCGAATTCGCTCCAAAAGCAAACAACATAAAACAAATTGAACTGTAAATCACAATGGTGTTGTTGTTACCCTGCGCCACAGCGAAAAGAATTAGAATAGACAGTCCAACCAATACATTCGCCAGTATCATAGAACGTTTCCGGCCTATTTTTTGAACCAGTCCCCCCGTCAACACCGCACCAGAAATTGCCGCAAAAGAACCAATAATACTCGTGGCAAAACCTATTTGATCAAGTGACCAACCTATATCAACCAACATGGGATTAATGATTGCGTACGCAATGGATATTCCAAGAGTGTAAGTGATTAGAATGGATAGCCAACGACCTGAATTGGGACGCTTAAAAAAGGCTATCATGTCACTGTAGCGTACGTTTTCATGATGAACGTTAGCGGCTCGGAGTGGCTCCTTATAGCGCCATATGTTTATTAGCGGTAACGCAGTTGCCATTGCAAGAATTAGTAAACTCCCTGTCCAGCCTATCCATTCATAGGTCATTAACACGACGCCGCCACCAATAAGGTTGCCAATAAAGCCACCGCTCGATTGGATGCTATTACCTACCCCTCTTTCTTCCGGCTCTAAAATAGTAACCCCAAGTGCATCAGCGGCAATATCCTGACTTGCAGAGAAGATAGAAAACAGAGCGAACAATACAATTAATGAAGCATATTGAGCGGTTATATCTAACAAAGCTGCACAGAGTAATGAAACAATCATAAAGCTCTGAAAAAGTATTAACCAACTGCGATAATGCTGTTTCTTATAAGGGCTGAACCTATCAATCAAAGGCGCCCATAGGAATTTAAGCGACCATATAAAGCCCAGCGTATACATGATACTGATCTCACTTAACGAACTGCCCAGATCACGCATAATGGCAGGGACAGCGGTTAATATGAACCCCAATCCTAGAAACTGGGTTGTGTATAAACCACCAAGTAAAATCATTTTTCTTGGTGAGTATTTATTGTCATCATTAGGCATATTTTATTGCTACTTGTTTACGTTGCTTGAAGTCAGGAAAGAGCGCTTGGCCCTGCTTCAATAATGTCTTCTTCACTCATCCCGCGTCGCCAATGAGAAAAACACACCATACGCTCTGAGGGTACTTTCATATCGGAGCGTAAATAGTTTCGTATCGCCCGACAAGCTGAAAGCTCGGCTCCAACCCAATAAAAAGCAAGGTCATGATTTTCTGGTAATGAGAGTTCACGAAAAGCATCAATAAGTAATGTTGTTGTTCCCGCTTTCGCTCCACCACGGTACAACCACGTGATGGTAATACCTGATGGCGCGTTTATTTGTTGCTTCTCACAGCTATCATTTACTTCAATAATGGCACATCCTGAAGCGGTAGTAGGAAGCGCCTCTAGAATACGGGCGATTGCAGGCAAGCCCGTTTCATCGCCGGCAAGAAAATACTGTTCCGCAGGTTTTGGACCATGGGCATCAGGTCCAAGTATACCCACAACATCACCTGATTCTGCCTCTGCAACCCATGCACTGGCCGGCCCCTTTCCATCATGCATTACAAAATCGATGTCTAATGTCCCAGCCTCGACATCAATACTACGAATAGTAAAAATACGCGTGGCTATTTTGCCTGTTTCTGGCCAGATAATGCGGCCATCATCTCCTAACATAGGCCACTGATACTGCTTAGTACCTTTGTCTATAAACAAAATACGACAATGAAGTTGATCTGAAACTGCATAACGATCTAAATTGCTTCCCCCAAAAGATACTCTGCGTATACGAGGTGTTATTTGCTGTACATTAGATACCATCAAGACTCGCAAATCAGGCGGCAATACAGCACCTATAGAATCTCCTGTCCATTGAATATCCAGTTTTTCATCTTGAGCCGCGAACTCAATGAGGCCAGTTAACTCAGTTTTCAGCCGATTAAATGATGCTGGAGAAGATGCCTCAATAGAGACATCTAAGCACGTTTGCTTTAGTTTTAATTCCGCGGTTCCAAAAGCAGACACTAAACAATACACATTACCTTTTGTCGTTAATTTAATGTTATGCGCAGCCATTAATTCAACAATATCAGTAAAACACCGAGTTAAGTCCGTAAACTCTATGATTACATTCGCTTTCAAATATGACACTCAGATGCTTCCTATTCTTGTTTTCAATGTATTTTTTTTGTGTGCATTTTTTTCAATACACTTTTTTAATGCATTTGTTCTATGGACGAGATTTTTTAACGTAAGGATAGTTACCATTTATAGCTACCCGTAAGCAGTAGTTCTCTTCCATCACCATATTGGCAGTAATAGTTGTAACTGCAGCTCGCGTAATATTCTTTGTCAAATACATTGGAGATGCTCAGAGTTGTATCTATATTTTTTAATAATGGATTTAACGCACCTAGATTGTAACTGACCTTAGCGTCAAACAATGTATAACCGTCTGTTTTGATAGTGTTAGCGTCATCTGCATAGCTGGAACCAACAACACGAACACCACTACCAATACTTAGTCCATCAAAGAACATGTAGTTCGCCCATAAAGATGCATAGTATTCAGGAGATGTTTGAGGGCGTTTGCCTATATTGGCAGCCACAGTCGATTCTGTTGTTTTTGTGTCTAATCCGGTAATAGCACCGATTAGCTCTAATTTTTTGCTAAGTTTACCGCGTGCTTCCAATTCAATACCACGAGATTGAACTTCACCCTGTTGAACGTAATATCCCGCGGTTGAGCCCGCTGTCAAAACATTTTGTTGAGTTATGTCGAAGACAGAAAGCGTGACAAGAGCATCCATACTAGAAGGTTCGAATTTAACACCAAGCTCCCATTGTTCAGCTTCTGTGGGGATGAAATTATTTCCATCTACATCAACACCAACAGTCGGCTCAAACGAAGTAGAGTAGCTCACGTAAGGCGCTATATTGTTATCAAACAAGTAGTGAAGCCCTGCTCGATGGCTTGATGCACCACTAGATTGCTTGCTGGTTGAATCTGTTAGATTGTTCTCGGTTTCTTGTTTCGTCCAATCATAACGAGTTCCCAAAAGCGCTGTTAAACGGCCTGCTTTAATCTGGTCTTGTAAATAAAGCCCTGTTTGTTTTTGTGTCTGTTTACTATCGGTATAAGTTGAGAGCGATCCAACAGTGATACCGTAAACAGGCGATGTTACATCAAGAGAGTCCACTGAACCGTATAAGTATTCCCAATTGCTAGTTGTTTGTTGGTAATCTAATCCAGCAAGCGCTGTGTGCTGCATTCCTCCGGCACTGAAATCAAGCTGAATAAAGTTATCAGCAACAAAGCTCTCCACATCTTCAATTGAATGCGCAGCCGCTCGGGGTAAAAGGCCGTCGCTAGTCAGCTCTCCGCTCATTTGCATGCCTTGGAAATCTTGTTCTGCAGAAAAGTATCGTGCTTTTGAGCTGATGCTCACCATGTCACTAATGGCGTGATCTAGAGCATAACCAACGTAGTATTGTTCTTGTTCATAACTGTCAAAACTTGGGTCACCAACATTAAGATCTCTATTAAGTGAAGATTTGTATTCGCTATCCGCTAATGAGCTAGGGTAAATAGAATTAAAATACCCGCCTTCAGGGTCTTCTTGATAGAAAGCACTTAATGTCAATTGTGTTTTACTGTCTGGCGTCCATGTTATGACGGGCGCCAAAGCAAATCGCTCTTCGCTTACACCATCATATTGAGAACCTGCGGAAGTACTGACTCCTGTTAGGCTGTATTGCCATTCCCCCTCTTTATCAATGGTTCCTTGGCTGGTAATGCTCCCTTGCAGATAATTATCCGTCCCAATTTTAATATTAGCTTCATTATAAGACGTCGAATCAGGAGAACGGCTAACTTGGTTCACTACCCCCCCAGGGCTAGTATTGCCATAAAGTAAAGCTGATGGGCCTTTTAATACATCGATACGATCCAACAAAAATACTTCGATAGAAGGCACCAAAAAGCCTTGTCCTCTTGGTAACTTCAATCCATCTAAAAAATCCACTGCACGAGTTGCTGTACCAAAGCCCCCAAAACCTCGAATAAAGACACCATCATAACGACTAGTAACATTTGTCGTGGAAAGCACACCAGAGGTGTAATTCAGAGCTTCTTTTACGGTTTTTACATTTTGATCATCCATCTGTTTACGTGTAATAACCGAAATAGATTGCCCTGTTTCTAATACAGATACAGTACTCTTAGTTGCACTGCTAGAGTCATCTTCTAGGTATTGTTCTTCCGTTGAGTTTGCTAACCCTGTCTCTTCTACAACAAGTGCTGGAAGCGTGTTATGGGTTTCAAGAGCATAGCCTGTAGAGGCATTAAGTAATGAAAAGAGCACAATTGAGGTCGAGATTTTTTTAGATACATCTAAAGTCATGAGCTTAATAACCTTCATTTGATATTGATTCGTATTCGTAATTGACCTGAAATATAAATCAAACGGGACGCACCCGTCTAGTTTTATTTTTGTTATACTAAGGAAAACTTCGACTCAAATTGTTATTGTCCATGATCATACTAGAGAGAGTTCGTTACTCATTTTTATTAACAAATAAAAAGTGAGAAGCATAGAGGAGAGATAATGATAGAACAGCCTAAAAAAGAAAAACGCTCAGGAAGGCCGTCAAAAAACAGGACTGAAGAAACATCTAAAAAAATCATCCGCACGGCGGCCAGTTTATTTGCAACGCAAGGCTATGCTGCAACCTCTATTGAACAGGTTGCATCCGCATGCAGTGCTGGGAAAGACACAATTTATCGTCGTTACTCATCAAAACTTGAGCTTTTCCAAGCCGTTGTTGAGGACATGCGCTGCCGTATTGTGGATAGATTGACGTTAGAAATTGAAACAATCAGTAATGAAGGCAATAAATTAGAACACCTAAAGCATATTGCTCGCTGGTTCCTTACTGTGAACTTAGATCCTGAAATGATTGCATTTAAACGTATTGCTCTTAGTGAATCCAAATTTTTTGATGTTAGCAAATCAGCCCAACAACATAGCGACCCAATTATGGATAGATTAATTTTGTTAGTTAAAGAGACACAGAAGTCAAATTTTCTGCGTCAGGGCGATCCTGAAAAATTGGCAATGCATTTATTGCATTCTATCGTCTTTGGGCCATCTAACGACGCTATGTTAGGCAAAACAACGTATAGCTCAGTAGAAGCCCAAAACAATTATTTTGAGCAAGCATGGATGTTCTTTCTATTCGGAGCAAATACTGAGAAACAGTCTTAATATTCATAAAACTATTCCTTTTAGATGCAAGAAAATGGATTAAGAATGGTGCGATTAAGTTTTCTCTGATGTCTCTTTGGGATCCTTTTGGCTTTGAACGCCTGCCGTTAGCGCAAGGCGCATAGCCTCCTCAACACCGATATCCAATTCCGTCAAACGATCCCGGGAAATATAAAGTGTTATACCGCCAATTTGATAACTCAGGGGAACATAAACGCCAACTAAGTCTTGGTCTCCAAACAACTGCTGTCCAGTTTGTTCTCCGGTGATAAAACCGATCACTTGCGCGCCGTTCCACTCAATCGACACAACACTCTTCATTTCCTTCTTTTCCGCCAAGTTAAATACCATCATCATGTCCTTGATGGCACCATAAATAGACTTCACTAACGGAATACGTTCAAAAACGTTATGGCTAAGTTTCACTAAATAACGAACACCGTAAAGATTGACCAAGAATCCAATCAATACCAAAGTGCCCAAGGTGGCAATTAAGCCTAATCCTGGAAAATACAGCACATCAGGAATAAGGAATAACAGTAGTGGCCGAGCAATCGCTTCACCAGTCGCCAGCAACCAATAGATCAAGTACACAGTCAAACCAATAGGTAGAACCGCTACTAATCCTTTAAGTAGTAAGGTAATTAATTTATTCATGTTTATAATGATCCTAGAAAATTGTTCACAGCATACCGCAAGCTTTGTGCCACTCCTATGACTCTTATAAGACTTAACGAAAAGATTGCCGAAACATCGTCCGCCTTATACTCTTTTACGCAATATCTACTTAATTAAGGTTGCTGCATGAACTACAAACGCCTAGAAACCTTCGTTTGGGTTGCTTCATTAGGAAATTTCCGCAAAGCCGCAGAGCGGCTTCATACCACGCAGCCCGCCATTTCTGCTCGAATTTCTGGTTTAGAAGCCGAATTGGGAGTCAAACTTTTTGAACGAGAAGGTGGCTCCAGCCCAATAATGCTGACATCGAAAGGCAAAGAGCTACTCCCTTATGTGGAGAAAATTCTTTATCAAACTGAGCAATTACGAAAACGCGCCGGTCTTTCTACGGCTTATTCAGGGGTATTACGTTTAGGCGTATCAGAAACGATTGTGAACACTTGGCTGCCTGACTTTCTCGCACAGCTTAATAAAGACATGCCAAACCTTGATGTAGAAATGACAGTTGATGTAACCAGTAACCTGACCAACGGTATAAAAGATCGCTCTCTGGACCTAGGACTGTTAATGGGTCCGATTTCCGAAACACATATAGTCAATAGAGAACTCTGTACCTTTGCTCTATCTTGGGTCGCCAGTCCGAATTTAGATCTGCCAGACAGGCTTTTATACCTCGAAGAATTAGCTAAATGGCCAATCATTACTTACGCCCGAGCAACCAAACCTTATGTTGAAATAAATCAAAAGTTCCGTGAGCTCGATGGCGCGCCAGCACACTTTTTTGCCTCGACATCATTAGCCGCTTGCCGCAGTTTAGCCATTAATGCCGTTGGTATTGCCACCTTACCGAACATTATGATAACCAAAGAATTAGAGGAAGGTAAGCTACGTAAAATCAGATCGGTTTGGACACCAAGCGACCTGACATTCACCGCATCTTATTCTGATGAGCCGTTTAACCCTATCGCAGAAGTCGCGACCAATATCGCCGTCATCGCAGCACAAGAATACAACCGACAACAACACATCAATAACATCATCTAAAAGTAAAAAAAGCTTGGCGCATCGCTAACCAAGCTTTTTTAACACTTTAAGAACTGAAAACACTTTAGAACTGAAAACGCTTTAGAACTAAAAACGCCTCCAAGCCAAACTTATTATGACGTTACAATCGGCTCAAATACTTTGGCTAATTCAAGAATCTGCTGATCCAAACCATTTCCCGCGGTCAGCATAAATCCCATAGGTTCATTCTCAGAGAGAAAAGGTAAAGAAATACTGCAGCCGTTTAAAACATTGGCTAACGAAGTATTACGCAGGCACAAAAGGTTCAAACGATCGTATTCAGAATCGTGTTCTAAATCACTCAATTTAGGCGCGACCACCGCAACGGTTGGCAATAAGAAAACCGTATTCGGTTCATCCTCCGCCATTTGTTGAATAAAAGCCTGTCGAGCCGCTTGAGTCTGCTGAAAATCCTCAGCGTTAATAGTTTTCGCACGGGCAATACGAGAAGCAACTCGCGGATCAATATCTGCGCTTGTTAGATCATAGTCTCGGCTATAAAACGCCTGACATTCAAACGCCGAAAACTGCCAAACCGGCAAAGTTTTATACGTTTCTAGCGCCTCAATAAAGCGTCGTTCAACCACCACGCCAGCGGCTTCAAGGCGAGCCAATTTTTCAGCAAAACCTTGTTCAACTTGAGCATCTAAATCATTCATACCAAAGTTACTTGGTACCACTAGTTTCAGCTGAGCAGAGTCCGTGCTGTTTGATGTATCCGCTGACGATGTCACTCCAGACAACACCTGCCACAGCAGTTCACACTCTTCTACTGTTTTAGCAATTGGACCGACTGAATCAAGCTCATCAGATAATGGCAAACAGCCTTTTCTTGATACGCTTTGTTGCGAGGGTTTAAAACCAGTCAGACCACAAAACGCAGCGGGAATACGCAATGAACCACCCGTATCCGTTCCCAAAGTAGCATCTGCCGCACCCAAGGCAACCGACGCCGCCCCACCACTGGTTGACCCCCCAGTAATACGTCCCGCATTTATCGGGTTATCTGGCGTCCCGTAGTGAGGGTTAAGCCCCAATCCAGAATACGCCAGTTCCGTCATATTAGTGTGACCTAAAAAACTCGCGCCCGCTTTTCTTAATGCCGCAACGGCAGCCGCATCTTGATCAGCCAGCTGTGGGTCAATAAATACTGAACCCGCTTGAGTTTTATAACCTTCCACTTGAAACAGATCTTTGATCGAAATAATCGCCCCGTTCAAAGGTCCTTGCTGAGGTTCAACATATTCAAAAAGCTCGGTAAAAACAGCTTGCCCTTTCAAATCGATAATATCTACTGCAGCTTTCCACTTAGCAACCAACTCTCGTCCCTGCCAAGAAAAAACCGCTGGTTTTGATTGCGTCATACATTAGCTCACTATTGGCAATTCTTTGGTGATGTATTCACATGAAATAGTACGATTCAATACTGGATCATGAATACTCATACGAAACTTTTCTGTACGACGTACACCGCCAATCGCTGGGCAGGTTCCACATAACATCGCACTACCTTCAGACAAATTACCTTTCTCAACCAACTCCGTCAAAGGACGAATGTTCGCCAATGAACCTTTTTGATACTGAGCCCAACCTTCACCTTCGTCTACCCAAGATTCAATTAGTAACTCATCCAGATGATCCGCTACTTCTTCAAAATCCCATAAAGTGGAAGAAATAGGCTTTACAGATACTTGCTTTGAATGAGCAACAGAATGCGCTTCTAGCTTTCTATCTGTGTGATCAGAACCCACACCCAGCCATAGCTTTCCTTCGGCCTTAATAATTAATGGCTCAACTTCACCAGAAGTATCACCACTTAATACTTCAACAATAGGATCTTGCGTCACTAGCAAGTTAGATGCTCGGTAAAATAATGGCACAGCAGAAGGTGGCGTCACACCGATTTCTATTAACTCATCAATATGCTCTTGAACAGATGCCATGTCTCGCGCAGTCCAGCCTGCAATGACCAAGTGCTTGATATCGATTTGTTTTGCAGTTTCATTCACGGTAAATAACATGAGATTCCTTAAAAATTATTAGGTAGGTAAAGAGAAATACTTGGGTAAGCAATAAGCAGAATAATCATCAAGATCATCACGCCAACGTAAGGCAAACTCCCCATGACAACATCTGAGATTTTGCCGTTCTTCCGGGCAGAGTTAACAACGTATAAGTTCAATCCGACAGGCGGCGTAATCAATGCCATCTCAACCAGAATGATCATTAAGATACCGAACCAGATTTTGTCGTAGCCGAGTTCCACAATAATGGGAACAACAATAGGAATAGTCGCCACCATCAGCGACAGCGTTTCAATAAAGAAGCCCAAAACGATATACATCAATACAATTATCAACAGAGTCGTCAACGCGCTAAGTCCTAGACCCGTTAAGAGATCTTGTAACGTGCGGCCTACACCCGCAGCCGTCAAAGCGAAATTGAGAACATAGGCCCCCAATACCACCAACATGATCATCGCCGTAATTCGGATCGTACCCGATAAACTATCAAGCAGCATTTTGGTCGAAAATGCCTTGTATGCAACGGCCAACACAAGCGATATCAATACACCAATAGCAGCAGCTTCAGTCGGCGTAGCCCACCCTAAATAGATAGAACCTACAATGCTAAACAGCAACACCAACACTGGCAGAAGAGACTTCAGCGCAACAATTTTTTCTTTCCAACTGCTGTGTTGTTTTGGTCCCCCTAGGCGAGGCCAGATAGAACAGATAATCACAGTCACTATCATAAACATCAGCGCCATGCTGATACCAGGAACAATGCCAGCTAAAAACAGCTTGGGAATTGAACTCTCAGTTAAAAAACCGTACACAATCAAATTGATTGATGGTGGAATCAAAATGCCCAAGGTTCCACCAGCCGCAATCGAACCCGTAAACAAGCGTTGGTCGTAGCCCAATTTTTCTGCTTGAGGCGTCGCTACGGTTGCGACTGTTGCAGCGGTCGCCACCGATGAACCAGATGTCGCCGAAAACATAGTCGCGGTGGCTATATTGGCGTGTATTAAACCGCCCGGTAGCCAAGAAACCCATGCATTGAGTGCGCCATAAGTCTTCTGGGCAACGCCACTTCGTAATAGAATTTCACCTATCAATACAAACAAAGGCACAGCGATAAGCGTTGAGTGATTTGACGAAGACCATAAAACCTGGCCTAAACCACGCATTAAAGGAAAAGGACTAAAAAACTCGTCAATTCCGAACGCCAATAGAAACAGCACAATACCAACAGGAATCGATAAACCGAGCAGGCCTAAAAGGCCAAAAAACGTAAAAGGAAGCATTATTCAGTCCCCGTGCCAATAATATCGTCTACTTGATTGTGTTTACGCTGAATGACCAAGCAAATAGCACAAACCAGCAACACGCACGAAGTGACAGCAAACCATATCCACCCCGCCATCCAGATAGATTGAGGAATAATAAGTGGCGTCTCTAATGACGTATTGGCAAGTGACTGTCGTTTAAAGCTTTTCTCTACAACAGGAATCACATAGTAAGCAGCATAAATCGCTACAAATGATGTCGCACATAGCGCAATAAGGTCTGAAATTGAACGTCCTGCGGCCTTACTTTTATTCCTTAAAACATCAATACGCACGTGGGCTTTTTCTGTTAATGCATAACAAATCCCCCAACTAGAGACAGACGCCATCACATAACCAGAAATTTCTTCTGAGCCACCAAAACTGATGCCAAACTCCCGCAACACAATATCAACCAGAATGAGGAGAATGCAGGCCAGCAATACTAGGCCTGCAGCAATCGCCACTCCATTATTGATACGTTTTAACCAATCAATAATGCGCATCATGGATACTACTCTCCAGCCACAGCGACTTGAATGCCAACGACTTTCCCAACGGAGCTATTCCACTCTTTTACCCAGTCCTTACCAGCACGATCCGCCCAATCAGGTAATACTTTTGAGGTAAGAATATCTTTAGCATGTGCTAAATCAGCGTCACTCGGCTCAACCAACGTCATGCTATGGCTTGGCCCTTTAGTGCATTCGCCATTACCGGTTAAACAAGCCACATCTTGATCAAGATCGCTTTGCGCTGCCGCCCATACAGGCTTCTCAAACTTATTTGCTACTTCCGATTGGATAAACGTTTGCTGTTCAGCGGACAGGTCATCCCATTTATCTAAATTAATTGCTGTAACCACCGGATCCCATCCACCCAATGGTAAGGTCATAAGAGTCGTTGTCACTTCCCACCAGCCCGCACTGTAACCAGATCCAGCCCCTGTCACAGCGCAATCAATCACACCACGCTGTAACGCCCCAGGCACTTCACCAAAACCAATATTGACGCTTTGCGCACCTAGAGCATCTAAGAACTTCGCTGTCATACGACCTGAAGCACGAATTTTCAAACCGGATAAATCTTCTAGGGACGACACTGGTGCTTTACAAAACACAACTTGAGGCGGGTAAGGCACAATAGCCAACACTTTCGAATTAAAGGCTGTCTCATAGATTTTTTCGACCATTGGACGAGCCGCATTTACCATTTTATGGGCTTCTTCTGCTGTATTCGCTAATAGAGGGACATCTAGCCCTTCTAATGCAGGTGCGTCAGCAACGGCATAGTCTCCAACCGTCATACCAATATCAAAAACACCATCACCCAACATGCGAAAAACATCACCACCACCAATGCCCATCTGGTCATGTGTTGTCATAGAAACACTAAAATCGCCCTTACTGTCATTAGGCAATGTACTTGTCCAAAACGGTTGTTCAAATTGTTTATAAAGCGGCAAGCTGCTCCAACTACCGACAATAGAAAGAGAGTCATCTGCAAAAGTATTACCTGCGAAAAGTGCTCCAGCTAAAACAAAAGGAATCCCCGTTCTACATATATTCTGCTTAGTCATATTCGTGTCCTACTTTGTGAATTTGTTGATTACAAATTTTTTTATGTACCCCAAAAGACAAAGCGTCTTTAGATAGGCTAAGTTCAGTGTTAAACGCTGAAGTGATAAAGTCAATTCGCAATTTTCTTTCTAAAGTGATAAAAAAAACCGATCACCTGTATAACCAACGCAAAAATAAAGAGTGCATTAAATGAACTTTGATCAATTAAAAACCTTCCTTTGGGTCGCCAAATTAGGTGGGGTGCGAAGAGCCGCACAACAGATGAATTTATCCCAGCCAGCTGTTTCTGCACGAATTTCGGCGTTGGAAGAAGAACTAGGTATTAAGCTATTTGATCGCCAAAAAAGTGGTGTTGTACTGACAAAAGAAGGCTTACTGTTAAGGTCACACGCGGAGCGAGTGGAAAGCTATTTGTCACAAATCAGAGCGGAATTAACACCGTCAGAAGAAGTAAAAGGCACGTTAAGAATCGGGGTTGCAGAAACCATTGCACAATCTTGGTTGTCTGAATTTCTCTCCGCTCTTAGAAAGCATTATCCAAAGCTGGTTGTCGAACTTTCTGTCGATATAAGCATGAACTTACGCGATCAATTATTAAGTAGAAACATGGACTTGGTGTTTCTAATGGGACCACTATCCGAAGGGAATGTTGAAAACATCACCTTACCTTCATTCGAGCTTGGGTGGTTCTGTCATCCACAAACTGAAAACAAGGACCTAGGCAGCACACCTATTATTTCCTTCTCTAGACTCTCTCGCCCTTACCAAGAACTCATGTCTGAGTTAATGCGACGCTATCGAGAAGTAGGTCAAGTTTTTCCTTCAACATCTCTATCAACTAGCTTTGAAATGATTGCCTCAGGTATTGGCGTTGGTGTGTTACCAATACAGCTAGCGCAACGCTTTATTGAAGCAAACCGTCTTATTTCTTTTGATCCTGGCTGGGTGCCTGAGGATCTTATTTTTACCGCGTCTTATTTAAATGATCCAAGGGACCATACCGTTTATCAAGTCGCACAGCTAGCTCTTCAGATCGCCAAAGAATACGACAAAAAAACCAAACCGCAGAAAAGTGAAGAGAGAAACAAATCGTTTTAATAAAAAAAATTGATCAAAACACCCAAAAAAACACGATTAGACTTTTCTTGGTCGCTAGATCTACTCTTACAGGAAGTTAATAAGGCAAAAATAAGGATAAAAAATGCACTCTCAATCTCAATCAAGCTTATTACACCAGACGCAGATACTTCGACAAGCGATACGTAACAAGTCACATACGGGCGTTACTAGCGGCTTAGCGCAAGGCGCAATGCAGGGTAACGTGGTGATTTTACCTGCAGATTGGGCTCATGATTTTTTGCTTTATTGTCAGAAAAACCCTGTTTCTTGTCCTTTAATTGGTGTTTCGGAGGTTGGCGATTTTACGATGCCTGAGCTCGGCAATGACATCGATATGCGCCACGATATTCCTGAATATTATGTGTATCGCAATGGCGAGAAGGTCGAAAGTCGCTCAGATATTGAAGACTTATGGCAAGACGACATGGTGGCCTTTGTACTGGGTTGCTCTTTCTCTTTTGAGCATGCTTTATCCCAAGCGGGACTCACGCCAAGAAACATAGAAGAAGACGTGAATGTTTCTATGTTTGAAACCAATATTGCCACTGTGCCTGCAGGACGCTTCTTCGGTAACACGGTTGTTACCATGCGACCATATGTCCCAAAAGATGCCATTCGTGCTATTCAAATTACGACTCGCTTCCCGAAAGCACACAGTGCTCCATTACATTTTGGTTCACCGCAAGAGATTGGCATCGCAGATTTAAACAAACCAGATTATGGCGATGCAGTGAACATTAAAGAAGGAGAGGTTCCCGTGTTTTGGGCTTGTGGCGTTACACCTCAGGTTGCCATTCGCAATGCAAAGCCACCGATATGCATCACTCATGCACCCGGAAAAATGCTCGTCACAGATATTTTAGATACGGACCTCGCCGTTTTCTAACTCCTATTAGGAGATGAAAATGTCAGATCATTGAAGCCGCACCGTGCGGGCAAGCACAATCCATCATTATTGATAATAAAAACGAACAACATCAAAAATAGGAACAAACACTATGTTAAAACTTACTAACGCATTACTCATTGGTGGTGTCGCTATCGGCGGCCTGACATCTACAGCCAGTTTTGCGGAAAAATGGCACATGCCTACGCCTTACGGTGATGGCAACCTACAAACACAGATTGCTTATACCTTCGCAAAAGAAATCAAAGACAATAGCGACCTTGATATCACGGTTCACTCTGGTGGTTCGTTAGTCAAGCATACTGAGATCCCACGTTCTGTAAAATCAGGGCAGGTGCAAATGGGTGAAATGTTCTTAGGCATTTTAGGCAATGAAAACCCTATTTATAAACACGATAATATCCCGTTTTTAGCCACGTCTTTTGAAGATGCTAAAAAACTATGGGAAGCGGCTAAACCATCGATCGCCAAAGAACTTGATAAAGACGGCATGATGCTGCTTTACACCGTGGCATGGCCAGCACAGAGCCTTTATAGCAAAGAGCCAGTCAATAGCTTGGCCGATTTAAAAGGTCAAAAAATGCGAGCTTACAGCCCAACGCAATCTCGTCTTGCTGATTTAATGAATACCACTCCTATGACTATTCAGACGCCAGACATTCCTCAAGCTTTTAGTACTGGTATCATCCAAGCTATGATCACGTCACCGTCAACAGGTGTAGATAGCCAAGCTTGGGATTACGTGAACTACTACACAGATGTAAAAGCATGGATTCCAAAAAACATCGTCGTGGTAAACAAGCGTTCTTTCCGTCGTCTAGATAAAGCAACTCAGCAAGTCGTACTGGACGCCGCGAAACACGCGGAAGCCGCTGGCTGGACTCAAATCGCAGCACGCGCCGCGAAAGACAAAGCAACCTTAGTTGAAAATGGCATGGTGGTATCGGACCCATCACCTCAATTAGTTGAAGAACTAAAAGCCATTGGCAAAACAATGACAGAAGAATGGAAAGCGGAAGCACCAAAAGAAATTGGTGCCATCCTGACTCGTTACCAAAAATAACTAGCGATATACATAACCCCCACCCTAGCCCTCTCCTTTCAAAGACATAAGGAGAGGGAGCACTTACCCCTGTACTAAGTGAGATGCTGTATATAAATTCCTCTCCCTGCTAAGGGGGAGGCTAGGTGGGGTCTCTAATTGCTCTTCAGAAAAGTGAACGCTATGAGCCAATTAAAAGAAAAACTCTACCTCTGTTCTGGCCTGCTGTCCGGTTTGTGTATCGTTATTATTACCTCGCTTTTATTAGCACAAATCGTCGGTCGTTTATTCGGTTTTATTGTCCCCTCTGCGGAAGACTTCGCAGGCTATGCACTTGCGGCATCAACCTTTCTTGGATTGGCCTATACCTTCCGTGAAGGCGGCCATATTCGAGTCACCTTGCTGATTCAACGATTTTCTCCGTTACCTCGCAAGATTCAAGAAGGCATGATTCTAATCCTGTCCTTAGCGTTATTGAGCTATTTGTCCTATGCCTGTAGTTATATGGTGTATGAATCTTATATTTATGACGAAGTATCCTACGGCTACATCCCGGTTCCGCTGTGGATTCCTCAACTGCCTGTGGCTATTGGTGTTATTGCGCTGAATCTTGCTATTTTAGATGCTTTAATCACCGTACTACGCGGCAAAAAGCCAGCTTACAGTGAACAAGAAGACGCCCTGTCTTTGGAGGAAATCTAATGGATATGATGTGGATTTCTATCCTACTGGCGTTTGCCATGCTCGCCCTTTTATCACTTGGGGTGTGGGTATCGTTTACGCTAATCGCCATTGGTGGTTTGGGCTTAATTCTTTCTGAAAATTACCAGGTCGACTTGCTCTTCGCGACCTCTAGCTGGGGAGCCAGCACAGCTTGGTCTCTCACAGCTCTGCCGCTATTTATTTGGATGGGCGAAGTCTTGTTTCGTACTCGTTTATCAGAAGATTTGTTCAAAGGTTTATCGCCTTGGTTAGGCGGTGTGCCGGGTAAATTGTTGCATGTGAATATTCTTAGCTGTGGCATTTTTGCTGCGGTGTCTGGTTCTTCTGCGGCAACGGCTGCGACCATTGGCCGCATGACTTTGCCAGAACTGCGCAAGCAAGGTTACAGCGATCGCATGGCTATCGGCACCTTGGCAGGTTCAGGCACATTGGGACTATTAATTCCGCCATCCATTATTTTGATTGTGTATGGCGTCGCGGCCGAAGTGTCTATCGCTCGATTATTTATCGCGGGCGCTTTGCCTGGCTTGTTATTAGTCACCCTATTTATGGGCTTTACCATGATCTGGGGGCATCTACACAAAGACGAGCTACCCAAAACAACAGGTCACGAGACCAGCTGGTCGGCACGCATCAAAGGTTTGCGTAAACTCTTGCCAGTCGTTGGATTAATTGGCTTTGTTTTGGGGTCAATTTATGGTGGCATTACGACGCCAACCGAAGCCGCTGCTATTGGTGTGGCTGGAGCCTTGGTACTGGCCGCATTCACAGGTTCATTAAGTCGACATAGTTTTATGGACAGCTTATTAGGTGCGGTAAAAAGCTCCTGTATGATTGGATTCATCCTAGTTGGCGCACACTTTCTAACGCTGGCGATGGGCTTTTTGGGTATCCCTAAAGCTTTGGCCTTGTGGATTTCTGGCATGTCTTTGTCGCCAATGGAATTGATCTTATACCTCACCGTTTTGTTCGTGATATTGGGCTGCTTCTTGGATGGAATTTCTGTGGTAGTGCTGACTGTGGCTGTTATCTTACCTATGGTTCAAGCGGCAAATATTGATCTGCTATGGTTTGGTATTTTCATTGTCTTAGTGGTGGAAATGTCGCAAATAACCCCACCTGTTGGTTTTAATCTCTTTGTCATTCAGGCCCTGACAGGGAAAAATATTTTGTATGTAGCAAAAGCGGCTCTCCCCTTCTTTTTATTGATTGGCGTTGCTATCTTGTTGATCAGTATTTTTCCTGAGATCGTCACTTTTTTACCAACCACCATGTCTCAAAACTAAGCTCTTAATACATAAATGAGCACAAGGAACCAAACATGAAATTAAATTGCGATATGGGCGAAGCGTTCGGCGCCTGGAAAATGGGTTTAGACGACAAAATCATGCCCTTTGTTGATCAAGCAAACATTGCTTGCGGCTTCCATGCTTCAGATCCACTGACTATGGCGAAAACCGTTGCCTTAGCGAAACAACATAATGTGACCATTGGTGCGCATCCCGCTTACCCAGATTTGGTCGGTTTTGGCCGTCGCAACATGGACATTGCACCTGCGGAATTGAAAGCCCTAATTCAATACCAAATCGGAGCGTTAAAAGGCATCTGCGAAAGCCAAAACACTCAAGTAACTTACGTCAAACCTCATGGCGCTTTGTACAATACCATGATGGCGGATTTCACCGTATTAGACACGGTTATGCAAGCCGTTAGTGAACTGGATAACCACTTGATACTCATGGTCATGGCGGTTCCGGAAGCGCCACAGATCAAACTCATGGCCGAAAAATACGGTATTCAAGTTTGGTTTGAAGCATTTTCCGACCGTTTATACACTGACGAAGGTCGACTCACGCCTCGTAAAGAAGCACACGCCGTTCACGCCAGTTTTGAACTGATTGAGAAACAAGTCGAGCAGCTATGTGAAACCGGCACATTAACAACTGCCTCAGGCAAGCAACTAGCGATCCACGCCGATACTATTTGTGTGCATGGCGATGGTGATCATGCGCTGGATGCAGTTATGCGTATTCGCACTCTGGTTGACCGACTAAAACTCAATCAGCCAAACAAGACAAACGCGAACTAAATTATGAGCAGTAAAGATTTCCCGAATATAGAAATGGTCAGCAATCAGTCCTGCTTGTTGACCTTTAGTCAGGTGATTAGCGAACCAACCTCCAATTACATTGCCCAAGTTACACAACACTTGGTGCAGTTGGCTGGCATTGTGGATTTAGTACCATCTTACACCACACTTTTAGTGGTATTTGACGACGATCATTACGACCGCTTTGCTATTTTTAAAACGATTCGCCAGACCATAGAAGCCATTGATCCAAATGATTTTTCAGTCAAAGATCAGCGTGAAGTGGTGATTCCTGTGTATTATGGCAAAGAAGTCGCTCCAGACATCGACGATGTTGCCAACCATTGCAAACTGAGTGTCGACGAAGTGATTAAGCGCCACCACGAGACAACCTATCGAGCGTATGCTATTGGCTTTACGCCTGGATTCGCCTTCTTGGGCAATACGCCAGATGAACTTCACACACCACGAAAAACCACTCCTCGCTTAAAAGTACCTACTGGCAGCGTGGCATTAGCCGAAAATCAAACGGCGGTTTATCCCAGTGTGACACCAGGCGGATGGCAAATTATTGGACGTACTCCTGTCAACTTGATTGATTGGGGCAGTAAAAATCTCGCGCTTATTGCGATGGGGGATTCTGTTCGATTCGAGCCTATTTCTCGGGATGAGTTCTTAGTGCAAGGAGGGCTGCTCGATGGCTTTTAACGTAATCAAACCTGGTTTATTAGCGTTGGTTCAAGACTTGGGGCGTCATGGGCACCAGTCTATCGGCCTAACCACAGGTGGACCAATGGATGAAGTCGCTTTTCGCTGGGGCAATGCCCTACTCGACAACGACTGCAATTGCCCAGAAATAGAAATCACCTTTGGCATGTTGACATTGGAAGCGCAAGCAGACACTAGCATAGCTATCACAGGTGCAGATCTTGCTGCGACACTGAACGACAAAAGCATCACGCCTTGGCAAACTTACGCGATTAAAAAAGGCGATGTGTTAGCTTTCCAGCAGCCAATTTGGGGGTTACGTGCTTATCTTGCGGTGAAAGGCGGTTTCCACTGTGAACCGACATTAGGTAGCGTTGCCACCGTGGTACGTGAAAAAATTGGTGGATTAACAGGTAACGGCGACAAGCTGCAAAAAGGTGACGTCTTAGCCTATCAAGCTTACCATGATCATGAAAAACGATCAGTACCGCGCTTGGCGATACCGAATTATGGCAATAGAGAAATACCGGTAATTTTGGGCTATCAATACCAATCTTTTTCTTCTTTAGAACGGGCAAACTTTTTCTCTAGCGATTATAAAGTGTCATCAAATTCAGACCGCATGGGCTATCGCTTAGAAGGGCAAGAGATACATTCCAATCTGAAAGGAATTATCTCCGAAGGCATTGCTTATGGCGCCATTCAAATTCCCAAAGATGGCCAGCCTATTGTCTTATTACAAGACAGACAAACCATCGGTGGTTATCCCAAAATAGGCTGTGTAACTCGTATTGGCGGTAGTATTTTGGCACAACAAAAGCCGGGAGATGTTATCCAGTTCACTCCCATCACAGTTGATCAAGCAGAACAAGAGCGTCATTTGCAAATGGCTCGACTTACTCAGTGGCGATAGTCTAACAGAGTCGCACCTCATCGATTCAGCCAAAGGCGCTAAGTTAAAATAGCGCCTCTTTTCCTCTCTGCCAACGCAATAACATTGGTTTCGCAACACAAAGTATGCGACCTAATAGCGCGCTATTAGGTCAGCTCTTTTACATTTTGTATCACAGCAGTAAAAGAGCGCAACAAACAGACAGCCATCCTTACACATCATGACACATCACCGTCTGAGTTTTACGAGCATATCCGTTACGCTTAATGTATAAACGAAAGCAGAATTTTAAAAAGTCTCAGTTCATACCTTTTGATTCTATCGCGCCCCTCAAATGGACTTGTGATGATCCAAAATTATCTGCTCAAACCGTTACATGCTATTAAAAACAGGGACCTAATGCGTAAATTTAACCGTTTCAACAATACTACTTTTCTACTTGTCTGGGTCATGGCAGGCGTGGTGCTGTTTGCAACTCTCATTGGTGCGGCCATTTTGCTCGACACCATTCAAAATCTACGCATCCAACAGCAACAGTTGGTTGAGCAACAAAATGCCATGTTGCGCAACACGGTTCAACTGCGTGAAATCGTTCCCGCTCAGCACAACACCATGCACCAACATTTGACGGAAAGTGATCACAACCATGATCTGGAGTCAGAAGCGTGGCTAAAACAGTACCAAAAAGCGGCGACCAACTTACAGAACAGTTCAGAACAGCAAGTAGAACTGTTGGCTTTGGCAGACCTTCTCAAACAACAAGGCATGGCAATTGAGAGTATTTTTAATCGCATCGAACACTGGCATGAACGCAAAGCGGAATTTGTTGCACAGTCTGATTTGAACCAACGCATCGAACAAGCTCAATTGAAAGTCGAAGCCCTGCGCAGCCTAGCAAACGCCTTAAACAGTCGCTATCGCCAACAGGAAAATCGCACCCTATACGAATACAACGATCAGCAAGAGGGCAACCAATCCAATCTTCTTGAATACTATATAAGTTTGAGAGACACCCATCTAGATAACGCGCTAACAACCATAATCGAAGATGTAATCGCCCTTGATAGTGCTTTATTTTCACTATTTTATGTCAATAACATTAACGAGTTAAACGACGTCATCAATAACACCTTGACCCCGTCTATTGTGCTTTTGGAAGAGGCTATTGAGGTAATTCGTTCTGCTTACCCTGCTTATGCATCCAGTATTGAACGACAGCTAAGTGATCTGCAAACCATTCTCTATAGCAATGAACAGCCACGTTCAGACAGCATACAAACGGTACTTCAAGCACAAACCGCGCTGCTGAGTGACCTACAAAAAAACATCGCGCTCACCAGCGAAGCTGACGTTCTCGGTCAAGTGCTGGACAATACGTTTTTACCCATTGAGTCTTATCTTGATCAGATCAATGTTTTGGTACAAAAAGAATCTCATTCATTTGAAAAACGGATTGGGGACGAACTGCAAGCCGTTAGCGTGCAATCTGGTCTTATCAGCGTGGGAACGATTTTGATCACGCTTTTATTAGCGTGGGCCATTTCAAAGAAACTGTCTCGTCAGCTGAAACACATCGTAGAAAGCGAAGACCGTTTTCGCTCTATGTTTGAGTCCTCTCCCGATCCCGCTTGGATCATGGTGAACGAAAAAATAGTAGAGTGTAATAAAGCAGCTTGTAGCAAATTAGGCCATATTTGCAGTGATCTCAAGCAACGTTCATTCATCCATCTCACGCCAACCCTTCAAGCCAATGGAAAACATTCGGCAGGGGAACTTGAGACACTGATCAAAACCGTTAAAGCAACAGGTCAAGCACAGGCTGAATGGCTTTTCAAAGGTGATAAAGCACAGCCGATATACGCAGACATGACCTTACTGTCGGTCTCATACCAAGATCAGAAAGCCATCATTTGCACGTGGCGAGACATCACCAAACGTCAACAAACCCAGCGCTCTTTAGAGTCTTACAAAGAGCAATTGGAACACGAGATTGAAGAGCAAACCTTTGAGCTGAAACAAGCGAAAGACATCGCCGAAAAAGCCAACCAAGCAAAAAGTGACTTTCTAGCCAACATGAGTCATGAAATTCGTACACCAATGAACTCCATTATCGGCATGTCTCATCTGGCGTTACAAACAGGGCTTGATGAGAAACCTCAAAACTACATTCAAAAGGTCTTGGGGTCTGCAGAATCACTACTCGGCATCATTAACGACATCTTAGATTTTTCAAAAATTGAAGCTGGTAAAGTAGAAATCGAAAAGCACCCTTTCCACCTGCAAGATGTGTTGTCGGATGTGGCCAATATTTTGGCGTTAAAAATCGAGGACAAGGGTCTTGAGCTCATCTTTAATGTCTCACCAGAGTTACCGAATCACTTTGTTGGAGACGCCTTACGCCTCAGACAAATCCTACTTAATTTAGGCAACAATGCGGTCAAATTCACCAACAGTGGCGAAGTCATTATCCATGTTGAATTAAACCAGGTCCTCAATGATCAAGAGATAGAGTTGCATTTTTCCGTCCAAGATACCGGCATCGGCATTAGCGAAGAGAGTAAAAAGCATCTTTTTCGCTCCTTTTCGCAAGCGGATTCGTCAACGACTCGACGTTTTGGCGGAACCGGCTTAGGGCTGGCCATTTCAAAGCAATTGTCGGAGCTCATGGGCGGCGAAATCTGGGTGGAAAGTGAGGAACATCTCGGCAGTACGTTCCACTTCACCATTCAACTGTCCACATCCGATGCCATAAGCCAAAAGGGTGATGTGACGCACATGCCAAGCATCCAACGCGTTTTAGTAGTGGATGATAATGACGCCGCACGAGAAATACTCAGTTCGAACGTCAAAGCCTTGGGGCTGTGTTGTGATTCTGCAAAAGATGGCTTTGAAGCCCTTGAAAGAGTGCAACGAGCGAAATCAGAAGGCAATGATTACCAGCTTATTTTGGTAGATTGGCAAATGCCTAGAATGGATGGCATCGAAACCTGTCGCCACATACTAGATCAGTCCGCCAATACGCTGCCGACTATGATCATGGTGACGGCGCACAGCCTAGCCACGGTAAGACAAGCTTCCAGTGATTTGAACATCGCAGGCTACTTGACCAAGCCAGTGACTCTATCGAGTTTATTTGATGCCATCATGTCGTCTCATCGTATGGATCAAACGGTGATCACCAAGCAAGTCTTACCAAGCGAGCAACCAGCGCAGTATTTGAACCTACAGGGTGCGCGTGTTCTGTTAGTAGAAGATAACGAGATCAACCGAGAGTTGGCAGAAGAGTTATTGAACCAACAAAAAGTCGAACTGAGCGTGGCAATGAATGGTCAAGAGGCCCTAGAGCTGGTTGACCGTCAAATCTTTGATCTGGTGCTAATGGATTGCCAGATGCCAGTAATGGATGGCTATCAAGCAACGCGTCTCATTCGCCAACAAGCAAAATTTGCAGATTTGCCTATCATTGCTCTGACCGCCAACGTATTAACTCATGACATTCAAAGAGCCATGGAAGCTGGCATGAACGATCATATTGCTAAGCCCATTAACATCCACAATATGTTTTCGACTATGTCCACATGGTTGCCTGAGGCGACATCGCCATCAGCGCACACCTCGTCGACCGATTTACCTGTTGATGAAGAAGTAAATTTATTACCAAACTTGGCCTTGCCTCACCTGCCGAACATCAACATTAAACAAGGTCTAAAGCATGCTCACACAGAAGCCCTCTATTGCAAAATGTTGACCCGTTTCCTTGAAAAATACCAAACCTTTATCACGGAATTCGAACAACATTTGGTAAGACAAGAATGGGACGATGCGACTCGTTTGAGCCACACCTTAAAATCGATTGCCGCCACACTTGGCATGACCAGCCTGAGCAGGATAGCCGCCAAGTTAGAGGCAGATTGCTTACAACAAGACGCCAAAGCCGAGCTGGCATTCGAACTCGAAACCATCCTCAGTGGATTGATGCTGTGGCAATCAAAATTGCCAAAAGACATCGACCTTCAACATGAGGAAAAAGCCTTAAACGTCGAAGAAAAACAACAGCAACTCAGAGAGCTGCGCCATTACTTGGAGCAAAACTCAATACAAGCACAAGATCTTGCACTGAAGCTTGCCCCTTACTTTAACAAGGCCGATGAAAAAGCCTTATTCAAATTAATTTGTGATGCTGTAACCTATTATGACTTTGATAGCGCCTTAGCTTGCATCGACAATTTAGACAAAAAGATTCAATCTTAGCGAGTTAGATTATGACCAATATCAGCAACCTTTATCCCGTCGATGACACACAGCAAGCAAGCATCTTGCTGGTTGATGACACACCGGAAAATATCGATCTATTGGCCGCCTCTCTCCGTGACGACTACCAATTAAAAGTCGCCCTTAGCGGTGCACGTGCCTTGGCCATCGCACAAGATAAAGACATGCCAAAGCCAGACCTTATTTTACTTGATGTAATGATGCCTGAAATGGATGGTTACGAAGTTTGTTCACGCTTAAAAGCGGACCCAACAACCGCTCACATCCCAGTCATTTTTGTGACCGCCAAACATGACGCTGGGGATGAAGAATACGGCTTCGATCTAGGAGCTGTGGATTATATTACCAAACCTTTTACTCCCAGATTAGTACGCGCCCGTGTACGCACTCATTTAGCCTTACACAATCAAAATCAACAACTATTCAAACAGGTTCAAGAACGCACCCAAGCGCTGCAAGACAGCAAAATACGTATCATTCAACATCTTGGTAGAGCGGTTGAATATAAAGACAATGAAACCGGCGCGCATGTTATCAGAATGAGTCACATCACACGCCTATTGGCCGAACACATCGTCAATGATCAGGCTTGGGTAGAACGCATTTTTCAAGCCGCGCCTATGCATGATGTTGGTAAAATTGGGATTTCTGACGACATTCTTCGCAAACCAGGCAAACTCACGCCTGAGGAATGGGTTCAGATGAAACATCACCCTCTTATCGGTGCGCAGATTCTTGAATCTGACGATGACCCCTTGCTACTGATGGCCAGTGTGATTTCGTTAACACATCATGAAAAATGGGATGGCAGTGGTTACCCGAACAACTTGATGGCAGATCAAATTCCATTAGAAGGCCGCATAGTGGCAATCGCCGATGTGATTGATGCCTTGATGTCCAAACGACCTTATAAGGAGCCTTGGACTACTGAACAAACTATCGAGTATGTAGACGAACAAAAAGGCAAACACTTCGATCCTGGCTTAGCCGACTTGGCCATTAAGCTCATGCCACACATTGTTGAAATCCGAGCCTTGTACCCAGATGAACCATCTGACCCACTCGGTTATAGTTTTTTTAAATTAGCACACTAGATAATAACAATTTTATTAATTTCTGGATGTCTTCTATTATGTATCTCGTTGGTAACGCAAACACTTATTAGGAGATACACAATGATCAACACTCAAATCAAACCCTTTAATGCAACTGCTTTTAAAAACGGCGAATTCGTAGAAATCTCTGAAAAAGACGTACTAGGCAAATGGGCCGTGTTCTTCTTCTACCCTGCTGACTTCACTTTCGTTTGCCCAACTGAGCTTGGTGACGTAGCAGATAAATACGAAGAGCTACAATCTCGCGGCGTTGAAGTATTTTCTGTGTCAACAGACACTCACTTCACTCACAAAGCTTGGCACGACAGCTCTGACACCATTGGTAAAATCAACTACTTCATGGTTGGTGACCAAACTGGCAACATCACTAACAACTTCAACGTAATGCGTGAAGGTCAAGGCCTTGCAGATCGTGCTACTTTCCTAATCGATCCAGAAGGTACTATCCAAGCAATGGAAATCACGGCAGAAGGTATCGGTCGTGACGCTGAAGACCTACTTCGCAAAGTGAAAGCGGCACAATACGTTGCAGCTCACCCAGGTGAAGTTTGCCCAGCGAAATGGAAAGAAGGTGAAGCGACTCTTGCTCCTTCTCTAGATCTAGTCGGCAAAATCTAAGACGACTTCCCTGCAGTTGGGTGCGCCGCACCCAACTTCGGGCTTTCGCCAACTCTTGGACAACAGCCCTCAATAATTCAAATTTCGGTACTCAATCTTCAAGCCACGCTTGCTAGGTATGACTTTTTTCGCCCGAAATTTATGGTAACTCTCAATTTTAAACGGATTAGACACTATGTTAGACGCAAATATGAAACAACAATTGGGCACCTACCTTAAAAATATCGTTAATCCGATTGAGGTTACTGTGTCCACTAATGGCAATGACAAATCGGCTGAACTGCTTGCACTTGCGCAAGACATTGAGTCCCTAAACAGCACGAAAATCACCTTGATCACAGATGAAAATCCATCTGGTCGTGCACCACAAATGGCCATTGGTCCGAAAGGCGAAGCGCCTCGTGTTCGCTTTGCGGGGATTCCGATGGGACACGAATTTACGTCTCTAGTACTTGCCTTATTACAAGCCGGTGGCCACCCTTCAAAAGCGGCGCCAGAAATACTAGAGCAAATTAAAGGTTTGGACAGCGAACTTAACTTCGAGGTGTACATTTCCCTCTCTTGCCACAACTGCCCAGACGTCGTACAAGCCGTTAACCTAATGGCCGTACTCAACCCGAAAGTAACAGCGACCATGATCGACGGCGCACTTTTCCAAAGCGAAGTAGAAGAGCGCAACATCATGGCTGTTCCTTCTGTTTACCTAAATGGCGAACACTTTGGTCAAGGTCGTATGACGCTGGATGAAATATTGAACAAGGTCGACACAGGTGCGTCCGATAAACAAGCGGCGGCATTATCCGAAAAAGAAGCTTACGACGTCTTGGTCGTTGGTGGCGGGCCAGCAGGCGCGGCAGCAGCAATCTACTCTGCTCGTAAAGGCATTCGTACCGGCATCGTAGCAGAACGTTTTGGCGGACAAGTCAGTGACACCATGGCGATTGAAAACTTTATTTCCGTCAAAGCAACAGACGGCCCTAAATTGGTCGCAGGCTTAGAACAGCACGTTTTAGATTACGATGTTGATCTAATGAAAACCCAAAAAGCGGTTCGTCTAGAAAAGAAAGAATTTGTCGAAGTAGAACTGGAAAATGGTGCCATTCTTAAAAGTAAAACCGTGGTATTAGCCACTGGCGCTCGTTGGAGAGAAATGAACGTACCAGGCGAACAAGAATACCGTGGTAAAGGCGTAGCCTACTGCCCACACTGTGATGGCCCATTGTTTAAAGGTAAGAAAACAGCCGTCATTGGTGGTGGTAACTCGGGTATTGAAGCCGCCATTGACCTTGCTGGTATCGTTGAACATGTAACGGTTCTTGAATTTGGTGACACCCTACGTGCAGACGACGTATTGGTGAAAAAAGCAGAATCGTTGCCAAACGTATCCATTATTAAGAATGCCATGACAACTGAAGTATTGGGCGATGGCGAACGTGTCATTGGCTTGAAGTACACAGATCGTAAAACAGATGAGTCACATCTTGTTGATGTCGCTGGTATCTTTGTACAAATCGGCTTGGTACCAAACAGTGAATTCCTAAAAGACACACTAGAACTGACCAACCGCGGAGAAATTGTGGTGAACGGACATGGTGAAACCTCATTACCGGGCGTTTTTGCCGCAGGGGATGTGACCACCGCACCATACAAACAAATCATCATCTCAATGGGTTCAGGTGCAACGGCTGCCCTCGGTGCATTTGATTACCTAATCCGCCAATAGCCGATTAGGTAAGACACACGCTGAATTGGAGACCCCTTCTTTCTATTCAGTGGCTATTCATTCAGACCTTGATACGCCCTTTGCACTTCGCAAAGGGCGTTTTTTTATGCTCAAAACTATGCAAACAAGATAGAAACAAACAATTAAAACATTACGTATAAAAACCAGTACAAGTACAATTTCAAGCACTTACTTGCAGGAGTAAAATATGTATACGCTAAGTTACTCAACTTTTAGAGCAAACCTTGCTAGCACATTTGATAAAGTAAATGACGATCATAAGCCTGCTCTCATTACTCGTCAGGGCGGTAAACCGGCTGTACTTATTAGTTTGGAAGATTTTCAAGCGTATGAAGAAACGGCCTATTTGATGGCTAGTCCAAGAAACGCTTCTCGTTTAAACGAAGCCATTGTAGAAGTAGAAGCAGGCAAAACACAGATAAGAGAACGGATTGAGGAATGATTTTATCTTGGGCTGAAAATGTATGGAAAGATTATCTTTATTGGCAGTAAAAAAATAAGAAGACGCCGTATATTGTTCATTGCCGTTACCATTACTAAAAGACGAATTCGATAAAGCCAATACAAACGTCGATCTGTATTGGCTTTTCAAAATTTAAAACCGCATTATTTTGCGGCTTTTTCATTCCATGCTTGTAGCTCTGACTTCGACCAAGAACCATATGAAGCATTAGGCATAACAATCCAATTGTTACCAAAATGCTTGGCTTCTTTGGCAACTAGACCACGCTGATACTCTGTCGATTCTTTGTTTTTAAATTCAGCAGCAAAATCATGCAGGCTGTCACCAATTAACATAATAATATCATGGTTTTTACGGGCAATCTCACGGCGAGACTCTTTCGACTCGGTATAAAGCAACACATTGTCACTGCTTACTTGAGCAACATTCAGCTTTTTCAGTGTCTTAAGTGTGTCGGCTTTGTTCTCTTGAAAACGATCCGAGATATAGTAGATTTTCACGCCTTGCTGCGTGACAAAATCGATAAAATCTTTTGCGCCTGGAATTAAGGTCGGTTCGCCTTTTTTCTCCCAATCGCTCCAAGTATCCCAAGAAGTATAATCGTGGCAATTATTTACATCACGAACTAATAATGGTGTATTGTCTATGACTGTTTCATCCAAATCTAACACAACAGCGGGTTTTTTATCTGAGTTATGATTCGCCAAAATCTGTATAAAGCGCTGCGTGGCAAATTGGTATGCCTGCAACTGCAGTGCCATAACTTCGGCAGACTGCTGCTGATAACGCAGTGCCATATTATATTCTTTCGCTTTACAAACAGTGTCTTGGTCTGCTGAAAAGGCAGCATTACTGCCCAATAAAGGTAACGCAAAAAGTAAAGAGGCGGTGAGTTTTTTCATAAGACAAATGTTTCCTTAAAATTTAAGGGGACATAAAATGACATGTTTTTTTATTAAATGCCAATTTAATTACAGCTCAAATATATTTTGACCACTATTCACCACTTCCACATTCCACTACAACTTTAAAAACAATTAAATCTGAAGTATTCAAACCGAGCCTTACTTTCTCCGCCCATAACATTCAATTAATATGAATGATTTGTTCTTTATTATTCATTATTAATGAAAGTAAAAACAGCCTAAACTGATTAAAAGACAAACAGAAAAAGGCACCCACATGAACAATACACACTCGAGCACCCTATCTATTGCTGGCATTGGCTATGCGCTCGCCGCGGTCGCGATTTGGACAGGCTTTATCTTGGTTTCGAAGGCGGGTTCGCTGGCGGCATTGGCCTTACCGGATATGATGATGGTTCGATTCGGCACTGCTTTTATCTTATTTTTCCCTTTTATTTGGCAGCACCGTCATACCATTTTTCAATGGCGTATGCTGGTGTTAGGCAGCATTGGTGGGCTCGCATATGCTTTATCCGTGTTCAATGGTTTTGACCATGCGCCCGCGACCCATGCCGCATTATTACTGCCTGGCCTAATGCCAATCATGATTGCCGTATTCGCTTACTTTCTGGCGAATGAACGTCATAGTAACCTTGCTTGGTTCGGAATTTTGCTCAGTAGCCTGGGTATTATCGTACTCCTATCTGAAACTCTACTGTCAGGAACATCTTATTGGCTAGGCGATGCCAGCTTCATCCTTGCATGCGTATTCTGGGGCATTTTTACCGTACTATTACGTCGATGGAAGTTTGCACCGTGGCAGGCAACACTGGGGATTATTGCGGTGACAACCGGCTTATTTACACCAATTTATGCCTTATTTCTCCCTCACCAAATAAGTCAGGCCTCGTGGGAAATGATTGGTCTACAAGCGTTCTATCAAGGCGTGATGGCAACTACCGTTCAAATGGTCTGTTATGGACGTGCTGTTCATTTAATTGGTGCGACTAGAATGGGTAGCCTGATGGCATTAGTGCCAGTCTTTGCAAGCGTATTGGCCGTGCCTATGTTTGGGGAAAGATGGACCTTAGGGTTAAGCATTGCCTTACTCTGTATTTTGCTGGGAACACTCGTCGGAAACATTCCGATTCATTTTTTACGCCGTAAACTTGTTCGTAAATGCATTGCCTAACACCTCGCATGCTCAATCTTTTAAGTGAGGCAAATGGGTGCTAGACAAAAAGAGGGTTGTATAGTGAACAACCCAAAACCTCACTACGCGCCTTTATTTAGCAAAGGCGCGCTTTAGAAAATTGATTACAGGTGCCACTTCGGCATTAAACTTATCACCACCATGACCACCACCTTCCACAAAACGAAGCTCAACCGATTTCACTCCTGAACGACCTTTCATAACAGAATACAGTCTTTCAGATTGCAAAGGGGAGACGACAAAGTCACTCGTACCATGCACCAGTAAAGTGGCTGGAATACGAATATTCTCTGGTAGGGTTTGTAGGAACGTCAGGGGGCTGGCCGCATCTGCTAATGCTTTATGCTCAGACACTTTCGCGCCCACCAATATGGATTCCGGTGTCGGCTCTTCATCCATAGCCTTGCGATCCGTTACGTCGTCCTGCTTTCTGTCTATTGCCAAATGATACAAATCAGAAGGAGCATACCATGACACCACAGCGTCAAGTTGAGTGGCTGCTGATTGCGCTTGATCAAACCCTGACCATAACGCCAAATGAGCGCCTGAGGATTGCCCCCATACAGCCACCTTACTACCATCATAACCGTATTGTTTCGCGTTATTTCGGACGAAGTCGAATGCGGCTCTCAAGTCCTCTAATTGCGTTGGCCAAGTGGCTTGCGTGCTGTAAGTGTAATTAATCGACACCAAGGCCATACCAGCTTCCATCAATTGATTCACCCGATCATAAAGCGCAATTTGGGACTTGTCATTGCGAAACCATCGCCCACCATGAATGAAAACCACAACAGGCGGATTCGATACATTGTCAGGCAAATAGATGTCTAACTGATTTCGCTCCCGATCTCCGTAGCGTATGTCTTTCATTACTTCAACCGCCTGAACCGATGTTGATACCATTGCCAAAACCACTATTCCTAATGTTAATTTTTTAAACATGACGGCCAATGTCATTTGATTCCCCTTCACTTTGATGAATGCGTGACGTATTGATTTTCATTGAGTATTTAAGCCTAGGTCATCATACGTCGTAATTATTCAATAAATACGCATGTAACGGCTCTAAATACACAACACTGCGTTGTCATTCTTCGAACCCTATTCAATGTAGCGAATTTTAGAAAATAACCTCGCAATTGATAATGATTATTAATAATATAAGTGTTATCTGTTTCTGCTGTTACCAGCACTACTTCGTTAGGAGAAAACATCGTGTCTTTTCATTCTGTTGAGCAAATCGCAACGTTTGAACAATTTAACTTAGATTTCGACCCATCCAGTTGGGTTCGTACTGTTAACCATCATTTTGATGAAGACACTTCTATTGTGAATGTTCACCAGCCCGGCCTGTATATTTCTATGATAGGTAAGTGTCAGTGCCAAACATTGAATAAAGGAATGGATAAAAAAAGGGATTACAGTCACAACTACATGGTAGCGTTAGTTGATGAATCATGCCCTTCTTACATGAGCTTTCAAAGTGACAGTACCTGGCAAACTTTCTCCATTCACTTATCTTTGGAGCACCTAGGAAAAAGGAGCATATTGCCTGAATTAACCACCAATGTGCCGCACAATGTTCCCCAGGTGCGACTAGCAGAAGCGGGGCCAATTCCAGTGGACATACTGCAATGCTGTGAAGCCGTTTGGGATTGTGAGTTACAAGGGTTTGAACGAGAGCTTTTTATTAAAGCCAAAGCACAAGAAGTATTGGCTCTATTTCTTCACCAGCATCGCTTAAAAAGCCAAGCCACTCAGAACATTCGAATTGATCAATTAAATTATGCCTTAAATCATGTACAAATGAACTTACAACTAGATTGGCCTCTGTCGGCGGTTGCTCGCCTAGCCGGCAGCAATCGCACCTATGTCAAACAGGATATCAAGCAATTACTGGGCATGAGTTTTCGTGACTGGCTTCGAAAAATTCGCATCGAGACGGCTCAAAAACGACTCGCCAGCAGTCAGCCTATTACCGATATTGCTCACGATATTGGCTTCAAAAGCCAAGCGCATTTTGCCACCTTGTTTAAGAGCGAAGTGGGTGTCACCCCAAGCGAGTATCGCCAAGCCTTATTCATACGACATTCCGCTTAGCCATTTTTTCCGTTTTCAAAAGTAACATGTCTGCTTTCGAAAGAGCGCCTTCTATTTCCTCGATAGACTCGTTAAAACGTCTTAGTTGGCTTGCTTCTTTTTCCTCAAACGCTTACTTCGACTTTTAACCCCTTATGCAAAATACCGCTTGGTCGCTCTGTTGCGCCTCCAGTATCTGCATAAGATCACCCTTAGGATTCAACCATGAAAAACAGCCAATACCCTTGGTTCATGTTAGCCAGCACCTACGTAACTCAATATATAGGCGTCGCTTTCATTCTCTCCGCCGCCGTTGCTATTCTTCGTCAACAGGGCGCAGCGTTGGATCAATTAGCCCTATTGAACCTCGCTGTACTGCCTCTGGCTGGTAAGGTTTTCTATGCCCCGATAATTGACAAATTTCACGTAAACTTACGATATATATGTTTAGTAAATCTACAAGGTAGATACAGAAGCTGGCTTGTGCTCGCCCAAGGCGCAATGACATTACTGCTTATCCTAGCAGGGGCTTTAGACTTCGAAACACAATTTAGCGGCATACTGCTGGTGTTAGCTTGTTATGTTTTCTTCATGAGCATACAAGATGTATCGATTGACGGGCTCTCCTGCAAATTGTTTGATTCAAACACCCGCAAGTTTGCTAACAGCGTTCAATTCTCAGGAAATTTACTCGGTAATATCATTGGCGGTGGCTTAATCTTAATGTTTTACCCTTGGTTAGAATGGCAAGGATCCTTATGGTTGCTGGCCGCTTTGACCGCCATTTCACTTGTGCAAATGCTTTTCTTCAAAGAGCCTGACCATGCCGCTGAACCAACCCAACAAAACGAAAGTACTCATCACCTTCTAAAAGACATTAAGCAATTCATTCTTAAACATAAACGCTGGTTTCTAATATTAGGACTTTATCCTATTGGCTCGACCTGTGGATTCGCTTTATTAAACCCACTTCTGGTTGATCAAGGTTGGCCGCTTGACGATATTGGCTTCGTGATGAAGATATACGGTTCTATTGTGGGGTTGTTTTCCGCTCTACTCGCCACGCCGCTGATCAATCAAATTGGCCGCACCAATGCCCTTGTCACAGTCACCTTTATACAATTCACCTCCCTTATCTTTGTGCTGTTTCTAACATTAGGTGCGACCAGTAAGGTCATGGTTTACGCTGCCATTACCTTACATTTCATCAGTTTCCCTGCAATGTTGGTGGTTTCTTCCACCATCATGATGGACAAAGCGGCCCTAACGCTAAGGAAAGCGACATTTTTCACGCTTCAATTCAGCGTGGCTTCATTGCTTGGTTTCGCCTATTCCGCTGCCAGTCTCGCTCTAGCAAAACATTTGCAATACAGCGGTGTTGTCGCTGGTGGGGCCGTCATCACGCTGCTGATCGCCTGCGTTATTCGCCCCTTACTAAAAGAAAGTCCAATGCAGGCTTCTTCGCCATGCAGTCATGCCACTCGTTAGCCCTATTTCACAAAAGGAAAACATTCAATGTCGAAAACAATAAACATACGACCTTATAACCCTTACAAGCTCTCCTTAGTCGCCATATCGGTTATTAGCGCCATGATGGTTCAGCCTACAATCGCGGCTGAAGTGGATCTCGATACCATCGTCATCACAGGCGAAAAGATGGATAAGAGCTTGAAAGATACCATCACAGCGGTCACGGTTATAACCTCTGATGAACTTGAAACAGGCGAAACAAAACAAGCCAAAGACATCGCGACACAAGCACCGAATGTCATTCCAGGCTCCTTTGGTAACATTAACGTTCGAGGCATTTCTGGCGGTGGCGCTGCGACCGGTGGTCTGGCATTGATAACGGGGTCTCGTGCCCGAGTGGCCACCGTAGTTGACGGTACGTCTCAAGACTGGTCAGGATACAACTTTTCACCTGTCGGTTTATGGGACGCTCAACAAGTAGAAGTCTTACGTGGACCACAATCCACAGCACAAGGTGCGAGTGCGATCGCCGGCGCCCTTGTCATCAATACCAATGATCCAACGTTTGAAAGTGAAGCGGCGGTTCAAGCGGGTTTAGAAAGCTACAAAAATGGCAACCTAAAATACAATGTGGCGGCCATGTCTTCTGGTGCCATTATTGAAGATGAATTGGCGTATCGTATCGCCATCGATGAAACCAAAGGAGAAGGCTGGCTGAACTATGATACCAATGGGTATGATGACACGCCGAACTTAAGCGAATCAGAGAGCCTTAATATTCGAGGCAAACTACTGTGGCAGCCTGCTAGTATTCCAGAGCTCTCTGCTAAATTGACCGTCAACCATCATAAAAACGACGGTGAACACATCCGCTTCGCCAGTAATACAGAAGAAGGTATTGATAGCCAAACGCTTACCTTGAACAGTAGCACCATCTCACGCCAACAAGATTCAACAGACAAGTCCATTGCACTGGACGTGGATTATCAAATCCGTAGCGGCCTAACCAACTCACTTCACATCAGTCATAGTAATTCTGATCTATACGCAGATGGCTATTCTGTTGCAACCGCCACCAATACATATGACATTCAGCAAGACACTACCTCGTTAGAAAACCGCGTTATTTTTAATAGCCAACAATCTGACTGGTCGGGTGTATTAGGGCTCTATGCTTCTAGCAAAGATTCTGTGATTGATGCCACACAAGGCGCCTTAAACATAGACACTAGCTACACAACCAATACCACCGCTGCCTATGGCGAAACAAGTTATGCCCTATCTAATTTGACGCAAGCCAGTGTAGGATTACGCATCGAACACGAAGACATTGATAAAACTGGCTCTTTCTTTGGACGCAGCGATGTCGACCAAGACCTAGATCAGACATATTACCTTCCTAAAGTCGGCCTCACTCATGCGGTATCAAAAGCTACCACGCTTGGCGTCAGCATTCGCAAAGGCTATAGCCCTTCTGGCACCGGCATCAATGTTTCTACCAATGACGCTTATGAATTCGACAGTGAAGCCGTCACAGCTTACGAAGTTAGCAGCAAAAGTGTCTTTGCCAACGGCACACGATTAAGTGCGAATATTTTCTATAATGACTACACGGATTATCAAGCCGCAAGTGGCTTTTCCGTTGTAAATATCGACGCGGCCCATACTTATGGCTTCGAGTTGGAAGCCAGCACTTGGTTGACGAACAACTTTGAGTTACGCGGTTCCGTTGGTTTATTGCGCTCCGAGATCGATAACAATGATACCAATGAAGGCAACCAGTTATCGGGGGCACCAGAAACAAACATTGGCTTAGGTTTCACTCAATACCTAGGTGACAATTGGTCATTCGGCGCCGATGCAAATTATGTTGGGCAATATTATTCCACCCTTGATAACAGCGACGCAAATGAGGCTGGCAATCACACCGTGCTTGATGCTCGTGCTCAATATCTATTAGGAAATCTGACGTTAACAGGCTATGTTAAAAACCTCACAGACGAAGACGTGGTGTATTATCGTGAAGGTACTGTCGCGACTGTAGGACAAACTCGTACGATTGGCATCAGTGCCCTGTACCGTTTGTAGCTCTTTCTAACACCAAAACTAACACTAATACAGTCACTCAGCATAGGGGCTTAATTTGCCCCTATGCTTATTGAAAGCCTTAGCCATCAGCTCACCAGAGGTAACATGGAATCACGTTCCCCCATTCAAGACCCAGACCACAAACTCGATATACTTGAGCACGTTAATCAAGACCACAGCGAAGAAGTATTGGCCATCGCAGAAAGCCATTTAGTCGGCTCATTCAAAATAGTGTCAGCGAAGATAGTGGACCTCTTTGAAGAGGGGGTGTTGATTCAAGCTCACACATTAGAAGCCAAACCATCAGAGAACAGCACATCAGAGAATCAGCAAGACATTTTTGCGCCTTTTGTCATTAACGGTAGCCTAGAAGATAAGATTTTATACCTTGCTTATGCGGCAATCGTGAAACAAGGTCGTGACTTTAGCGGCACTGGAAAACGTTATTTTGAAGTCATAAACACGCAGAATATCACCCAAAATATCACCCGACTAACGCTGCAATCTTCAACGCCGTTACCGGATTATTACCCAGGCCATGCTTTTGCTTTTGTGTTAAAAAGTTTACAAAAACGGCCTGAATTAGCGACCTCGCCACAAGCCAAAAAATCATGGCAGAAAAACCTATTTGATCGTGCCTTTATCTGGCTCATGAAACACTTGTCCAATAAGCATCGTCAAAAACTCTTGATGAGTGCCAACAAGGACGTACGTCTCTATACACTCCGTAAAGCGTGGCAATCTGAAGGATCTGACTTTATCGATCAAGCTCATGTTGATATTTTCACCCATGGCAACACGCCAGGTAGCCAATGGACGAAAAGCCTCCGTAAAGGCGATATCGTTTCCAGTCGCTCAGAAGCCACAGACAAACACCCGCACTTGCATCAAGGGCAAACGTTACTCATCGCAGATGAAACCGCTTACCCAGCACTGGCCGGCATTTTAGACCAATGGCAAAACCCAATCGCCCCTTACATCATTTTGCTCAGTGAGAATGAAACGGAACAAGCTTATTTCAGCCACACAGACTTTCCACATGACGCTCAAGTAGAGCGCATCGTTTGCCCCGCTCAACAACAAGGCGAAAGCGTCTTATCGGCTCTGGATAAGATCACTAATATTGATGCGGTGTGGGCCGCTTTTGAGTCTGACTCAGCCAAACAAGTTCGCCATTTCTTACGCAATGAGCGTCAAGTAATGGGAAGGAACAACCACACCAAAGCCTATTGGCGCCTACAATCTAAACGCGGCAAAACCTAACATTAAGCGAATCAGAAAAAGAATTTTAGCCGTTGCCCATTTAAGTAAAGTCACTTTCAAATGATATTTGAAAGTGACTTAGTACCTAAGGCAAATTCAAAGTACATTCCACAAATGCGGTTATCGCACTCGAAGGGTTATCTTTGCGTGACACTAAGTAGGTTCGCGCGTGGGCAATATCTTGATCAATGGTGCGGTAAGCCAGCCCTTCAGTTTTATGCAGTGACAAGAGTGAACGCGGTACCATACCGATCCCCATACCTGCGATAACGCAGCTAATCATGGTGTAATAGCTTGGGATCTCAATAATACGCTCGCAAGTCCGTTCTTGTCTTTTAAGCCATTTTTCCAGACGATCTCGGTAAGAGCAGCCTTTGTTGTAACCCACCATGGTGAGCGAGTCAGGCAGCTTCTCTTGATCTTGCCATGAGGCCGGCATGATAAGAACCAACTCTTCGTCAAAGCAATGCACACAGGATAACCTTGGGTCGTCTGGTGGATCCGCACTCATTGCAACATCTAACTCACCTTCCAGAACACGTTCTATTAACGGCATTGAAGCCGAGGTCATAAGCTCAATTTGCACAGCAGGATAAGTGTCGTGATAACGCGAGAGTATGCTTGGTAAGCGTGAAGCGGCGCTACTTTCCATAGAACCTAATCTTAATAACCCAGACGGTTCCGCCTGTGTTAACTCAGCAATAGCGCTTTTTTGCAATTGCAGGATTTTATCCGTGTAATCCAATAGCCTCAGCCCAGCAGAGGTCACGGACAATCGATTATTTGTTCGTAAAAAAAGATCTACATTAAGTTCGCCTTCCAATTTTTTAAGCCGTGCGGTGACATTGGAAGGGACTCGACGCAAGGCTTCAGCCGCTCGAGTCACTCCTTTGTGTTCGACAACAGCTTTAAAAACAATCAGATCTGAAATATCCATACCCACTTACCCTTTCACATCTTATTTTCATATTTAATGAATAAGTTAACACTTATCATTCATTATTAATAAAAAAATACTGCACTACAAAAGGGTTCCAAACTGCAGCGCAAAAAAAACCGACATCAAGAATGATATCGGTTTGTTAAAATATAACGGGCTACAACAACAGCATTAAGCCGTTAACAATAGGCTTTCACCCAGCAAGACATCCATTTGAGCGGCAATATCTCTGTTCGTATACAAGGTTCGAACCATAGCGACATACTCGTCTGTGAACGTTTTGGATTGCACAAGATCACCGAAAACACTGTCCAATTTTAAAAAGGCGAGACTATCTTGCTCTGTTTTTGAGGCATAGCTGTGTAATTCAGCTTTCATATCATCAACGATGTCTAATGCTACGCCGTTTTTACTCACACCTTTATCCGAGTAATAACACCAAGCAGCAATTACTAAAGCAGCGAATTTAATGCTGCCACCTTTTTCGAGGTTTTCCATTATGGTTGGAACAATAAATTTAGGCAGCTTTGAAGAGCTTTCCAAACAAATTCGCGCCAAGTTATCTTTAATATTTGGGTTTCCGAAGCGCTCAATTAGAGTGCTCTTATATTCGTCTAGATTAATTTCATCAACAGGTGCCAAAATAGGAGTTACTTCAACATCCATGAATCTCCGTACATAAGAAGCAAACAGAGGATCGGCAATACATCCATCAATAGTGGCATGACCATGAACAGAGCCCAATAGTCCCAAAACAGAATGACCTGCGTTTAAAAGGCGAATTTTCATCAGCTCATAAGGCGTCACATCACCTACAAACTGCGCGCCAACAGATTCCCAATCAGGTCGGCCATCAGAGAAATGGTCTTCAATAATCCATTGCGTAAATGGTTCGCACGTTACAGGCCAAAGATCTTGAACTCCAGCTTCTTCAAGCAGCGTAATATCTTGTAAAGTAGTCATCGGAGTAATCCGATCTACCATGGCGTTTGGAAAGCTCACAGAGCTTGAAATCCATTGTGCCAATGTTGGATCTTGTTTCTCAGCAAAAGCCAGCAGCATTTTACGTGTCATATCGCCATTGTGCTGGATATTGTCACAAGACTGGATAGTGAAAGCAGGCAAACCTTTCGCACGACGCTTTCTAAGCGCTTCTGTCAAAAAGCCAAAAATCATTTTGGGAGCGTGTGGATTAACCAAGTCATGCTGAACATCAGGATGATCAAAATCAAATGCATTGGTCGCAGGATTAAAATGGTAGCCGCCTTCAGTGATTGTAAGCGAAACAATTTTCGTCTGTGCGTCAGCTAATCTGTCCGTCGCCGCCGCTGGATCATCGCTAGCCAAAACAAAATCGACAATAGAACCTATTACGCGATTTTCTTGTCGACCGTCGGGGTGCTTAACAATCAAGGTATAAAGATAATCTTGTTGCTTTAAAATATCACCGATTTTACGATCTGCCTCACGTAAGCCCATTCCACAGATACCCCATTCTGTTGATTGGGATAGCGTCAAAAAGTCATCGTTGTAGCACGCCTCATGAGATCGGTGAAAACCACCAACGCCAATATGAACAATACCTGCCTTTAACTGACTTCGATCGTACTTAGGTACGACAAAAGAGTCAGGTAAGTTATGCAGGTTTTTTTGATTAAGCTGAATGGTCGTGTTCATAAGTAAATCTCGTAAAAAATAGATCGTTAAGCTTGAAGCGCTTTTTTACGCTTCAGAGCCCAATAAGCAGTGACAAAATAAACAATCGTGCAGACAAAACCATAAGTATAAAAAAGCTCACGATTATTGATGTATGCAGTCATATTTACACTTTCAAACATGGTGTTGTAAGCCAGCACTAAGGTGATCAACAAGCTCAACCATGACAGGGCTGTTAGCAGTTTAGAAAAGGCTGAACGGTCCTCTACATAAGGAGCTTGCTCAATGGCCTGTTGTTTATGATATTCACGGATAACTTGTGCCTGCTGTTCCATTTCCGCTTCTTCTTTAGGGTATTTATCACTGGCACCGTAGCGTTTGGCGAGCAAGGTATACACAAGCATAGTGAAAAACCATGTTGGCAAGAAAAGGTAATAGAAAGACATCACATCAAGTGCATTTAAACCAAAACCAAAGACAAGCCCAGCGCCCCACGAGGCGACTGCCGGTGTACTATGAGTAAGCTTTTTGTAGCTTGCCCAATAGCGAGTCAAGCCAATCTTCGGAAACAAGAAATGCTCAGCAAATACGATGGCACCAACAGGCACTACCAATAAACCGGCATAGGTTAAAATAGGCAGCATTTTACTGAAGACAAAGGGGAAGCAAGCAATCACCACAGTAAAAAGACCCACTGTGAGTGTGGTTGCTTTACGAGAGTAATGAGGGAAAATTGCTTGAGCAGCAAGGCCTGCGCGATACAAGTTTGCATTCGCCGTAGTCCACCCAGCAATAATAACAATAACAAAACCAGACAAACCCAGCGCTTGGAAAGCCACATCGCCTGGATCTAATTCAATAATAGATTTCTTCACCAGAATAGCCGCACCCGCTCCCATAATGCCAGCAGATACCCAAGCAATAAAATGACCAAACAGCATACCTGCGCTTGTCGATAAAGCGTAAATTGGCTTTTTAGCATAGCGTAACAACGCCATATCTATTAAACCGAAATGCGTGATGGTATTAGCAGCCCATGCAAAACCAATTACCTCGACCAAACCGATACCCGGTTCTCCATGAGCATTCACTCCAGTCCAGATCGATTGATCTCCAATCGTTACAAAATCTTTAAAACTATGAATAACCGTTGAACCCAACACTGACTCAGATAATGCTGGCAACATAACCAGAGCACCAGAAGCAAACATAACAAAAAGCCACGGGCCACAGATTCCAGAAAATTCAGACACCGCTTTAAAACCGTACATGGCGACAAATACCACCACCACACCAACAGCAAGAACAACTAAAACAAACCAAAAGTTACTCGGGTACCAGTTCAATTGCGCAGGGATATTAAAAAGATAGCGAACAGCCGTACTCGAGACAGTTATCATCGCGGCCGATATAACGGTAAAAATAATGACGTTTGCCCAGTTATAGAGCTTAGTCATAGACTGACCCGTTATTTTCTCAAGATAGGTATACAGGCTTAAACGTGTTTGTGTTGCGATTGGCGCTGTAATCAGAGTCCAACTCAGAATGGCAAGAATATTACCAATCAAAAGACCAAGAAGAATGTCCATCGTTTTCGCGCCAAGAGCAACGAAAGTAGCACCAATAACAAACTCAGTTGCTGCCACATGTTCGCCGGCATACAAACCAAAAAAGTGTTTCCAGCCGTGCAACTTATGCTTTGCAATGGGCAACTGCTCTTCATTGACTCTATCTAGCTTTTCAAAATTCATTACTTATCTCTTTATTCTTTTAATAGGAATTATATGAAAGGCAAACAAAGCACCTCTCTGAGCGATCTTTTTCTGATTTACTTTAAGAGTGCTTTTTGAAGGAAATACAATACCTAAGCAAAACCGCCAAAAACACAATCAAGATGCAGAAAACATATTGCTCTTTTTGTCATCATAAATATGGGGGAAGGAGTGTAAGAAGTCGGAAGGGAGTAAACAAATACAATAAAAGCAAAATATTAATACTATTTTGACACAAAAATACAAGTTAATGATAAATAGGTACTTTTTTAACTATTTTTTTATAAGTTGTTTTATAAAAGTACTTTTTTGATCATTTTTTACTAGATTTGAAGTTTGAACATCAATTTATGATTAATTAATTATCCTTACCTGTATATACCAAAAAGCCGCCCGATGTAAATCTGAAGACGGCTTTTGAGTCTGACTCAGCAAACAAGTTCGTCATTTTTTACGCAATGAACGTCAAGTAATGGGAAAGAACAACCACACCAAAGCCTATTGGCGACTAAGCAAGAAACGTTGATCTAAAAGCCGACAGGACGGACTTGAACGCTTCATTGGTCCTGTCATAAGTCACGACAAGCTTTCACTGTCAGGTCGATACGGCTCTTCATGCGGTAAATGACTGACTAACAACTTGCAGTAAAACAGTGGTAAAAACCATTCCATTCCCTCTGGCTGAGCCAGGCCATACAGCGATATCAAAAACGCCATACTGTATAAAATCATCGCAACGGGTCGCTGCAAATACACACTGGTCATTAAAATAATCAAGGCCGACACCACTAGATAACCGCCCGCGACCATTAGCCAAACCCAATCAAACGACAGAAAAAAATACGCCACTAAAAACAGCTGCAGAAAGTGCAACAAGATAAAGTTCATATGCTGGCGGATCGATTGACCAGATCGGTGATACCAGCGTTTTGCCGTGGAGGTGGCGTTGGTAATAATCCCACCCGATATGTCTAACGCCAGTAGACCGCACATAAATAATTGCAGATAAGACCACTCCGGCATCTGCAACATGCCATACACAACCGCAACAAGCGCCGCTACCAAAGGCAATAGCGTTTGCAAAAGCACTTCCGCTGGCGTCGCACCCGGCCCAATAAATCGATCAATCGCACCCGCCAAACCACGCCTGACTGGCGGATAATTCCAATTAATACGCATAATATTTCATCCTTTTTCTTTTTCAGACCACTTGGACTATAAAAATAGCAGCTTGCGTATTGCTTTGTCATTATTTTATAGTCCGGATGGACGAATAAAGAGATTTTTTATGCCAAAGATCATTGATCACCAAGCACACAAACAGCTCATTGTTTCAAAAGCCTGTCATGTTTTCTTAGCGCATGGTTATTCACAACTTGGTATGCGACAGCTCGCCGATGAACTGAAGGTTTCTAAAAGTGCGCTGTACCATTATTTTGCCAGTAAAGAGGCTCTGTTCACCGCGTGCATTGAATACATCACGTCAGAAGACATGGCGTTTTCTCCCTGCCCACCAAACACCAGCCCAGAAACACGACTGGATGCCTTGCTAGAAGTGATACAGCATATTGATGAACGTTTTAAAGGGGAGCTTAATTTGGTGATTGATTTCACCCGAGGCATGACAGCCGAACAAATTCACCACAACCAACATATGCAACTAGTGGAAAAGAAATATCTGGATCTGGTGACTGAATACGTCGGAAAAACAAACGCCATACCGATTTACACTATTTTGCTGGGCAGCCTACTCGGAAGAGTATTGAACGGGAATACGACATCATGGCAAGAAGTCAAAGACTGGCTATTGCCTTTGGTTGAGTAAGGCTTGAATGCAGCGAATAAACTAGCGCTCAGCTTTTCCAACCAATAAATAGCACGCCACATGCGATTCTATAGGCACCAAGCTGGATTGGACCCAAAAGACTCAAAAATCTTGTTGATAATAGCTTGTGCGGGATTCCCTTTGACTGACTCTACATACGTTAACATACTTCGGCTCACGCCAACTTGATCCGCAAACTCACCTTAAGACACATGCAAAATATCATCTATATTGGATAAATAGCGGCCCATTTGTATTTATTCGAAATAAAAAATGAGCATTATTATGCTCATTTTAAAAGTGAGAATGAGAAACTTCCTCTTCTCTTTTGATGATAAAACGACCAGCTTCAGGCTTTTTTCACAAATTGAGACTTCAGCATCATTTCGCCACCGCCATCTAATTTGCAATCAATATCGTGATCACCATCAACAAGACGTTTAATTGTCGCTTTGGTGCCAATTTTTAATACTTGGGATGAGCCTTTAACCTTAAGGTCTTTCGCCAAAGTCACTTTGTCACCTTCTTGCAATAAATTACCGCCCATATCTTTGATAATAAGCGCGTCTTCATCAACCTCAACTTCATTAGGGTTCCATTCGTGGGCACATTCAGGGCAAATCAGCATAGCCTGATCTTCATAAACATACTCAGAATTGCATTTTGGGCAATTTGGAAGACTCATAATTATCACTACCTTCTAACGTAAACGGGAAAATTTTGCTCATTATACCCCTATTTTTGTTATGGTTTTTGCTTGATGGTAAAAAATAATTCATTTAAAAAACCCAACTTTTGAAACAAAGTTATTTGAGGCGATCGATACAAAGCGGATATGCATATTTTTTAAACCAATATTCTCTTAGATACGTACTAAAGTTAAGAGTCACGAATAAACAGGAATATGTAATGAAACTAGGTGTAGTTTGGTTCGGAGAAGATCTGCGCTGCGCTGATCAGAGCGTACTATGGAAAGCGGCGCAGGAGGTTGATTATCTTGTCTGTCTTTATTGCGATGAGCCTCACCACCGCTCTTCTAGTCGTTATGCAACCCAAGGCATGTCGAAGAATCGCCGTCGTTTTTTAAAGCAAGGCCTGCAGAGTTTGGCATTGCAATTACAATCCTTGGGGCAAACATTATTCATAAGCACATTAGATGCCGCCACCAGTTTAAACATACTGCTCAACGAAGTGCCGATTGCACATCTATATCGAAACCACCACGGCGGCTGGGACGAACGACAAGCACTTAAGAGCATAGCGAATCGATACCCTGATGTGCGTATTCATTTGGGTCATGGTTTGAGCCTATTTACACCATCTCAGTTGCCTTTTGATATAGCAGAACTACCTGATTCTTTTTCTAAATTCCGTCGTTTAGTCGAAGACATAGATACTTTTGCCCCCTTACCTGCCTTACAAAAGTTACCACCCGTTCCGGTGTTCGACATTCAACGCATTCGCCCTTGGAAGCTTGATAAAGTAGAAGATAGGAGTGCATTTACTGGCGGAGAACACGCTGCGATAGACCAGCTAAGCGATTACTTCTCAACGGATCTACCAAGCTATTATAAAGAAACCCGTAACAAACTAGATGGCTGGGAAAGCTCCACCAAATTCTCGCCATGGTTGGCGCAAGGCAGTTTATCAGCTCGACAAATCAAAACCAGTATCGACGCTTACGAGCGAGATCATGGCGCAAACGAATCAACATACTGGATCTATTTCGAACTACTATGGCGTGAGTATTTTCATTGGTATGCGACACGCTATGGCAAACAGCTTTTCTTACCTGGAGGGTTAACAAGAAGACAAAATCAAGGCAGTTATTACGCTGAACGCTTTCGCAAATGGAGCCAAGGCAACACGCCTTATCCCTTGGTAAATGCCTGCATGAAGCAACTTAATGAAACCGGCTATATGAGCAACCGAGGGCGACAAATTGCTGCCAGCTGCTTGATCTATGAACTGGGCATCGACTGGCGTTATGGTGCGGCGTATTTTGAAGAGCAGCTACTCGATTACAGTGTCGGTTCCAATTGGGGGAATTGGCAATACATCGCAGGAGTTGGCGCCGACCCCAAAGGTGGCCGTCATTTCAATTTGCAAAAACAAACTGAACAATACGACCCAAATCAACAGTTTATTCAAAAGTGGCAAGGCCAAATATTTGATACCCAATTGGATTCAGTGGATGCGGCCGACTGGCCAATTTATCCTGCACAATGAGCGACCACAACATGATTATTGAGCGTTCGCTTAACCCCGTTGTGGTGTGGCTAAAACGAGACTTACGACTAAGCGATCATTCGGCATTGGCGCTTTGTCTGGCAGTCGTTAGAAGACATAAATCGGCGTCAGCCCAACCCTTGCGCGGAATGCCTTAAAGAGCTTTCATGGAGGACGAGGCAAAAACTAGTATCAGTCCATTTCCAGCCCGCTGAACAGTCGATCGGCTTGTACTCGGTTATCACCCTGTAGCGTGGGGAAATATTACAAACAGCTTGCCCGTTCTTTCAGTACGATTATTATCAAAGCAGAGGGCTTATCTCACTGTTCATACACGCTACACCTTAATCCATAATTGCTGATTATGAACTTGATGCTGAACAGGCAGTAAAGAATCCCCAACGCACGGGCCTTGGTGACACAATCCGGTTTTGATATCAAACTGTGCGCTGTGTCGGCTGCATAAGATATTCATTCTGGACGAGTCTAAAAATTGATCGGGCATCCACTCTAATCGCACGCCAAAATGTGGACAGCGGTTTTCATACACTCTCAATTCCTGATCAAAGTGAACACTAAAGTATTCTTTTCCTTCATGGCGAAACCCCATGCCCGTTTCGGAAATGCGGGACACTGGAATTTCGGTATTAACGTACTCTGGCATAGACTTCTCTTTAAAAATGCCCCACAGATAGGTGAGGCATTTGGTGGTTGAGCCGTCGTGTTAACGGCTGATGGTTTGCTTTAAGGCTTCGACAGAGCTATCTATGCCAGCTTCAACAGACATGGTCAAGTCTTCCATTTCCAAACTGACCCAGTCGTTGTAACCCACTATTCGACATACCGAAAAGAATTCTTTCCACCATTGCAAATCATGACCAGCCGTCCCCTGTCATTTCCACCCCCTCTAACCCCAGTGCGACCACTTTATCTAACATCTCTGTATAAGAAAGATTTCCTGGGCTATCCGTACACATTGAGAGTTTCATTATTGCGTCCATTAATCTGTAATGTTATTCAAAATTGACCCAAGCCGACCCGTTATCAGCGGAGCGAACGCAGTTTTCCAACCAACGTACACCGTCAGTACCCGCTTCGATTCCAGGATAGTGATGGCTATTAAGAAAACCCTCATCACCACGCTGCTTAGCATCAATTGCTTGAGCGATCCATAAGTAAATATTGGCCCAGCTGTCGCCCAGCCCTTCGGTGTGTAATGCCCCCATACGATCAACGGCTAGGGCTTCATCCTCAAGGTAGGGCATACCATGATGAAGAATCTGATTAGGTTGTCCTTGCACTTCATAGATAAGCTGATCAGGGTGTGTATCCGACCACTCGATCGACGCTTTAGATCCGACAAAGCGATAACGCTGGCTCCCCATATTGCCCGCGTTTACAGACGACACCCAAAGCCGCCCACGGGCACCATTGTTGTAATGCATTAAGACTGTGGCATGATCTTCTAAAGGTGCGCGGCTGGGTATGAAAGCTTTTCGATCACACAGCAGCTTGTCAATTGTCAGCTCTGGTAAAACAACTTCAGACAAGTAGTACAAATGCGTGCCGATATCACCTAAGACAAAGGTTGGCCCTGCTGTGGCCGGGTTGGTACGCCATTTCATGGCCTCACCCGCATGGCGGTCATCGTCTGAATTAAACCCATGAGTGTATTGCATATCCACGATGCGAATGTCGCCCAATAGCCCTCTTTTCACCATTGCTGCCATTTGATGAACCAATGGATGCCCTGTAAAACCGTATGTCACACCGACAATTAACCCCTTATCACTTGCTAGTTTGGCAATGACATCACACTCTGCCACGGTGAAAAATAACGGCTTTTCACAAATCACATGAATACCGGCCTCAAGGCAAGCTTTGGTGATGTCAAAGTGCGTGAAATTAGGGGTCGCAATCGACACCACCTCTACTCCATCAGCACGCTGTGATTCTTCGGCAATCAACGTAAGATAGTCAGCGTAAAGACGATCTTCATCCACACTTAGGTTCTTACCAAATGCTTTGCCACGCTCAGCATCTAAATCAAATGCTCCGCACACCAACTGATAAGCGGTGTTATCTCGCAACGCTGCCGTGCGGTGCTTGTAGCCGACTTGACCAGTTCGGCCGCCCCCAATCATTCCCCACCGTAATGGTCGTTCTATGCATTTTTCACCATTTAACATTGTCACTACCTCCATTTTATTTTTCTTTTGTGCAGATCGAACATGCCTTCGAAAGGACTCATAGAACTTAGCGTTTGATGAATACAGAGAAAAGCGAAAAATGAACGGTAATGAGCTAAGGTTTCAAAATAGACCATCCATAAATGAACCATTTAATTCATTTAAAACTTTGACCATAAACTAATAAATCCAGAAATTGATGTTTATTAGAAAGCTTAACGATGAAATTTTGTCTCACAAATGAACTCTTTTGATCCTATTCATGAGCCCTCTCACTTGCTATGTTAAGAAGCACAGACTGATACTGGGGAAATACCGATGAAGCGACCAACCATTACCGATCTTGCCGCACATGCAGGGGTCAGCGCGTCCACCGTAAAACGACTGATTCACGGACGAGAACACGTACGGCCCGAAACGGTCGAGCGCATTTTAGTTGCCGCTGAAGACATTGGTTATTACGGCATCAATACTCTGAAAGCCCGCAAACGCGATAATCTACCCCACCGAAAACTGGGCTTTCTACTGCAACAGTCGCATCGTTTGATATACCAGCAATGGGCCGACGCCCTGAAGGTCGCTGCCGATCGCTACCCTCATGCCGTCATTCAAGCCACCGTCGAGTTTGAAGACAACCTTGCGCCAGAAGCCATCGCGCAACAGCTCTTAGAGCTGGGCAAAAAAGTGGATGCCATTGCGATTGTCACGCCCGATCACCCTTTGATCAGCAACGCTATTGATGAATTAAAGCATCAGGGTGTACCCGTTGTTGCGTACATCTCGGATTTGTCTGCGCCAAGCCGCGCAGGTTTTGTTGGTACCGACAATTGGAAAGCTGGACGAACAGCCGCTTGGTTCTTAACCCAACTTGCCGAAAAAGGCGCGTGCGTGGTGCCTTTAATCGGCAGTCATCGTTATCAATGCCAAGACATCTCAGATTCCAGTTTTCGCTCGTATATACGAGAAATGGCCCCTGACGTCACCGTTTTAGAGACACTGCTGACCAAAGAAGAACCCGATGAAGCCTACAAAGTTGTGAAACACGCGCTGCAAGAACATACGGATTTGAAAGGCATATTTGTCAATGGCGGCGGCATTTCTGGGGTTTTAAACGCCATTCGTGAATTGCCGACTGAACAGCAAAAAGACATCAAGATCGTATGCCGAGACATGGGAGAGGAAGCTCGCGTAGGCTTGCAGCAAGGGCTTATCGCAGCCGGTTTACATCATCCGGCCGAATTCATGTCAAACGAACTCATCCAACTGATGCTTGATGTCATTGAGCGCAAAGAGGACAGCTCCATGCAACAGCGAATTGTCGCTTTTTCCATAGCCACCCCTGAATCCATTTAAGCGGCTGTTTTTAGCAGCAACTAAACAGAAGCAGCCAAACGGGTGGCCCCCAAAAAAGGCTAGTAACACTCTAATCTCAATTGGTTACGGGGCTAAGTACTACCCATTGGGGAATATCCACCACTGGAATGGCTTTAGAGTAATAAAAACCCTGCGCGTATTCACAACCAATGTTCGCTAGGAAAGCTTGCTGTTCCGGCGTCTCAATACCTTCTGCGGTGACCGTTAAATGGAATGACTTTGCGATTGATACGATGGCTTCCAACATCAAACGGCCACTTTCTTGCTCCGACTCGATGACGAAACTGCGGTCAATTTTAAGGTTATCCAGAGGCAATTTTCCTAAGTAACTCAAGGCAGAATAACCGGTACCAAAGTCGTCTAAGCAGATTTTGACTCCCGCCTCTCTCAATGCAGAAGCGTTTGATTTCACCTGATCACCAATGGTGAGCAAGGCATCTTCCGTGACTTCGACTTCAATCGATTTGGGGTCAATGTCATGTGCGTTTATTTTTTCAATCAGCTCATCAATAATACACTTCATACCAAAACTCTTCGCTGAGAGGTTAATCGCCACTGGCGTATCGGCATTAAATATCGATGAATTGGCTTTGATGATCGACAAGGTTTTATTCATCACGCACTTGTCTAACTCAATAGGCAGATTCAACTCTTGCGCGGCTTCGATCACTTCCCAAGGTGGAACAAAGCCATAGTCATCGCTAAACCAACGCATTAGTGCTTCATAGGCCACAACACAATTGTGTCTAAGGTCAATTTTGGGCTGAAAATACACATCAATCTCGACATTTTTAATGGCTTTGATGAGCGCTTTTTGAATGCCTTTTTTACGATCTGCGGCTCGGTGAATCGATTCGTTATAACAGGATAAAAACAACATATTTTGACGAGAGTATTCGATTGCCATCAGCGCACGCTCAACCACGTCACTAAAAGTGTCTTTGTTTTTGGCGAAATACGCACTACCAACACGAATATCTGAACTAATGTCTCCAACGGTACGCTGTAATTCTGTGTGTAAAGTGGTGGCTTTATCCTCTACTTGCCGCTCCAAATTTTGCGTAGTATCAACAACAAAAATGAGCAAAAATCGGCTGGCTTGTAAACGGCTGCAATGCAGGTAACTGACTTGATCTTCTAAGGAGCGCGCCAATTCTTCCAACATTCTATCGGCCAACACTTCGCCGTTTAGTTTTCGAATACGATCGAAATCCGTCAGTTCAAACACCATAAAACAAAACAAGGCGTTTTCAACTTGATTGCCATCAAACAGCTGTTGAACATAATCGAGCTGTGGCAACTTGGTGACCGAATCAAAGTTTCTCAAAAAGAAGGCTTCGTTAGCGGCGACCACTTTTTCTGACACATCAATGCCCACTCCTTGAATGTGATAGCCGATGTTGTCTTTTACTAATTTAAACCGCCATTCTACTTCCGTATGAGACGAGGAAGCTTTCATCATCAAGGACATTTTTAATTCATTTTTAAAGCCATTTTCAGATAACGAAAACAGCACCTGCGCGTCTCTTTTTGAAGATGATGCCACGCAACCTAAAAAGTCATCACCGGCAATTTCATTGGTATGAAATTGTTGCGAAAAGGACCTATTAGACAAAATAATGGTGCCTTCCAAGGAAATCCGAACAATAAAAAGCCCTTCAGAATCAAATACATTGCGGTAACGAACGTCCACTCGTTCTAATTGTTCGACCACATTTTGATACATAGACAAATCATGGCAAATACCCACAAAAAATGGCTGACCTTCTGGTGTTTCGGCTCGTCCGACAGATAAATGCATTTGAAAAAGTTGGCCGCTCTTTTTCATCGCGGTCACTTCCCGACCTTTGCCAATGATCGCGGCTTTGCCGGAATCAAGATAGTTTTTCAGGTAGCCATCGTGTCGGTCTGCGTCACTTTTTGGCATCAATATGGAGACATTCTGACCAAATACGTCGGCTTCGCTATAACCAAACAGCAATTCAGCCGAAGGCGAAAAAGATTGAATAATGCCACGAGCATTAATAATAATGATGCCATCCGCTGCCGCTTCAAACAGTGCTTTGTAGAGGGAGCCTTCCTTGTCTATCGCCATAATCTGTTACTTGAACCTTTTAACCAATTCGTACAATGCTTTAGTGGATTCTGTTGAGCGCAAAAGAGATGCTTCGGTGGATTCCATTTTTTGTGTGTTTTCATGACCTAACTTCGCGATCTTATGTACTTGATGACTGGTTTCTTCAATCACGATAGATTGCTGCTGAGTAGCGGCCGCCATTTGCAATGAACGGGCGGCGATCTCGCCGACAACAAGATTAACTTCTTTCACCAGCTCATCTTCTACGGCCACTTTACTTAAGCTTTCTTTGGACATAATCACACCTTCTTCAGCCACTTTCGAGGTCGCTTTCACCCCCTTTAATAGGTCCTCTATAGCTTTGTCGATTTCCTGAGTTAATGATTGTGTTTTGGATGCCAGATGACGCACCTCATCAGCGACCACGGCAAAACCTCGACCATACTCTCCCGCACGCGCCGCTTCGATGGCAGCGTTCAGTGCCAATAAATTGGTCTGTTCGGCAATTTGATCAATCAAATTGCTCGACGTAGATATTTTATCAGCCAGCGCCGCTACGTGATTCACCGACTCGCCAATGCTCATTACCGTGGCGTTCAATGTCTCAATCGATAGCCTTGCGTCATTTCCCGCAATCGCGGCGTGTTGAGTAATATCAGAGGCTTTACTCGCGTACTCCGCCGTTTCTGCGATATTTTGCGACACTTCTGAAATGGTAGACGACATTTCCGTCATTGACGTTGCGATTAAATCAGTTTCTTCTTGCTGATGCTGTATTTTGACTTTGGCGCTGGAAATAGAGGAATAGGACATCTTCATTTCTTTTTCGACTTCAGAGGCACCGTTTTCAATTCGGGTAAGTATGGTGCCAAGTCTTGAATGTAAGCTTTTAATGCCAACCGAGATGTCACCAACAGTGGACGACTGACGGGTATAAGTCGCTGTTGCGACAGGGTGTTTAAATGCAGCTTTGCCTAATTTATGTTGTAAATAACCTAAAAACTTACCTTGTTGGCGCTTTAAAACCACCACATAAACAGACAATAAAAACGAGAATAGAAACAACGCGCTTTCGAAAGAGCCTAGCCATACGGTTAAACCGATGATCACGGCGGATAATACGAGCAAAATATGTTCGAGGTTAAATAGACCACTAGGATTGAAACTGGATTTATTCTCATTTATTTTTCGATAAACGGTTTCTGCACGCTTTACATCTTCCCGTTTAGGACAAATGCGAACCGATTCGTATCCTACCGTGTGGCCGTTTTCAGTGATAGGCATTACATAGGCATCAACCCAATAAAAATCACCGTTTTTACAACGGTTTTTTACCAGGCCCATCCAAGGAAAACCTGCCTTCAACTGTGTCCACATCACGTCAAATGCCGCGGAGGGCATATCTGGGTGCCGAACCAGATTATGAGGCTGACCAATCAGCTCTTTTTTATTGTAACCACTGACATCAACAAATGCCGTATTACAATCCAATATTTTTCCTTTTAGATCAGTCACAGAAATAAGTTTAACGCCTTCCGGAAAAGTGCGCTCTGTGCTCGAAACGGGTAGGTTTCTTTTCATGTTATCTCAACAGTTATCATTTTTATTAGATTATGAAGTCAATGAAGCTGAACCATTAATTTGGCTTATATCAGGGAACAGCACTATATAGTGATTAACAAAAACACATAGCAATTTAGAACGAAAAACACCATTCATTGATCTGTGTCATTTTATTTGACCTATAGAGCAAATTAGATTTGTTATTTTTCGCTCAACATTATGATTTCTATGTCATTTTTTTCAAAATAATTACAAATAGATACATTTGAGTTTGCTCAAAAGTGCTTTTCTCAGCCCCTTGTGACTACGCTGTGACGAAGACAGAGAACCAAACAGCGATGATTTGCGTAATAACATCAATCAAAGCGATTAAGTACAAAGGCCGGACAAATTGAACAACTCTTATCACACATTGCGTGTCATCCTTGGCGATCAACTAAACGCCACGCACTCTTGGTTCAAACAGCAGGATCAAGGTGTGCTCTATTTAATTGCCGAATTACACCCAGAAGCCACCTATGTCACCCATCATATTCAGAAGCTCTGTGCGTTTTTTCTTGCAATGCAACGCTTTACTAGCGCCTTAAAAGAAAACGGCCATGACGTGTGCTACCTAACTTTAGATGACACTCAAAACCAGAGCCTAGAAGAAGTAGTTTTAAACCTCGCCAAGCAACATAATATCGACCATGTAGAACTACAACGTCCCGATGAATATCGCGTTTTACAACAATATCACCAGCTGATCGCTAGAAACTTAAAGCCTAAATTTTGCATGGTAGACAGCGAGCATTTTTTACTGCCTTTTGAGGACATTTCACGTCATTTCAAACCTAAGCACAGTGTTCGCATGGAAAACTTCTATCGAAAAATGCGACAGCGTTTTAACGTCTTGATGGATGAGAATGGCCAACCTGAAGGCGGAAAGTGGAATTACGACAGCGCTAACCGGAACAAACTCAAGACAAAGGACCTAAACGAGATTCCAACACCTTTATCTTTTCAGCACGATATGCGCCATTTGCTAGAACGCCTCCAGCGTCACAATATCCCCTCCCTTGGCAATGCCGAATCCAATTTACTTTGGCCTGTGACCAGCCAAGACGCCTTGAACCTATTAGCCTTTTTCTGCGAGAACTTACTACCGAACTTTGGTCGTTTTCAAGATGCCATGACAAACAAAACGCCACACAGTTGGAGTCTGTACCATTGCCGTTTGTCTTTTGCACTCAATGTTAAATTGATCAGCCCAAAACACGTAATCAAAGCGGCGGTCTCGGCTTATCACGAAAACGACGCCATCGACATTGCACAAATAGAAGGGTTTGTCAGGCAAATTCTCGGCTGGCGTGAATACGTACGAGGTATGTATTGGATCAACATGCCAGATTATCAACAACAGAACGAATTAAACGCCGAGCGAGATTTGCCTAGCTATTTCTGGACAGGGCAAACTAAGATGAAATGCCTTGCCAGCGCCATTGGGCAATCTCTCGATTATGCTTACGCTCACCATATTCAACGTCTAATGGTGACAGGTAACTTTTGTTTATTAACCGAAATTCAGCCGCAACAAGTCGACGAATGGTATTTAGGCATTTACATCGACGCACTCGAATGGGTGGAATTGCCCAATACACGCGGCATGAGTCAATTTGCCGATGGTGGTTGGATTGCCTCCAAACCTTATGCCGCAAGCGGAAGTTATATACACAAAATGAGCGATTACTGCGGTGATTGCCATTACAAAGTAAAAGAGAAAACCAGCGACGAGTCTTGCCCTCTCAACAGTTTATATTGGCACTTTATGGTGAAACACCGAGAGCGGCTTGGAAAAAATCCACGCATCGGCATGATTTACGGAAATTGGGATAAGCAAAACGACGCACAAAAGTACGCTGTTTTGCAAAGAGCCGAGTGGTGCTTGGAAAACATCGAATCACTCTGACTTAATAACCGCTTAGCTAACCGACCTAGCTTCCCCACGGTTAAAGCCTTGTTGCCGCCATTTAACGATCCTTGGTAGCAATAAACCAGCTATCACGATTGCCACACCTAGCAACTGCAAACTTGTCACAGTTTGACCGTAAGCAAAGGCCGTCAATGCGGCAAAGACAGGAACAAAATTAAAGAACAACGAGGCGTTGGCAGCACCCAACTGCTTGACGCCTGATATCCACAACAAGTAACCACCCACGGTACCAAACACACCGATGAACAATAAGTCGCCTAAAACGCCTCGGCTTATTAGCAAGCTTTCTTGTAAAGGGTGTATCTCTGTGCTCAACGCAGCCACCAAAGAAATCACCCCTAACCCTGATAACATACCAACTAAGGTATAAGGAATCATCGGCATCCAGCGGCTCACGCCTTGCGTTAAATAGGTATAAAGGCTCCAGCACAACATCCCCAGAAAAATCATTTGATCACCGTGGTTGAACTCAAAACCCAATAACCGCTTTAACTCGCCATTGGTAAGCACAAGCAGAACGCCAGACAAACACACAACTAGACTAAACACAGCACTACGGGCAGGCAGTTTACGTTGCAATAAAGAGCCAATCAGCGACGTTGCTAACGGGCTGAGTGCCATGATTAAAGCGCCATTACTGGCATCGGTTTGCGCCAACCCAGTAAACAAGCCGAGGTTCAAACCGCCAACCCCAAGGATCGACACAGCAATTGCCCACGCCCATTGTTTCACCGTTAGGCTAGGCATGGGCATGTTTTTCCATTTGGCATAAACAAAAAGACAAAGAGCTGCAATAGCAAAACGCCAAATCACTAAAGTTAGCGCATTTACTTCTCCCAATGCATGTTTGCCAACAGGAAAGCAGGCTCCCCAAAAAAACGCACATAACATTAATAACAACACGGCATTCATATTCGCCGAACGGTTCATATCTGGCTCCATAATAGGACTTGAGAAAACATGAGAGACAGTGTATAGATTTTAAATACGGTATAAATAGACAAAAACGAGACCACAGATTCCAAATATGAAATTTAATTATTCCCTTGATGATATGCGTTGTTTTTGCGCTGTTGCACAGCATGGCAGTTTTAAACAGGCTTCCACTACGCTGGAAATACCTCTTTCCACATTAAGTCGACGCATCGCAAAGCTGGAAGATGATTTGGGCATTCGATTACTCAACCGCGATGCGCATCGAGTACAACTAACTCATTCAGGACAGCGCTATTACGAAAGAAGTCGGCCCCTTTTTGACGAATTGGAGGATGTAGCAGAATGCCTTTTACAAGATAAAATACAAGCAAAAGGTTCTATTAAGATCTCGGCACCCGTGAATTTTGGTGTACATGTTCTAGCGCCGCATTTTAATGCCTTTTTAAACCAATACCCTGACATTCATTTAGACTTACGCCTTTCGAATCAAACAATAGATATTGAAGAAGAAGCCATCGACATCGCCTTTCGCGTCGGTGACCATAATGCAGACCATTGGATTGGCAGGCACTTAACGGATATTCGCTTTGTTATCTGTGGTTCTGCCCATTTAGACCTATCTAGTTTAAAAACGCCCAGCAACTTGGAAGGGTTTCCCACGGTATTATGCTCGCCTATGTCCACTTGGAAGCTACAACACAATACGTCAGGAAAGCTGGAAACGCATAGACCAACCAGCAATATTCGTCTCAAAGTAGACGACATAAGTTTACTCACTCGCGCCATACAAGACGGTATTGGCATTGGTTTCATGCCGAATTACCATGCAAAACCCTTGATTGACTCAGGTGAGCTTCGACAAGTGCTGCCTGAATGGAGCAACCAACCTAGAGGCTGCCAAATGCTCTATCGAGATCGTAACAACATGCCACTGCGCTTGCGCTTGTTAATCGACTTTATGATCAATCGATTTAATGAAACACCGCGCTGAAGTAACAACAAAAGAGCATATACATGAAGCCGCTAAGCAAATTGATTAACAGATAGCTCCACCATTAAATCGCTGCTGATCTTTTCTAAAGCGGCTTCCAGTTCAGACAAAGGTAGATCTTTTGGGACTGCCAGCACCATCTCGGTTTTAAACAACATATCGGAACTCATCGGCGCAGGTTCGCAAGTGGTGGTTAGTTCTTTGACGTTAACCATTAATGAATGCAGCACTTGAGAAACTTCCTTCACTATCCCCGGCCGATCATTGCCGACAACAGACAAAGACAATGTTGAGCCTTCTGAAGCGCTCTGATTCGCCACTTCAATCGTGACCTGCAAACCCAACGATTCAAAATTTTGTAATGCATTAACTAAGTCTTCTTGATGTTCAAGAGGGACGGAAAAAATCAGAATGCCAGCAAACTTGTCAGCCAAATGCGCCATACGGCTTTCTAACCAATTACCATGATGACGAGCGATGGTGTCAGATAAACGCTCAACAAGACCGGGACGATCTTCTCCAATAAAACTCAATACGAGATGCTGTGACATAGATTTCTCCGTCAATATTTTTAGAATTATTCAAAAGAGTGAACCGCTTCATGCGACGCTATGTATAAAAAGTACACTAAATAATCACTATAGACGACTGCTATTTATTTAAGCACTTCACGCTGAACTAAAGCATTGTATTTTTCAATTCAGCTTTCGTTTGTCTGCGCAAAAACCAAAAACCCAACAAGGCAGCGGCAATGCCAGAGAAGCTGCCCATACCAATCGCCCAACGGGCACCCAGCACATCCGCCACCCAGCCGACTAAGGGCGCGCCTAATGCCGTACTCCCCAGCGCTGTTGCCAACACCACAGCCATCACTCGACCACGATAACGCTTTTCGGTAGCCACCTGCATGTAAGATGCGGTGGAGGTAGTAAACAGCTGTAAACTCAGGCCAAGTAGAATAAGTAAGGCGGCAAATGCCAAAAATGATGTACTGATAGAGACTAGAAAACAGCTTACTGCAAACATCGCAGCCACATAAATCATAAAGCGAAATGACGGTGACGAACGACGGCTTGCTGTCACCATAGCCCCAGAGATAGAACCAATTGCCATCATGGAAATCAAGAAACCGTATTGATCTGCATGACCTTGAAAAACATGGACCGTCATCGCCGATAAATACACGGAAAAATTCATCCCTAAACTACAAATCAAGAAAGACATCATCAATATGATAGCCATCTCACGATGCTGCCAAATATAACGAAAACCATCTAAAAACTTCGCCATATCAGGTGCTACTTTGCTGTTATCAGCAACAACCGCTGGCAAGCGTTTTTTAAATACCTGTAGAGAAATTAATAACGGAATAAAAGACAGCACATTGATCATGAACACCCAACCAGTTCCGATCAAAGCAATTAACACCCCTGCAATGGCTGGCCCAACCAAACGAGCAGAATTAAACGCCACTGAATTTAGCCCTACCGCATTTGATAACTCTTTCTCACTGACAATGTCAGACACAAAGGCATGACGTGCAGGGGCATCAAACGCAGCCACACAACCTAAAGCGAAGGCACAAGCACACACTTGCCAAAGCACAACGTGGCCACTTAACACCAACAGACCCAATATCAAAGCAAGCGTTGCCATTAAACTCTGAGTAATAAAAAGTAGCTTACGGCGATCCATACGATCTGCGGTCCAGCCAGTGATAGGCAATAACAAAATTTGTGGCGCAAATTGCAAAAAAACCACCAGCCCCACAGCTGACGCATTTTTATCCGACAACTCCGCAATAACGATCCAATCCTGAGCGGTTCGTTGCAACCAAGCGCCAATATTCGAAATCGCTGCACTTCCAAACCAAAGACGATAATTTGGATTAGAGAGAGACCGGAATGTACTGCTCAATGAAAACTCCTTAGCTTATTCAATAAAATAGTTTTGCATCATTTAAACGGCGTTATAGATGGGATTTTTCATCAGATAAGCGACTAATAGGGTACAAAAAACAACCTGCATAAATATAACTTTCTTATATAATCCACCATGCTTCTCCTATCTTGCAAAACAAGTCAAGATCAGAGCATGATAGTGGTTGGTTAATAAAACGAAGCTAACAACAGAAATTTCTGAAATTGCCAATGAACTCACAGCATCAAGTACTAACTTGCAGAAACTGTCCGTTCGGCTTGATCAACAGGCTACTCAATTCAAGCTTTAAAGCAACCAGTTGACGAGTAAACCATGCTAAAAAGAAAGGGAAGCAAAATGCTTCCCTTTCTTTTATTACACTCTATTTACCAAGCAAGTCTCAATCTCAACTCGCTTTTTCGTTAGAAAGACAAGCCGCTGCCGTAAACAACACATCTGTTGAACTGTTTAAGGCTGTTTCAGCTGAATCCTGCAACACACCAATGATAAAACCAACCGCCACCACTTGCATGGCAATCTCATTAGGAATATTAAATAAGCTACATGCCAACGGAATCAACAGCAAAGAGCCGCCAGCCACACCAGACGCTCCACATGCAGACACGGCAGCAACCATACTAAGCAATAGCGCCGTACCAAAATCTAAGGAAATACCTAAGGTATTCACCGCTGCTAGAGTTAAAACAGTAATGGTAATGGCCGCGCCTGCCATGTTGATCGTGGCGCCCAGCGGAATCGATACAGAATAAGTATCTTCATCCAAATCCAAACGCTTACAAAGATCCAAGTTAACGGGAATATTAGCCGCAGAACTACGAGTGAAAAATGCTGTCACTCCACTTTCTTTTAGGCATTTAAAGACCAAAGGGTACGGGTTACGACGAATTTTCCAGAATACCAACAGTGGATTGGTCACAAACGCGATAAAGAGCATGGCGCCAATTAATACGGCTAACAGATGTGAATAACCAAATAGAGCATCAAAGCCAGTTGCCGCTATTGTGCTGGCAACCAAGCCAAAAATACCAAATGGCGCCAAGCGGATAATGAAGGAGACAATCCCCGTCACACTGGTCGATATATGCTGCAACGCAGATTTGGTCGCTTCTGACGCATGACGCAAGCCCAAGCCAAAACCAATTGCCCAAGTTAAAATGCCGACATAGTTGCCTTGAACCAACGCATTGACTGGGTTATCTACCATTTTAAACACCAGGGTATGCAATACTTCGCCAATCCCTTGAGGCGCACTCTGGCTTAAATCAGGAGAGACCAAGCTTAATTGCGTCGGAAATACAAAACTGAACATCACAGCCGTTAATGCCGCGACAAAAGTACCCGCAATATAAAGCACAATTACAGGGCGTATATGGCTTTGTTGAGCTTGTTTATGATTGGCAATCGATGCCATCACCAACAAAAACACCAAAATGGGTGCAATGGCTTTTAGTGCTTTGACGAAAAACTCACCAAGCAGATTCGTAGACAAAGCAAGGCTTGGCGAAACATAGGCCAGCACTACGCCACAAAGAATACCGATAGCAATTTGTAATACCAAACTACCGCGAAGATAACGCTGAAACAGTGATGGTTTTTGAGCAAATGTCATTAGAAGGGGGTCCATTGAAATTTTCAAGCCCGCACCTTACTGCATCCCGCCTCAAAAATGAACCATTTCAGGGCATTATTGTAGATATTATTGCAATATATCTACCAAATCCAACATTTAACCGATCATTCAACTTCCTCATTCTCTGCAGAAAATCCGACTTGTACTCAAGCAAAATCAGCCCCATATTGCTTGCATACACAAACCTTACCAAGGAATTGAAATGTCGAATTTATTAGAGAAATTGAACTGGCGTTATGCCACAAAAAAAATGGACTCAAGCAAAGCTGTTGAGCAAGAAAAAGTAGATCGTATTCTAGAGGCCATTCGCCTTACTGCCACATCAAGCGGCCTTCAGCCGTACGAAGTTATCGTCGTAAAAAATAAAGCGCTGCGTGAAGCTATCGTCCCTCATGCTTGGAACCAAGCTCAAATAACCGATGGTTCTCATCTCTTAGTTTTTGCTGCATGGGACAACTACACGGAAGAGCGCATCAACAATATGTTCGACCTAGTAAACGACGAACGTGGCTTTAAAAACGAAGGCTGGGAAAACTACCGCCAGATGATTCTAGGCGCTTACCCTCCTCGCGATGCTGAAGTCAATTACCAACACGCTGCACGTCAAGCTTACATTGGTCTTGGCACCGCATTGATTGCCGCCGCTGAAGAAGGCGTAGACAGCACGCCAATAGAAGGTTTTGACCCTGCAAAAGTTGACGAGATTCTAGGTTTAACAGAACGCGGACTTCGCTCGGTTATTCTGCTTCCTTTGGGTTACCGCGCTGACGAAGGTGATTGGTTGAAAGATCTGAAAAAAGTGCGTCGCGCGAAAGAAGACTTTATTACTGAAATGAACTAATTTGCTGTTTCATTGAAACAAAAACTCTAAAACGCCAGTCTTCTGGCGTTTTTTTATATCCAATTTTTGTATTCGACAAGAAATAGGGAATCATCACTCTATGTGAAAAATATTGCTCCCTATTCTCTGCAATGCTCGTATGCTAATGACATCAAAAATAAAGGACAAAGTATGGCCAAGTATCTAGGACTACTATTCATCACCCTATTTTTAAGCGCGTGCTCTTCGAACGATAGTTGGCGTACCGCCAGCCGTGAGCCCGCTGGCATAGCGCCATCACCAGAAACAGAAAAAAGCGCAGTCATCGAGTTTTATGCCGCTGACGCCTATAACTGGCGCGGTTGGCTTGCAGTCCATACTTGGGTGGCAACCAAAGAAAAGAACGCCCCTGAATACACAGTTCATGAAGTGGTCGGCTGGCGAGTAAACCGCGGACTGCCAGCATTATCAGAATATACAACAACCACACCTGACCGTTATTGGTTTGGCGCGAAGCCAGAAAAAGTGCTTTCTATTATTGGCCCAAAAGCGGAAACATTGATTCCGAAAATAAATGAAGCAGTAAAGCGCTACCCTTGGGCAAACGAATACACAGTATTCCCAGGTCCAAACAGCAACACCTTTCCAGCGTGGATTGGCTTACAGGTCCCCGAATTAGAGCTTGATATGCCTTTCAGTGCCATCGGCAGCGGTTACGCTGACAACTAATCTGACGATTCATTTCCGAGAAGCATGTCTTCTCGGAAATTAAGTCAGTATTTAGAAAGCCCCCATATTGACCCGCCATACCCCTTAAGCTACGTTTTCTACATGGAAAACGAAGTACGCTGGCCTTGTTTTTAAAGCCTGCTTTCCAACCAAATTTTTAGCCTAACGCTCTAGACTAGGTAACCATAATGATAACTCGTCGTTTTTCACGAGTACGTCCTACAAGGCAAAATATGGTCATGAATTTCGCTTTTGAAGCACAAAGAACACAACAACGCTTGTTAGCCGAATTAGATTTTAGCCAACTAACTTCTCAGCAAAAAACGATCTTTGTTAAGCGCTTAGAAAAAGGTTTTGCATCACTCTTCAAACAGCTTCTCCCGCTTTATGGACACTGCTTTGATCTGCATTACCACCTTAAGGTGTTACTGCAATCCTTTATCGATTTTCATAAGAAGAAACGCCCAGCCCAAATCAAAGATAAAGCTGAGTATTGGTTCGAATCTAATCAAAATGTCGGCATTGCTGTGTACGTTGATTTACTGGCTGACGATCTAAGCTCGCTGATCGGAAAAGTTCCGTATTTTGAGTCATTAGGCGTTAACTATGTTCATCTAATGCCTCTTTATCTAGCGCCGGAAGGCAATAGCGATGGCGGTTACGCGATTTCAGATTACCGCACCGTGTCACCTAGTTTGGGCACCAACAAAGACTTAAAAGACCTTGCTTCTGCGCTACACAAAAAAGGCATCCGCATGGTGTTGGATTTTGTCTTTAATCACACATCAGACGAGCATCGTTGGGCAGAAGCTGCCAAATCAGGTGACCAAGAGTTCCAAGACTACTACCACTTCATGGGCGAGCAAGACGCCATGGAATACAACCAAACGGTGCGTGAAATATTTCCGCAAATCCGTCGCGGTAGCTTCACTTATTCACCCGAATTAGACTGCCATGTATGGACCACCTTTAATTCATTCCAGTGGGATCTGAATTATTCTAATCCAGCGGTTTTTGTCGCTGTCGTGGAAGAAATGTTACACCTTATTTTAAATGGTTGTGATGTTTTACGTTTGGACGCTCTCGCGTTTGTTTGGAAAGAAAAAGGCACTGTGTGTGAGAACTTACCTAAGGCTCACAATTTAATCAAAGCATTCAAAGCCTGCTTAGACATAGCTGCACCGCAAGTGGTTTTTAAATCCGAAGCCATTGTTCACCCTGATGAAGTGAATAAATACATTGGCGCTGATGAATGTACACTCTCTTATAACCCTCTCATGATGGCCTTGCTGTGGGAAAGTTTAGCCACACGCCAAACTAATTTATTATACCAATCACTAGAACGTAGCTTTAAGATTCCAGAGCACACTACTTGGGTCAACTACATACGTTGTCACGACGACATTGGCTGGCTATGGGACGATGCTGTTTCTGATCGTCTCAGCATGAATGGATATGACCACCGTCATTTCTTGAATCAGTTTTATACCGGACAATTCGATGGCTCTTTTGCCGCAGGCGTTCCGTTCCAAGAAAACCCAGTCAATGGCGATTGCCGAGTATGCGGCACATTAGCGTCTCTTGCGGGTGTCGAGAATGCAATACAAGCTAATGATCCAATTTTGCTCGATCATGCCATCAAACGGATTCGCCTATTAAACGGCATCAACTTCGCCATGCCCGGCATCCCCTTATTGTATCAAGGCGATGACCTTGGCGTACTCAACAACAATGATTACCTAAGCGATCCGACGAAAGCAAAAGATAGCCGCTGGGTGCATCGTAAGAAGTTCACCAAGGATGATTTCGCTCTTGCTGCCGACATTGAAACGCCGCAGGGAAGAATCGCTCAGCTGATCCGAGAGATGATTCAAATCCGCAAAGCCAATCCGGTTTTTGCTGCGCAAGAATTTGAATTAATTTCCTTAGGTAGCCAACACCTATTTGCTTTCAAACGACAAATGGACGACAAAACTCTATTAGTCATCGCTAACATGAGCGAACACCTAGTGCCGCTGGGACATCTTCCACTAGGTAAATCACTAAGCGAACTCATAGGGCAAGGCACAGCAGTAAACTTACTCAACAAAGAATTAGTAGATCTACCCGCATTAAGCCTTATCGAACCGTTAGATATTTTTTGGTTAACAAAAGCGTAAAATTTCGTTCATTATTTAATGAAATTGGAGGAATAAAAAAACGGATCGATTGTAAAGTCGATCCGTTTTTTTATATTCAATTACGTCTGGTCAATGCTTGGCAAATTTCTCAATAGCAGATTTATTATGAATATCAACTAATTCACCAAAATGATTCAACTCACTTTTAACAATAGACCAAGCCTCCTCGGCTTCTTTAGTCCTATTTTCATTCAAAGAAAACGGAAGAAGAACCCTCTTGGGAAGCAAATCTAAGCTAGCCATACGATTTAAACGAACTTCATTGTTACCTACTACTTCGAAAATTTCTTTTGCAGTAAGTTTGTCTTTTATTTCAATAGGCTGTATCAACTTCAACGGTTCACCTTGCTCACTTAACTGAGTAAAGTCATAGGTTACTTCGAAGACGCTTTTTGAAAACTTATGTCGTCTAAAAGGGTATTCAAGACACAGAGAATCAAGTTGAGACCTTAAGATACCACCTAATTTTAGCCTGTTTTTGACCTGAGAGGCTGAGCTATGACTGACCATACGAGCAAATACACTATTAAGTGTTCCGTCAATTGAATCCGTTATAAGGGTTCGAACCTCGCTGAAACGCAACAAAGTTGCACGAGGTTTAACCAAAAAGTCAAAGGCCTCTTCTGCACTCATGTGATGATGAGCGACTTGTTCTTGAACAAAAGCCAATTCTTTCTGATAAGAGGTCATTGCAAATTTGAACACTTGCCTATCATCAATATGAAAAAATTTTGATACCCTAGCACCAATATCTGCAGTATCTAACTTGAATACGAAGGAGTTATGGCTTTTTGAATAAAGAAGTACACCCACATTAGCAAACTCACCAGTTTCACTATAGGGAGCAAAGCGTAGAACAACGTATTTACAAGCATATTTTTTCATACAAAAAACCAAAAATCATCGTCAGTATAACGGCTTAAAGTGCTCTCAATTGCAACAAGATCAACATCTGCTTTAAGTGTATTTACAGGTGAATCACTATACTGCCATTCTTCTGGCATAGAACCAATGATGTTATTTAAATTAAGTAAAATATCTTCCATATGTCTATTCAACTCGGCTCTAAACGCCAAATCGTTGAGCAGCTTTTTGTTAATCTGATCATAAAATAGATGACTAAAAACATCATCTCTAGTGTATTTTTTATCAAAAGCACAATTATGATCGATAACCCGAATACGCCTATCACTAACTAAAAGGTTCGTGTTATCACTGTTTCTATCAGCATTTTTCACCCAATAATCAAAAAGGAAAATTTTTAGTTTTTCATCTTCAGTGACGATGTTTTTCATCGTTTTAGGCTCAAACCACTGCGCTAATTAAATCTTCTTCGAACCAAAAATAGGACCGCACCCTAAGTCAAACCGAGTATCAAAATCTAACTCAAGGTATAGCTCTTCAGGTATTTCGAGCAGCTCATAATCAGCAATTGGCAGGCCAAATGCCTTTGCTAAATTAGCACATATCCACTCATTCACTTGACTCGAGCGAGGCAAGCCTTTAACGATAAAAGAATTTCCACTCTCATCAAGGCACTCATATGGATTGCTATAACCTTGATCTACTCTCCCAATAACTTCCACTATCATTTTCACAAAGAGGTCCCTCAAATTTGTAATTATTCTAGTGTTTGGTCGAACCCGGATTCGGTATAAAATTAATCACCATTTCTTCTGCTTGAGGTGAGCTGCTGTGAGGCGTATTCACTCGTGTTGGAATCTCAGTAGGCTGCGCCTGCACAATGGTCGATTGCTCATCCGTGTAACCACAAGCAATGCACTCACGATATTGCTTTTCTGCGTCATCGTCGCGCCATGCACGAATTTTATCCATCTCACTACAACGAGGGCACACCGCCCCTGCGATAAAGCGTTTTACTGTCATAATTTCAATTACCTTAGTCGGTTAATGGCTGATATTCTTGACCAGCCATAAAGCTATGCTGTAATTCTGTAGGTAAGCTTCCTTGTACTCTACAAAGCAATTTATAACTCTCAGGCGCTTCATTAGAAATTAGCTCCACACTAAAGCACATAGTATTCTGATTTTCAGTCAAAATAGAGAATAATTCTAACGACAAATACCTAGGAATATACCCTAAGAGTTCTGGCGGATTTTGCGTACGAAGAAGAACCGCATTATTATCAAACTCATTCTGAATATCTAAGCATGCATATAGAACGTCTCCTGACTTAAGAGAATCAATTCGTTTTTGTGCGCTCTCTGGCAAATATCGGACACCATGAACAAAAAACACATGTTCAAATTCACCACCCTCCCCAAGCTCAATTTTAGGAAAAAGCTGTAAATTATCCGTGCCTCGAACGCCACCAGATCTGGTGAGCACGTCCATACTATTTGCTGTTTCATGATTTAAGCCCAACCACGAAATAAACTTAGGAAACTCCGGACGTTTGGAAGATAACAAACGATTTTGGAAAACAGGAAACAATCCTGAAGATCTATACTCCTTGGTTAAATTCTCCATTCCACTAAAAGGAACAAAGTTATTTGTCGCTCTGCTTCCTTGTGTATATCTAAAGGAATACTGCTCTTTTTCATACTCTAAAACGCCAATCACATGCCAATCTCTTGAGTCTGGGTCTTGCCAAGTTAAGAATGCAGTTTGTTTATTCATAATATTTTAATAACCTTTTTCGATTTTCAATAACCACCTTGTAGGCAAAATCTCTACCAATATCTGATATCAGATCAGGTGGTATTCGATCGAACACTCTCTTAATGTGTACTTCTGTGAGCAAGTCTAACGTTGATAGCCAGTGCTTCTTTGCTGCTGGATATTTCTGCACTGCGTGAATAAAAGCATCAACCGTTTTCATTGGTTTTTTGTCTGTTTTAAGTTTATATAACTGCGATTGCGCTTTTTGCACAAACTGCTCTATAGATCGATTTTTATCTTTGGTTGTCAATCTTTCATTACGCTCTTTATCTAATAACTCTCTACCCATACTTGCAGCATGATCATAAGTTGGGCAGAGTCTAAAAGTAGCTTTTCCTTCTTGAGATTCAACTATCACAGCCCAATTTTCATGATGCCGATCTTGATTACTTATTAATGCATCTAACATCAAATAACCACAAAAACTTCCGCCGCACCTAAACCATGCAAATCGAAATCTGACTTTGGCGGTAAAACCGCAGATAACTCAAGAAAAGCGAGCACTCTAGTAACTGTATGGCTGGTCACTTTTTGTTTATTGTCATAAAAATCAACAGGACGAGGGTATTCATCAGGATCATCTCTATGAAGCAGCTCATTTCCCATCACTAAGTGTTCATTTTTATCAACAATATTAGGAGAAGTAACTCCGTACCTACCATTATGAATCGCAATATCGTAGTTGACATGAGGCAACCCCAATAATAAACATAACTGCTCGGCACACTTTTCAGACCAATGCTCTCCAGTATTCGGTCGAGAATATTTAAATAATGTACGTTGGTTATTTTTCGAAAGTAAATCTCGGAACCAAAACTTCTCTTTGGTTCCGAGTTGCTCTAAAAAATCGGCATTTTCAGTTAACGTTTGGACAATATATAAGTCTTCAACTTCCATGTATCCAGCCTCATCCAATTATTAGTTACATTATGTTTTATGCCGCGATGCCGCTGTGTCTCAATAAGGCATCGGTGCTTGGTTCACGACCACGGAATTCAGCGAATAATTCCGCTGCTGGGCGAGAACCACCGTTGGCCAATATGGTATCACGGAAGCGTACGCCGGTATCTTTATTGAAGATGCCGTCCTCTTCGAATTTAGAGAACGCATCGGCTGACAAGACTTCCGCCCATTTATAGCTGTAGTAACCGGCTGCGTAACCACCCGCAAAAATATGCGAGAAGCTATTTTGGAAGCGGTTAAAGTTAGGAGGCGTGGTAACAGCCACTTTGCTACGAACATCATCAAGCACCGATTGAACAGAAATGCCTTTTTGGTATTCCATGTGCAAACGGAAGTCGAACAAGGAAAATTCCAACTGACGCATCATCTGCATGCCAGATTGGAAGTTTTTAGCTGCTAACATTTTGTCTAACAAGTCTTGTGGCAATGCTTCGCCCGTTTCGTAATGACCGGCAATATGAGCCAACGCTTCTGGTTCGTAACACCAGTTTTCCATAAATTGGCTTGGCAATTCGACAGCATCCCATGCCACACCGTTAATACCGGATACGGATGAAACGTCCACTTGGGTCAACATGTGATGCAGACCATGACCAAATTCATGGAACAAGGTGGTGACTTCGTCATGCGTCAACAAGGCAGGTTTGTCGCCAATTGGTGGTGTAAAGTTACACACAAGATACGCAATCGGTAGCTGTAAACGGTCGTCATTCAAACGACGACGAGTACGACAAGAATCCATCCATGCGCCACCGCGTTTTGCTTCGCGAGCATAAGGATCTAGATAGAAGCGAGAAACGTCTTCGCCGTCTTTGCTGATGGTGAAAAGTTGCAAGTCTTTGTTATAGCTATCAAATTCTTTTTCTTCGCGAATATCTACGCCAAATAAGGTTTGTGCCACGTGAAACAATCCTGATAAAACCTTGTTCATTGGGAAGTAAGGACGCAGTTCTTCTTGGGAGATATTGTACTTATGCTGACGCAATTTTTCTGCGTAGTAGGTCATATCCCACGCATTCAATTTTTCCACGCCGTTTTCGTCTTTCGCAAACGCTGTTAGTTGTGCAAGATCTTGTTCTGCCGAGCTTTTTGATTTTTTGGCGAGATCTTCCAAAAAGTCGATAACTTGCTGGCCATTGTCCGCCATCTTAGTCGCAACAGACAATTCAGCGTAATTATCAAAACCAAGAATGTGGGCCATCTCATGACGCAATGCCAAAATCTCGTCGATCAAAGGCGCATTATTGAATGTGATGTCGCCACCTTGATCTGACGCGCGAGTCGCAAAAGCGCGATACATTTCTTCGCGCAGCTCTGCATTATCGGCGTAACTCATCACTGGAATGTAAGATGGGAAATCTAAAGTAAACAACCAGCCGTCTTTTTCTTTGACTTCGGCCATTTGTTTGGCTTGTGCCAACGCAGACTCAGGCAAGCCAGACAGTTCACTTTTGTCAGTAATTAACTTGCTCCAGGCTTGTGTCGCGTCTAATACGTTTTCACCAAACTGGCTACCCAACTCAGACAAACGCTGACTGATTTCGCCATAACGCTTTTTAGCTTCCCCTTCTAAGCCAACGCCGGACAATTCGAAGTCTCGGATGGTTTGCTTCAAGGCTTCGCTTTGTGGTTGCGTTAGTGTTTTTGCAGCATCGCTTTCAGCAAGATTTTTGTAGGCTTGGTACAAGGCTTTGTTTTGCCCAAGATCCGTATAAAACTGGGTCAATTTCGGCAAGCAAGCATTATAAGCCGCCCGCAGTTCTGGTGTGTTTTTAACTGAATTCAAATGGCCTATTGGTGACCAAAAATTGTTGAGGTCATCGTGCAGTTGATCCAAAGGCAATACGAGGCTTTGCCATGTTGGATTAGTGTTTTCACTCACACAGGCGTCAATGGCTTCTTGGTTGTGCTTTAACAGCTTTTCTAGATCTGTTTCGATGCTTGCAACATCGACGTCGGTGAAGTTCGGTAAGCTGGTCGCGTCCCATACAGACTGTGACATATCATGATATCCTTTTATATTAATTGAACGCTGTAATGCATTGGTCAATACTATGCTTACTAAGATAGGTTGTCTTAACACTTTTTCAATGCATAAAAGCCTATTGTGTTAATAGTTCCTTCATTTAATAACACATTCTATTCACAAGCCCTTATAAGAGAGGATTTATGACGATGAAATCTTTCCGTGGTAAAACACCACAACTTGGCAATCGTGTTTGGGTCGATGATAGTGCTGTCATTATTGGTGATGTCACCATTGGTGAAGACAGCTCCGTTTGGCCTTTAGTCGCGATTCGTGGCGACATGCATCGTATTACGATTGGCGCTAGAACCAGTGTCCAAGACAACTCCTGCTTACATATCACTCACGCCAGCACCTACAAACCTGAAGGTTATCCGTTATCAATCGGTGATGATGTCACGGTTGGGCACATGGCGATGTTACACGGCTGTACGGTTGGCAACCGAGTATTAGTTGGCATGGGGACGACTATTCTTGATGGCGCAGTGATTGAAGATGAGGTCATCATTGGTGCCGGTTCGTTGGTACCACCTGGTAAGCGTCTAGAAACAGGCTTTATGTATATGGGCTCTCCGGTGAAACAAATCCGTCCTCTCAATGATAAAGAGATCGAATACTTTCAGTATGCCGGACTGAACTACGTCAAACTGAAAGATGAGTACTTAGCAGAAGCACAGGCCCAAAAAGCAACGTCGCTATAGGCAAAAGTCAAAAAAGCAGCAAAAACAGATAAGAAAGGATTTGCGAAAATAACATGCCCGTACTGTAATAAATATTAACCCCACATCGTCTAACTATTACGCACACCTAGAGGCTTAAATGATACATGCGAATGTTTCTGTTGAAGTAGATCAGTCTGCAGCAAAGAATATCTTTCAAGATGCTGTTTTTATTGAAGAATTACGTACACAAATGTTCAAATTCGCTAAGCTTCAAGTGCGAGACAATCAATTAGCAGAAGACGCAGTACAAGAAGCTATGTTCTCTGCGTATCAAAATATTGAGCGTTTTGCACGACAGGCGGCATTTAAAACTTGGGTATTTTCCATTTTAAAGAACAAGATCATCGACTTATTACGCAAGGAAAAACGACATACCTCAGCAAGCCAACTCGAAGATGGACCAAACCTAAGCGGTGAGGCATTACTAGAGCACTTATTCGAAGAAAATGGTCACTGGCAAAAGGATGAGCGCCCAAAGAAATGGGACCAACCAGATCATGGCGTTGAAAATGAGCACTTTTGGCGTATTTTCGATGCATGTTTAGATGCTTTGCCAGCAAAATACGGTCGATTATTTATGATGCGTGAGTTTCTTGAGATGGATACTCCTGAAATATGTCATAACGAAGAGGTGTCGGTAAGCAGTCTAAATGTCACTTTATATCGTGCGCGTCTACGCTTACGAGAATGTTTAGAAGATCACTGGTTTCAAAAGGAGAAGTCGTAAAATGATAAAATGCAAACACGCGACCCAGATGCTTTCGGAGAAGCTCGATCGGCCTTTATCCACCAAAGAAAAAATGGCGCTTGCCATGCATACTGCGATTTGTGGACCTTGCCGTCAGTTTGGTAAACAAATGGAGACGATTCGAGAATTATCCAAGTCATATGCCCAAGCAAAAGAACCGGAAGAAAAATAAATTTTTATTTTTGTGTAATAAATTTTATCGCTATAACGTCAAAGAACAGTAACCAATTAAGATATTTCTGTCTTTCCCTTTTATGTTGAATGAGGATTTACCCATGAAAAATACTAAAACATCTTTATCTCTTGCTCTTGGTACTGCTATTGCTCTTACTGCTGTTGCAGCTCCAGCTGAAGCGGCCAGTAAAGAAAAATGCTACGGGGTTGCATTGGCGGGTCAAAATGATTGTGCAGCAGGCCCAGGTACTTCTTGTGCGGGCACATCTAAAACAGATTATCAGTCAAACGCTTGGAAATTAGTGCCTGCTGGAACTTGTACCGACCTAGAGTCTAAAACATCGTCTACTGGCCACGGCCAATTAAAAGCCTTCTAAGACGAATAACCTATGTCATCTCAGTCAATTCAAAGCCAAGGCGCTTCTGCGCCTTCGAGCTTTATCATAAAAACAGGCATTAGCCTTAAGCCTTCCTATTACCACGAAGTTCTCGATACTCGCCCTAACCTCGGCTTCTTTGAAGTTCACGCCGAAAATTACCTGAGCCAAGGCGGTCCTGCACGTCATTACTTGCAAAAAATTCGTGAATTATATGCCTGCACAATCCACGGGGTCGGGCTATCTATTGGTGGAGAAATGCCACTAAATAAACAACACTTACATCGTGTTACTCAGCTTGTGAATGACATACAACCAGAGTTTTTTTCCGAACACCTTGCATGGTCAACACATGGCAACACCTTCTTAAATGATTTATTGCCAGTCGCTTACAACAAAGTATCGTTGAATCGAGTTTGTGACCATATTGATCAACTTCAAACGGCACTCAAACGTCGTATATTGATCGAAAATCCATCGACCTATTTCGAATACAAGCACTGTGACCGCAGTGAAACCGACTTCATTCGTGAAATGGTCCATCGCACAGGCTGTGGTCTACTACTGGATGTAAATAATGTCGAAGTATCTTGCTTCAACCACCAAACAGACCCATACGTCTACATCAATGAATTTCCAAGCAATGCTGTCGGGCAAATTCATCTTGCTGGACACACGATAGATAACAACCCGATCGTTCCGCTAAAAATAGACAGTCACGACGAACCAGTCTCTCCAGGCGTATGGGATTTATATCGACATACCTTGGCTACTATTGGCGATCGTCCAACATTAATTGAGCGAGATGGCAATCTACCTGCGTTAACAGAGTTATTGGCTGAAGCTCTACACGCTGACACGATAAGAGCTGCGGTTAAACAGGGAAATGAAGATGAATAAATCTTTTAAATCTGCCTTATTTAATCAAAATAATGACTTTTACGAAGCAATGAAAGGCGACTCAGACAGCGAAAAAGAAGCGCGTTTTAACGTATATCGCAACAATGTTTTTGTATCATTAATAGATTCTCTAGCCGATATTTTCCCTGTAACACAAACTATTGTTGGTGAAGATTTTTTCCGTGCTATGGCGCGTGAGTTTATCCAACTTAATCCCCCTATATCACCGATAATCAGTGATTATGGTGACAACTTCACCGACTTTATTCGTCATTTTGAACCAGCGAAAAGCGTGTCATTTTTAGGTGATCTTGCTGCTCTTGAGTTTAGTCTTTTGACGCTTACTAATGCTCAAGAGAACAAAACGCTTGAACGCGAAGACGTTGTAGCGGCATTTAATAACATATCCGATCCAGCCAACTTATACCTTACCTTATCGCCAACAACACAAATTCTTGTTGCGCCATTTGCAATTGGGTCAATTTACCTAGCTCATAAAAATAGCAAAAGTTGTTCGTTAACTGATATAAGGATAGAGGAAAGCGAGCTCTTACTTCTGTCAAAGTCTCATTTGTTCGCTGAAGTGCATATTGTTAGTCGCGCAGATGCCGTTTTCATCAAGCATCTTATGCAAGGTAAAGCATTTGGTGAAGCAATACCTGACGATAATGATTTTGATCCCGGCTCCAGTTTGGCAAAACTCATTGATTGGAGGCTTCTCACGAAAATCTCTGAAGCTGGCGCCTAAAAGAAAACCAATAATAAGGGGCAACCTATGATGTCTGCTATGCTACAAACGACTGAGAATATATTTAAAAAAATACCCGAATCCTTAATTTTATTCGTGGCACGTTTTTCTATTGCTGCGGTGTTTTGGAAAGCTGGGCAAACAAAAATAGAAGGCTTTTCGTTGGATATTATCGCAATGAAAATGCAGCTAGGCTGGCCACATTTAAAAGAGTCTACCCTGTTTCTGTTTGAGTATGAATATAATCTGCCATTGTTATCACCAGTCATTGCGGCAACTTTAGCCACTTTGGCAGAACATATTTTGCCTATTTTAATTTTGAGTGGATTTTTGACACGCTTTGCCGCGCTTGGTTTAGCGGGAATGACTTTAGTGATTCAGCTTTTTGTCTACCCAGATGCTTACCCAACCCACGCCACATGGCTAACGATAGCCTTGTTAATAATGTGGCGTGGTGCAGGTGCTTTTTCTTTAGATCGTTTGATATTTAAACGTGAATAAACTTCTTACTTAGCCGGCAAGATAAACGTCGACGTCGCTTCGTCTGTTTGCTCTGCAGCACCAGATAAAGCGTCAGTGAGTTTACTCAAACGTTTTGATGTTTGCTCATTGCTGACTGTGACTTCCACAATACGCGTGACATGCTCAGCAATATCATTCGCTTCCCTTGCCTGTTGTTGAGCTAATTGCGACAAATCATCGAGACTTTCTAATGACTTGGCAGCATCTGCTTCTAACTGGCTAAGAGGCGCGACAACATCTTCGATTTGCGCGACACCATGACGCATTTTTTCTTGACCTTGCACCATTTCATTAGAAATTTGCATCGACAAACTACTAATAGTGGTAATCACTTTATCAATGGAAGCCGTCACTTCCGCTGTGTTCGTTGCCAAATTCCGAACTTCATCGGCAACTACGGCGAAACCTCGACCACTCTCTCCGGCACGAGCGGCTTCGATAGATGCATTCAGTGCTAAAAGATTCGTCTGTTCTGCAACATTACGAATGCTGTTCACAAATTCAGTTACCGTCATGGCACTTTGATTTAACTCAGCAACCGCTTGGGACGTTTCTTCTATATAAGCCGCCACAGCGGTAATGTCCGTTGCTGCTGAAGTAATCACTTTTTTACCGTGTTTGGCCAAACCATGCGCATCTTCGGCTTGATTACGCGATACGCTGACGTGATCTGCCATAACATTCGCAGCATTAGACAATTCACTAACAGAACCTTGAATGTCACTCGCCATAACCGCTTGAGCATTAGAGCCGTGGTTAACATCCGCCACATTAGTACGAATCTCCTCCACCGCGCTCACCACTGTTTTAGCGCTTCTATCAATTTTCATGACAACATCAGCTAAACTGATTTGCATACGCTTAACACTCTCGAGTAACTGGCCAATCTCGCCCTTCTGCTCAGAGGTAATGTTTTGAGAAAGGTCACCATGAGCAAATTTGTCTAACAGGGCAATCACATAATTCAGTGGATTAACAATGCTGCGAGAGATCAAAACCGACATTACCAAACCAATTAGAACCGCGAGAAGACCAACACCTACCGTTAACCAAATGGCTAATTCAGATTCAGACAAGACTTTCTGCTGACGCTGTTGCATCAGATCACGTTGGTATTCAGACAACGCAGACGTCTGTTTTAAAAACGTTTGTAATTCATTACGAGTAGTACCAGCCATCAATTTTTTAGCTTCTTCAAGTTCACCGAACTCTAACGCCTCGACGGTTGCCTGAAGAGCTTCCTGATAGACCTTACGTTGTTTTTTTAACCCTTCAATACTGCCCTTATCTTTTGGGGTGTGTACCAACAGAGCCATTTTCTCAAGACTGCTGTCTAGATTTCTATTGCGTTCATCAATTTCTTTATAAATTGCTACCCGAGCATCTCGCTCTTCCAGAACGAACAGTAATAACAAACGACTTGCCAAGCTTTCCGCATTCACATTCAGTTCACCAGTCAGCTCCACCAAAGCAGCATTCTCATCAACGATACTGCGGATGTTACCGGACAAAAGCTGAAAACGACTGACGGATAACACAACCACCAAGACCAATAATGCCAATAACACTAAATAGCTCGCTCTTAGACGAGCACGAATACTAGTAACCCCCCGCATAGAAAACCCTCTTTTATAAATAATATGGATCTGACAATAGCACTATCCTAGACGTTGGATAACATCAATTTATTACAGATCATAAGATTTATCACGAAAACAGACATTTAGTTGAGTAAAAGGCTCTTTCATACCTCAAGGAACTCGAATGTTTTCAAAGAAATTCAAATAAAAGCAATGTAGACCATTCTGTAGCTAAGCCAATATGGTAGGGATAAGAAGAGGAGAGGCCTAAGGTAAAGTAAGTCTTATTAAACATAGAAAGGACAGATAATGTTATCTGCCCTTAGTGGTAGTAGCCGCCATAATACTTATGTTTCAGCACTGGCTTTAAGAGTTCAAGTTCGATAATGTCTTCTTATAAAATGCAAAAGCATCCATTGCCCCTTTAACCGCCTGTGCTTCTTGCTCTTCCGTTAGCGACAACGCATCTAATTGAGCTACAAACTTACGCCAGTGTGGCGCTCGCCCTTCTGGGTGAGCAGCTAAATGCCTAGCACCATGCTCTGCATCAAACTTCAGCTTCTGTGTTTCTTTATATAAAAACGCCGCTCCGATATTGGAGCCTTCACTACAGTAGAGCCAACCAATGGCTTGATACAAATTGGTCGGCGTTGCTAATAGAGACGCATCAACATCTGCCTTTAAGCCCAAATCATTCAGATCCGATTCAACCGCTGACAATCGAGGCAGATCAGCCAAACCAGGAAACAAGGCCTGTAGATCAGCATTTTGGTATAAGGGAGCAACAGACAAGTGAAAAATATGCTGTAAACGCAAAAACTTTATATAGTTTTCTTCGTTTGCAAATGGCTCTGAGTTCATTACCAATGAGTCGACACTATCGTGGTTGGTGCGCGTTGAATACTTCAGTCTTTTGGCAAAGGTAAGCGTTTCCGTTTTTTCTTGTGTGGTTTCCATGTGATACCTCATTCATGTTTAAACGTCTCCAAATAATAAAAACGCCACACTGAAAAAGCCATGCTCTTTATATTAAGAAAAACTCACAATTCTTCATCAATGTTAATTCGACTTGGCCGAGACCAAACTAAAATAAAACTAATACAGATACCAAACAAAGCAAAAACAACCAAAAGTTCATTAAGCTCGCTGTACAATAAAAAAACAACGCATAACAACATACTGATCGATGAAATGATTTTATTATTAAATGAAATCACTTTACCGTGCTTCCAGTTGTATAAAACAGGCCCCGTTAAACGGTTGGTGTGTAAGAAAGTATGAATTTTAGGCGATCCTTTTGCAGAAGACCAAGCACATAACAAAACAAACTCGGTTGCCGGAAAACCTGGGGTAATGACACCAAATATCGCCAGCCCTAAACTAATTACGGCGATTACTTGATACATAAATTGTTTACTTTTTGTCAGCACCTTGTTTCTTCGCCCTTATTCTTCATATTCCACACCGACTTCCCCAGAAAGTCTCTTATCCAACACAACAGAATGATAAAGCAGGCGATTTATGGACGTCGATTCCATTTTTTTACTGCCCAACAAACCACTGTTTATTATCAAATCATCATTGTAACGGCATAACTGAATAACTAAAAAGGAGGCCGTATTGCTATCGGGGTCTTCTTCTGGCATTTGATCTGAATAGTACTTCCCAGAGCTCTTTTCAGCACAGACATCGCTTATCTCTCCCCGCCTAATGGGCGACCAATCCATTGATCTATCTATATTGACCTTGGATACAATCAATTCATACTCTTCACCCACTGAGTTATCAATGATGTGTTCAATTAAATAGTCAAAACTGTCGGCATTCCACTCCTGCTGATTGGCCAAAATAGAAGCAAGATTATGAGATGCCTGCTCCATATCGCCCCTCATACGATTGATGTTGTATAAGTCGGTGCTTACTAACAATATTCCAAACATTATGGGGAGCGACAAAGCAAATTCAATAACGGTTGCCCCGCTTTCGTTGGCTAAAAAGCGTCGGCGCATTAGGCTTCGTCTCCTAACAGATCGCCTAAAACGTGTCGGTATTCATGCTGGAATGAATCACCGAGGCCAAAAAACTGAGGCAATGGCGTTATAAAATTCTCATTTAGATACACACTAAAGTTAAGAATTGGCAAAGAGTAGTACGTATTTTCAGACTCTTTGACATCTGCAAATTCATTTAGGTTTGAGAATCGCTGTAATTCAATTTGAATACTGTCTTCATGAATCATATTAAATGAGTGCGCAATGATATTTTCACTTGTCGTGGTTTTTATCTCTTCTTCAGTTAAGGTATTAAACAGAGCATCTTCTCTAAAACTCTGCACACTTTGCTCAATAGAAACGTCAACTAAGGTAATAACAAGTGCGATTCTTGCCAGCTCAAAAAACATCATCAATATAAATAAAATCACGGGGAATATAAGAGCCACTTCGATTGAAACAACGGCATCTTTATTCCTTAAAAAATGCGCAATAGAGCCCATTAGTCCAGATCCTTTAATTGAATAGGCGTGTTGCTTAGCGCAAAAAGTTCAGTCTCGATGGCAACGCCATTTTCCACACGATGAAGAGAAGAGGAATATTGATCGAGTATTTGTTCCGTGTTTTGTTGAGGCAGTGCTTCTAGTAACACCTTCCTTGCCATGTCTTCTCTATGGTTAAAAACATACACCAAGGCCAAATTAAGACGAGTCGAAATGGCCATGTTATTGTGTTTTGTCCTTAATAAACTAATGGCTTTTTGATGTTTTCCCAGAGCGAGCCACGTTAGAGATAAGTTATTTACCACCAATTTACTTGATGGGGATAAGTCGATGGCTTTTTGTAGATGTTTTAAGGCTTCAGGAAAGTTTCCCTGCTTATTTAAAACAACGCCCATACCATTCAATGCGACAACACTGTTTGGGTTGGCCTGAAGAGCGCATTGAAAATTAGAGGAAGCCTGTTCGAACTGTGATAGCGCCAGATGAGCACGGCCCATGCCGACGCAAATTGCCTGCGTTTGTTCCGAAGTTATGTTGCCATCTAACGCCAATTCGGCGCGCTTAAACAAGGCAATGGCCTCCAGTGGAGGCAAAAAAGACGCAGATATGCTGGCATATTCCAATACAAAAGCGCCTTCTAATTGGCCTTTTTCATCCATATTTTCGTAGACTTCATAAGCGGCTTTATAGCGGCCATTGTCTCTTAATAAATGCGCCAATTTTAACGCTTCCTCTGCACTTTCTGCTTCGTAGGGCGCGTTCTCAATCACTGGTTCGCCGTCTTTTATCACTTGGCTGGAGCACCCAGCTAGCATTACTAACAAGAGTGCGGTTGCGGTTAGAGCGCCAAAACGGAATGAATTGTGAGTGTTTTTTATCAGTGACATTGTTAACTTCCTAGCATACGGATAATGCGAATCATGGCGGGCGTTCCCATCATGGCGATTACGGGAGGTAAAATGAAAACCATCAGCGGGACACTTAATTGAGCCGGTAACTTTCCCGCTTTCTCTTCCAACTCTAAAACCATGTTTTTTCTACTTTCTACCGAAATGGTACGTAGAGCCTGAGACAGGGGAGTGCCGTAACGTTCTGCTTGTATCAAGGTCGATACCATGGCTGCGACGTTATCGACACCACAGCGGTCGGCCAAATTCATTAACGCTTTTGATCGATCACTGAGGATTTGTAATTCAGCATGCGTATAACCGATCTCTTTGGCCAATTCCGGTGAGGAAAAAGCCAGTTCTTTAGAAACGGTTTTAAAAATACGCCCTAGGGGCAAACCTGCTTCCGCGCAAATGACCATCAAATCCAATGCATCCGGTAAACTGGATGACAATTTTCCTCCACGGCTGGCTGCGCGCATCTTTAACCAGATTTCTGCACTGAATGACGATAAAAAGAGAATGATCAAACTGCCTGCTAAAGCGCTTAAGCTGAGTCGGTCGCCTTTTTCTAATACAAAAAAGACAAACATTACCGATAAGAAAAGACCCACTGCCAGCTTGCCGAAGGTATAAAGTCCTAAGGATTGAGAATGTCTTAACCCCGCCATCAACAATAACTTTCTCGTTGCAAAACGATCGCTTTCGGTTCCGACCAATTCTTGGCCGATACGATCGATAGGAGCCAAGCATTTACGCCACCATGAGGTGGCCATATCGGCTTCAATCAAAAGAGAAGTTTCAAGTGCTGTAACCAAGACAGGATCTTGCTGTGACGCCAACCGCTCGGCCAACGTCTTAGGTTTGGTTCGCACATACAGAGCCAGTAAAACCATGCCCGCAGCGCACAGAAAAAAACCTATGAGTGCTGGGAGTATCATCTGTTCGTTCATCGAATCACCCGTTTGATCATAAAGTGCGTAATTGCCAATCCAGTCAGAACGCTGCCAAACGCATAGATCAAGACACTGTTTCCCGTGGGGTCGCTTAGCAAAAACTGAAAATCTTTGGGAGAATTGAAATACATATAGGCTAAGGATAAAGGCGCTAACATCGCCACAATCACCGCGGAGGCTCTCACTTCTGACGTTTTGGCGCGGATCTTCAGAGCCAATTCCTGACGTTCGCGTAATGTTTCAGAAAGACGCTCTAACGTATCACTCAGTCGTCCCCCGGCTTCTTGGTTAATCACCAAAATGACCGCAAAAAATCGATATTCATTAAGAGGCACGCGGATGGCGGAATCTTGCATTGCTTGACGCAATGACAACCCTAGCGACAACCATTTATCAATGAGGGCAAGTTCTTTTGCCAAGGGACCCGGTAAGTTGTTTGCAATGAGTCCAAATGCGTTGGTTGCAGGTACGCCCGCTTTTACGACACGTACAATGGAATCAATGGCCTGCGGTAAGTTTTGCTTAAATTCTTTTAAATGCTTCCCCATCGCATTGCGGTACAACAAAACAATAAGGGCGAAAAAGAACCCTAAGGACAACAACACACTGGCTCCAATGGGGAATTGACTGCTTTTGCCCAAGGTAAAACCCAGCAGCAAACAAGGCGTGGCTAATAGTGTGGCTCTAGAGCGCCATTTTTCTTGCCAACCGAGCAAGGAAAAATCAAGCCAAATACGGTTGATCCAGCCACCGATAATAGGCAAATCAAACCAAAACGATTCTGCATTGTTTCGCTTAATGTTCATCGACTCTTCAACGGCAGCACGTTGGTTCATGGTTAATTGCTGCTTCAATGAAGTCAGAAAGGCTTCGCTTTGTTTCGCTTTCTTGCGACTTTGAACGCCTAAATAGACCAGTAAAAATGCACCGAGAATTAAGCTGAAAATTACAACGGGAAGCAGGTTAAATGCGCTCATTTACTCAACGTCCTGAAAATAATGAGAATGAGTGGCATAGAACGCGGGCCGTTGACCTGAGGATACAAATTCCCCGACAATTTTACCCAACGAATCAACGCTGTCAGTTCGAAAGCCGAATATTTCTTGAGTTTGAATGACATCGTCTTCCATACCACACACTTCTGTCACAGAAACAATTCGACGAGAGCCATCTCGCATTCTTTCAACTTGTACGACCAAATCGACCGCACTCGCGATTTGTCGTCGTATGGCCTCTTGCGGCAACTGCATTCCCGCCATCATCACCATATTTTCAAGCCGCATAATGGCGTCTCGTGGGGTGTTTGCATGTACCGTACAAAGCGAGCCGTCATGTCCAGTGTTCATGGCTTGTAGCATGTCAAAACTTTCGCCACCTCGAACCTCACCCAAAATAATACGATCTGGTCGCATCCGTAACGCATTTCGCACTAAATCGCGTTGATCAACTTTCCCGGTTCCTTCCGCGCTGACAGGGCGAGTTTCTAAGCGCACCACGTGAATTTGTTGCAATTGAAGTTCGGCAGCATCTTCAATCGTGATGATTCGATCATCACCGCTGATCTCTTGAGATAAGGCGTTAAGAAGCGTTGTTTTACCTGCGCCCGTTCCGCCAGAAACAATGATGTTTAATTTACCCTGCATCGCTCTGCGCAGCACTGTCACCATACCAGTAGATAGGGCGTTTCCGCTTTCTAACACTTCTAATGACATGTTGCGGCGCATGAATTTCCGTATCGAAATTGATGTGCCATCAATCGCAAGAGGGTGCGTGATTATATTGACTCGACTGCCGTCCGCCAGACGCGCATCCACCATGGGTTGAGTTTCATCGATACGGCGGCCAACGGCTGCGGCAATCCGTTGCGCAATGTTCAATACATGCTCTTCGTCAATAAATCGGATGGTCGATAACTCAAGCTTTCCGTAGCGTTCAATAAACACTTGCCCAGCACCGTTTACCAAAATATCGTTCACGGAATCATCGGACAATAAAGGTTCAATTGGACCTATTCCAATCATTTCATGAAACATTTCACGGCAAATGGTTTGCTCATCATCGAGTGATAACTGCAATCTGTTGTGGTCACAGATGCCTCGAATGATCGATTCAATTTGTTGATTCAGTTGCTCGTGGCTTAGAGTGGCCGCTTTAATGGGGTCAATTTGCTCGTAGAGTTTCTGGCGAATCAAACGTTTATTCTTATAGTTTAAGTCGCTGGACTCATCTGCCATTTTAGACCGTGAAATTGGCTGATCATGCGGCTTGTCTGTGCTCCCCGATGGAGAGTGTTCGGGCGCTTTCTTTACCGTTTGCTTTTCTTTTAAAGCCGACTTAATGATCACAATCGTGCTCCTTTCAGGCGCAGCTTCTTGCTTGTGTTATTTGGTCGAAGTTTACTCAAAAAAGACGCCATAAAAGGAAGCGAAGAGGAGAGTTCTTGAGGTTCTTTCCCACATGCCAGATCCGTAAGGTGCAGCAAATGTCGTGTTAATTCAGGGAACGCGTCAAATGACAATTTACCTTGCAGTAGACTTTTACTTAAGCCGCCCCCCACAAAGGGCAGTTGCATGTCGATTTTTCGTCCCACAAATTCTTCAAAAGCGGTTTGAGTAATCACATCGACATTCTGTTGGCGACAGGTATTGCGCACTAATAAAATGCGCTGACCGTTTGACTCATCTCCGATTTCGTTGAGTAATCTCAGGGTATTTCTCGCATCGGCCACGGTCAGATCAACCAAGATAATGCGGGCTTGGCTGTGCTTTAAGACTTCTAATGATCCATAGGGTTGAGAAGAAGGTAAATCCCAAATCACTTGATTAAATATACGGCACAGCCCCGCCCCTAACAGCAACAGCTGATCGGTATCGTCGATGTCTTTTGCTTGATAGTTTGGTTGTTGTGCCAGTAGGCTCAAGCGACCGTCAATTTCTGTCATAGAGCGTTCTAGCAAACGCGAATCGATCCTGTCGGTCTGTAATACGCTGTCTAAGCCAGACTCGCCTTGCGCCCCTAGCATCAGATCAAGACAGCCATTTTTACGGTCAAAATCGACTAAAGCTGATTTAAAGTAGTGTTGATTTGAAAGCAATCTTCCCAATGCGTAGGCAACGAGTGATGTGCCGATTCCACCTGAAGACCCTGTGACAGAAATAGTGCGACCTGTGCCGAACGATTCACTTTCGTCGCCTCTGCGTGCCTTCTGGATCATTTTGGCCATCATGTCTAAAGGAGCGGGTTTCACCAAGTAATCAAACACCCCAATGGAGAGCAATGCGCGATATTGATCAATGCTCTGATCTGACCCCACGACAATCAGTTTGCTGGTGGGACTTGTTCGCTCGATCAGTTCGGCCACGGCGAGCAAAGGCGTGTTCACTTTATCGATATCCGCAAAAATAAGATGAGGAATGGCGTTGTGCTTACACCACTCATTAGCCGCTGAAATACCGCCAGAATGCACCACATCACTGGCGTACCCCAGCCTCACCAAACGATCACAGACGGCCGCTTTTTCTTCTTTTTGCGCAGTAAAATAGACGATTGAAGCCGCTTTCTCAGTTTGCATGTTTATATCACTCATCTTGCATCTCCAAGCTTAGTCTTCGTTGAAATCGATATCTAAAAGCGGTGTCACGTCAGATTCGTGATAACGTGTCATCGCTTCAACAGCATGAACACCATCAGCATCATCCAGTATCCTGCCACGAATGAGATCACGAGGGTCGGAAACCATCTGCGCAATATTGGCACGATTGGCACACCCCAGTGTTCCAATTGACTCATATGAATGTACTGACCAAGCTTGTGAATCCTCAATGCTGCAATCCTTTGTCACTACCACCATGGCTTCAGAGGTGAGCGACAGATCCCACTTGTCTTGTTTATCGTTTTCTAAATCAGGCTCGGTGGTCGTGGCTTGGTATTGAATGGGCAAAATCTTGAGCTTGCTTTCCTGAACACCCAGCGACAACAACGAATCTTTTAAATGCGAAGCGAATACATTGCCTTTGTCCGTATAAGGCTGGAGCCTAATGACTTGGCTGGATAAACGCCCTTGGTTTCGTAACAAAGCATTCACACCATCAAGAGCAGACTTTTTTAAACTCCCGTTTTCTTGTAACTGCAATGAAATAGACGAAACCGTTGGCTTTACGACAAACGCTGGAGTGCCTTTTTCCGCTTCAGAAGAACCATTTCGTAGACGATGAACGGTGTGATCACAGCCACTTAAAAAAAGTAAAAACACAATACTTATGGAAAAAATACGCATACTAGAACCCTCTTGATCAATATAAATAACCGGCCGATGCTAAAGGCGGTAAATGCGCGTCAATCGTGCTGATGCCTTGTGCCGGGGATTGAAGATTGTTGGCTGACGTAGGTTCGACAATATACGCCGTTGCAATAATGACCAGCTCCGTTTCTTCCTTTTGATTTATTTCCGTTTCAAACATGCGTCCTAGTACGGGAATACTGCGTAAGCCAGGGACGCCGCTTACCGTTTGACTGACACTGCTTCGAAGCATCCCGGCCAGCGCAAAACTTTGACCACTGGCAAGCTCAACGGTGGTATTCGCCCGTCGAACTTTAAAGGCTGGAATTGTTGTGTCATTAAGCACAACGGATCCATCATCCGATAGGTCACTGACTTCAGGGGCAATGTGCAAACTGATTCGATTGGGCGATAGGAGTGTTGGCGTCATGCGCATAATGACCCCATATTGTTTATATTCAATGGTTACGCTGTTGTTTGTCTGAATCACGATAGGCACTTCTCCGCCCACCGCAAATCCCGCTGTTTCACCCGACATGGCGGTCAAGTTAGGCTCTGCTAAAATACTCGCCATACCATCACTAGACAGCGCTGAAAGTACGCCACCCACGTCGCCTATGGTGCCGCCCAATACCCCATTGGTGATACCACTTCCATCGAAGACACCCGTTGAGGCATCGAATAAGCTACTGCCGTTACGGATAAAACCTGTGTTGTTGTCAAACAATGTATCCCAACTAAACCCTAAGCTGTGACTTAGGCTACGAGACACTTCAACGATTCGAACGCTGATGTTCACTTGCGAGGACAAGGCAACTTTAAGCTGATTAACAATTCGTAGACTTTGGTTACTCTGACCGCCCCGACCGTTTGCTGATGAGCTGGCTCCTAGATACGACTCCACACTGCTAATGACTTGTTTGGCTTGCTGCGGAGTTTGAACGGTTCCTCGAACAATTAATCCTTTATCTGTTGCTGGACCGACCTGAACTTCTGTTCCGGGAACCTCTTTTGCTACCTGACGGGTTAATCCCTCTAGGTCATAACCTGATGTTAACGTCACCGCAATAATCACATCGTTGCTTTCATCTAATGCATATAAGGTTGTGTCCCCCGGTGCTTTGGCAAACACGAAAACATTATCCGGTGAAGGCATTTGGAAGCTGGCCACTTGTGGATTGGCGATCAATACCTTTGACGCGGCTTTTGGCAAATTAAGCAATGTGCCTTGGTTTACGTGCAGCTTAACTTGACCACTGACAGCAACTTCTTCGAATCGAGACTCGGCGATACGACTATTGTTATCAGCGGGTTGATCCACATCATAGGTGGCAAAAGCGAGCGTTGACTGAACGCTGCAAACGGCAAACAATGTTAAAAAATAGTATTTGGAAAACATCAAAAAAATTCCATTGTAAAATTAACTAAGCGGTTCATGAGCCGCACTTAATTCATGAACTCTGCGGTATCTTGCTCTTCTCCTCGGAACATCAACACAGAGGTCATATCGTCGTCTTCCATTGGTTTGAAGCTGTCATAAATGTCAGTCACTTGCCCTAACGTGGTGACTTCACTTTGAGATTCTTTTGAATCTTTTTCAGGGGAGGTAGACAAGGCAAGGCCTTGACCTTGAACGCTTCTTAGCGCTAATTGCAATATCCCGACTTCGCGCGCAACGGTGAGCCGCTCAACGTCTTTGGGAAGCACTTCTAACGTGACGGTTTCGTAGGATTTACGCTTGTTTGAATCGGTTTTCTTCTCTTTCTTTGATTCGACTTTCTGTACTTTTTCTCGAAAGGCGTCCAGTGTGCCGTTCAGCGATAAGACACGGACATTTCGCAACAAGGTTTGCGAGGCCAATTTAGGAAGCTTAATAGTCGCGAGTGGATTGTTATCAGCCCCTTGCTCATAATCTCTTTTTAAACTCAAAATCACATCGACACGATCGCCACCTGAGATTAACCCTGCATTACTCGTTACTACATCAGCTGGTATCGCCACCGCTCTCATTCCCGGCTTTAATACTGATGCAATGAATCCAGGCTCACCCGGAGATACCAGCAAGTCGCTTTCTAATTCTGTTCCGGCTGGAATCGGTTGCGTTACGGTCGCGCCGTACAATTGGCTTTTTTCATCCAATCCTTTTAGGAAAAAAGCATCTTCTGGATACTGCTTGTCTGCAGCTCGCCACTCGATGGACGTTGCGTTCATAAAGTCCCCCGGCCTTAACGTATTTGACGCCACCAAAACCGCTCGATAATTGGGCTTTTTCGGCACAACTTTAGCCACCTTTTTTGGTGACGGCTCTGAAGTTAGAAGAGCGCTACTAAGAAGCGCTCCGCCCAATGCGAAAATCAGTGCACCAGACACAAAAAAAACAGATGAAGCTTTCATTTAACATTCACTCTTGTGTTAACGAAATAAAGGGCTTATGAGCACATAAAAATAGCCAACCGATATGGCCAGTCCATAGGGCAGTCCTTTCACCCCTTCACGGGAGAACGCAATAGGAGCCGGAATTCTTAAACCTGGATATCGTTCTGAAAGCTGCAATATGGCTTTCGCGCCAGCAAGCTCGATGAGCGAAATAAACGGCAAAAACAAGGCCAGCACGCCGCCCGCTAACGCCGTCACTACTAAAAACATCAGCTGCTGCTCAACGCCTACCCATAAGCATAAAATTGACATCAACTTAACGTCTCCTGCACCCATTTGACCGACCAAGAATAAGCAGAACCCCACCAGTAAAACGCCGACAGCCCCCAAACTCGTATAACCAAAATCCACTAATAGCGCAGATCTATTTTCGTCTGATATGATCAAAGATAGGGCGGCAGAAACCAGCCAAAGCACCAACAGCATCAACACCAAACGATTGTGTATACGTCGGTAAAATAGATCCGTCACAATGACCCACAAAGAGGCAAACGTCAGGATGACTGGCATGGCGAAATCAAACATGAAGGGTGTCAATTGCCTATTCTGTGCCAGGGTTGTTGGTGTTTGTAATCTGATCGGCGATCGAAGAAAAACGATCTTTTAGTGCCGTTACAAATACGCCGTCTGAACCAAATATGACACCGATGGCAGCCGCCATCGCCGCAGCAAGAATGCCGTACTCAATCGCTGTTACGCCGCGCTCGTCAGACAAAAAACGTTTTATGCTTGATTTCATCTCTTCCTCTCAATATCACAATAGTGGTTGTTCCTGAATCGAGACATATTAAGATTGATTCTCATTGGCGATACAATAGGCAAAGCATTAAGAATGCTTAATGAATAGAAGCTGGTTCTCTTTAGGTTGCCATTGGTAGGATGTGAGCATCAATTAATATGACTGAAGCCGAAATGAAATTAAGCACTTAAATTAATCAATATCTATCGATTACAAAGAGTTGAAATAAGTATTTGCAGTATTAGACAAAACGGCTTGTAAAGTTACGTTAAAATATTTATTGATAATAGTTATCATTATACTTTAAAATCTTCTGAATTGTTTTCTAATTCTATAAACTCAAACCCTACTGAGATAAATACTATGCGTATTCTGATTGTTGAAGATGATGTCTCTGTCAGTCATTGGATTAGCAGCAAACTGCATGCTTCAGGGCACACATGTAAATTAGTCGATAATGGAGAAGATGCCCTTAAGCTCATTAAAGAAGAAGTGTTTGATGTCATCTTGCTTGATCGTATCATCCCAAAAATCGATGGCATTCAACTGCTGGGCTTGTTGGCAAAGGAGTCTCATCCACCGGTTTTAATCTTATCCGCGAATGATCAGACCTCAGATCGTATTGAAGGTCTGAGAGCCGGAGCGGATGACTACCTAGGTAAGCCATTTGATTTTGCTGAATTACTTCTTCGTTTGGAAAGACTTTACTGCCGTACAAAACAAGTTGCATCTAGTAACTTTATAAAAATCAAAGACATGATCATTAATCTAGAGCTTCATGAAGTGACTCGCGACGGCCATCGAGTAGACCTCACCAACAAGGAATTCAAACTGCTTTATGTATTGGCTGAGCATCCAGGTCAGACAGTGACACGCAGTATGTTGCTTGAAAAAGCATGGGGCTACCACTTTGATCCACAGACCAATGTGCTGGATGTTCACTTGTCAAAACTTAGAAACAAATTAGATGGCGGCTCAAAAAATCCCATCATCCGAACCATTCGATCCGTCGGGTATGTATTAGGGTAAACTGTGTTTATAAAGCCATTACTTCATAGCAGCAGTTTTCGGCAAGCTGCGACCATTGCGTTTATTTGTTTACTTATTTCCTCTGCCGCCATACCCATTTGCGATCATGTTCTCAGCAATATTATGAAAAGCCATGTTCGCGGGATGATTTTTGAAAACCTTGAAAATAAAAAACTTAAAGGACTTTTTAACAACAGTAGATGGCTCGCTAATCAGCTCTCCACCGATTACCAACTAGACACTCGTAAAGACCATTTTTCATTCATTCTGGATAGCCAAGATCAGCTGATATATGGCCAACAGGCGATACTTACGCAAGCTCAAATTCTGATTTTGAGCGACAACCGGTCGAATGCCCCCAAAATTTTATCGTTAAAAAGCCAGCACAGTGAATTATTCGGGTTGTTGACTCCTCTGGCTGACGGCGGCCTTTACTTTAATGCCTATAACATTCAACCCATGCTGCAACAAACGCGCATTATTCCTTTGATGACAGGTGCAGGCTTGCTGGCCATCCAATTGTCGATCTTACTGATTAGTCTGCCTTTCAGTCTGCACAATCTCTTTCGCGTAAACCACATCATCGAAGTCTTAGAGCAGTATGCACAAGGCAAGCACGACGTTAGAGTCAACTATAAGAACAACGGTGATGAGTTTGGCCAATTGGGTAAAGAAATTAATTTGGTTCTCAGTCGCACCGAAACATTAATGGGCGAGGTACGTACCATTACTAGCCATGTTGCCCATGAACTGAGAACGCCATTAACCCGCTTACAACATAAACTCATCAACTTGTCTGAAAAAACCGATGAGCACGAGCTTCAGGAGCTGGAAGAGGCGATTAAAGAAACAGAACAAATCCAGAGGTTATTTCGTTCAATTATGCGTTTGTCTGAGGTTGAAACAGGACAAGTCAGTCATCAAAAAAATAAAATAAATGCATACGACATACTCCATGAAGCGTATGAGTACTATCTACCTCTGGCAGAAAACCTCGATATTCAATTAAACATAGTGGCCAATAAAAAATACCATTTTTATGCGGATAAGATCTTAATTTTTCAGGCCATTGCCAACCTATTAGATAATGCTCTCAAGTATGCGCCTAACAGTAAAATCATCACTCTTAGCATAGAATCTTCATTAGGTAACACCCTTATCAAGGTGTCTGATCAAGGAAAAGGGATCGCCGAAGAAGATCAATCTGTTGTCACCAAGCGCTTCAAACGGCTCACCAGTAAACAAGATGTTTTTGGTCATGGTTTGGGACTCACTCTAGTTCAAGCTATCACCACTTTGCATAATGGCGAGTTAACGCTAATCAATAATCATCCGGGATTAACCGTCTGCATCGCACTTCACTCTAATGAAATAAACTAGAACGAAGATTCCCTAACAAGGACTGAGACCACTCTTTTCACAAGCTGACTCAATAGACTTTCTGCCTTGGCATTAATATAGACTTCACCCCGTATTACCCAATTTGGCGAAACCGCATTAGGTTCTGTTGGTGTTAGAAAAGCCCGATAGACCGCTTCCTCAGCGATAGGAATTGGGTCATTTTTAGCGTTGCTAGCCGCCACTCTTCCGCCATAAACCGAAGCTAATTCCGGTGCAGAAGTTAATTTAGTCGAAGCAATATTTTCAACACCTTCTAAGAATAGAGACATCTTCGGATAAGAAAGGCTTTCGGGGATAAAATACGCGGCAGAATCGACCTTAATTCGATTGAGATCGCTTTCCTTTATATAAGCTTCGACGGTATTTGATCGGGTATTAACAAGCATGCCTAACCCTTCCCCTGCGGCCAGCCAATCGCCTTCCTGATGCAGATTGGATTGCCTCATCACGACGCCCTCAAAGGGCGCGGTTAGGGTTAACTGTGCCAATTGTTGGTTGATTAGCGTTAAACGCTGGTTGGCTGTCACAAGCTCCTCGTTAAGCACCTTCACACTGGCGGAAGCGTTCGGACTGAATGGATTAACATCGGCTTGTTTTTGCAATCGAGTAATACGCAACGTCAACCTATCCGCTGCTTGATTCAGCTCCGGCGAAACAAATTCAAATAGCTTTTGCCCTTTCTTTACGGTCTGATGAGACTTAACAAATGAACGATGCAGCTGCGCGTTTGCAGGAACGTATAGGTTAAACTGTTGAGAAGATCGCATCACAGCAGGCGCACCGACTTGGCTTTGCCATGGGTAACACAATACAAATAACAGTAAGGCCAACAGTGTCAGACTGCATACGGTGTTTTTATTCCAACTCATAATACTTCTCTTCTGCTGCCAAACTTTCAATTCTTTGAATACAGGCAATACAATAAACACCCACAATTCCACGATAAATAAAGCAATACCCAATAACTTAAACGCAAAGTGGTAGACCATAAGGGCGATGCCGACGTATAAAAACAATCGATACAACCAGGTGACAAGCGTATAACTCAACAATACTCTCTGCATTTGTACAGAGAAAATCTCGGGTGGCGATTGATTAAACGCAAAAATCCATTCTCTAATCTTCCACCGAGTGAAAGCAAAAGCTCTGGGTTGTAAGTTTGCTATTCCAAGAAAATCGGATAACAAAAAATACCCATCAAAACGCATAAAGGGGCTTAAATTAATCAGTAAGGATAAGATCCAAGTCGTCGTAGCCAACATAAAGGCAAGGCTCTTGCCCGTTCCTTCTGGCATAAAACTCCAGAACAACAGTGCCCAAGCACCCACTAACAATTCAACGATGACGCCAGCCGCACCAATCAGCATCCTTTGCCCTTTACTTTTTAATCGCCAAGCACTCGATGTGTCTGTGTATAAAACAGGCCACAGTACGAGCAAAGCAACCCCCATTGTTGCAACCTTTCCACCGTAATGTTTGCAAGTATAGGCATGCCCTAACTCATGCAACGACTTAGTGAAAAAAAGCGCCAACACAAGGGCTAACATGCCTTCAAAAGAAAAAAAGTGCATATAAGTGTGCGTAAACGCTTGCCATTGGCGGCTCACTAAAAAGAGCCCTAGAACAGCCGCAAGTACAGAGAGAAATATAAATAACCGACTGAAAAAGAACCGCGCTAAAGGCAAAGTAAGCGCTAAAAAAGCATCAGGGCGACATAGGGGAACGCGCATGAATAAATAATGGCGTAATAGCCATCGAATAGGGTTTATTGAATCCCATTTCGCTTCGTTCTCAGGCTTGGCGAGACGCGTATTTATCAATAAATGGCGACCCTGCAAAAAATTATAAAAGGCCTTCACATCCTCTACTGAGACAAGCAAAGTCAAGTGCTGGCAAATATCCTCAGCAATCGCTTGAGCACTGTTCAGCGACCAGCGTGCTAGCATCTCCATTTCATGCCAACCGAGACGATAAAATTGCCCACTGATTGGATCTTCTAGTGTCCAAGTCGGCGCACCGAATGCATCTTCTGGCGCTTCGAAGAGTTTCAGATCTTCTCTTAACGGAGCCCATTCTGTCGCCGTTGCATCAAGCATGATTGACTACCAACTTAACCAAATACGCAGCTTGGTGAGCGGCTTTCTAAACACATAGTAAAACAGAGACGTTTGCTCCCCATATAACTTTGCTAAGCCCTTTTTTCCTAACCTGAGCGTCGCATTATCATTCACAAATACTGCTGTAAGGTGTAAAGCATATTGCCCATCTTGAGTAGGCCGGGCTTGGTAATCAATGCTCCGAACCTGCGCTTTAATTGGCGCACTAGGGTTGCTATCGAGAAAATATTTCACACTAGAGCCTGCTGTGATTCCAATCACATCTTCCAGGGGTAAGCGCACCTCAAGCTCGATCTCATCCGGATTGGCGATGGTCATGAGAGGTTCACCAAGTGTCATGGGCTTGCCCAGCCAGTCGCCCGCATCATCAAAAATAGCGACGCCACTGTGAGGTGCTCTAAATTCTGTGCGGCGTAGCTGATCCTGCAAGTAGTTCATATCCGATTTGGCTTGCAGAAGTTTGCCTTCTAGAATGGCCAGAGTCGCCTTCCTCTGCTCATCAATGAACGACTGCTGTTGGGCCATTCTCAACTCAGCACCGGTTACCACATAAGTCTGATGTGCGCTTTCTAATTCTTGTGTTAATGCTTGAGCATCCAGCTTAGCGACCAGTTGACCTTGCTTAACCTGTTCATTGGGTTTAACCAATAGCTCGCTGATTACGCCTTCAATGGGGGCTCTTAACACACTTGGCTGCTGCGGTACGATATCCGCCGGAGCGATAACAGATTGTTGAACAGGGAGTGATAAAACCCCAATCGTCGCAAGCAGGCCCAGCAACCACCACAGTGCGGATTTTTTCCGCTGCCCTTTGGGCTTTTTAGCGCCAGTTAACCCAATCCAAGCGTGGCCGTAGGCTTCTAGAAGAAAGCCTAATAGCTTTTTATCTCGTAGGTTTAGCGGGGTTGATCTCGATAATAATAAAGCCCCGATTAAATCCCCCTTGGCAGATTTAATCGGGAGCCAAATGAATCGTGTAGAAAAGTATTCCGAACCTTGTTTTGCATCTTCAGGACTTAAATCTGCCACTTCAATAGCATGGATTCTATCGGCTTTCTCTGTTTTCGCGATCCCAGATAACACACGATTTAACCAGCTGCAAAACGGGGCATTGGAATCGACATCAACTAAGCCTGATGCGCCTTCTACTTTTTTAGAGCCAAACATCCACAACACACTTTGCTGAAAAGGCACTAATAACTGCGTGTCATTAAGGCAGATAAATTGCCATTCTTGTAAATTTTTCGCGCCCCGTATTTTTTGCTCTAACTGCACTAACGTGAGCAGCGTTTCCTCTACCGTAACGGCCTTTTGATCCTTTAGGCTGATCGTCATCTCACGCTCTCAGTTGTTGATGTCCATTGAGACGGATCGAAATAAGCGTTGCCACTCATTCCGGGAATGAGGCGCACATTTGGCGTCTTTAGGATCTCCCCAAACACCGTAAAAGACTGACTAAGCGGGTCTATGACTGCGCCTAAACGCGTTACCTTGGCGTTATACATTTGTTGCGTTTCGTCCAATTTAACTTGGAAGGCGTGCCCAATTTTTATATCGCTAATCCAACGAGATGGGACTATTAAAGCGACCTCAAAGACTTTGCTGTTGTAGACTTCAAGAATCGATTCGCCTTCCGATACAAACTCGCCTTGCTGTACTAAACGTTTAACCACACGACCATGAAAAGGGGCGTAAACGCCGCATCGGCTGACCATTATTTCACCAATACGACGCTCGGCTTGCGCCATCAAGGCATCGGATTCAGCTTGATTGACTTCCATCACACTGATTGACTGCAAATTGTCTAAGCGCTTAGCAACGGCTCGCTTTTGTTCGGCGGCTTGCGCCGCCGCTTTGGCATAATCCAGCTTGGCTTTATAAATGTCACAATCAAACTCAACAAGCGTTTGCCCCTTTTTAAAACTTTGGCCTTCTTTTAAGGTCAGTGTTTTAATCCGACCAGAGAGCTGGCTGGATAGCACCGCTCTGTCTTTGGCGTTCAACTGCACTCGAATAGTCGGCTGAGATACCCACTTCGCGCCACGCGGTTCATTGTCTTTTAACAAGGTGTTTGCATTTAAGACACCGCTTAACATCATGCCAAGGACAAGCGTAACACGTGACCTTGTTCGACAATAAACACTCATGGCTGGACGTAATTCGTATAATCAATAATGGCCGTTTCTTGTAAAGAATCGCCAGTGGACAGCATCACCAGTTGTGGCTTCGATGCCTCTTCTTTTTTCGGTTCAGTGTCGGCCTTTTCATATTGATCTGACATGCTGCCTAACGCGCTGTTCAGAGCAACACGTGACACAAGCGTTTCGTCTGAAATGCGGCCTTGCTGAAGTAATGCATCTTGATGTGCAATTGACGCTGATAAGGTTTCAACACTGGTGTCTGCAATGGATTTTGGTAATGGATCAAGCCCAGCGGCTTTGTAAATCGCGCCATATGCACTTTGCATCATAGCGAAGCTTTGATCTCGGTTACGTTTCGCCAACACGCTTTCTGTCGCGATGCGGACACGTTCAACCAAAGATTGGGTGTTATTTTGATACGCTCCCGTACTTTGCACAAAAATGGCGTCTTGAATCCTCGACAGCTCAGCCGTGCGTTGAAATTGATTATCGGCCTGTTTGTACTGTTGCCATGCGAGGTTAACCTGAGTTAGAACCGCCATTCTCAATGCTTGACGACGTAAATCTGCAATTTTTTCTTTTGCTTCACCAACGCTTTTTACATCGCTATAGGAAAACGCACTGAGTAGATTCCAACTAACTTGGACACCTGCATCGGCCCAATCATTGTTCAAGGAGTAACTGTTACTATTGTAGTGAGCACCGACAAACAAAGATGCGCCGGGCAACAAACGCATTAGTGAAGAGCGCGTCTCTAAGACCGTGTTTCTTGCTCGATAAGCCTCTTCATTGATTTCTGGTCGATTGACCATGGAAAGTGTCTCAAGCTCTTCCAGCTGATAAGGCAGCGCTAAAGGCTGAGTACTTTGAGAGGCTAGCTCATATTGCGTTGCGGGTGGAAGGTTCATTAAACCTGCTAAACGAGATTTGGACGCCGCTAGATCGCCTTCCAGCGTTTCCAAACGACTGATCATTTCGAGCAAGCTTTTCTGATATTTCAAGGATTCTAATGGCGAAATCAAACGCTCAGCGGCGGTTTGCTTGGAGGTTTCTAACGCACTGTAGGCGTCTTTTAACGTACGTTTTACCAGCGGCTGAAGCTCTTGAGCTTTCACCGCCTCCCAATACGCACCTCGGACATTTTGAATAATATCGGCGACCACACTGCGACGTCTTTCTTCTGCGGCTAGGACATTATTCGCCTGCGCTTTCGAGCCAAAATACCCAATCCCAAAGTCCAAAACATTCCAAGAAACGCTTAAATCCGCCGATGACGATTGCTTATCTTGGCTAGTAGAAGACACCAAGGACTCGGTGCCTGTAGCAATCGACTTGCTCGATGATGCGGCTTCGTTATTTCGTGCTGTCCACCCTGCACTGGCGGCCACTTTTGGCAACATATCAAAGCTTTGCAGCCCCAAAATATTGTCTTGCGCCAATTTTTCCATCAAGGCGAGACGTTCTTTAAGGTTGTATTTAACGGCTCTCGCCATAGCTTCTTCAAGGCTGATTGGCTGTGTAATTGGCTCTTGATCCTGAAACATGGCTTTTCGGTCTGCGTCCACCAATGCTAATTTTTGCTCAAACGTAATGGGCGTTGGTGTGACAGAGCAGGCCGTCAGACTGAATAAAATGGCACCTGCAACCGCCGTACGATGTAACGTTTTATACTCTAATACTTTGCTTTTTATAGTCACGTTATAAACCTTTTAATTCCATCATTTACAATTCTTAAGATGCCGCCGTCAGATCATTCAATAACAGCTTGTTAATGTTAAAAACACTCAGCGAACTGGCGTCGTTTACCTGTTTAGAGAAAGGTGCTGTGTTTACCTGAGCATGGCTGTCGGATTCCAATTTCACTTCTACGGGTATCACTGATGTCTCACCATTTTCATCAACTACGAGCACATGCAGCTCTATCTGTTGAGTGTCTCCAAGTACGTCTTTGTCTAGATTCAGCCGACCCGTCTCAAGGTCATATTCAACGCCTTCAGGCAACCCAATCCCATCTGCCGACATCACCGCTAGAATGGCTTTTTCCTCTTCTGACATCACACTGTCTAGTAATGAAAGTTGAGCGTTACTTATGCCTTGCGACCATTCTATGGACGTTGATCTATAGGACTGCAATGACGTTGTAGACTCGGTTTGTGCGCTGTCTAATTGAGTATTTTCAGTAGACGAAAGTGACGTGCTAAATGAATCGGAACCAAGTGTTGATGTGATAAGGGCGGTATTTGCAGAAACATCCATACCGCTTATTTGGTTGTCTAGTGAAGAAATATTTTGTGAATCGAACTGAGTAAAGTACTGCATTGCCGCTTCGCTTGGACTCACTGTCGCGCTACTTGGATTAGCGGTCGTTTCGCTCGTGTCTATTTGAGACGAACTGGGCGATGAGGGAACCACCATAGATTCCACCGTGAGCGTCACTTCAATTTGAGTGCTCTGACCTTTCGTATCGGTGGTTTGTATGACCACTAAAAATTCACCTGACTCGACCGCATTGCCAGAAATGACCAAGGTGTCTGAATTAAAACTTAAACCGTTTGGTAACCCAGTGACTTGCCACGTTAACGCATCATCCGAATCATCGGAGAACAATGTATTCAGTAGCTGAATACTTACCGATTCTGTTTCCGTGATAGTAGGAAATTGAAAGCTTCCTTCAATCTGTGGCGGTAGATTTTGTGCGACATTTAGCGCTATTTCGACAGAATTACTCGATGCGTCGCCGTCATTAATTGAGACGGTAAAAGACAAAGTAGCCGCTTGCGTGAGAGAGGTATTTTCAAAGGTTAGGCTTCTTGCTAGGGCGTTTACTTGATCTTGCGTTAGCGCGGATGAGATCGTGACTGAGAGAGTGCCGTCATCATTTACAAAGCGCCCAACCACCTCGCCTTGATACAATAAATTTTCACCGTCCAGTGTAAACTCACTGTCGCTTGCCAAACCGAAGGTATCGGAAGCATTGATGGTCGAACCTGAAAGCGTAATAGTTAGGCCTGAGTAATTGTCAGAGGCTGACATTTCTTCATCAAAAATAGTCAGTTCAGGAGCCAATACAACTGCATCAAAACCGATTTCATATAAGGACTCTTCACGCCCCGTCGCATCATAAATCGCAACGATATCAGTGCCTTGAAGGAACACATGACCCGCATCCGAAATAGAAAGATACGCTCCCTCAGACGACGCTCCTTGCATGATGCCCGCCTGCGTTAAGGATCCGTCTTCACCGATAATATAGCGGTATAAGCTGCTGTCAGAGGTCAATACGAACAACTTCTCGTTATCCGCAGACACGACTAAATCCGATAGGTTTTCGACAAGAATCGCCTCGTCAGTAACCAGTAGAAAGGATTCGCTTTCAGCATCATACGAATAGGTATAAATACTCGTATCGTTCACCACATAGATGTATTCACCGTCGTCTGTTGCTGCCACATGTGTGGTTGAACTCAATATGGCACTATTGCCAGCCGAGTCTTCACTGCCATCACGAATGTAAGCTTTCCATTCAAGGCCGGATTCCTCTTGTTCAAACACAATTAACGTAGAGGAACTAAAGTTCGTCGTTACAAATACATAGTTGCCTGAGACAGTAATACTACTAGGCTGCCACAAATAAGGCTCATTCCAGGCCCCCGCTATCTTTTGCACAAAGCTTAATTCACCAGTTTCGGCGTCACGAGTCATTTCACTTAACGCTGTACTGTTGATGTAATAAAAGTGCAGTCCATCTTCTGATAAGACAATGTCTTGAACGCCACTCACAGTGATTTCGTTGGTTTCATAGTCAGCAACAATCACTTGAGTATTCGACAACACAAGATCTTCTGATAACGAATACACGGCGATGACATCGCCCTCATTGCCAAGCAGATAAAGGTTTTGACCATCGGCCGTGGTAATTAATTTATCCACGGAATCAACACCATCAACGGAGGTTAGGGTGCTTTGATATTCCCATTCGCTGCTTTCATCGTTGAGGGTAAAGACCGCAATGTTGCCACTGCTGTCCGCCACATAAAGCACACCGCCGTCACTCGACACACTGGAGGCGCTAACATCCGTAAGACCTTCGGCCACACTTAACGTCTCAGTTAAAGACATTTCACCCGCCGCAATGGAAGCGTCTTGGGTCACCTCAGGCGTATCGTTGAGCGCTGTAATGTTAATTTGAGCCATCAGGATATTTGACGTTAGGCCAAATTGATCCGACAAAGTCACGGACACATTGACGGTCGACTCAGGCGTTTCGCTGCTGTTTTGGTATTGAATTTGGTTGAGAACATTTTGCACGTCTTCTGTGGTAGGGACAGTGCCGTTATCTTCCGTAAAAGTAATGGTTAAAACCCCATCCTCATTTGAAACAGTGGCAATCACCACACCGTCTTTTGTCAAAGAACTTCCTGTTAAAGCCAGCCCATTTGCCTCCTCAAATACCAGCTGATCGCTCGACGTTACGTCAGCTATAGACACAATTAATTCAGCACCGTGATAATTACCCTCCCCGTCGTTGTAGGCGTCCATTTGCGAATCTGTTAGAACAGCATCGGGGAACACTGACGTGGCGGCACCATTTTCTGTGTAAGCGATCTGATTGGTTGTGCTGGCTATGGTTGGAGCAACATTATCTTCATCTGCGGCGGCTAAGGTGATTGTGGTCGTACCATCGTACAAAGTGGTCGTTTCACCGATATCCGACTGGCTTGTGTACTCGATAATACTGAGGCTTACGGTTCGCTCTCCACTCGTGTCATCTCCCGTATATTTATAAGCAATACCATCAATAACTGACGCCGCATTTTCCGAAGAGTCCATGATATAAAGCGTCACCGTCATGACACCATCTTCTTCTGTGACGGAGTACGATGTATTGTCGACCGTTTGGGATGTTCCTGAAAAAGCTTCTAAGGTGATCTTACCGTTGCCTACTTTTAGTAGGTCATCGGCGGTGGCTCCTGTAATGGCGATCTGAACTTTCCAAATGGTCTGGTCTGCTTCTATGGTTTCGATGCTGGTATCGCTAAACAAGAGAGTGTAATCATCGCCGGTCTGGTAGGTTATCTCACTTGTGGTCGTGGAGACCTCCGCCGGATTATTCACCCCGATCAAATTCACTTGAACATTCATCGAGGTTTCATTGCCGTCCCCGTCATTGACCGTGATTGAAAAACTGGGACTGGCGCCATTCGCTACCGGATCATTACTTGAGTTGGAATAGGTGATTTGACGCAACACTTGTTGTGCCGTGGCTTGAGACGTTGAAGCCGTAAAAGACACGGTTAACACATTGTCTACCACCGTGAATGTCGCGATTTCATTTCCATCCTTGAGAATCTTTCCGTCTTCAAGTGTTAGGCTATTCGCCTCTTGAAAACCGAATTCATCTTCTTCTAACGCGCCAGATTCGCGGGTGATGGTGTAGCTGGCACCTTGATAGTCATCCAGTGCGTCCAGCTCCGAATCGCTGATGATGCCAGTGGGCAGCAATAGCGTACCTTGTTCACTTTCGGTGTAAGACGCCGCAGGGACATCAAAACTAAACGATAAAATGCCATCACTGATCACCACAAACAGTTTTGAATGATCTGCGCTTAAATAGGCTTGAGTGATGCTAGAAAAGTTCGCACCGAGATCGTTGTCAGAGCCATCAATAGTTTGAACTGCCGTTAGGTCAGCATTGTCATCTTGCAAGAAGACATCTATGTATGCGCCCATAACAAAAACCCCCGTACCGTCTTCCGACACTAAAATGGTTCTGGCTTCATCGGACACAGAATAAGTATCTGCCAAGGTCAATTCACCGGCATCGTCGTACGTCATGACCAATAAACTAGAGCCGTCGTTATCATTCAGCGCATAGACGGTTTGACCGTCAGCAGAAATTTTTACCGAATTGATAAAATACTGGTCGTCTTCTCCCGTTACGGAGCTGACGTAGGTAAGTGTGCCGTCGTCGTTTACATCAAAGAGTGTCACCGCATTCGAACCACCACTGGCTCCTACCACCAAACGAGTACCGTCTGCACTAATCGCAATACTGTTTGCGCCTGTTAGCCCAGAAACGCCTTCCGTATCATTACTGTATTGCGCAACAAGAGACAGCGCCCCATCATCATCTGATGATAAAACAAGGACTTGATCGCCTCCCGTGACGTACAAATAATCACCGGAGGTTTCTATATCGAAGACAAAACTGGATACGCCATCAATACCAAAGTCGGTTATTTCAGTACTGCTCAGGCGTGTTAACTCGCCCGTCTGCGTATCTCGACTAAACACAACTAAGCTGTTGTCGTCTTCACCAAACACATAGAGGTAGTTTTGATCTGACGACATACTGATCAAACTGGCGCCCGCCAAGCCTTCGTTTTGTACCACTTGGTCGTTAGTATAAGTCTCTAAATTGAACACGGACGTGTAGTTGTAATAGCTTTGCACTAAGGTTAATGAACCGTCTTCCGCCACGCTAAACACACTTAAAACGGAGGAATCAGTGCTCCATGAACTTGAGTTACTGCTCACGGCATAGACAAAATTTCCATCTTCAGAGACAGACACGTCTTCGGCCGCAGCCAATACATTAGAATACGTGCTTGAATCGTAATCGTTCGTCTCGTCGACATAATCAATGTTGGTTGACTCCACTTCCAAAGTGGCGGCACCAGCAGCATCGAACATCATTCTCTGCTCAAGGGCAAAGACCCCTAATGAACGCGATGGTTTGGCAAACAACATAGCAATACTCCTGCTCAGTGAATCTTTTTCCTGACGTTTTTTACTTTATTAAGCGTACGTAATAATTCTGTCGAATCTCTTCTGCGATCTCTTCAAGTAAGCTGTCAACTTGGCTTCTCCCTTCGGCAAAACTAGAAGAATCAGCAAAATACAAGCCGCCACCGCCACCCGCACATTCTCGTAATCCAGGGCCTGCAATGTCAGCAAATAAAGTCCTACCAAAATCTGCTGGGTCGCCCGGGCGAACACCGATGAAGAAAAACTTAATATTCTTATCTCTAAAACTCCGGCACACATCATGGAAGCGCTGGGCTGAAAAGGTTTTAGCTGAGTTTGTACCCGAACCTAAAACTTGATCAGAGTTGAAGTTATAAGCATCCGTGTCGAACCAATCTCCGGTCGTATTTGCCAACATCACCATCACCTTTACATTGCTCTTACTGTTACTGAAATCGAGCGGTAATTCGCTGTCCCCCCAGCCAGAGCTTCCTCGCATGTTTGGTGAGAGAGCATGGCCGGCCCACCCCATTGCAATGGCATAATTCACGTTGAATCGTGTCGACATTTCATCAAGGCGGGCATCAATCGCATCTAAGTCATTTGTTAAGGGTAAGAGTGGGGCATTAGGGCAGCCTTTATCCGCAACAATCCAGCGAACATCTTCAGCCACCGAACTTGGCCATAAGCTTGGGTTAGGGCCTACCCACGAAATGGGTGTCGCGCCGGGACTGCCGTTTTGAGGGAGATCATGACGGTAATACACCTCGAATTGACTGTCAGGCTGTTGATCCCAATAAAAATTCTCTCCTGCACCCAACCCACGATACATACAGAGCAACTTCGCTATGCGGTCTGGAAAACGAGGGTCCGCTAAACTGCGGACTTTTCCGGTCTTAAATAAGCTACGTAGTTCAGGTGGGTTCAAGGCTCCGGCGGCCGCCCATCTGGAGATTCGTTCCGGATCATCAGCATCATAGACATTCACGGTCTGACTAAATGGCACTAAAGACAGCCAGACTTTTTGTGTGGTCTTAGACGCATCCGTATCTTCCCCAAGAAGGTTTCGAGCAAAGTTTTTCCCCAGTTTTCGCAAAGCGACCAGCTCAGGTTCATCCTCTGTTAGGGTATTTGGCAATAACAAGGCGACTTCTGTGGGAGTAGACACCACTTCAACCGTTGAAGAAATAACCTGATCTTCCGTCTGTGCATTCAATAAATCAGATTGAGTATTGAGCGTGACGGTAACGGTAAAAGTAGGGTGGCCATCGTTCGTACCCTGCGTGACAGAAATGGAAGTTGTATCAATTTGATCTATAAGGCCTGAATCCATACCAAGGTTATTCAGCACATAGCCTTGGGCAATGGAATCTAGATCGGTTTCATCATCGTTGTTATTTCGCAGTTGTATCTGACCAATCGCAAGAGCGGCAGCGTCAGTGGCACGTTTTAGCTGTCCGGCAGTATTCACCATTCGAGTCGTATCGAGCGCAAATGAAAACCCCACAAGCGCACCTACTAATATCAGCACAATAAAAGGTAAGGCTGCGCCAGAATCGCCTTTTAAAAAAGTGCTTAATGCATGTCGTATAGTCGAGGCATAGGTATGCCAGCAAAAGGTTTTCATCAACAACGAAACTCTCAAGAGTGATTCAATATAATGTCGGGAGAGGTTAGTGCAGATGATAACTATTCGCAATAAAATAACGATTTGGCTTTATTAATAATCATTAATATTCATTTTAAGCAAAAAAAAAGCCTCTCTAATCAAATAATTAGAGAGGCTTTATCGAAACAAGGTGCCCGCGTTAATCGAGCTTATATCATTGACTACACTTTAAAATAGGACAATGAACGTTTTTGGGATTCCGCAAGTTCGGATAACTCATGAGATGCCTGCAGAGTCTCATTAATGGACGTCATGTTTTGGCTAACTGACTGATATGTCTGATCTGTGATTCGCGCAATGTCCTCTGTCACGCTTAGCTGCTCATGCGAGGCCGCTGCCACTAACGTATTCACGTCTGAAATCGATTGCACGGCTTTGGATATGTCTTCAAATGACGCCTGTACTTGCGTTGCTAATGACACGGATTCCTGAATCAAGGTCACGTTGCTGCCCATATTATTATTAGCGCGTTCAGATTGAGACTGCAGCTTTTCAATGATACCTTGGATATTGACCGTGGATTCTTGAGTTTTTGACGCCAGATTACGAACCTCATCTGCCACAACAGCAAAGCCACGACCTTGTTCACCGGCTCGCGCGGCTTCAATCGCGGCATTTAGCGCCAGAAGATTGGTTTGCTCTGAAATGCCACTAATCACTTCTGTCACCGTACCAATTTCCAACGCAAACTGACGCAGTTCATCGACAATTTGAGCCGTTTCCGCAAAAGACGTATTAATTTGATCGGTTAATTGAATGTTTCGATCTAAGGTTAACTGACCACTCGCGGCATTTTCTTGTGCGCGTTTTGCCTCGCTTTCGGCGACCACCGCTTTCTCGCTCACTTCTTGAGAGGCTGAGTTCAGCTCTTTTAATGACGAAGTAATCTGCTCAATTTGAGAAAGCTCTTGTTGTGCATTCGATTGTGTTCCTTCCATCACAGAGTTCAACTCTAATGACGCCGCCGCAACATTTTCTGAGATACCATGAGATGTCTTGATCAAAAATGATAACTGGCCGGACAAATCAACGAAGGACTGATAAATTCCTGTTTCTTGGCCTGTCTTTTGGAAGCTCTTCGTCAAATCACCTTTGGCCATTCCTTCAATTAATTCAGCAATGTCTTCAGGTGTTCCACCAACAGGTTTCAGTACTAATTTATTGATCACCACATACAAAATCCCTATGGCAATCACGATACTAAGCAAACCTAACATCAAGGCAAAAATCAGCTGTTTATTTGCCGCGGCATAAATATCTTCATCTTTAGACAATACAACAAACTGCCAGCCAGTTACGTCTAATTTGCCCCAAAAACCAGTTAAATCAATATTTTCATCAAAGCTCTCAATAAATGGAGAGTAAGAAATTTCCCGATTTTTCTCATTCAATGCTTTATAAGCGGGCAGCATTTCAAAAATATTTTTACCAATATCTTTTGGATTATGTGACACTAAAACAGTGCCATCAGCGGTGTATAAAAACATGCCTTCTGTTTCAGCATACTGCTCTAGAACAGCACTCAACAGAACAGTCGACACTACCGCAAAGTCATCATTTACCTTTTGCGCCATGGCGATAATTTCATTTCCTGTTAAGGCAGATTTAAACGGCTTTGAAACAAATTCGCCTTTTCCTTCTCTAAACATTGCATTATAAAAAGGTCTGTTCATTTCCTTGGCGTTGAAATTGAACTTGTTGCCTTCTGCCCCACCATATAGCTCACCTTCTTTATTAAGAATGGCAATGGAGTCCGTAATACCTTTCTGTGAGCGAGTTAATGCTCTCAACTGGATCTGTGCAGCGGGAGATAACTTACCCGTTTGAATGTCATCATAAGTCAAATCAATCGAAGTAAGCATTTTTTGATAGCCATTGATTCTCGTTGTCAACTCTGCCGCAATCGTTTCATTTCTTGCCTGTAATATTGATTTATTCAAAGCTACCGATTCAACCTTGAACGATTCATAATTAATAATCGTAAACAAACTAACGATTGCGATTATGATTGCGCTCAAGGTACCAAAAATTTGTATTTGAAATTTATTCATTCACACTCATTCCTCTAAAATCTAACCCAACTCTATAGCGCTAATGTGTTTCACTAATAGAGTATTTGCCCCCTTTGAAGAAAGAGTCACAAAAACTGATCTAATTTTGACCAAAAAACTAATGACAACCTACTTATTTCCTGTAAGTTTGCTTTATAATTGGTAAGACTACGTAAATTGAAGGCACTCAAGTCAAACAATTGATCGTTATTTCTTCAAAACAAAACGGGAAGCCTCTTCATAAGTTGGCTCAGCTGCACTGGATAAGTCGCCAATTAAATGTCCAGCTTGGTCGAAGTCGTATCATTATTAATCGATACCTTAACAATTTGAGCAATGTGCTCCGCAATCCTAGAAGCTTCTTGTACTTGTTTATCAACCAAGTCAGCTAAGCCTTGTAATCTCTGTTTGGCCACCTGCGCATCGGTTTCTAACTGGCTAAGTGGGTGACGTCACCTTCAATCTGAGTCACACCTTGATGCATTTTCTCCTGTCCATGAGGCATCTCAGACAAAATTTGTGTCGATAATTGCCTGATTTTAATAATCATGGTGTCCATTGAGGCCGCCATTTCATTCAACTTTGCCACAGAGCGAGCGGTTTCTTCGACTTATCTAGCCTCTGTATCCAATTTCAATTCACCGCTTAATTCTACTAACGCGACATACTAATCCACTACGCGACTAATATTATTGCTGGGCAAAACGTAAAAAACCTTACGGACAAGAACAGAGCGAACAACAACCAATAACAAAACCACAGCCGGTCACTTTTAAGATTAGATAGATCGAAAATTTCTTACAAAAAAGCCAACATAAACATGTTGGCTTTGAATAACACACGTCTTTGAATCATGCTAACGCAGTCTTTTAAACGGCAAGGTATAAGCAATCAAGAACAACAAGGCCGCACATACCACAACGCTTGGGCCTGTTGGTGTATCCCAACGATAAGATGCCCACAAGCCACCACATACAGACAAACAACCAATCAAGCTAGCAAACGACGCCATTTGTACCGGAGTACTTGATAGCTTACGCGCCGTCGCAGCTGGAATAATCATCAAAGACGTTATCAGCAAAACACCGACTATCTTCATCGCCACAGCAATCACTAAAGCCACCAGCAACATAAGCAATAATCGAATCGCTTCAACCGGATAGCCTTCCACTTTAGCCAGCTCTTCGTTCACCGTCACCGCCAATAACGGCTTCCAAAAAGTCACCAACAGCGCAATAACCGCCAAACCACCACCATAAATCCAATACACATCAACTTGGCTAATGGCCAATAGATCCCCGAACAAATACGCCATCAAATCAATACGAATGTTATCGAGAAAGCTGACCGCGACCAAGCCAAGAGACAAAGCAGAATGGGCCAGAATCCCCAGAAGAGTATCCGTCGCAATAATGTGTTTCTTCTGTAAAGTAACCAGCACCAATGCCAAACCCACACACAAAACAATAATGGCAAGATTCAAATTGATGTCTAATAAAAAACCTAACGCGACGCCCAACAAAGCCGAATGTGCCAAGGTATCCCCAAAATATGCCATGCGTCGCCACACAACAAACGCCCCTAACGGGCCAGCGACAGACGCCACACCCAATCCGCCTAACAAGGCTCTGAGCAAAAGATCTAACATACGATTACGAACTCCAAAATCTACTAACTGGGGGTATTAATGATGTTTACAATTGGCGTGCGCATCATCATCCTTGCCAGACAAAATACCACCATGATCATCGTGCACATGATCATGCTGATGGGCATAAATTGCGATGGATTCATCTGCACCAGGCACACCAAACAAAGCTTGGTAAGCTGGATGACCGGTGACATGTTGTGGGCTACCTGAACAGCAAACATGTTGATTGACACACACCACAGTATCTGTTTTCGCCATTACCAGATGCAGATCATGAGACACCATTAACACGCCACAATTGAGCTCATTACGAATATTTTCAATCAGGTTATAAAGCTCCACCTGACCATTTACATCCACACCTTGCACTGGCTCGTCTAGCACCAACAAATTAGGTCTATTCAACAAAGCTCGTGCCAACAAAACGCGCTGAGTTTCACCACCAGACAACACATGCACTTGTGATCTCAGCAAATGACCAATGCCAAGTTTCTCTAACGTAGGCAGAATTTGCTGTTTATCAACGCCACGAACTAAGGCCAAAAAATGCTTTACCGTTAACGGCAAAGTCGGATCGATATGCAGCTTTTGTGGCATATAGCCGATACGCAACGTCTTGTGCCTTACTATTTCACCTGATGTGGCCTCTTGTAGACCTAGCAAGGTGCGAATCAATGTACTTTTTCCGCTACCATTGGGGCCGATCAGGGTAACAATCTCACCTTCGCTAATCGTCATTTCAATGTTTTCGAGTAGTACCCGACCATCAAACGAGATACCAATTTTATCAAAAGCGACCAATCGTTTATTCACGCGCTTGCTCCTGCAGGTTTCGCCTTACATTTTGCGCATAAGCCTGTTAATTCAATGGTTTCTGCGCGTAGCTCAAACCCTTGATGAGTCGCTTTTTCAATCAATGCGGCGTGAATATCTTGGTAATCAAATTCCATAACATTGTGGCATTCGTCACAAATTAAGAAATACCCTTTGTGGGCTTTGTCTGCATGAGCACAGCCCAAGTAAGCGTTCATCGATTCCACTTTGTGAATCAAACCAGCACCCAATAAAAAATCCAACGCGCGATACACAGTTGGTGGCGCAGAGTTAAAGCCCTCTTCTGCTAGCTTCGCCAATAGCTGATAAGCGCCAAGTGGGCGATGGCTTTCCCAGATCAATTCCAAAGCGCGTCGACGTACTTTCGTCAAACGCTGGCCTTGCTGGGCACACAAAATTTCCGCCGTATCTAACGCCGTATCAATACAGTCGTTATGATTATGATGCGTATGTGGTGAGTCTTCATGCTTCATTAGAAAGCCCTTCCTACATTACTTAAGTAACTCCAAATCATTGAAGTACTGATGATGATCAAAGCGAAAGCAGCAATAAAACCAAAAGCACGCGACACTCGTTGTCGCCAAACGCGATGCTCACTACTTAACGCAAAACCGGTATCTCGAACAAAAACGCTAACGCCTGCCAATGCAGAAACCGTAATAGCCGTTCCTAGCGCCATGGCAAAAGTAGCCACCAGGCCCCAGACAAAAATGCCCGTACTTAGAGAAAATAACAAAACCAAAATAGCCCCTGTACAAGGGCGAATACCCACTGCCGCTACCATCGCCCAAATACTACGACGAGCAGTCTTCGCTTCGTCTGTATGATGCGTACAACATGCATGAGAATGGCCGTGGTGGTGATCATGAGAATGGTCGTGATGCTCTTCAAGGTGATCTTGTGAATGGCTTTCTTCTGAGTGATCATGACCACAACCTGACTGGCCACGTAATAAACGTACAAGAATCCACACACCAATCAAGCCAACTGCAGCAAAACTCGCCACTTCAAAAAAGCGACTGATTTGCATGGCTTTTCCGGCCAAGGAAAACACTTGGCTCAGCACGACAATCACCAACACCGCCATTAAAGCCTGAACGCCAGCGCATACAAATGCCAAGCTAATACCACGACGTAAAGGCGCTTTACTCGCCAGCATATACGCCGAAATTACCGCCTTACCGTGCCCCGGCCCTGCCGCATGAAACACGCCATAAAAGAAGCTCGTCGAGATTAATCCCCACAACAAAACCGGACTGCCGCCTTTACTGATAGAACGAACTAAAGACACCAATTCACGATGAAAAGTAGCCTGTTGAGAAATAACCCATTGGATAAAATCTTGGTACACCGCAAAATCCATAGAGGCATAAAGAGGCGAGTTGAGACATAAAAAAGATAACAATAAAAAAGCGACGTTCTTTGCCATAATTGGCTCTCACCGAAATTGGATATAATTTTGTTATGATATAACAACTAAAACCCAAGGAGAAGCCAAAGCCTAGAAACGCCGCATTTTGTACAATGTTTAATTCATCATTACATATTAATTAACGACAGGATGTAAAAAGCCCATCACGCCGCTCATAAAGATTTGTGCTGCCATGGCCGCCAAAATCAACCCAGTAATTTTTGACAATACGTTCAAGCCTGTCCGACCCAGTATCTTCTCAATCAAAGAACCAGAATACAAAATAAGCACTAAAGTACCTAATGCCAACAACAAGCCGCACAAGCCAATAAACAAATCCCAGCCTTGTAGCTCAGCACCATAAACCAGAATCGTACCTATGGTCGCAGGCCCGATAATCGTTGGTACGGCCAATGGCACAACAGATATATCGTCACGCTCTTCGCTTGGCATGCCAACCGCATGGTTGCGAGTACCGTCACGCACCAAACTCAAAGCAGACATAAACAGCAAAATACCAGAACCAATCCGGAAAGAGTCTAACGTGATGCCTAACACAGCGAACAAACTGCCACCAAAAAATAGCAGCACAATAGAAATCGCCACTGAGGCAATAATGGCTTTATTTGCCACCTGCCGACGAGAAGCTGACGATTCCCCGCGCGTTAACGCAAGAAACATAGACAACACAAAAAACGGCGCAAAGAGAAAGAAAAACTTAATCCAAGTCGAGATCAATAAACTCATTTAAGGGAATCACCAGAAAAGCACACAGTTACGCGATCAGCGTTGACTCAGTGCGAGTTTTACACCAAAGCCCAACAGCAATACGCCGGTTAAGCCATCTAAGACAAACGCCACTTTTGGTCGCGCCAGCCAAACTCGCGCTTTATGTACCATAAGCGCAAGAAACGTTTGCCACAACATCGCTATGATAAAGTGAAGTGAGGCCATAAAAAGAGATTGAACCAACGCAGAATGACTCGGATCAATAAATTGCGGCAAAAATGCCATGTAGAAAATAATCGGCTTTGGATTAAGAACGTTAGATAAAACACCTTGACGAAAACTGCCCCACGCCGTCAGTAATTTAGGATTTTTTGCGTCTTTAAACGTCATACCAACAGGCTTCATTGCACTGCGAATGGCTTGCACGCCCAAGTACACAAGATAGGCCGCACCCACCAACTTAAATGCAGTGAACAAACCAGCAGAACCAAGCAAAATCACAGACAAACCTAATGCTGATACTGTTGCATGGGCGAATAATCCCATGCATATTCCTAAACTGGTCAAAAAGCCCAAGCGCCAACCACCTGACGCAGCATTACGCATGACCAAAATAGTATCCACGCCCGGACTCATCGTCAGTACCGCGATAGCCGCTAAGAAAGGCAACCATTGAAAATGCTCTAACATGTATTTCAGCCTTTATTTATAAGTGATATATGAGCACTTTTTAGTCTATTTTTAACAAGATTGCCATCAGTATATAGACGTGAAAAGACTCAATTAAGGTTCACAGGTCAAATCGACCCACACAGCTACCGACGTTTCTGTTGCTTCACGTTCAATCGGTGTACAAATCTCAGATAAGGCGCCAGACAAACGCACTAGGCCTTCTTCCAAAGGCTCCATAGCAAAATACAATTCATCGTCGCCAAAGGCCAGACTTAAAGTCGATGTTTCAAGATTCACAGGGGCTGGCAAATCAATCCCTAAACGAATCCACAATATTTGATCGCGGATACGGACGTCGATAATACGCACGCTTTTTTGTACCAAATCAACGCCATCTTGCTTCATTTTGATAAAATAACCGTATTTATCAAAACTCTTCAGCACTTCGATCATATCCAGCTTTTCTTGGCCTTTCAGTTCTCCATCACTGTCGACATCGTATTCGGCAATCAAGCTTGTGGACGTAAAAAGGTCTAAACTCCATGTTGCCTCAAGCGTATTAATACTCTCTTGATCTACCTTGACTCGGTACTGCGAATCCACCCAAACATGAGGATGCGCCATGGCTGATCCAGCAAACAAAACGGTAACGCACAAACACAATAAAAAACGCATCGCTATCACCTTTTTGAAAATGGCTCTCTAAAAAACAGCGCTCTAAAAAAACAGCGCTCTAAAAAAACAGAGCTTTATTGGAACTCAACTAAGCTCGGAGCATAACGCACTCGTGCTTCTAAAATACGTTGAAACTCAAGCGGGTCATGTTGTTGAGCCAAACGTTCAGGGTCGTGCTTCGCGCCATGCCATGCTTCTAAGCGAGACAACCAAAAACGCAGCGCGGCTATTTTCAACATATAAGGCCAAGCCAACACTTCTTCTGGGCTGGCTTCACGCTCGTGCAAATAGGCCTTTATTAACGCCTTATATTTGGCTTTATCCAATTCGCCCGTCGCCATATCAGAACACCAATCATTGACTACAATAGCCAAATCGTACATCACCCAAGAATGGCAAGCATTGTAGAAATCAATAATGGCAGACAATTTATTGTCTTCGAACAGGGTGTTGTTATAGAACAAATCCCCATGGATGGTGGTTTTTGGTAAGTCAGGATGTTGCGCAATAAAATCGTCAAATTCAGCGATTTGAGACAACAATAATTGCGCTTGTTCTGGTTCTAACTGGTCAGCAATGGCTTTGCTGGTTTTGTGCCACCAAGCCACGCCACGGTGACTATCACGATGCACGGGGAAATCTTCGCCAGCAATATGCAATTTCGCCAAGGCTTCACCCATTAATCGGCAGGAGTTTTCATCCGTACCTTTTAGCTCTCCACCGGGAAAACAGTCAACTATAATAGTCGGACGACCATTGACTTCACGTAGTCGCTCACCATGAATGTCAATCAAAGCAGCTGGAACATTAAAACCTTTGTGTTTTAAATGGGCTACAACGTCTAAAAAGTACGGTACTTCGTCTAAATCAAACTCTTCAAACAAGGTCACCACATACTTTCCAGTAGTTGTCGTCAGAAAGTAGTTGGTGTTTTCTACCCCTCCGGAAATGCCTTGGAACGAAACCAGTTCACCTAAATAATAATCGGCCACTAAGGCACGCATGTCAGAGTCCGAAAGGGAAGTGTAAACAGCCAAGATTTTACCTATTGTTGTCGAAAAGAGATGGAATAAAAAATAATTGTCTATGCTCTACAATTAACTCCGAAAGGTCAATTCTAACTAACGTAAATTGGCCTTTTTATGTGCACATTTTATCGAGCAATCCACTTTTCTGTTACCAGCACGTTAATTAAAGAGACATGTCGTCACCAAGGAGCCACAGCAAATTCTGCAGAAGCCATCTATTATTAGAAAACAGACTCAAACAAAAGACTTTTATAATGAAACATGACGATGAAACAAAGATCACTGTTTCAGCCGTTTATCGGCTGCTTATCGCTTCTTTTTTCACTAGCGCCGCCTTCGCCATTTTTTTTAATGTCTACCCGTCCGCGCACATCATAGACTCAATCATTCCAAGTCTTGATGCGCTTATGCTGTTTATCGTCTTGATCTATTATCGCTACAACCCACATACAGACATCAACAAAATCATTATTTTTTATGTGGTTTTTTTCATTTTGACCTTTTCGCCTTCCACTATTTATTACGTGGTGATGTCATGGCGAAGTGAATGGCGCTTTATAGATGTGTACCCACCGATTAGCGGATTAATAATGGCGGTTATTATACTGGGCATTATCATGTTGCCAAAGCAATATAAGCGCTACATCATGCTCATGTGGGCATCCATTGCTATACCTATTATTTGCTACCTGCTCAGTCATCCTGAAGAACTACAAACACCTCGTGGCTATGAACTCATAGGTACTTTTGGCCCTGCGAGTTTATTGCTCTACCTTGTTTTTCCCTATCAAAAAAGCATTCGTCGGCACATCAACAAAGTCACTGGTGATTTACGCCGTTACGAACAAGAAGCAGGTCGAGATTATTTAACCGATATATACAACCGTAGAGGTTTAAGTTTTTGGTTAGAGCAACTAAAACAGGATGATAAAATTGGCGTACTGCTGATTGATGTAGACCATTTCAAACAAATAAATGATCGCTATGGTCACTCAATTGGTGATCGCGTGTTGGTTGAAATTGCGTCGCGCCTTCGCACTATTTACTTTGAAAAGCACACTATAGCGCGTTGGGGCGGAGAAGAGTTTGCTGTAATATTGCTCAACCCCAAAGCCAACACACTGCCTTTTATTGGTTCTATGTTTCAACATACATTAGGCACCTTACCCTATAAATCCGTAGGAAAAGTCACCGCCAGTGTTGGCATCTCAACCATTGAACATCACGATGATTTCTTAAAACTCATCGAACAAGCTGATAAAGCACTCTATACAGCAAAAAATAATGGTCGCAACCAATCCATTATGTACAGCGACAAGCTAACACAACCCTACCCAAAAGCGAGTTAGTCCGGCCGCAAAACCTGCTTTCAAAACTTATCTGCCATTTAGACTGTAAAAACACGCTCAAACACATAGAATAGACAGCATATTTGCCGATTCACAAAGAGGTTCTATTTTGGCTACGGATTCTACGACACAAACACCGATGATCTTGGTAGACGGTTCGTCTTACCTTTACCGAGCATTCCACGCGATTCCACCGATGAGCACCAGCAGCGGCCACCCGACCAACGCCACGCGCGGTGTGATCAGCATGATCCGCAGCCTAATCAAAACCTACCCAGATTCCCCCATGGTCATCATCTTCGATGCCAAAGGCAAAACTTTCCGCGACGACATTTACAGCGAATACAAAGCGCACCGTCCGCCGATGCCTGACGATCTACGCCCACAAATCGAACCGATTCATCGCATGGTCGAAGCCATGGGCTTGCCACTGGTTATCATCGACAACGTAGAAGCCGACGACGTCATCGGCACCATCGCCAAACAAGTGGGCGAAGCCGGCCGCGAAGTTATCGTTTCCACGGGCGATAAAGACATGGCACAACTGGTTACCGACAAAGTCACTCTTGTGAACACCATGAACAACACCGTCATGGACATCCAAGGCGTGAAAGACAAATTCGGCATTCCGCCGGAACTCATTATCGATTACCTCGCTCTGATGGGCGACAAAGTCGATAACATTCCTGGCGTACCAGGCGTAGGCGAAAAAACCGCCCTCGCCTTGCTGCAAGGTTTAGGCAGCATCAAAGAGATATACACACGCTTAGACGAGATCGCCGCATTGGGCTTTCGTGGTTCAAAAACCTTGAAGCAAAAAATGGAAGACAACAAAGAGATGGCCGAGCTGTCTTACACCTTGGCGACCATCAAATGCGACGTAGAACTGCCCTTCGAACCTCAAGAACTGAAAAACGGTGAAGCCGACAAAGGAACCCTACGTGAATGGTTCACCAAGCTGGAGTTTAAAACCTGGCTAACCGACCTAGACAAAGCACCAAGCGTGGAAACCGCCAGCGACACAGTGGGCAACGACGGTCAAGTAGAAACGCCAGTTAAATCCACCCTAGAAGCCAACTACGACACCGTCTTAGACAAAGCCAGCTTCAACCTATGGCTAGAAAAAATCCAAGCCGCTGACCTTGTCGCCTTCGACACAGAAACCACCTCGCTGAACTACATGGCAGCGGAACTGGTTGGCTTGTCCTTCTCCATCAAAGCAGGCGAAGCGGCCTATGTACCTGTTGCCCATGACTACGAAGGCGCGCCAGAGCAGCTGGACCGCGATTGGGTGTTAGAGCAGCTGAAACCTTGGCTAGAAGACGGCAGCCAAGCGAAAGTCGGCCAACACCTAAAATACGACGCCAACGTATTGAACAACTATGGCATCACCTTGCGCGGCATCGCTTACGACACCATGTTGGAATCTTACGTGTACAACTCGGTTAGCTCTCGTCACGACATGGACACATTGGCCAGTAAATTCCTCGGCCACACCAATGTGAGCTTTGAAGACATCGCCGGCAAAGGCGCCAAGCAAAAAACCTTTAACCAAATCGACTTAGAAGTGGCTGCTTTTTACGCCGCAGAAGACGCCGACATCACCTTACGCTTGCATGAAGCCATTTGGCCGAAAATCGACACCACGCCAGAACTGGTCAGCATTTTCAAAGACATCGAATGCCCACTGATTCCCGTCTTGGCAAAAATGGAACAAACCGGCGCCTTGATCGACCCAGAACTGCTTCACGCCCAAAGCGCAGAAATCGCTGGCAAGCTGCAAGAGCTGGAAATCAAAGCCCATGAAGAAGCAGGCGAAAGCTTCAACCTAAGCTCGCCGAAACAACTGCAAGTCATCTTGTTCGAAAAACAAGGCTTGCCAGTGATCAAGAAAACCCCAAAAGGCCAGCCATCGACCGCCGAGCCAATCTTGCAAGAACTGGCGCAAGACCACGAACTGCCACGTTTGATCATGGAACACCGCACTCTGTCTAAGTTGAAATCCACTTACACAGACAAACTGCCAGAAATGATCCAGAAAACCGGCCGCATTCATACGTCTTACCACCAAGCCATTACCGCGACGGGGCGTTTGTCATCCACCGATCCGAACTTGCAGAACATCCCGATTCGTTCAACCGAAGGTCGCCGTATTCGCCAAGCGTTCGTCGCGCCTAAAGGCTACAAGCTAGTCGCGGCCGATTACTCGCAAGTGGAACTGCGCATCATGGCGCACTTGTCGCAAGATCCGGGCCTATTAGACGCCTTCACCAAAGACGCCGACGTGCACAAAGCCACCGCAGCGGAAGTCTTCGAAGTTAGCTTAGACGAAGTCACCACAGAACAACGCCGCCGCGCCAAAGCCATCAACTTCGGCTTGATCTACGGCATGTCCGCCTTTGGCCTAGCGAAACAGCTTGGTATTGGTCGCCCAGAAGCGGGCAAATACATCAAACGCTACTTCGAACGCTACCCAGGCGTACAGCAATACATGGAAAACACCCGCGAAAGCGCGAAAGAAAAAGGCTACGTAGAAACCATCTACGGCCGCCGCTTGTACCTGCCAGACATCAAAGCGAAAAACGCCATGATGCGCCAAGCCGCCGAACGCACCGCCATCAACGCGCCCATGCAAGGCTCCGCCGCCGACATCATCAAACGCGCCATGATCAACATGCATAACTGGCTCGCCGACACCGACCTAGACGTGAAAATGATCATGCAAGTACACGATGAACTCATCTTCGAAGTGGCTGAGAAAGATTTAGAGGCTGCGCAGGCAAAGATTGTCGACATCATGCAGAATAGTAGTCAGATTGATGTGCCTTTATTGGTAGAAGCGGGAGTTGGGGATAACTGGGACGAGGCGCATTAGAGCGTCTCTATTTAATAAAAATAGCACTGCCTGATTTGTTATTCCATTAAGGCAGGATAAAATTAATATTCAATAATAAGTATTCATCATGGATGACTTTCTAAGAACAATAACTTTCTGTATTTTACAGTTAATAATTTCTACTTTTTCTTTCGCAACTACAACTCCATTAGCAGATAAATATATATCAGAACATGGTTTAAAAAAATCAGTTGGACAGATTTTTGTTGTTGGCATACCCACTGACTATAAAAACACCGCAGGGAGTAGTGACTATAAAAAGCTTATTGAAGATTTAAACATTGGAGGAATAATACTCAATACTTACAACTTGCCAAGCAGTGAGCTTGAAAATGAAAAAAGAAATACGGCTGTAATGGATGCTGCCAACTTTGTTCAAAGGCTAAAATCTTCTACGGAGTTTAAAGAGTCGCCTTTGATGGTCATGAGTGACTTTGAAAGTTATCGGTTTACTTCAGTAAAATACCCTCTTTTTCCACCACCAAATCCGTTAGTCTTATCATCGACAGGGGATACAAAATGGTCAAGATATGCGGCGAGGTTAGCCGCAGCTCAGTTAAAGTCACTTGGCGTGAATATATTATTAGGCCCAGTTTTTGATCTTGATGGAAGCAAACAAGACAAAATAGATCAGATGACATATATGCGCTCATTTTCAAGTGAAGCACATATAGCTCTACCTCATATAAAAGAGTTTCTAGAAGGGTTGAAAAATAGCAAAATAATTTCTTTCTCTAAACACTTTCCATCCTATAGCTCAACATTTTCAGATACTCATGAAGAGCCGTCAAATTACATAGGTTCACATGATTCACTTATAAAAGAGATCGAATATCTTAAATCGTTAGATGCATATTTCGACGGTGTAATGACATCACACTTAACTATTCAAGAACATAACTCAGATACTCCCGCATCTTTAAGCCATAACTTTTTCAAAGACTACATGTCTAATTTTAAAGAAAAAATATTAATTACTGATGATTTGTCTGACATGAAATCATCTCTAGAATATTTTGAATCGAACTTTTACCAAGTTAACCCTGCAGTAATTTCAAAAGAAGCTTTTAATGCTGGTAATGATCTGCTTCTTTTCTCACACCTAACAAGTGTTTCAGGAAAACAGCACGCCAAAAGAACTAGCTTTAAATCGGTCGATATCAGTGATGCAATTACTGAACTTGAGAGCGAAATATCAAAGAGCCAAAGCCAGCTTCAAAGGTTCAAGCGGTCTTTAGAAAAAATATTAACTTTGAAAATAAAAATAAACAATTTAAGTAACTCATCTTCTAGCTCTTATAAATATTACACTTCAGAAGCACTATCTGGATTAGAAAATATCAATAATGAAGAAGAATTCCTGCTTGAAGTGTATAGAAATGCTTTAATTGAAGTTAGTAAAGGGTCTGAAGATGATCTAAAAATAACAAAAAGTGGCAATTCAATTCTTTTCATAGGTCAAAAGGAGTTCCTAGCCCCCATAAAATATAGTCTTAGAAAAAATTTCACTAATCACGAATTAGAAAAATCTTATTCCGGTTCAAAATTCGAAAAAGAAAAGACAAAAATCTTAAAGTTAATTAAAGAACATGAAAAAGTTTTCTTTTCAGCAAGTTCTCCCGACCACATAAACATACTGGATCATATTCGTCTGAAATCTCCTATAGATTTCAAGAATATAGTAGTATTTTTGCACGCCAGCCCATCTATATTAAAACCTTTCTTTATAGATAGAATAAATATAATCGGTAACTTTTCACACGACCCTCTTTCTTTTTATATAGACCATGAGTATATTGACGGAAAAATTAATGCTAAAAACAGAACCGAAACTCCAATTTCTATCTCAGACGGAGCAGTACATAACGCTTTGAATGTTAGCCCCCCAAAGTACGAAGGTATCTCTCCAAAAGAAATCATCTACTTTAGCACAGAACTAGAAAAGCTCTTTTATGAAGAAAAAATAAAACTTGAGAAAAAAGTAGATATAAAAAACAAGGAGATAGAGAAATTAAAAATCATAAAAAAACAAAAAAATGAAAAAGAAACTAAAAAAGAGTCCTACATAAAGGGTCTACTTTATTCATCCTTAACAATATCATCGATACTTTTAATTTTTATATACTTTAAAGCCACTAGTAGAACACACAAATGGGAGTTCTACTCAAAGAGAAGATTAATATTCTCGATACCAAAATTACTTAAGTTTTGTTTGCTTGCTATGACTGCTGGAATAGTTTTTTTCAATCAAGATCCTGATACGGTTATGTTTACTGGTTTGATAACTTTTATTGGTGGTCTTCTTGTTACAGAAACAATGAATTACTTTTTATCTAGATCCAATACTACTCAATAAAGAATTGATAAAATCAATAAAAATTGAGGGCATGAACAATTGGAGTCAGATGAAAATTTAATCCATCTGACTCGGTTTCCTACCGCGCTTTTTTGGCGTCACTCGCCTACCCGTTAGCTTCTCGATCTCCTCTTTAAAACGTTCGTTTCCCAGTGCCATATCTGAATGCGTAGCGGATCGAATCCGTCCGAGTTCTTCTTCTGGGATGTGGCATTTGAATAAAGCTTGATAACGCTTCGCTCGCGTTTCCTGCTGACGGCTAAGCTTGAGATAAAGTTCATGCGGTTGCCAAAGCTCACTTTGTAGATCCAGTGACTCCTGGGCATGAAAGCGATAGCTCGACCATTTGTAGTCAGCTGGATGAGCGACCATATTAGCTCTAACGGGATTCAGTTCGATATACGGCAGCGCTTTGATATCTGCGCGCTCTAGTAAGTGAGCGTAGCCTACGGATGTATTTGTCATATTCAGTACCAAAAAATTTTTACAAAGCTAAGATTTTAGTTAAATCTGCTTCGTTCGCTAAGATAATAGTTACATTTTAAGCATTGTTACTTGGTGTTGGATACGCATAACTGCAATTTAGTCTAAGAAAATGTTTACAGAGTTAAGATTTTTTTTACAAATCTCCATTTTTTCAAGAAAAAGATTACAGACTATGTGTAAGTAAGCGTTTCTACAAGCAATTGGGGTCATATGAAAATTAAACTCTCTAGCTACACCACATTTTACGGTAGTTAATCCACAAAACCAGGTTGTCGCATTTATTATCTAAATTTGGTTTAACCGTGTTTTAGTTGTTTTTTAGAAAAAGACATGCCCTACCGAAAAGTAGGGCATGTGTCCGAGTTTAAAATTCGATTTCTGTTCCTGCAACGTAGGCCATTTCTGCGCCTTCTTTGTTGGTGTTAGAAAGCTCTGCAAAGACTTTTACGTCTTTAAACTCAGGAAACGCGTACGTCACGTTGGTATACCACTCATGAACTTCTTCATCCGATTCAGGTTTATTATTCACATAACCAAGCACCATGGTAGTCGAGTCGGTTACGTCAAACATGGTCACTAGGTTATAGACTTTTAACGTGTCTTCCGCTTCCGAGTAGTCTGCTGCGAAGGTCGCAAAGCCGGCATCGTATTTGGCACTCACACCATACGAGTCCATCTTTTCGCCATGAATTGCCACTTCACGATTTTGGTAGGCGACGGCGAATTCCAAGTCTGAAACATTAAACGATGCAAACGCATCAAATGATTGCTCGTCTTCACTGTCTTCACCTTCTGCTCTTAACTCCGTCGAAAGCATAAGGTTAACTTTGTCTAGGTCGAAGTTTACTAAGATCACGTCGTCGCCATCCGTTTCATCAAAAGCCACATCGTCCGAGTCCATCTCATAGTCCTCCGCCACACCAAACTCATCCGTGGCATAATCTTGCTTACCAACCGACAGCGCAGTATCACGGTAAGCAAAACCGACATAAGCGTCTTTGAGTGCCGCGCTATTTTGATCTTCATCATCGTTAGCCGCGTCGTCAAAGTCGAATTTGATTCGACCAAACGCACTCAGATCCTTGCTTAGTTGATAAGAGACTTTGTTATCAAATTTCAAAGAATCAAAGTTCACGTAAAGGTTTTTATTTGCACCATTGTCTTTTTGCAATTGAATTTGGATGTCTCCATTCAATTGATATTTAAAGCCGTCTTGATCAACCATGGTGGCCGCCATAACGGAAGTGGTCGTGAGAGAAGAAAGCATCGCGGTTGCTAGAATTGTCTGTTTCATTTTAAGTTCCTCGGTGAGGTTTGTCCGTGTCGCTAGACAACAGCAACCCCACCTTATTGAAAAGTGTTTATAATTTATTAAAGAGTTCATTTAGTACTGAAAGTGGTGATGTACCGCTAGTGAAGGCTTAATTCATCGCGGTAACAACGTTCTAGTTCATTTAAACTGTAGAAATACTGAGTGCCTGGAAAGACGTTACAATCGTCTTTAAAGCCAATTTCTTTTTCGTTGTAGAGCATCTTCACCAAAGTGGCACTATTCGGTTTTTTGCTTTTAAACAGATCCCATTGAATGTTCGCAGAGTAAGGCGTTACCCAACCGCCACGCCATGCATTATTTGCTTGGCTATAAAGTTCATCAGGGGCCGCGGATTTCTGGCTGCCTTCGACATGCAGAAGCGCCGCCAAGGGCATAATTTGCTCCGCGTGGGCAAAACGAAGTTTGGCGACATGCTTAACCGCTTGGCGGTCGTTCGCAACGGCGTCCATTTCATGGAACATGTCTTTTAGCAGGGGCTTCGCAATGTTGTAAGTCACACCATGGCCATCCGCAAAGCTTGGCCCTTTTTCATAGAAATCTTCCGCATCAGACTGGTAAGCGAACCAAGCGGACTCTTCTGGCGTAATAAACTGTTTCAGATCCCATTCACCACCTTGTGCTTGGGCCTCGCGCAACATCCCAGGCGCGATAATAAACATATTATAAAGTTTGGATGCCGCATCAACTTCGTTTTGCACGTACTTCCAATCGTCTTCTGTTTCATCTGGTTTTCGAGTATTGGTTTTAAAGCAATTTGCAGCCGACACATCGCAGTTTTTGTCATCAGAAATTTGATACTCAAGGAAATCGACAAACTCTTTGGTATAAATGCGCTCTAGCATCTCACGAGCCAATAATGTGGTTTGCGGCAGCCTTGCGAGTTCATCAAAGACCGCCTCTAGCTTGTCTGATTTTTTAAACGCTTTATACGCTTCATAATTGCCTTTGTACTCTTGATAATTGGCGTTTTTCGCTGGATTGGTTTTGTGGGAGTAAAGCTCGTATTTATTGACCATCTTCTTATCAATTTTATTGGCTTGTGTTTGGGCTTGATAACACTGCGCCGCATCATCACTTACATAATTAACGTCTTTTGCAAGCGACTGCATGAAGAAATGGGCCGTTTGATTGGCCCGCGCTTTACCTGATGTTTGCACTTGGATGCAGACTGGCTGTTGGGATGTATTCCGCATGAGCGGTGACAAACGCTCAGCCATGCGTGTAGCAATACCTGAAGGCTCTTCTTCACCAATTTTTGTAAGTAAGCCGTAGCCTAACGTTTTGTTTGCGGCGGTTACTTGATCTGTGATCGGTCCAAGTTTTTCACCTAGCTCTGTTAATTGACCGCGTTGTTTCGCCAACGTCCATACTTGCTTAGTCAAGATATCGTATTTAGGACTTGATAATGCACGTGCTCCGTGACGTTCAACCAATTGCGTATAAGCAATGTTATAGCCATCAGGTGCGGCTTCGTAGCTGTTTAAATCTTGTTTAGGTACGTAAATTGCCTTGCTGCTGTATTGATATTCAACAGACTGAGCAAAGCTACTAGACGCACTCAACAAGGCGATCGTTGCTGAAGTGATGAGAGAATAACGATTCATGAGTTTTCCTAAAAGTGACAGTGAAACAGGTATGATGCGATTTCCAAAAAACAAGCGGAACAGTAACCAGTAAATGTGACAACCTGATTGCATAAAAATGAATATTGCACATAGGTGCAATATTACTCTAACGTCCATTTATTCCATTTGAGATGATTGCCTGGGCTAAAATTGGGACTTAAAGCCAACAAAAACGAGACGTACCAAGTGCCTCTAATGTCAGAGCTATGATGGGATCTCAGAGGAAACAATTAGCCATTAGAGGCAGATAAAATTAAGCTCTTCTTTAAACCTTTCATTCCCCAATGTCATATCGGATTGATTACCTTTAAGTGCTTTCAGTGTTTTCTTATGCCATCGCCGTTTTCTTATATTTTCAAAAAAAGAATGGTATTGATTCTCATTATTGTTTTGTTATGATATAACATATCTAAATTAGTCAAAGGAATAGAATAATGAGAAATAACATTCACCCCGACTACCGAACGGTAGTCTTTCACGACACTAGCGTAGACACCTACTTTTTAATCGGTTCGACATTTCAGACCGACCAGACAATAGAATGGAAGGATGGCAAAACCTACCCTTATCACGCCATTGATGTGTCCTCTGCATCGCATCCTTTTTATACAGGTCAACAACGTTCGACACAGCTTGAAGGGCGAGTTCAGAACTTCAAACGCCGTTATGGCGGTAGTTACAAAGGAGGCAAATAATGCAGGTATTGTCTTCGTTGAAGAGTGCGAAAAAGCGCCATAAGGATTGTAAGGTCGTCAAACGCCGAGGACGTATTTATGTAATCTGCAAATCCAACCCAAGATTTAAAGCCGTACAAGGAAAAGGTGGTAAGAAGAAATAAGCGAACTTGAAGGAAGAGCTTGCTGATACTAACAACGGCTCTGCATATGCGCATAATTTGAGCCAAATGGAGATTAAGCTCAGATTTGGCTTCGCCTTTTAGCGCTCTGTTCAACAAGCGGCTTAACTTGATTGAGGTTTCCACTGATCCCAATCTAGTGTCCTTTACGTAAATGTGCCTATGACTCATAAAAAACCGCATTTACCCGAAAAAACTTGCCTGATCTGCCAGCGTTCATTTACATGGCGTAAGAAATGGGAACGCGATTGGCAGCAGGTAAAATACTGCTCTGAACGCTGCAAACGCCAAGGCAAAAAGTCGCTTGTCTTGGCGTGATGCCACATGAAGCAAGGCTTGCTTAACCTCCTACGATTTATTATTCCCCCTTTTTCTATTGTCTTTGCTGACACTCATGACAAAAAGCGTAAATTCCACCCGGCTTGCTGACTATCTATGCTGAGTTAATCAACTTTTAAATAGCCTACTTTGTTTTACAGTATGAGTATCAATTAAAACGCCTCAGGAGCGAGCAAGTTATGTCTGTCTACGAGAACGATGTATCACTAAATGCAAAGCGCTATAACGACAAACTGTTACTTAACATTAAAACATCGGGCCATCCAAGTGATATGGATTTTGAAAACATCACGCCCAAGCTAGAAGCTGCGCTTTATTCTATCCATTCTCCATACGCAGTATTGCTAGTCGACATTAGTGAATTTGAAGGTTGGAGTATAAAAAGCGCTTGGTCGAAATTCTTACTAAGCCAACGACTTGGCGGTGAGTTTAATCGCATCGCCATCTATGGAAAAAGCCGTTGGCAGAATAGATTAATTCGGGTGATTAGCTGGTTTATCTCAGCAGACATTAAGGTATTCAAACGTAAGAAAGAAGCGACAGACTGGGTTATGGCTTCATAAGCCAGTCTTGATCCGCTGAACCAATTTCCCCCCTAGCCCCAAAGCTGACGTAATTCGTTTAGCTCTTGTACAAACCAATCTGATAACTGTACATTCGCCGGCCACCAAGCAAAAGCATCAAGCCAAGCTTCTGCGCTTGGGCTGAGCCAGTACCCCACAACACAACCAACGACTAACAGGGCTGAAGCCAGTGGCTCGCCCCAGTCGGTGAGTTTCATCGCGGAACCAAACGAGCGTTTGATGCGCATGCCAGACAGCTCGATGCTATATAACTCGTCTAATATGAGGTGAATCGTCGCGCCAAGAAAGATAAAAGCACCAATACCCCAAGCGGTTTTCGCCTCCAAGGCAAACAGGTGGTAAGCGATAGGCACGGCAAGGGCGCTAAACATGAGGTTGGCAAGCAGACTGTGTAACGTTCCTCTATGTATGGTGAATGTTTCAAATACTTTTTGTAGCGGAAAACGCACAACAAGATAACTCACTATTGCCAGGGCTAGTACCTGCCAATGAATAAGTTTGTCCACTCCAAAGGCGATAGCGAGACCCGCGACCAATGCCCCAAACAAGCGAAACACCAATCGAATCGCGGCGGAGTCGTCGGCGTCTATATCAGGCAGTAATCCACCAAGGGTGCCAGCCAAAGCATACAGAATGGCTTCATTCATATTGGCAAAGCCCATAATAAACGTACTTGCTGCCAATGGAGCACTGAGTACGGCAGCGACAGTAACATGAGTTTTAAAGTTGGCCATTTGGCAATGCCCTATTGCTATGATGTAACATGAAATCCGATGTTGCGGACGATAGAATTTTGGTGGCCGAATGCTACAGGAATCAATGTATAGAGTCTGCGCAGCAAAAACTAAAGATTCATTAAAGATTTACCACTGTTATTGTTTATACTCTTGGTTGTCGCGGGCTAGAAAGCCTCGTTCGAATAATTAAGAGAGAGTAAATGGCAAAGCGTAAACGCGGTATTTTCAAAAAAGCTTGGACGATTCTTTGGCGCGCTTTGCTATTGATGATTCTTGTTTTATTGGTGTTTCGCTTTATACCGCCACCTACAACAGCGTTTATGCTGCAGAGCGATTATCCCGTCAAGCAAACTTGGATCGACATTGATGAGTTGCCGTCTTACATGCCGCTGGCGGTAGTGGCTTCTGAAGACCAACGTTTTCCAGATCACTTCGGTGTCGATTTCACAGCCATCAGTAAAGCCTTAAGCCAATACGATGATGGCGACGGTCTTCGTGGTGCGAGTACTATTACACAGCAAACAGCGAAGAACCTCTTTCTTTGGTCTGGTCGTAGCTTTATTCGCAAAGGCCTGGAAGCTGGCTTTGCGGTGAGCCTTGAAGCATTTTGGGGCAAGAAACGCATTCTAGAAGTGTATTTAAACATCGCCGAATTTGGCAAAGGTATTTACGGCGTAGAAGCCGCCAGTCAGCATTATTTTAGCCGCTCTGCCAGCAAACTCACTATGAACCAAGCAGCGCGACTGGCCGTATTATTACCAAGCCCACGTACTCGAAATCCGAATGATTTAAGCTATTATCTTCGTCAGCGTGTCGACTGGGTTGAAGTGCAAATGCAGCAGCTTGGTCCTGACTATCTCAAGCCGATTCTTGAGTAGAAAGCGCCAATAACACATCATTTTTTAAGGGTTCTACTCTTCTTTAAGTGCTAGAATCGCACCTTGTTCCGATTAGGTATTACTTTCAAGGCAAGCTATGACCGTTCTTCTGATGACCCCTCCCATGACGCAACTGAATACGCCGTATCCAGCAACGGCGTATTTGACCGGATTTTTGCGCTCTCGGGGATATGAAGCGATGCAACGAGACCCTGCTATTGAGCTTTTCCTTGAGATGATGACAGCCCCTGCGCTGGATATTATTCGTCAACATGTAGAGGACAATTTCGAATCTTTTGAAGACGATGAATTGCCCGATGCTATCTTTACCTTTTTAGCCGAATTTGATCGTTATCGCCTTTGTGTTGAACCTGTTATTCGTTTTTTACAAGGCAAAGATTCCAGCCTTGCCCTGCGTATTACTTCCCGTCGTTTTCTGCCAGAAGGCCCTGCGTTTGATGCCATCGAACAAATGGAAGCTGTGTCAGGTGATATTCTAAAAACGGCCTTTGGTCAGCTTGGCGTGCAAGACAAAGCCAAGTACCTAGCGACTCTATTTATCAATGATTTGTCGGCCGTCATTACTCAAGGTGTCGATCCATATTTTGAGGTCAGTCGTTACGGCGAACGCCTAGCAGCAGCCAATCCCAGTTTTGACGATCTCTACAATACGTTAATGGGTGAACCGAGCTTCAGCTCTGAAATTCTAGAACAATTGGTCGAGCAATATTTGGAAGAAACGCAACCTAGCGTCGTGGCGTTAACCGTGCCTTTCCCTGGCAATATGCTAGGCGCCCTGCGTATCGCACAAACTTGTAAAGCTATAAACCCTGACTTACCTGTCGTGTTGGGCGGTGGTTTTATCAATACTGAGCTGCGTGCGTTGAAAGACCCTCGCGTGTTTGAATTTGTCGATTTTATCTGTCTTGATGATGGCGAGCGCCCGTTTATGACCTTGCTAGAATTCTTTGACGGCCAGCGTGAAATCGATGAGTTAGTGCGCACTTACTTTCTTGTTGAAGACGACAATGGCGAATCATACGTTCACTACAATGAAAACGCCGAGCTGCATGATATTCCCCAAACCGATGTCGGCACACCGATTTACGACGGCTTACCATTAACCGAATACTTATCTTTGTGCGAGATGCTTAACCCCATGCACCGCATCTGGAGCGACGGACGCTGGAACAAGCTAACCATTGCCCACGGTTGTTACTGGCGAAAATGCAGCTTTTGCGATGTGACACTGGATTACATTGATCGCTACGATGCCGCTGGTGCGGACATTTTGGTGGATCGTATAGAAGAGCTAATCGAAGAAACCGGACAGACCGGTTTCCACTTTGTTGATGAAGCGGCACCGCCAAAAGCCTTGTTTGCTTTAGCAAAACGTTTAATCGAACGCGGCGTAGTGATCAGTTGGTGGGGCAATATTCGTTTTGAAAAGACGTTTACGCCCGAGCGTTGCCAGCTTTTAGCGGATTCTGGCTGTATCGCCGTCAGTGGTGGCCTTGAAGTAGCATCTGACCGATTACTTAAACTGATGAAAAAAGGCGTCAGCGTCGAGCAAGTGGCACGTGTAACCAAAGCCTTCAGCGATGCGGATATTCTGGTTCATTCCTACCTGATGTACGGTTTCCCGACACAAACCGAGCAAGAAACCATTGATGCCCTAGAAATGGTGCGTCAGATGATGGCTCAAGAATGTTTCCAATCGGCCTTCTGGCACAGATTCGCAGCTACTGCACACAGCCCGATTGGTATTAATCCGGAAGAATACGGCATCACTCTCGCGGAACGCCCCGATATTTTGTTCGCAGAAAACGACGTGGATTTCACCGATCCAACAGGGACAGATCATGACATGCTAGGCGACGGGCTGCGTAAAGCGCTCTACAACTACATGCACGGTATCGGCTTTGATCAGCCAATGGACTTTTGGTTTGATAAATCGGTGAAGCGTACTTTGGTGAAAAAAGATCTGATTTCTAAAGCCTTAAACGACTTTATTATTAGTAGTTAAATTGTTCAAGAGACCACTGCTCTAGGCATTTTTAGTGTTTGTTCTTTGCTAAACTCGTCATACAATCAGTAGATTTATTATACTGTGTGCTAACCGTATAATTTGAGTCGTGATGGGGTTTCGCTCGCATGGACGATGCAAATCAGCGTCCTCTACGCCCCTAAAACTCAGGAAATATCCACCTCCATATTGAAACAACGTATGCATCAAAGACGATTAAATTAAACAGTTAAAGAGTGCGATACGCTGGTCATGCAAAATTAAGTTGATGGGAATCAACCTACCCTTATCACGATGCATTTCAGGTGAATCAAAATGAATTTAAACGCTCAATATCAAGCCTGACTTTAAATAAACTCTGGTAGTTTGCTTTCATCTTTTACAGCATCATCACTTGTTCTTGCCTTTATTTTGGAAGGCGGTGTGGTACTCTTTTAACTTATAGATGGATGCTAGGAGAGCGGCCTTGTTTAAACCAAACTATTATTTATTAGTCACTGCTATCTTCGTGTTGTTGGTGATTATGACCAGCAATATCTATTTTCAGCTCGCTTGGGCATGGTTTGCCCTGTCTTTTTTTACTGTCAGTCTTGCCTACCTACTTAATAAACCGACTATTTTTCGTAAACGTTCCGATGGCACTGTCCCCGTGTATGTTCGTTGGGTCTTTATGCCATTTTTGTGGAGTACACAACTTTATAACAGTTGGGCGAGAAGCACGGACTCTGTTCCCGCGTTACAAAAAATAGACAAAGGTTTATACCTTGCGAGACGTTTGTTTCCCTCTGATATCCATCAAATCAAAAGTGAGAATATCAGTGCCGTATTGGACGTGACGGCAGAGTTCAGTTCTTTGAATTGGATGTCATACCAAGCTGATGTGGATTATTTGAACGTTCCTATTCTTGATCACTCTGTTCCTTCCGACACCCAAATACATCGGGCACTAAACTGGATACACACACATCGTAAAACGGGACGTTCCGTTGTTGTACATTGTGCTTTGGGGCGTGGCCGCTCGGTATTTATGATGGCGGCGTATTTGCTCAGCCAGAACCCAAAGTCATCACCCAGTGACATAATGGATAAAATTCGTGGAATTCGCCAAACAGCTCGTTTAAATAAGCGCCAGTTTAAGTATTTAAAACGCGCCTTGGATAATAAGCTTTTAGTGGTGCAAAACTCCGCTTGGTTGATCGCTAACCCAGTGTCTGGTACTCGCCAATGGGAAGAACAACAAGACCTGATCTTACGTTATTTATCTGCCTATTTTGATATCACGGTAAAAACCACAACACCAGAAATAAACGGTACAGATCTCGCCAAAGAAGCAGTCAAAGCGTCGCCAGATATGATCATTGCTTGTGGTGGCGATGGCACTGTCACTGAGGTCGCCGCGGCAATGATTGGGACAAATATAAGATTAGGCATTATTCCATTTGGAACTGCCAATGCGTTAAGCCATGTGTTGTGCGGCACCATGTCTAAAATCGCCCCACTGGAAACCATCTGCTTAAACCTGATCGATGGCTGCGAGCAACGCATTGACACAGCAACCTGCAATGGCGAATTAATGCTATTGCTGGCTGGCGTTGGCTTTGAACAACAGATGATTGAAAAAGCCGATCGCAGTAAAAAGAACACCAGTGGTCAACTTGCCTATTTGAAAGGTTTATGGGAAGCCATCGGACAAAACAATGTCCATGAGTTTACTGTGCAGCTAAACGATGAGGAACCTTTTACCATTAAGACGCCGAGCTTAACCATTGCCAATGCCGCACCTATCACCACTTTATTAGCACAAGGTAAAGGTGTGCCTAATATTATAGATGGTGAATTGGATCTAACTTGGTTAGACCCTGAACGTATGCAGATATTGAACTTAGCGGAATTAGCCATGCTAGGCATGGGCGACAGAAACGAAGACAGAGACTTACCAGAAGACAGCAATAGCCCTGAAGGCAACAATGGGATCTTTCACCGTTCTGCACAGCGTGTCACAGTGGATATAAGCCAAGTTGGTCACTATGTAGTGGATGGCGAAGAACGTAAAGCAGAGAAGCTAGAAGTGCTCGTCAGACCTAAGTCATTAAGCGTCATCGTGCCTGAGTCAGTGGTTAGCTAGTCCTACTCTCCTTTCACAATATAGTTTAAACCAGAGACTAATATAAATTAGGTGCTGGTTTCACTATCATCCTATCTATAACAAACACCTTCAAATGGTAACGATTATCGATATAATCTCACTCTTTCATACAAAACCATTTTAACCGCCAGTACAAATACTGATTTAAGGACAAGGTTAAAAAATTAGGGAGCTCTAGATTCAATGACGTTACATATAGAAAGCACAGGCATCATAAATCAAAGTGATACAAAATGGCGAGACAGTCAAAATTACTACGGAAGAGTCAGCCGTACGTTACATTGGCTTACCGCAGCCCTCGTCATATTACAGTTCTTCGTAGTGTTAGCTTGGCGGGAAACAGGAAAAAACGCTGTCACATTATTCTTAGATAGCATAGGCCCACATGGGTCATTAGGTTTGCTGATTCTGGTCGTCACACTTGTTCGTCTATACTGGACACGGCAAAACAGAAAACAACGCCCACCAAAAGCACCAGGGTTAGGTGGAAGTGTGGCAAGCTTGGTACATGCTACCTTTTATATGTTACTGCTTTTTCTACCCGCCTTTGCACTACTTCGTCAGTATGGTGAAGGTTATGAAATACGCTTATATGGCATGACCATACTACCGGAAGCAGAACGTCACATTGCGTGGATGGTGGCTCCTGCCGATCTATTACACAGCCCTCTTTCATGGCTACTGGCAGGATTAATGATAGGCCACATAACAATGGCACTGATTCACCGCTTTTGGTTCAAAGATAACATTTTGGCTCGTATGGCAGGCTAAATTGAAGCCAATGAAAAAGCCAGCATTCACTCTTTTTGAGTCAATGCTGGCTTTGCAATTCATTGACATTTAAAAAATAATACTATTTTAAGTAATGGTAAAAGTATGGATCAGAAACTAAACCCATACTTTTTAATATACAAATCAATAACGATAAAAATACAAAAGAAAAGTAGGGAATACTACGTCAATAACAAGTAGAGCCACACTAGTCAAAATAGAATATCGTAACGTTTTTGATATATTTTTATCAAAAATAAAATAATACCCAAGTATAAATACGACTATATAAAATATAATTACCTTTACTATTTTAATTGCTAAAAAAGCCATCTAGCTCTTCTCCATACATCCATATATTTAAAAAACTAACTATCAAAAAAATCATGGGATTTTTCAGCTGGAATGAAAATTATCTCAGGCAGCATAACAGTATCAATATTTCTCATTTTATTACCCCTTTTAATGCAAATGATTTCCATTATTAATAAAAAAATAATATATCCTCACCTTTTGTATGTGTCAAATCCAGAGCAAAAATCGGCCCTAATAAACCAAAAAGCCAGCATTTACTCTTTTTGAGTCAATGCTGGCTTTTTTGCTTAGCGTTTTAAGAAATTAAGCTAAGACACCGTATTCCAAGGTAATTGCCCAGGTGCGGCATCAACGAAGTTGAAGTACTGCTCTAGCTGATCGATCAAGTCTCGTATTACTTCATCTTGACTACAGCCATATAGTTCATAACCCAACGCACCATTGCGAATATACACATCTGCTTGCCAATGGGTATCGTATTGCGAGCTATCACTGTGCGCTTCTGGTATTTCATGCTCTGTCGCCACGACTTGGTAATAGAAGTCCAATTTTTCGTCACGCTCTAGCTGGAACGTCACGCCATTTTCCTCTCGGGTGATATTGGCTTTCCACCCATGAGTTGCTAGCTCTTTTTGTACTTCTTCCATCGCCGGTTCCACCACATCTTTAATAAAGTGTGTCACCTTGGCTTCGCCAGGAAACTTAAACAAGGTGCTTAAGCGTTTGCGCCAGTTGCCTTCATTACTGAATGCTCGGCCAGGTGTTGCTGCAGCTTCCACGGCAGCACCACGATGCCCTTCGATCACCAAGGCTCGCCATAAGCCCATCGCCGCCAACAACATAATGATGGCAAAAGGCAAAGCAGCCAAAATACTCATGGTTTGCAGTGCGCCTAAGCCACCAGCCAACAATAAGGTTGCGGCAATGATACCTTCAAGAGACGCCCAAAAGACACGCTGCCAAACTGGCGTTTCTAGCGCGCCACCAGAAGCCAATGAATCAACGACTAAGGACCCGGAATCCGAAGAGGTAACAAAGAAAGTAATAATCAAAAATACCGTGATCACTGATAAAAAAGTAGACCAAGGCAATAAATCATAGAACTGAAATAGTGCCACCGAATGATCGGCTTGCACTTCGCCAATCAATACATCCTTGCCCTGCTCCATAATCAAATACAGAGCGGTATCACCAAAAATGGCAAACCATAGAAAGGTAAATAATGTCGGAACGGCAAGCACGCCAAAAATAAACTGACGGATAGTACGACCACGGCTGATCTTGGCAATAAACAAACCGACGAACGGCGCCCAAGCGATCGTCCACGCGAAGATGAACAGCGTCCAGTTACCAATCCAATCACTTTGCGTATAAGCCTGTAGATTGAAGGTACGCTCAACAATGTTACTCAGATACGAGCCGGTGTTTTGTACGAAGGCATCAAGAATGTGAATACTTGGGCCAACGAAAAACACAATCACCATAATGAATACAGCCAGTCCCATATTCAAAATCGAAAGGTTTTTCACACCCTTATCCATACCCGCAACCACAGAAGCAATCGCGGCTAACGTGATTAAGCCAATGGCGGTGATTTGCACCGTGGTGTTAATCGGAATGCCTTCCCAAAGATAATGCAAACCCGCATTAATCTGTGTAACCGATAACCCAAGCGTGGTTGCCAAACCAAATAAGGTACCGAGAATGGCAAACACATCGACAATATGACCAATAGGACCATAAATACGATCACCAATCAGCGGATAAAGCGCCGAACGCACCGACAGAGGTAAACCATGACGAAACGCAAAATAGGCGAGCACCAGTCCCATCAGGCCATAAATACCCCAAATATGTAGCCCCCAATGGAAGTAGGCAATTTGCATCGCGTCACGAGCAGCGCTGATGGTTTCTGCACTGGCATTAGGCGGTTGGGAGAAATGTAAGACAGGCTCCGCTACACCGAAGAACAATAAGGCAATCCCGTAACCAGCGGAAAAAAGCATGGCGAACCAAGCTGGGAAACTGTACTCAGGGTCTCCATGATCTGGACCTAAGCGAATATTGCCCCAACTACTAAACCCAATACAGACCAAGAAAACGAGAAAAATAGCGGTAGCCAGCATATAAAACCAGCCAAAAGTCTGAGTCACCCAAGCCAATGCACTTTGAAACACCTCCCCTGCAAGCTCTGGATTACTTAGAGTTCCAACGATAAGAAATAGGGTAACGATAACGGTTGGAATAAATACTGGTAGCAAAATTGCGCCCGTGGCCGTCTTTTGTGAATTGGTCATAAAGGTTCCTCCTCTATGCACACTTTGACAAAAGATGACGGTAATAGCAATAAACTACTTAGACATCTAAGCATTAATCGCAATGAATGACCCCTTTAAATAGACACAAAAAAGCCAGTACCGACCCCTAATCTGTCAATACTGGCTTTGGTATTAAAATCGTATTTAGCAACTATTTTTCTTAGCTTTACCCTGATCCCGATAAAAAGAAATGTCACTAATCAGCACAATAAGATTCAATCTATTTCAATTACGGCTTAGTTATTAGTGCTGAGCCGCCACTTGCAGCGCTTTCATTTCGTCATGGCACTCTTTCATTCTGACTTTTACGCGGCGCAAAGTAACTTCACAGTTCTGAGGTTGGTTTCTTTCTAACGCGAGGTCAAGTTCTTCAAGTACCTTGTCTTCCACTTCTTCTAGCTGGTCAACATAAGTAAAAGCGGTAGATTCGCTGGAAATTTTGGACATCAATTTGGTATAAGCCTGACGCGTTTTCACCAAGTTATTCGTGTCTTCTTCTACTTCACCTTGCTGCTCAACCGCAAAGGGCTGCAGCTCTGCAACGGCTTCTGTTTTAGCGCCAATCATGCGATCAAAAAAAGCGTTATAAGTGCTGTCATCTAATTTGGTTTTCGCTTCTTGGTAGAATTCAATACCGCCGTTCATCACTTTAATAATGTCTGTAATGTGGTGGGCATGTGCAGTTTGATTTTGCATCTTTCCTCCTAAGCTCAATAGCTCCTAATTAGCGTTTCTTTTATTTCGTGTTTCCACATACATACTTAGCGATGGCAGGATCAAAAACAACCGCATTTCAAGAAATGCACTTAGACTGCATGTTTTTTGCAAAAACAGTAGGTCGCTGACAAAGCCTTTTTTCATAAATAATGAAGGAGTAACCCTTGATCTAACGCAATTTCTATCCCTTTCTTCTGTGCCACTATAACTAGGTAGCATTACGACTAATGCACCTTAGAGAAGGGAGACCGGTAATGAGTCATAAAGACATTTCAACATTTACTATTTCGACCACGGCCCCAGAAGGATTCGAACATGAACCTGATGGCTCTCGCGATTATTGGCATCACCAAGCGTTAAACACGCTACCACCTCACGATTTTATTGCACCTTATGCTCGTCATAAGACCTTGCCAACACCCGGCATTCAAAACCGTAAAGCCTGGATTGTTGGCAGTGGCATCGGCGGCCTTGCAGCGGCTTTTTACCTGCTTCGTGACGCTCACATGCCAGCTGAAAACATCACCATCTTAGAAGAAATGACGGTTGAAGGCGGTTCTATGGATGGTGCCGGCAACCCTGAAGAAGGCTACATCATCCGTGGCGGTCGAGAGATGAATTGGAACTACGATACGTTGTGGGATTTATTTCAGGATGTACCTGCAGCTGAGTTACCAGAAGGCTATTCCATTCTTGATGAATACCGCATTATTAATGACAACGATCCCAACTATTCCGAAGCACGCTTAATGCACAAATGTGGCGAATTATTAGACGCTAAAGATTTTGGTTTGAGTAAATCTCAGCAATGGGAATTGATCCGTTTGATGCTAAAACGTAAGGAAGAATTAGACGACATCAGTATCGAAGATTATTTTAGTGAGGGCTTTTTAAACACAAATTTTTGGTTTCTTTTCCGTTCCATGTTTGCCTTCAAAAATTGTCATAGTCTATTAGAAACTAAACTTTATTTGCATCGCTTCCTCGACTCCATCGATGGCTTTGCCGATATGTCGGCGTTGGTTTTTCCTAAGTACAATCAATACGATACTTTTATTAAACCACTGGCAGATATGTTACGCGACAAAGGGGTGATCTTTCAGTTTGGCACTCGAGTAGAAGACCTTGATATTTCCTTTTCTGGAGAGAGAAAAACCGTCACAGGTATTCGTGCTGTTGTCACAAAAGATGGTGAGGAAGAAGCCAAACACATTAATGTTGGACTTGGCGATTTAGTCTTCACGCTAACAGGGTCGATGACAGAACATACGGCTTATGGCGATATGGAGAACGTGCCAGAGCTCACTTGTGACAAGCATGACCCGGGGGATAATAGCGGTTGGACCTTATGGAAAAACCTTGCGAAGAAATCACCCGTATTCGGCAAACCAGAAAAATTCTACGGCAATGTAGATAAATCCATTTGGGAATCGGCCACGCTCACTTGCAAACCTTCACCCCTGATCGACAAACTGAAAACCTTGTCAGTAAATGACCCATACTCGGGCCGCTCTGTCACTGGCGGCATCATTACAATTACCGATTCCAACTGGCTATTAAGTATCACCTGTAATCGCCAACCTCATTTTCCAGATCAACCGGACGACACACTGGTTCTTTGGGTATATGGTTTATTGATGGATAAAGCAGGTAATCGTATCCCTAAAACCATGGCGCAATGCACCGGCAAAGAAATCCTCACCGAGCTTTGTTATCACCTAAACATTGAAGATCAATTGGATGACATTGTTGCCAACACCAAAGTGCGTCTCGCGTTAATGCCCTACATTACAGCTCAGTTCATGACACGTGCTGCTGGAGATCGCCCTCATGCCGTGCCAGAAGGCTGTACAAACCTAGGCTTAATTGGGCAGTTCGTCGAAACTCGCAACGATATTATTTTCACTATGGAAGCATCCATCCGCACAGCTCGCATTGGTGTTTATAAGTTGCTAAACATACCCAAACAAGTACCCGATATTAGCCCGACTCAGTACGATATTCGTAACCTGATTAAAGGTGCCAGAGCACTCAACAGCGGCAAGCCATTTATGGGGGAACGCCTGCTGCATCGATTGCTCGACAAAACCTATTTCGCACACATTTTACCGCCACTACCGGAGCCAGAGGAAAGCAAGCAATATCGATTTGAAGAAGAGATGCATGACCTACTCGGTAAAGGCAGCACAGTGATGCATAAGTTTGGCGTCTGGCTTAACTCGCTTCGTGAAAGTCTATCCGATAAAAAATAAAACTTATTCAAATCAAATGGTTATTAAATAAAAAACTGGGGAGGATAATCTCGCTTAATATGTAAATTGTACTGTGATGCAAACATATTGGACTGATAGATAAGTTTTTTATTTGGTTACTTTTAAAGTAAAGAAGCAAACAAAAGTGTTCTTCAATATAACGCTGTACTAAACAGCACAAAAAAATAAAAGAGGGAGTTTGTTATGAAAGCAGCTGTAGCCAGTAAGTTTGGTGCCATTCTAAACATTGAGGATGTTGTTAAACCCAAGATTGAACCACATCAAGTGCTCGTTAAAATTCATGCTTGCGGTGTGTGCCATACGGATTTACATGCTTGCCATGGAGATTGGCCCGTTAAACCGTCACTTCCCTTTATCCCAGGTCACGAAGGCGTTGGCGAAATAGTTGAAGTCGGCAGCGCAGTTAAGCATTTAGCCCTAGGTGACCGAGTCGGTATTCCTTGGCTGTACAGTGCCTGCGGACATTGCGAATATTGTTTAACCGGTAACGAAAACTTATGTCTTACACAGCAAAACGCAGGGTACTCTGTCGATGGTGGTTACGCTGAGTATTGCGCCGCTCACGCAGAATATGTCGTTAAAGTTCCAGAAGGTTTAGGTTACGTTGAAGCGGCCCCCTTATTTTGTGCTGGTGTCACCACTTATAAAGCACTCAAGGTTTCTGGGGCAAAACCTGGTGATTGGGTGGCTCTATTTGGTGTTGGCGGTCTAGGTCATTTGGCTGTTCAATACGCCGTTGCTATGGGATTTCGAGTCGTCACTGTCGATACAGGCGCAGCGAAACGTGAGTTGTCGATGTCACTCGGTGCCGAATACTTCTTTGATTTCAAGACCGACGATGTCGTTAAAGAAATTCTAGACACAACATCAGGTGTTCATGCCACCGTGTGTACTGCCGTTAGCAAAGCAGGCTTCAGACAGAGCTATGACGTGATTCGCCGTGGCGGTAAATGTGTCTTAGTTGGTTTACCACCAGAAGACATGCCTCTTCCTATTTTCAATACAGTACTAAACGGTGTCAGCGTCATTGGCTCCATCGTTGGTACTCGTAAAGATCTGGAAGAGTGCTTAGAATTTGCCGCACGCGGCAAGGTAAAAGCGATTATTGCTGAAAAGTCCCTAGACGATATCAATGAAATATTCGCCGATATGGAAAAAGGCGAGATTACTGGCCGCATTGTGATGTCTTTGTAACTTCTCACCTTTTAATTGTTTTTAAAAACAATGAAGCCAACCACCAAGGGTTGGCTTTTTATTAACTGCACCTTTCTTGAAATACAATAGTTAAACTGGCAGCCGCGTCGAGGCTTTCAATTCACGCAAAGAAATATTCGAAGCAATCGCAGACACACCGGGCAATTTTCTAAGCACTTGGTCTACAAAACGACTGTAATCATCTAAGTCTTTGGCGACCACTTGCAACAAAAAATCCGCCGCTCCTGTGGTATTATGGCAAGACAGCACATTGTCGCAACGTTGGATCATTTCTTCGAAAGTTTGCGTTGTTTCTGCATCGTGTTGATTACAAGTCAATTGCACAAACGCCATCACCCCAAAACCTAATTTACGACGATCAAGATTTGCTTGATAGTCGGTTATAATGCCCTCTTCTTCTAGGCGTTTTAATCGACGCCAACATGGTGTTTCACTCAACGAAAGCTCACTGGCTAATTTCGCGTTAGTTAATTTACCATCTTGCTGCATACGCCGAACAATATCAGTGTCTACCTTATCCAAAGCCGCCATTGAAAGATTCCCCTCTAATTAACCTTATATCTGAAATAGTATTTCTTAAGTTCTCTAATACACAAGGAAAAGAGCAAGGTAATTTCTAGTGTATTAAGTAGTCTATTAAGCTGACGTATTGAGCCCCAAAGGAGAAAACCATGAAAGCAGTTGTCTACGAAAGCTTTTCGGCCACACCCAAAATTATGAATGTCGAAGATCCAACACCAGAAAATCATGGTGTGGTGATCAAAGTTGAAGCCACTGGTGTTTGCCGAAGTGATTGGCACGGTTGGATGAGGCACGATCCAGACATTGTGCTGCCACACGTTCCCGGTCACGAATTTGCCGGTATTATTGAAGCCGTTGGTAAAAACGTACAAGGCTTTAAGGTCGGTGACCGAGTCACAGTGCCTTTTGTTAGCGGCTGTGGTTCTTGTCCGGAATGTCACGGTGGGAATCACCAAGTTTGCGGCAATCAAACTCAGCCAGGCTTTACCCATTGGGGCTCTTTCGCTGAATACGTATCCATCCACCATGCGGATGTGAACCTAGTCACTTTGCCAGAGACCATCGACTTCACCACAGCAGCTAGCCTTGGCTGCCGCTTTGTCACCTCGTTTAGAGCCGTCGTTGATCAAGGTAAAGTCAGCGCTGGTCAATGGGTTGCTGTGCATGGCTGTGGCGGAGTAGGACTGTCTGCCATCATGATTGCTAACAGCATTGGCGCCAACGTCATTGCCGTAGACGTAACAGACGATAAACTTGAGCTCGCAAAAGCCTTAGGCGCCTACGCTACAATTAACGCCACCAATGTAGCAGACGTTGCAGAAGCGATTAAAGAGATCACTCGCGGCGGAGCCCATGTGTCAATCGATGCTCTTGGCCATCCAACAACCTGCATCAACTCTATTAAGAGCTTGAAAAAGCTTGGCAAGCACGTGCAAGTTGGTTTGTTGTTAGCAGAACAAGCAACACCGCCGATTCCGATGAATTTAGTCATCGCGCATGAACTCGAAATAATCGGCAGCCATGGCATGCAAGCGTTTCGTTACGACGCTATGCTAGCGATGATCAAATCAGGCAAACTCAGTCCAGAGAAACTGCTTGGCCAGACCATTAGCTTAGAAGAATCCATTGCGACACTAACTAATATGGACAAGATTAACCCTCCAGGTGTGACTATCGTCACTCATTTCTAAGCTCTATTTCATGCGATAAAGAAAGAGTGCTTGCCTCGAAAAGTGAGCGCTCCCATTTAATCGAATAGAGTTTCATGGCGCTAAAGGTGTAAACCCCGTCAATTAGATTAGAATAGGCATTCAGACGCACAACTCTACAACAAAAAAAGCAGGTTGAACTTTCACCGAGCGGAGTCGGAATGCCATTAAAAAAACTAGAAAAGCTGACACAGGCGGCCAATACCTACAAAACCATTTTAAATGCGATGGAAGAGTGGGTGGTCATTGTTGATCATCAGGCGAAAATCTTTTTTATTAATCGACCTTACGCGCGTTTTCTTGGTGTAAAAGCCGAAGATGTCATGGGGAAAAAAGTTACCGATGTGATTGAAAATACGCGCATGCACATCACAGTACAAACCGGTCAGGCAGAGCGTTTATCCTTCCAAAAAATTTTAGGCAGCAATATGATTGCCAACCGCTTTCCCATCATTGAGCAAGGTGAAGTCATTGGCGCAGTTGGCACCGTTATCTTCCACGACACGCACGAATGGAAACAGATCAACAGTCACATCAAAGCCCTCTTAGCCGAACACGATTTCCACCGTCAAAAAAGTCTCACTGCCGACAAGGTCGAAACCGGAGCCAACTTCCACCTTAACGACATCATCGGTGACAGTCAGGTGATGAAGTCCCTCAGCTCTAAAGTCACCCAAGTGGCATCTGGCGACGTGACGGTGTTAATTCGCGGCGAATCCGGCACCGGTAAAGAATTGTACGCGCACGCCATTCACCAGCTCTCGGATCGCGCTGAGTTTCCTTTTATCAAAGTCAATTGCGCGGCCATTCCCGAAAACTTGCTCGAAAGTGAATTGTTTGGCTACGAAGAAGGCGCATTTACTGGTGCAAAAAAAGGTGGCAAAGCCGGTAAATTTCAACTCGCCAACGGCGGCACTTTATTTCTCGATGAAATCGGTGATTTACCGCTATTAATGCAAGCCAAATTATTACGCGTATTACAAGACCGCGAGGTCGAATCTGTTGGCGGCACGCGCTCTACACCACTCAATATCCGACTCATTACTGCCACACATAGACCATTAGAAAGCTTAATTGAAAGCGGCGACTTCCGAGAAGACCTATATTACCGAATCAACGTCGTTGCCATCGATTTACCGCCGCTAAGAGAACGTCGTGACGACATCGCCAAACTGGCGGATTTCTTCCTGCAGAAGCTATCCCGAAGAACAGGACGCCGCGCCCCAAAACTGACCGTGCAAGCCTTAACCGCCATGCTGGCGTACAACTGGCCGGGCAATATTCGCGAATTAGAAAACGTCATGGAAGCCGCGTTTTATACCAGCCACGATCGTAAGATCCCATTGTCTCTTTTGCCACCTCAACTCGCACAAAATGGGACATCCATTCAAGAAAACGCCATACAGCCAAACTTGGCTCAACCGAACGCCAGTAGCTTAAAAGAACAGCTAAATCAGGTTGAACGCAACATCATAAAAACCGTACTCATCGAGTGTGGAGACAACAGGACAAAAGTCGCCAAACAACTTGGCATTAGCAAATCCACTCTGTACGAAAAGCTCGATAAACATGGCATCAGTTGATCGCTGCTGCCTAAAGCTCATAAAAAACAATCAAAACTATCCGATTATTCGGACTAAGTCTTATTTATCGGACGGTTTCTTGCGTTTAAAAGAGCATTCTGGCGAATTATTCGTCCGATTTTTCGGAATATGGTTGTCGTAATTTTGAAAGACTGTGTCATGAAATATCTAAGCAATTGAAAATAAAGGTTTTTTAATTTATGGCACCTTTCTTGATTTAGCTAGTCCCAGCACCACAGCACGCCATGCTTTGTCAGGAACACACAGCGCTATGGCTTGTAACCGCACACACAATAAAAATAATAGGATTAAAAACAATGAAAAATGCTTTGATAACAGCAACTTGTTTAACTACATTGAGCTTCGCGATGCCGTCTTACGCCGACTTCGATAAAGTCCGTTGGCAAGTCCCTATGGCATTCTCTTCGTCCTTAACAGCATTGGGTGATGCCATGCCAGAAGTATCCAAAATGTTGAGCGAATCCAGTGGCAAAAAAGTAAACCTACAAGTGTTTGAACCAGGTACCCTGATTCCACCACTGAGTATTTTTGACAATGTCAGTGCTGGCAACGTGTCTGCAGGGTATTCATGGATGGGCTACGAATGGGGACAAATCCCTGCTGCGGCGCTGTTTGGCGCGACGCCATTCGGTCTTGAATCCAACGAATTTACCGCATGGATGTATTATCACGACGGCGACAAAATGCTCAAAGAGCTGTTCAAGCCTTACGACGTCTACCCTATTTTGTGTGGCACAATCAGCCCAGAAGCCGCAGGCTGGTTCCGCAAAGAAATCAACTCCGTTGAAGATTTAAACGGTCTTAAGTTCCGCGCAGCGGGCCTTGGCGGTGAAATTATGTCTGAATTCGGCATGTCGATTAACGTCTTCCCGGGTGGCGAACTCTACCAAGCTCTCGAAACTGGCGTGCTCGATGGCACCGAGTTTTCGATCCCAACCGTGGATGAGCAACTTGGCTTCTATCAAGTCGCTAAACATTATTACTTACCGGGCTGGCACCAACCGTCCACGAACCAATTCCTCTACATCAACTTGAATGATTGGAACAAGCTAAACAAGCAAACTCAATCCTTAATCGAAAATACCTGTGTGGCCGCCAATACCATGTCTTTGGCGAAATCCGAAGCGTTACAAGGCGGAGTATTAGAGAAGTTCAAGGAAAAAGGTGTTCAGCTTCACCAGTATTCTCCCGAGATTCTAAGCGCGTTTGAAAAAGCCACTGACAAGGTTATGGCTCGTCATTCAGCTGAAAATCCAGAGTTCGCGAAGATTTATTCTTCAATGAAGGCCTTCCAAAAAGAACACAGCACTTGGAAAAAGTTCGGGTATTTGCCACGTGATTGGGGCACAAAATAACTCTATTTGAACCCTATTAGAGTGAGTCGGCATCATACGATGCCGACGTTTTTCACTGGATGTACACCATCCGGAATCAAAGGAGAGGCAAATGTCCGATCAATCAACTGAATTGAATTTGGCTGAAATCGAGGCGAGGTTATCGCATTCCAATATCGCCGCATTACCACACACCAAGGTGTCGCTATTTTTGGAGTCTTGCATTGAGAAAATGGGGCAGTTCGTGTCTTGGATTTGGCTACTTCTCATGCTCTTAATCGTTGGTAATGCGTTAATGCGCTATTTTTTCAACACCACATTTGTTGCGCTGGAAGAATTGCAATGGCACCTGTACGCCGTGGGCTTCATGCTGGGGCTGTCTTATTGTTTTATCCACGATGGCCACGTCCGAGTGGATGCGTTGGCCGAACATTGGTCCATGAAACGACGTGTTTGGATCGAAGTCTTCGGCATTAGTCTATTACTGTTACCTTTTTGTTTTGTGATGTTTAACTATGCCCTTCCCTTCGTTGAACGCTCCTATCGCCTTAATGAAGTTTCGCCGTCTTTTGATGGCTTACCCATGCGCTGGGTGCTTAAGTCATTCATTTTAATTGCACTGGCGTTATTAATCATGGCAGCCGTTTCTCGCTGGCTCCGCTGTGTTGCCTTTCTAAACGGCGCGTTAACCAGTCGCCCTTCAAACGACTAGTCATTAGGGGAAGTTTGTGTTCGAAACATACGAGTTATTAGTTATTGCCATGCTTGGCAGTTTCATTTTATTGATTTTTTCTGGCTTTCCCGTCGCGTGGATATTGGCGGGATTGGCGATTATTTTCAGTGTCATTGGTGTAACGACATCACAGTATTTGGACTGGGACACCTATTATATGAATGATTGGCGCATTTACGGCACCATCATCCAACGCATTTTTGCTCAAATGAGCAACTGGGTGCTCGTGGCCTTGCCGATGTTTATTTTCATGGGATTAATGCTGGAACGTTCTGGCGTGGCCGAACGTCTGATGGTCAATTTTGTAAACCTGTTCGGCCGTTTCCGTGGTGGACTCGGTGTGGCAGTGATCTTGATCGGTATTTTATTTGCCGCTTCAACTGGCATTGTCGGTGCGTCTGTCGTGTTGTTGGCCATGTTGTCTATGCCTGTGATGCTAGAACAAAAGTACTCGCCTTCATTTGCCAGCGGCATTGTCGCCTCTTCAGGCACCTTAGGGATTTTGATTCCACCCAGCATCATGCTGATTATCATGGCCGATCAGCTGTCTTTATCTGTCGGTAACTTGTTCATGGGCGCGCTGATTCCCGGCTTGTTGCTTGGCGGTCTTTATATTACCTACGTCATTCTGTCGGCTATTTTTAATCCGAAAGTCTGCCAACCACCACAGAATTTACCCCCCGTTACCATGGCGTTAATTTGGGACACGCTGAAAGCGATCTTCCCGCCGCTGGCGTTAATTTTGTCGGTTTTGGGCTCTATTTTCATGGGTATTGTATCGCCAACTGAAGCTGCGGGTGTAGGGGCATTTGGTGCGACCTTGTTGGCCATCATTAACAAACGCTTCAACATGAAAATGCTCGCTGAAGTGTGCCGAAAAACCACCATCACCACGTCGTTTGTGTTCGGCATCTTTTTAGGTGCAACAGCCTTTGCTGTGGTGCTCAGAACCCTGGGCGGTGATGAGTTCATTAGTGACTTATTGCAAAGTATTCCTCTGTCGCCTACGGGCATCATTGTGGTGATTTTGTTAATCGCCTTTGTCGCAGGTTTCTTTTTGGATTGGCTGGAAATCAGTTTGATTTTGCTTCCTTTGGTTGGACCGGTTGTGGTTGCGTTGGATTTCAATTTGGTGTGGTTTGTAGTGCTTTTTGCTTTGGCGCTACAAACCTCTTTTTTGACGCCTCCTGTCGGCTTCTCACTCTTTTATTTAAAAGGTGTCGCGCCGCCAAGCGTCACCACACTGCACATTTACAAAGGCATCATACCTTTCGTTTTGTTGCAGTTACTGGCGGTATGTCTGGTTTTCATTTTTCCAGATCTTGTACTTTGGTTGCCAAAAGCTATTTACGGCTAACTCTTTTGATTACCCGTTTGGAGAATGATCATGACAGATAAAACGGTATTGATTACAGGCGCGGCCAGCGGTATCGGCTTGGAAATTGCCCATGCGTTTCTAAAAGCAGACATGAAAGTCGCCATTTTGGACTTCAGCCCACAAGCCATAGACGCGGCCAAAATACAACTCGCCGCGTTCCACCAACATTGTGCGTTCTTTGCTTGTGATGTAACTAACGAGGCGCAGTTTATGGGTGCCATTGATGACGTCGTTGCACAGTTCGGCGGTATCGATATTTTGATCAACAATGCGGGCGTGCAATACATTGCACCAATAGAAGAGTTTCCATCGGACACTTATCGACGCTTGCTCGACATCATGCTGATTGCCCCTTTTTTGGCGATAAAGAAAGTGTTGCCGCTAATGAAAAATGCTGGTGAAGGGCGCATTATCAACATGGCATCGATCAATGGTTTAATAGGCTTTGCTGGTAAAGCTGGCTATAACTCGGCCAAGCATGGGGTGATCGGTTTAACCAAGGTCGCCGCGTTGGAAGCGGCACCATTTGGTGTGACAGTGAATGCGCTTTGCCCAGGTTACGTGGATACGCCGCTGGTACGAAACCAGTTAGAAGACCTCGCCAGAACGCGAAACACCTCTCTCGACAACGTCTTAGACGAAGTCATTTGGCCGCTGGTGCCACAAAAACGTTTGCTTAACGTAGAAGAGATTTCAGACTATTGTTTGTTTCTCACCAGTCCATCGGCAAAAGGGGTAACAGGACAAGCCATAGTGATTGATGGGGGCTATACCGCGCAGTAAGTGTGAGTTGATCATCGCAATAAAAAAGCGCTTGCCGCTAAGGTAAGCGCTTTTTTAGACTTATTTGAGTCAAAACAGCAGTTAAGCTTGGTTTTGCTCTAAATGTAAATCAGACAAGTTACCTGCGTCTGGATCGTTGTAAATGCGCTCATCTAACTGACCTTCACTCTTGGCCACCACCGTAGATACCATCGCATCACCAGACACATTGACCGCAGTACGAACCATATCTAACAAACGATCAACACCCAGAATCAAACCAATGCCTTCTATCGGTAACCCCACTTGAGAAAACACCATCGACAACATAATCAAGCCGACACCTGGAACACCTGCGGTACCGATTGACGCCAACACAGACATAAAGATAACGGTTAAATAGCCCATCATGCCAAGTTCTACATTATAGATATTGGCGATAAAGACTGTCGCCACACCTTGCATGATAGCCGTACCATCCATGTTAATGGTCGCTCCAAAAGGCACCGTAAATGACGCCACCGAGTTTTTCACTCCCATACGTTGCGTCACAGTGCGTAAGGTTACTGGAATGGTCGCATTGGAGCTTGAAGTACTAAAAGCAAACACCTGTGTGTTACGCATTTTCTTCATAAAAGTCACTGGGTTCAAACCAGACAAGACTTTCAGAATCAATTGTAACGTCACAAAGAGGTGGAATAACAACACACCAATTAAGACCAATACATAACCAAGTAATTGGGCAAGTAAATCCATACCCAAGTCAGCAATGGCTCTGGCGATCAAACAGAATACAGCATAAGGTGCAACCGCCATGATGATGTTAACCATCTTCATCATGATTTCATTCAGCGCTTCAATAAAATCGCTCACAACGGTGGCTTTTTTTCCGACCATTAAAATACTCACGCCAAACATAATCGAGAAAAAGATTACTGGCAACATATCACCTTGGGCCATCGCACTAATTGGGTTGGATGGAATAATATTGATCAAAACAGTTGAAAGTGGTGGTGATGCTTTACCCGAAAAGTTCGCGGAAGACTCTGCGTTCATCCCTTCGCCAATACCAAACCCTGTTGCGATAGTCAGCGCTGCGGCAATGGCGATTGCTGTGGTCACTAGGTATAAAAGGAAAGACTTAGATCCGATTCGTCCCAACAGCTTAATATCACCGATACCGCACACACCACATACCAAAGAAAAGAAAACCAAAGGCACGACAAGCATTTTCAGCGCATTTACAAACATGCTACCTACGACTTTAAACGCACCATCGGTTAAGTAGCTGTTTGCCCATGTTCCATCTGCATTTAGCCCTGTTAAGTTGAGGACCAACCCCACAAGGATACCAAACACCATCCCAAGTAATACTTTAAATGTTGTATTCATAACAATCCCTCTAATTCCATTTGTTCTATTGATTTGGATCGCAAAGTGGTTACGACTCTAAAATAAAAGTCACACATATTACAGGCTATTATAGAGCATAAAAAGCCACTTGCTTCGCTATGGAAGAAAAGACTGTGCCATTTTCAATGAAGGGAAGAGGTAACGAAAACTGTCAACCCTATGCTTTTACCGCTTGATAAAAGCATAAGGAAAACTGATCAAGTATTTGAATTTCGGATCTCACAAAAAGCTAACGCATCTTTAAGTGGTAATGGATGGCAGAAAAAATACCCTTGTATTTTTTGAGCGCCTAACTCTTGCAGCACTTCTAATTCTGCCAAGGTTTCTACACCTTCACCCAGCACCTTACTTTTAGTTTCTTTTGCAAAACCAATTAGTGCGGCCACAAGCGCTCGTTTTCGATGATCTGTATTGATATCAGCAATTAAACTTCTATCCAATTTTATAATATCCGCTTGTAGTTCCAAGATATGTTGAAAGCTTGCAAAGCCAGCTCCGGCATCATCAACAGCAAGGCGCATACCTTTATCGCGAAAGCGTTGAATATCGCTTCTAAATGCCTTGTAGTCTGGAATCGATTCTCGCTCGGTTACTTCTAGAACGATACGATGCAAAGGGACTTTATCTAACATAGCTTGCAGATGAGGCGACGCCAGATGTTTCGGAGAGACATTTAACGCGATGTAATATTGCTCAGGGATAGCTGGCAACTGATTTAAAGCCTCTTCAATAGCAAACAACTCCAACACTTCCCCAAAGCCTGACGCATTGGCTTTATTGAACCAATAATCAGGCGAGCGATATGGCTCTGTTTGAAAACGAGACAAGCACTCAAAGCCTTTAATAGACCTTGTTCTAAAATCATAGATAGGCTGCAGTACGATAGAAAGCTGCCGGTTATGAATAATGTCAAAAATGTTGTCGCGTGCTGCCTCATGCAACCTAGACACGGTTAGTTCTTTTTCTATATTACGCGCGGCAAATTTTGCGAAGAGCATTAAAATAGACAGATCTTTATTCGATAGAGACTCATCTGCGTGTTCACTGAAACAACACAGCGTGCCATAAATAGAATCGTCCGAAAGGTAAATAGGAACACCGATATAGCTGCCTATGTTTAACGCTTTTGTTATCGCTAACGCTTTCGTAATATCATTTTTTGATGTGTCAGGAATAATATTAGGTAACTTTTCTTCGGCAATTAAGTGACAGTAAGTGACCTCATTTATATCTTTATGACCTGTATTAAGAAAGACTCTACAGCTTTCACTTTTGTCGACGTGTAACATCTCACGATGACCGTCTTGGAAACGAGACAAAAAGGCAATATCTACCCCTAGATGCTGTCGAATAGTTTGCACCAGGTACCCTAAGTCATAATGAAGCGAGCCTGCTGAAGTCTCTTTCTCTATCTTACTTTGATTTTGAACACCCCAAATAGCCGCCATTAAATCGACACTATTATTTGCTTTTAGCATTATTGTCTCGTGTAATCTCGAACTCTAAAGAGCTCATTAATATATTAGGAATGATGGCACTCACCCCAAGACGTAGATAAAACATACCAAAGGCAATAAGCCTATTTCCGTAATTTTTCGATGCCATTACGCAATCAGACAAGTCTAGCGTTTTTCCTAACGTCATTACGTAAAAAAATGAATATTTAAGTAAACAAGACAAACACAAAAACATCACGCCCAATGTTTTTTGCTAAATTATGTTTAGCTGTAGAGAACTATTAATAAACGACCTCAACATATACAACTGACGACGCGGCATGATCTGCATACTTCTTGCACAACTTGATGGCATTCTGAAAACAGAAATTATGTTGGTATTTAAGGTATATTCAGATGTAGAAGACATGTTTTCTGCTGGCGTTAAACCTTTCATTATTATTTGGAGTATTCGATTATGAGTCACCTTCACACTGGATCTTGCCTATGCGGCGCAGTGAAATTTGAATTAGACGGTGAGTTCAAAAAGTTCTTTTTATGCCATTGTAGCCGTTGCCGAAAAACCTCAGGTACAGCTCACTGCGCTAACTTATTTGCACCGGGTGCGAGGCTAAACTGGTTAAGCGGAGAAGATAAGTTAAGCTTTTATCGATTGGAAAATACGAACTTTGCTCGTACTTTCTGTTCCGTATGCGGATCCAATATGCCTACCGACGCTAAATCACGAGGTTTGGTCGTCGTTCCTGCTGGCTGCTTAGACACAGATGTCGATTTAACTCCGCAGGCACACATATTTATGGACAGCAAGGGTAACTGGGATACTAATTCCAACAGTCTTCCTACGTTTGCCGCCATGCCAACCAGTTAAACGCAGCGTCAAAAAGTCCCCCTAAATCACACAATTATATAAGGCTATAACACGAGCCAGATGCTCTATGGCCTTATCGATTACTCGACTAGGAAGCCCCTCTCTGCTCTATAAAACAAACCTTAACAAAAATCATCAAAGATCTTACCTACTTTAGAAAACGCTTTAGATACTATGTAAGTGAAAATTTAAATCGTATCTAAGGAAGTAAAATGCCGTTGAAAATTTTGTTAGTGGATGACAGCAAAGTGAGTCGCCTTGCCTTGTCGAAAAGCTTAAAAAAAATTGATGACTCACTTATTATTTTTGAGGCCAACGGGGCCGATGCCGCCGAAGAACTTCTCAAAACCGAATCAGTAGATCAAATGTTAGTTGATTACAACATGCCAGATCGCAACGGTTATGATTTGGTGAAAGTTGTGTCTGTGTCATACCCAAGCATCAAGTTAACCTTAGTGACTGCAAATATTCAGGATACTATTAAAGACAAGGTTCAATCGTTAGGTGTAGGTTTCATTGCAAAGCCTGCAAAAATAGAAGAGCTTGCTGAGATAATGGGTTCTTAATGATGAATAACTTTTTAACTGAAGACGAGTTTGACTTAATGGTCGAACTTGTCAACATTGGAGTTGGTAAGTCCGCAGCATCCTTATCACAAATTGCTCAAGAAGAAGTGGTTTTGTGCGTGCCAGCTTTAGAGTTTTTAAGCTTAGATGATGCGACAACTGCTTTTCAGGAACGACTCCCAAATTCGTTGACCGGTGTCAGTCAGGAGTTTTTAGGTTTTTTCTCCGGGAAAGCAGCCCTGTTATTTCCTGAATCCCGTAGTCTCGATCTTGTTCATGTGATGTTGGGCGATGGTGAGGCTCTCGAAATTGAAGTAGACGCAGAACTAGAAGAAGAAGCCTTGTCGGAATTAGGTAATATTCTCCTTAATAATTGTTTATCTACCATCTCAAATATACTCAATAAGCCTCTAAACACACTGTTGCCAAATACCTTTCATACTAACCCGGAACAGTTAACTGACCACCTTATCTTTCAAAAGAAAAAAGATACCATTATTATGCTTTTGAAAATTGATTTCAGTTTGAAAAGTAGAGATCTATCTGGACACTTGGTTTTTGTTATTGACTTTTCTGAAAACGGTTCATTTAAATCAACTTTAGATAATTATCTTAAGAGTTTAGAAGAGAGTTAATATGAAAGACCTTATATCTATGGATGTTTTACTTTCTTCTTTTGGTGGGATCGAGGGTGGAATAATAATTCTAAACCCAAAAGGTTATGTTTTATATGTTAATGAATGGATATTAAAAAAAAGCATTATAGATATAAAAAAATATGAAAACAAAACCCTAAATGAAATATTTGAAAACAATGTTAACATTCAACTTCTAAATGCTATTGATGATGCGATTAATAGTTCACTAAGTCGAGTTATTTCTCATAAAATACATAAAGATATCTTACCATTACGAAGCTTTGATTCTCTAAAAAATGGGCAGCCATTAAATGTTTCTGCTTTTATATCCCCTCTAAAAGAAAAAGTAGGGATTTTAATTAGAATTGTTGATTACTCATCACTTGTTAAAAAAGAAAAACAAATAAAAATAAATGAAACACTGCTTAGAATCGAGAAAGATTATTTTATAAAATCTTCAGATGAAAACATTGAAATGGAAGATTTCATTGAAAACTTTCTCGATAGAGCAATAAAAAGCATCGGCTTTATTAACATTGATTTTTTATTAATAAAAAATGATATGACAATAAAATACACTAAAGAGAAGAAAAATAAAATATTAATTGAGTGTGAAAAGCTTATTCGAAACAAAGCATTTGATAATGATATACTAGAAAAAGAAATTGATACTTTAAGTAGCAACTCGAATAAAAAAATATGCGTTCTTTATTTTTCAGATAAATCAATAAAAGGCGTGTTAGAATTTTCTAAAAAAGATGAATCCATCATTGACACTGTGTTTGAAAAAACGTTATCTAAAATAAAAAGCCTTATTCAGGGCTTAATTGAATCTAAAATAAACTATGAAAAACTAAACCATATAGCGACTCATGATAATTTGACGGATCTTTACAACCGTTCTTATTTAAATGAAAAATTTAATTCTTTCAAACAAAAACATTCTAATGGAATAATAAAAAATTTCACTTTGTTCTTTGTTGATCTCAATAAGTTCAAAAATCTAAATGATGAATTCGGGCATAGATACGGCGACAAGGTACTAATTAAGATAGCCCAGAGAATTAAAAACTCAGTCGATTCTCAAAACGGTGCAGTTTTCAGAATCGGTGGAGATGAATTTGTTGTTATGAAAGAAGAAGATAACTCCCAGAATTATGTGGATAACCTTAAAACGAGAATTTCATCTGCTTTTTTGTGCGAATCGAATGTTGTGTCTATTACTGCGTCTATAGGAAGTGCCTCTTTTCCTAGTGACGGCACTAACCTCGATGATCTGATGCATGTCGCAGATGAGAAGATGTATACCGAGAAGTAAATTCTTAATATTTTATGTCAAACAGTCAGGTAAGCTTTAATATATAATTAATTAAAATGCGATCAAGAATTAGAAGTCTCAAAAAGAGGCTTCTAAAGCATAACTAAGGAAAATGATACATCTACCATGGCCTAATAAGGTCAGCAGTTTTATACAGAGTTCAATGACTCATTTTAAGAAAAGTACAGGGATAGCAAATTAGAAAGCGTTCATATCTTTTAACTGCTTATCTTGACAGTAAGTCAACGCTTCACCCAATAAAATAGGCTTGGAAAAATAATATCCTTGCAAATAGTCACAGCCATACTCTATTAATAAATCCAGTTGCTCCTCTGTTTCAACACCTTCCGCTATAACCGACATGTTAAGCTTATGAGCCATAGAAATAATCGCTTCACACAATGAAATAGAGGAAGACTCATCATCCAGTTTTTGCACAAACGTTTTGTCAATTTTCAAATAATCAATGTCATAGTTCATGATATAGGCAAGTGAAGAATAACCTGTCCCAAAATCATCCAAAGCGACTTGAATACCTTTTTCACGGAAACCCAGCAAAGCACTTCGAGTACTTTCATCAAGGTTCATAAGAAGGTGCTCCGTGATTTCAACCACTAAACCATTTTTCCCTTGTTCTGGCTCACAAAAGGTAGTCAGTAAACTGCTTAAAAAATCGCAAGTATTGCCTTGATGGTTCGATAACTGAATCGGTGATACATTCACGCTAATTTGTATATCTCTACCATAAGCTTGACGAATCTTCTGTAAAGCATATTTGGCTTCCTCAATAACCCATGCACCAATTTGTACAATTTGACCACTTTCTTCGGCAAAACGAATGAACTGGTCAGGAGCTATTAAGCCTTTTTCTGGGTGCTGCCAACGAATCAAAGCCTCGAACTTTGTCACAACCCCCTTTCTATTAACTATAGGTTGATATACCAAATAAAATTCTTTATTGGTAATGGCTTGACGTAGGTCTTTAATCAACTCAATCTTCTGTAAAAGCGCCACGTTTAGCTCTTTACTAAATCGACGCACCGTATCACGACCACATTGTTTCGCGTAATACATGGCTTGATCGGCGGCGCCCATCAACTCCCTAATATTTTTTCCATCTTCAGGGTAAAGTGCGACACCAATACTGGCGGACATAACAATTCCCCCGTAAGAAACAGAAAACGGCTGCTTTATCAGCGTCATGATATCTTGACACAAGGATTGTAAGTGGGCTGGAGTTGAATAATCGCCCTCAACAAGAAAGACGAACTCGTCACCGCCGATACGCCCAATATAATGCGCAGCAGGATTGTTATAGAGCAAGCGCTCAGCGATTTGTTTTAATACTTCATCGCCAATTTCATGGCCGCGCGTGTCATTCACTTCTTTAAAATTATCTAGATCAATCAGAACAAGGCTCAGATTATGACCCTTTTCACTAGCGAGAATCAGGCTATTAGAAAGCTTTCGCGTGAACGCGTCTCGATTAGGCAACCCTGTTAAGCTGTCTGTCTGAGCTTGTCGAATAGTTTCGCCTTCTGCATGTAATTTCAACTCAGCCATCTCAACAAAACAACGTTGAAGGTCATCCATTTCCCTTACTCCTGTCGGCTGAGTATGAAAAACCTTTTCATTACGGCCTAACCGAACAGCAAGATCTGAGAGTAAACTCAGAGGTTTTGATATTGTATTAATAAAAAACACTCTGAATAAAACGTAGATAACCGCTAGCAATACGGAGAAAATAACTGCCATTAAAGTAAAGCGTTCATTCACTCTTTTAAGAGATTGATCAACCGCTACCCCAGTTAGAAAAACTAATTGGACGTCTCCATCAGCATTCAGCACTTCGCGCTTATCAAAAATTCGATTAACTCCATCACTTCCAAGCCAAATAGAATTAAAGCGATCCGGGGCTGTGAATTTTATATCTTTAGGGAAACTTGCTACGGCTTGCCCGTTCCCATCCAATACATAAGCCACACTATTTTCTGGTAAATGATTTGTACTCAACAATTCATTCCACCAATCAAGGGAAATCACTACAACCGCAGCGCCAAGAGCCTGCCCCTCTTCAGAACTTAATATGGGATAAGCAAAATTAATGGTTGGACGCCCCATGGCTCGATCTACCTGTACCCCACTAGAGGTGAAGTGCTTATGTGCCAACGCTTCATTAATATAAGCGCGATCGCTCACGTCCACAGCCTTGGTAAGTTGAGTTCCGTTACAGGTTAAAATTCCCTTATCATTTGGTACTCCAATGTTGACGTAATGATCAAATAGCGGAGTTATCTCTTGAATAAAACGCTGACAGTCATCCGAGTTAGGGTTTTGCAGATGAGAAATAGACACTAAAGATTTTAGGAATTCCTGAGTGGAATCCACTAGATGCTCTTGATTTTCGGCGGCTTGATTGGACGCAAACTGTGCCGTATGCGACAGCTCTTCTTGCACCATGGAGCGGCTGTAGTCAAAGCTCCAGTAAATAAAGAAGTATAATGGCAAGACGATCAAAATGGATAAAAAGTACAATCGTCCTTTGAGTGTATTTAACATCTAAAACTCTTATTCCAATTAATGGACTGGCTCTTAAAGTTAGCCCTTTTGGGGCACATTAACCCAATAAGCTCCAAGCTAAATGGCGTCATATCCAATCATTTTTATTGATCAAAATATTTTTATCTTTTAACCAATTAACGTTAGCACACATATTTCATGCACGTTCGTTCATTTTTGTAACAATTAGAAATTTGCTAGAAGCTCGTACTTTGATCGCTTTCAGAAGTGATTTTCTGCATTAAACCAGATGAAGAAGAGAGAAAATAAAGGCAAGTAGGTAACAAAACCAAGGCAAATGATTGATAGTTCACCTTGGCTCTTAATAACTATAAAAAACTGAGCCTTTGCGCCGCCTCTATTAAAGTACTTTCTTCTTTTGCAAAGCACAGGCGAATAATACGCTGACCTTCAGGCGCTTGTTGATAAAACACACTCACCGGGATAGCCGCGACACCTACATGATCGACCAGCCATTCACAAAACGCCACGTCGTCTAGATCACTAATCGCGCTGTAGTCCAGCAGTTGAAAATACGTTCCTTCGCAAGGCAGTAACGTAAAGCGGCTACCTGCCAATGCCTTCCTCAATACATCGCGCTTTTGTTGATAAAAACCAGCCAAACCTGCACTTGCTTCAGGAAAAGCCGTTAAATGTTCTCCCAAAGCTTGCTGTAGAGGCGTGACCGTACAGAAAGAAACAAATTGATGTACCTTACGAAGTTCCACAGTCAGCTCTTTTGGCGCCACAATGTAGCCCACCTTCCAACCTGTTAGATGAAAGCTTTTACCAAAAGAAGAAACAACTAAGCTACGTTTTGCTAACTCCGCATGTTTGTGAACACTAACTACAGACTCACCAAAATGAATAAACTCGTACACTTCATCGGACAATACATAAATATCACGGCTCGCAATCGCTTGCCATAGGGACTCTAAGTCTTCTGCCAACCAACAGCTTCCTGTTGGATTATGAGGCGTATTGATTAAAACTAAACGCGTTTTATCGGTAAGTAACTCAGCAAATGCCTGCCAATCAGGGCGAAATTCAGGAGCCAATAACGTTACTCGACGACAGATACCACCCGCTAAGGCCACCGCAGGTTCGTATAAGTCATAAGCTGGGTCGAACAAGATCACTTCATCGCCGTGATGCACTAACGCTGCAATCGCATCAAAAATGGCTTCTGACGCACCGCTAGTCACTGTAATTTCATCCAATGCGCTCACTGTTCGGTCGTAATGACGCTCAACCAAACCCGCAATCGCCTCTCTTAGTATTGGTAACCCCGCCATAGGCGAATATTGATTATTACCCGTTAAAATCGCCTGGGAGGCACGCTCTAACAATCGAGCATCTGCTGTAAAGTCGGGGAAACCTTGCGACAGGTTAATCGCACCTTTCTCAGCCGCTAATGCTGACATTTTGGTAAAAATAGTGGTGCCGATGGCCGGCAATTTGGAAGTAAGAGTAGAAGAGATGGTCACGATAATATTGCCTTAAAAGATTATAGTTATTGCTACGTTACAAGGCTTCCACTTTGAAGGTCAATGCTCTGACACGGCTAAATTAAAAAGCAAATCCGATGCTCAAAAAAACGCCAAGGCATTCTCAGTTACTGCAGCCTTGGCGTTTTTAATCAAGTAGTATTTCTTCTTTGTGTTACGCGGTCATAAACGGATAGTCCGTATAACCTTCAGCACCAGAAGTATAAAAAGTATCTGGGTTAGGTTGATTCAACTCAGCACCATTTTTTACACGTTCAACGAAGTCTGGATTCGCAAGAATACCGGTTCCAAATGCCACACTGTCTGCTTGGCCATCGGCAATCACTTGATGTGCTTCTTCGGCACTGTAGCCCATGTTCACCATTAAATGTCCCTTGTAAGCTTCGCGTGCCACGCTGACGACATCCGCTTGTTGTAAACCAAAGAAGTCCGCTCGCATCAAATGCACATACGCTAGGTCAAAACGATTAAGGTGTTCGCTCAAGAAGCGAGTCCAAGCGATAGGATCGTTTTCTTTCATACTTTGGAAACTGTTAAGCGGTGAAAGCCGCAACCCCACTCGGTCGCTCCCCATTACGTCCGTTACGGCTTCAATCACTTCCGTTAAGAAGCGAGAACGATTTTCCAATGAGCCGCCGTATTCGTCTGTACGCTGGTTAGCACTTTCACGAAGAAATTGGTCAATTAAGTAACCATTCGCGCCATGAATTTCCACACCGTCAAAACCTGCTTCTTTGGCATTGATCGCGCCTTGGCGGAAATCATTAACGATGCTTTTTATCTCGTCGACCGTCAATTCACGAGGCACGGTATACGCTTTTTTACCTTCTGGTGTGTGTGTTTCGCCATCAATCGCAATCGCACTGGAAGAGACCGCTTCTTTTCCATCATTCAATAATGGATGAGCGGCGCGACCAGCATGCCAGATCTGCATAAAAATACGACCACCAGCTTTATGCACAGCATCGGTCGTTAGCTTCCAGCCTTCGATCTGCTCAGCAGAATAAATCCCTGGGTCATCACCAAAAGCCGACGTTCCTTCCGTCACCATGGTGCATTCAGTAATCAATAAGCCAGTACTAGCACGTTGAGCATAGTACTCGGCCATCAAAGCATTGGGTTGATGCCCAGGTGCTCGGGTACGTGTCAAAGGCGCCATGATAAAACGATTTGGCAGCTCTAGGTTACCCAAGATCACTGGGCTGAACAGGTTTGTGTCTGTGCTTGTCATTATGAACTCCAGAATAAGTTTCAGTCTTTAAATAAAGGATAAACACTACATATGGCAGTTATTTTAAAAAACAATCTAGTGCACTTTCTTTCCTGAATAGTCCCAAGCTCACTAAATAGTCAAAAAAAATCGCAACCAACGTGCTTGCTACAGCGAATACAACAACTTCTGCCAATCCAAGAATACACTTACGCTCCTACCAAGGTTTTTACCGCACATGACAAAGCACAGGCTTTTTTGGCAATTAACTATTGACGAGATTCTCGTTAAAGAGTGGAGCTTCTGTTAAAAATAGCCGTAACACTGTTACTATAGCGTTAGAAACTGATGTCACAGCCCAGCAGGCAAATTCCGATTTATCGGGTTACTTTGTCGCGACTTCAACGACACTAACTTTCGCTCTTTATTAGGTTAAGACATTCCGTTGATAAACAGTAAAAAGAACGAAGTAATTATGCTCTATAAAAACAATCAAACCTGTCACTATTAACGATGACTAAACTTAGCGGCGTACATTACGCCATCCGCCCTATGTAATAGACTTTCTAACGTATCACTGTCTTCTACCAAGGCACTACCCACACTAAATTGAATCGTAATATCTTGCTCATTAATGTTGATAACAAGTGATTCATGATCATCTTGCAGTTGTTCCGATATCGCGGCCAGATCCTGCTTAACCAGTATTAAAAACTCATCTCCACCCCAACGAGCCACTTCTCCCTTATCGCCTACAGTATTTTTTAAATAGGTCGCAATTTTTTGCAAGACTAAGTCCCCAGCAGCGTGCCCATACAGATCATTCACTGATTTAAAATGGTTCACATCCACATTAATAAGACCAAACGAATGGCGACTTTGCTGCCAACGCTGCATATATTCCGTCATATGCGCTTCAAAACCTCTGCGGTTGTATAGTTCCGTTAACGGATCAAGCCTAGCAATACGATTCAATTCCTTTGTTCGCTCAGCCACTTTTTCTTCCAGTTCTTGCTGATGTTCCAAAAGAGAAGTCGACATCTTTTGATAATGGGAAACCAGCTTTTTGATTTCTAAACCGGCAAATCGCGTCAATTTTGGTGCTCGGTATTGTTTTTTATCCAATGATCCAATAGAAAGATCTAACTCAGCTAACGGCTTTGTCACAATTAGCGTCAGCAATAGATAGAACACAATTAAAGCGCAAACTAGACTAATGAAAAAAACAACCAACAAACTAGAAAACTCTGTTAGTGGAAGGAAACCTTTGATATCAATAAAGTTTATTTGAAACCAATCAATTTCAGGAATATAAACAATACTCGCCAGTTGACGAACGTCATCCTTATACACAAAGGAGGTTTTAACATGATTAGGCGTTTCTTTCGCTAAGGCTAAAGCTTGTGTTAACTGAGTCCGCGACACTTCATCATCCAGCAGTTGAAACACTCGGCTTTTATCTTGAGACAGCTTTGTTAAAGAAGAGTAATCAATTAATTCTTCTCGCTGATAAAGCTGAATAGAACCTTCATTGTTAGTAAATACAATGGCCGAATAAATATCTTGTTTTGCAACCATTTGCTGTAAGAACCCTGAAAGGTCTAAACCTGTCCCCACCACTCCCAAAACGTCATCGCCATCGCGGATTAAAACATCACTCCAGAGCTTGATCACCCCTAACTCTACATCCGGATTCACATTCAAATGCAGATTGAGTTTTTTCGCCATAATTTGATAAAACCATGCGTCATCAGGGTTAGTGTGGTGGAGCGTATAGCGATATAGGTTTGGTGGCGGAGCTTCCTTACCCTCACTGTAATAATAGTGTTCATTTCCTTTCAAGGCGATGAAATAGGATTTATCTGCAAATCGATGTCGAAATGCTTCAGTTTCTTCAAGAGCCTGCTGCTTCAAAGCTTCATTAAATGGTTGTTTAGCCCACGCTTTTAAAGACTCAAGCTCTGCAAATTCTTTAGAGCGATTTACCTCTTGAATTAATGGTAATAGCGTTCGCACTTTATCATATTGAATCTGTTTCTCTGCATAGCGCTCAACCCAGTTTACAATAATACCTTCTGCTAATACTCTCATCGAAAGCCAAGAAAATAGCCCTGTAAGTAATAAAATTAGAGCAGTTGATATTAGAAATCGCGACTTAATAGCCATGTCCAGAACATTCCATATAATTAAAGCAAAGGCTGATAATAAAACTTACCATAATAGCAACATACTCTCTCGCATCTCTATCAATTAAACACCTATTCCCCATCAAAAGAGACTTAGCTTGCAAAAAACATCACAAGATAACGTATTTGATTTATCTCAAAAACAATAATAATTTACTTTTTTATTCTTTCAAAAAATTTCGCTAACAGCCTTAAAATAAGAATCTTAAAATAAGCCCCCAAAGTGCTACACTAGCGCCCTAAATTTGCAGACATAAAATAAGCGAGACCTCCATGAGCTTTGCGTCTTTAAAACTTCATCACGACATCATTCAGCAGGTTACAAAGCTGGGCTACTCGGCCCCAACACCGATTCAACTTGCTGCGATTCCAGTTGTCTTATCTGGAAAGGACCTCATGGCTGGAGCTCAAACAGGAACAGGAAAAACAGCCGCTTTTGCCTTGCCGCTTTTACAACACATCCTAAATAAGCAAGGCTCTCATAATACCGAAGGCATTCAGGTACTCGTACTCACTCCAACTCGTGAATTAGCGCAGCAAGTTCACACCAGTTTTATTAAATACAGCACAGGTTTACCCATAAAATCAGTTGTCGCTTATGGTGGAGCAAGCATAAACGTACAGCTTGACGCACTTAAACAAGGCTGTGATGTATTGGTTGCTACTCCTGGTCGGTTGCTTGAGCTGATCATGAAAAACCTCATTGACTTAAGCTACCTACAAACCCTAGTACTAGATGAAGCTGATCGAATGCTCGACATGGGGTTTATCATTGATATTCAAAGAGTTTTGAAAAAACTACCGGTTTCACGTCAAACTTTATTTTTCTCAGCAACCTTCAATGATGATATTTTTGCGTTAAGTAAAACACTATTAAAAGATCCCCAATTAATTGAAGTAGACAGCCGCAACACCACAGCAACTCAAGTCGAACAAACCATTTACGCGGTAGATCAGGACCGAAAAAGCGCTCTGCTATCATTTCTAATAGGGTCAAAAAACTGGCAGCAAGTACTTATCTTCACCCGAACCAAGCAAGGTGCTGACGAATTAGCCAAAGAAATGCAAAAAGATGGTATTGCCACTCAAGCTATTCATGGGGACAAATCTCAAGGCGCACGAGATCGTGTATTAGCTGATTTTAAAGCAGGAAAAGTACGAGCCCTTGTTGCTACTGACGTTGCCGCAAGGGGCATCGACATTGAGCAATTACAATATGTGGTAAATCATGAGCTGCCTTATAATGCTGAAGACTATATTCACCGCATAGGCCGTACTGGCCGCGCGGGTACAACAGGCCTAGCCATAACCTTAATATCAGAAAAAGAACGTTATTTACTAACCGACATTGAAACACTTATCGGCGAGCACTTTATACCACAATGGATGCCAGGGTTTGAGCCAGACCTGAATAAAGCACTTAATACTCCCAAAAAACGAGAGCCATCTAAAAAAGAGCTGCGAGCAAAAGCTCTTGGTCTTATTTCTTCAAAAGACAAAAAAACAAAGAAAAAGCGTCGTTTTAATTAAAAAATGCATTTAATAGATTTGTTGCTTAATACCGGAGCTGCCAATAATATGAAGTGGAATTCTTCACACAGAAACTAAATTAAGGGCGGCCTAGGCTGAGGTTAATCGAACAATGAAGCTCCAACACTCGCCTAAGAAACAACTTAACTCAGCATCAATGCCTCCCACACTGTTTCGTAAAATGCTTGTTGTCGCTATTTTAGGTTTCAGTGCAATTTGGGGGATCGACTTGTCGAGTGGCATCATAGCTTCCTTTGATGCTGCAGCTTACCCAATTTGCATCAGTGCTTTTGCTCTTATTTACCTCCTTAGCGTCATCACTAAAATCAATAATCAAAGCCTACACTTCTTCGCCTATTTTATTATTGCTGGTTATCTAATTAGCACAAGTATTTGGCATCACATGGATGCCAACGGCTTATTTTCAAATGCAGCACAATGGCTAGGACTGAATTACGTCATTGCCTACCTCTTTCTGGAGGTCAAAAAAGCAGCGCCTACCACTATCCTTGTCTTTGTTGTCACCGTCATTGGGCATTTCTCCGCCGTCATACAAAATCATAATATGGCCGATACTATGGGAGTTGTACTTAACATTGCCATCGCACACATGATCTATATATTTTTGTTATGGACTATTATTAAGTTAAGAGTCAAAACCGACCAAGTCATAGAGCATGCTGATACACTCGAGAATTATGCTTATGTTGACTTACTCACCCGAGCATTAAACCGACGAGGAATTGAAAAGGTATTTAACGAGCTTGATCTAGATTCAGTAGAACAAAAGAAAAATTACGCAATACTCATCATCGATATTGACCATTTCAAGCAGTTCAATGATATCAACGGCCACCTTGTGGGAGATGAAGTACTTACCCGCATCTCAGGCAAACTCAGCAGAACAATTCATCCAAATGACGTTCTTGGACGCTGGGGTGGCGAAGAATTTATCGTACTTACTTTGAATCGAACGCCACAGCAAGTAATGGCTCTAGCCGAAAACCTAAGAGCGGCGGTCAGCAATCTTGTCATAGATACTATCTCCAATATTACTGTGAGTATTGGTATAGGGTACTCCCATGAAGCCTCTTCAAAAGAAGCCGTGTTCAAAATCGCAGATGAACACCTTTATATTGCCAAACAATCCGGCCGAAATACCATTCATGCAAATCACTTTTAGCGCTAACCTTCTGCACTAACGCTTTCGCTATCAACGAAACGACGAATATATTCACCCTACATAAGACGCCAACTTCCAAGTCACCATAAAGAAAGTAAAACACGGAAACCTTATTGATATATAAGGTTATTTATATTTTTTATTGCTCTAAATTCCATACCAATTGCTTATTCGCAATTAAGCACAGAAAGCGCCCCACTCTCTATGATTAACCTTTCCTCAGCCGCCAGAAAATACTTCCTTAACGAAATTAAACCATTAAATAGTCAAAATAATAGGATGAAAAAATCTATTAATTCACTGTAAAATTATTGTAAGGTTACAAAAATACACGTAAGATTTACGATAAATACTACACAGTAATAATCTTGGAATGACAAAATAAAAATACCAAAAAAGGAATAAAAAGCATGATTAGAGATACTAGAGACCTTCTTGATCCCACATCCGAGAGAGAACTTGCTTTTTATTCTGACTATTTGTTAAAAAACATCCGAAGTGCATCTTTAAAAAATCTACGTGGAAACTCGCAAGAAGAACGCGTTAAAAAGCTAAATGAAGAACTAGAAAACTTAATCATTAAAAAGCGAGCTCCGCAGAACTTTGCCACTCAAATACGTACTGCCTTTAAAGCAAGCCAGCTTCCTTCCAATTATTTCCGCTGGATAGATAAAAAAGACGAAAGACTATGTAATTGGGCATGGAGTTATTTAAAAACCCTTACAAAAAGCTCAGAACTAGAAACACACCCAACAAAAGAAAATCCGTTCTCCTTACTCTCAGAAAAGCCATTCAATACAGAAAGAACTAACTCTGCAGATAGATATTTAGATATTTTGGACGCTTTTTATAAGGGCGAAGCCGATACTCAACAACAGCAAAACCTACTCGAAGAATTGAAAATAAAATGGCAGGAAATTCGTTTTAACGAGACCATCGTAAATTGGCTGGAAGAAAATAATCCAGCACAATGGGTCTGGGCTTGGTCTTATCTGCAGAACATCACTCAAAGACCCCTTAAACAGGCTTGGATTCCGAGTACAGAAGCAGAAAAAAAAGCCGCAGTTATTGCTACTATTGATTTATCTGATAACGTAGACCGCAAGGCATTAATCATTGATAAAATGAAAAAAGCTTGGAGCCAGAAAAAGTTTCGTGAAAAATCGAGCGGTAGAAAACCCTACAGCATCAGCATGACGCTCAATACTAAGCAAAAGCTAAATGCACTGGCTGAAGAAAAAAATATGAAAATCAACGAGATGGTTGAGCATTTAGTAAGGAATGAATATAAAAAGCGTGACTCCAACGAATAACCTTGTTAATTGCAAGGTAGAAATGATTCCGCTACATCAGCGATCAAGTCTATTTTCTATTTCTGGTAGTTTCATTTGTCACCTAATCACTGTATAACGAGCCGCATGAAAATCCCTAAAAGAATACAACCACTCATCGAAGATGGCTTAGTAGACGAAGTTCTTCGACAATTAATGAGCGGAAAAGAAGCGACTGTCTACGTGGTACGCTGTGGATCAGAGATCCGTTGCGCAAAAGTATATAAAGAAGCAGGTAAACGCAGCTTTAAACAAGCCGTGCAATATCGTGAAGGCAGAAAAGTCCGCAATAGCCGTCGCTCTAGAGCAATGGAAAAAGGCTCTAAGTTTGGCCGAGATGAACAAGAAAACCTTTGGCAAAATGCTGAAGTGGATGCCTTGTATCGATTAGCCGCTGCTGGCGTTCGTGCACCAACACCTTATGGCTGCTTTGATGGTGTCTTACTGATGGAGTTAGTTACAGATGATAGCGGTGAAGTCGCACCTCGTCTTAACGATGTAGTACTGACAGAGGAACAAGCCAAGCACGACCACGATATCATTATCAAAGATATTGTCCGCATGTTATGCGCGGGTTTGATCCATGGTGATTTATCCGAATTTAACGTATTAGTCGATTCTCATGGTCCTGTCATTATAGATTTGCCTCAAGCTGTTGATGCTGCAGCAAACAATAATGCCGAATGGATGTTAGAACGCGACATAAATAACATGCGTAATTATTATGGTATGTTCGCTCCAGAACTTCTTGAAACAAAATACGCCAAAGAAATATGGGCGCTATTTGAAGCCGGAAAATTAACGCCTCACACAGAACTAACAGGCTTATTTGACGAACCAATAGAAGAAGCCGATGTTGATTCCGTATTACAAGAAATCCAAGATGCCTTCGAAGAAGAACAAGATCGCCTAGCTCGTATCAATAGTTCAAATGACGAAGATTAATACGCCATAGTGGATACAGTTTTTCTAAATTAACCTAAGAGAGCAACAGCCATCGTTTTTGCTCTCTTAGCGGCATCCAAGTCACCTGCTACATACGCCTGTGCAATAGCCCCTTCTTTTAGCACGCTGATACTTTGCGCTAAATCAGCCGCAGCCAATTCAGACGAACAACTCACAAGATTTGCCTGAATAAAAGACGTGATATTCTGCTTATGACGCTGACATAAATCATTAACAACATGATCAGAAAATTCACCATTCGCTTTCACAAAAAAGCAGCCTTTAAATGGTGATAGCAATTCCACTCTGTCATGAAACCAATCATCAAGTGCATCAAACAAAGCCAAAACAGCTGTTTTTCCATCTCCTGCAGTCATCATTCTTGCTGTCAGCCAATCCATAAATATCTGGTCGCGGTAAATCAATACAGCCTCAAGCAAGGCATCTTTACTGCTAAAGTGGTGGTAAAGCGTTTTTTTAGCCACACCCGTTTCAGACAAAATTCGGTTTATTCCCACCGCATGAATACCATGCTGATAAAAAAGCCTAAACGCGGCATGAATTAATAAGTCAGGTTTCGTCACTTCTCTCTCCCTCATTGAAAAAGAATATTGACATGAGTAAACCGATTTGTCTACCATGAAAAAAGACAGATCGGTCTACCATTGTTTTTCAGCATAAAACTGCACCTAGAGGAATTCACTCATGCTATCCAACTTTTTTACGTCATTTTATCAATCAAGGTTTTTCCCCATTTGCCTAGCAGGAGCTGGAGCAACACTGTGTATTTTTATGATTGCTCAAGGTGCTCAGCTTGCACCAGAGTACCTGGGTATCATGGCACCTTTTGGTGCAACCATGGTTATTCTCTTTGCCTTACCACAAAGCCCTTTAGCACAGCCAAAGAATATTCTCGTCGGTCATCTACTGACAACAACCATAGGACTGATCAGCTTACAATTTTGGGAGGTGACACCAGTCTCAATGGCGGTAAGTGTTGGCCTCGGTGTTGCCTTGATGATGCTAACCAACACGCTACACCCGCCAGCAGGCGCTAACCCACTTCTAGTGATATCCATCAATGCGTCATGGGGTTTTTTACTCTCACCGGTTCTATCTGGATGCTTGCTTATTATTCTATTTGGTTGGTTTTATCATAACTGGGTCTCACGCATTGGCTACCCAATAAAACCCTCTAAGTAAATGAAATACAGGATGGCCAGAGGTTTATAGGATTTTTTGCAGCTGGCTCTTTTTTAACCAAACGTTTCATGTATAATTCCGCTCCGCATTTGACCTTATGGTCAGACGTCTAAATAGAAAACGCTGAAAGTTCGTCAATCAAAAACGAACTTTTTAATTTGGGTTCCCTCACCCCAAGCAAACGAAAAAGGTCACAATATGAGTACGTTCACACCTGAGCAAAAAGGCAAGGCACTCTGCTACCTTGCCATGTTTCACCTACTAATCATTGCTTCAAGCAATTATCTAGTACAAATACCCTTCACCCTTGCTGGTTTTCACACTACATGGGGCGCATTTACCTTTCCTTTTATCTTTTTGGCAACAGATCTAACCGTAAGAATCTTTGGCGCCGCTTTAGCACGAAAAATCATCTTCCTAGTGATGATTCCCTCTTTAATCGTGTCTTATGTGCTGTCGGTAGTATTTGCGCAAGGACAGTTTCAAGGATTCGGGGCACTCGCATCATTCAACGAGTTTGTCGGACGTATTGCCATAGCAAGTTTAATGGCTTACTTGTTGGGTCAAATTCTTGATATTCAGGTATTTAACCGACTTAGACAACTAAAAGCATGGTGGATCGCGCCCGCCGCTTCAACTGTATTTGGTAATGGACTAGATACCTTGGCATTCTTTGGGATCGCTTTCTACCAAAGCCCAGATGCATTTATGGCAGAACATTGGCAAGCCATTGCACTGGCTGATTTTGGCTTTAAGCTAATTATAAGTCTTGGATTATTTATTCCAATGTATGGCGTACTATTGAATTATCTAATAAAGAGGATTACCTCAGTCAAACCAGACTTTACCGCAGCGAACGCATAAACTTTTCTAGCTCGTTGCAACTTATGAAGAGTCTATTTTAAAAAATAGACTCTTCATTTAAATCAGTTTCTGAATCGCACTACTTACCATAAGTCACCAAACCGCTCTCGATGACTTAAATATAAACGCAGATCGAATTCTAACTGATGGTAAGCGGGCTCCATATAACAGCACAGCTTATAAAAGGCTTTGTTATGCTCCTTTTCTTTAAGATGTGCCAGCTCATGCACCAAAATCATCTTTAATAGAGGCTCAGGAATCCGTCGGAACAGAGACGAAATACGAATCTCGTTTTTCGCTTTTAATTTGCGGCCCTGCATTCTAGACACAAAAGTATGTAACCCCAGAGCATTATTGATGATATGTATTTTATCGTCATAAATGACTTTGCTGATTGGTGGGGAACTACGCATAAACTCATTTTTGAGGTCCATTACATACTCATACAAAGCACGAGTTCCGTTAAGGTCATGAACATTAGGGTATTTTTGCAGCAGCCAAGTGCCGGATTTCTGAGACTCCAGCAGATCTTTAGCCTGTCGCTGAACCTGAGCACTATAAGCACCAAGATAGTTTTTCACGTCATTAACTTGACCATTCTGGCTCATATATTCTGTCGCTAGGTGACTTACAAGGTCGATAATTTTGGCAGACTTAACAAAGAAAAACGAGTTTAAAACCGAAAGTTAATAGAACCCTCTACCGAAAAGACACAATTGCGTCCAGCCGCTTTAGATTGATACAAGGCCTTATCCGCTTTGTTCAATATATCATCAACTGTTCCGCTGCCATCTTGTCGACAAGCCACGCCCAATGATACTGTAAAAAACACGTTTTGATGATCAAGACTCAATACCATACTTGACTCTATCGACGCCCTTAGCCGTTCGGCTATTAATAAAGCCTCATTTTTTTCAGTAAACGGCAGTAAAATAGCAAATTCTTCGCCACCGATTCGAGCAATAAGGTCATCTCGCCTGAGGATAGACAGGCTCATGCTTGCCAGTTTTTGCAGCACTAAATCCCCAGTTTTATGACCAAATTGATCGTTTATTTTTTTGAAATGGTCTACGTCCATCATTAAAATAGCAAATGGTGAGTGATCGTCTATCGACTTATTAATAAGCACTTCGCATTGCTGAAAAAAGTACCCCCTATTTGCTAACTCAGTTAAATGATCAAAATCCGCTTTTTTTTGAAGAGCTTCTTGTGCTCGAAAACTTTCGATCGCGATGCTTGCCAAATGACTCGCAAAATTAATCAACTCAAAATCTTTTTCAGAAGGCGCTGAAACTGAGCGTTTATAAATAGCAAAAGTACCTAATAAGTCCCCTTTAGACGACATAATAGGGTCAGACCAACACGCTGCAACCTCGGCTTGACGAGCAAGTTGCGTATAATCTTTCCAATAAGGATGTACATAAATATCTTCAACAATGACTCGCTGTCCTAAATACGCAGCCGTACCACACGACCCAACATTTAAGCCCACTTTCACACCATCAATGGCCTGATTATAAATATCGGGGAAGTCAGGAGCCGCACCTAACCTTAGACATTGCTCGTCTTTATCAAACAACAACACACTGCATAAAGAAAGTGGGCTTTCTTGTTGGATCTGCTTAACAATCACCTTAAGAATATCTTTTAGTGCAGAACTTTTTGCGACCATCTCCAACATATTACTTCGAGCACGCAATCGCTCTTCCGCCACCCAATGATCTGTTACATCGTTAAAATACCAAAGCTGTTTATCCCCAATTGTGGAAAAACACATCTTAATATGTCTCACAGAGTTATCTTTACAAAAGAGCGTCGCTTTTAAATCAGGAGCAGAGACATCACTACGGTATTCTTCAATCCAAGGAGCAATAATGTTTTGATAATATTCGCGATGAGGGGAAATACGTAAAAGCCAAGTTTCGACATCAAGAATGTCATCCAAAGCAAAACCAAAAAGCTCATTAAATGCTTTATTGATATATTCAATACGACCAGAGGACAAACTCGACCAACTAACAGCAATTGGTGTGGTATTCAGAATATCCTCTAATCGAACATCATTGTTCTGGCTGTCTTTCATACAATATCCGTGGAATAGCGTGTTTAATGCAGAAGTTCATGAACTTGCTGCCTACCAGCTAGTAATACGGAACAACCTAACAAATAACAAGCGGATGACCCGACCTTTTTGTGTATTTTTTGTACGACCCTAGTCAACAGATGCTTGATCTGACTTTCTCTCTTTCTTACATAGCCAGTTATGTAATTCCCCCCACAACAGCGGACTCGCTGCCCAAACAAGGTTACCATTTAGCAATCCATCATTATTAAGGAAGCCTGTAATCCGGCCACCAGCTTCTTCGATTAACAGTAAGCCAGCTAACGCGTCCCAACTATTAAGATGAGATTCGAAATAGCCATGAACCAGCCCTGATGATACATGCGCGAGCATAAGAGCACCGGCACCAAAGCGTCGATACTCGATATTCTGTTCATCTAACATCAAGATAAGATCACAGTATTCTTGCACAGGCCGACGATTTGAACGCCCTAAACCAAGCAGCTCCTGACCTTTTTCGGGATCATTAATCTGTAACCGAATGCCATTCAGATACGCTCCTTGGCCTTTCTTGGCACTGAAAAATTCATCTCGATCTGGCGCATAGACAAAGCCCATTTGAATCTCATTATTTTTTACATAAGCGACCGAAACACACCAATAATCCATACCTTGAACATAATTGGTGGTGCCATCAATAGGGTCAATTACCCACACTCCGCTGTTTTTTGCGTTTATTACTTGAGTCAAACCACTCTCTTCGCCTAAAAAGCCATCTTCTGGAAACAAGGAGCGAATCACTTGCCTTAACTCATCTTCAACCGCTATATCAGCTTGTGAAACAAAATCTTGTCGACCTTTCGTTGTAACTGACAACCCCGATTGACGAAGGGTTTGAGCGCGCTTACCTGCTTTTCTGATCGCGACTTCTAAAACGTGATAGTCATCTTGCATGCTATTTTTTCCTCATCATGTCAGGCTAAAAACTTGGCGACGTATTTCTGATCACCAACTTAACCGGAATTTCTTCAATACATTGATCAATATGCGGATCTTGCCCCCTGGCTTCCAAGCAAGATAAAACACGCTTCGCAGTTTCCTCGACGTCTTGATGAATCGTCGTTAAGCGATAACTGTATTGCGCGGTTTGCGGCGTATTATCAAAGCCAATAATGTGAAAATCAGTTGGTGCATCGAAGCCATTTTCTCGCATACCATCTAAAAAGCCGCAGGCCAATTGAGCATTAGCGCAAAACACACCATCGACGGTTTTTCCTTGCGCACAAAACCGGTGAGCCGCTAGCCTTCCGCCTTCGTAACCATCTATATCAGCGGTAACATGAAGTAAATCGCCCTCATCGCATACGCCTTGTTCAACCATTACCTGACGAAACATTTCACCACGATTGATACCAGACCATGTGGACTCTCTGTAATTGAGCCACGCAATAGACGAACAACCACTGCGCACAAACTGCTCAGCAACAAGCAAGGCCGCCATCTTATTATCAGAACAGACAAAATCCACATAAGGGATGTCCATATGACGATTAATGCCTACAACAGGGATATTATGTTGAACGCATTCTTTGACTAAATCCGCTGGCGGCTGACCAGACGTAACCACAACGCCAGAAACTCGAAATTGTGTAAAACGCCGAATCGTCACTTCCAGCTCATTGGCATCACGCACTTCTGTGACAAGTGCTTGATAACCTTTTCTTTGGATTTCACTTAACAAACCTTCAAGCAAGCTACTACGAAATGGGTCACTCAGACGCGCTACAACCACGCCGATTAGTTGACTACGTTTACGATTTAAACCCTGAGCCAAAAAATTGACTTGGTAACCAAGCTCATTTGCCGCCTGTAATATTTTTTCACGGGTTTCTCTCGCGACATTGCCTTGATCACTAAACACTCGAGACACCGACGCACGAGACACGCCAGCGAGTTTCGCCACATCTTCAGCAGACGCAGAGCGACTGCGTCGAGAATTGGTCACAATTTGCCTCCTTGTCCTGCCGAAAGAGAATCAAAAACATGTCGACTAAGCTCAATATCCTCTAAATCCAATTGCAAACCATCTCGACTCAAAAACATGTCAGGAATATCCCTCACGGCTTGCAATAAACTCGGTATCGCCTCATCAAAACAATGATAAATTCCCAATGCCTTAGCACCAGTGTCCACTAGCAAGCGCTCACAACCGGGCAAATCCCCATGGGAGGAATCATTGGATAAAGCCTCAAAAGACGCGCACTCCTGAAAAGCCATGTCCACATCTTTCATCAACGACTGGCTGGCGGTCGTAGGACGCCCATCTCCACTGTAAAACAAGGTTTTTTCATCGGCCGAAATTCGAATCGCTTTGTTCGCCATTTCATGCTGAGTGTTCGCTGTGCGGATTTGCCAGTGCTTCCATTCAAATTCGTTCGCAATATCCTGCCAATGAATCTCAAAGCACACCTGAGTTTCCGGCCACACAGCCAACTCCACCAGCGCTTTTAGAGGTTGCTGCTGTTCTGCTTGGCAAAAAATAGTCAAAGGCTCCGTTCGCTTGAAGCTTTTCCATTGATTAATCAGCGCAGCCAAACCTGAGCTATGGTCAGGATGAATGTGCGTAAAATAAATTACCTGAATATCATTCACACCAATATTTCTCTGCCAAATCGCACGTGGCACCGTTGGCCCACAATCGATAAGCCATTGGTTTTGCTGACAATCTATAATTCTAATCGAGGAGGTATTGTTGCGTTTAGAGAACGCACTGCCACTGCCAATTACGTCAATTTTCATACTGCCTCACTAAGATGTCTTTTTAGCTTAATTAAATTGTCATAAAGATCCGACAAAGTAGACCACCATAATGTCGGTTAGAGATTGCATTTTTTTTACAAAACGCTGAACACGTGTTCATTTGTTAAAAAAACTTAAAAAATCCTACCAACACTCGTTTTATCGGTTTGGAGAAAAAACAAGGCATGGCGCACTTACACATAAAAAACTTACAGGCAGGCTACGGTAAAAAAATGATATTAGACAATATCAATTTAACCGTTGAGCAAGGCGAGATGATTGCCTTACTCGGTCCATCTGGCTGTGGAAAAACCACGCTACTCAATGCCTTATGCGGCTTTGTTCCTGTCAGTAATGGCGAAATTTTTGCCGGTGACCGAGCCGTTTCTCAGCTTCCCGCCGAAAAACGCAACATTACCATGGTCTTTCAAAGTTACGCTCTTTGGCCTCACATGACCGTTGCGCAAAACATCGGTTATGGACTGAAAGTTCAAAAAGCCAAACGAGTAGAAATAGAAAACCGAGTTACCGAGCTACTGAACATCGTTAAGTTAGAAGGTTTAGAGGATGAAAAAGTCACCGCTCTTTCAGGAGGGCAGCGTCAACGAGTGGCTCTGGCTCGTGCGTTGGCGATCAGACCCGATGTACTGGTTCTCGATGAGCCTCTTTCAAATCTTGATGCAAAGGTTAGACTAAGCGTTCGTCATGAAATCAAAGCCCTGCAAAAGCAACTCGGCTTCACCTCACTCATAGTCACCCATGATCAAGAAGAAGCCTTGGTAATGGCGGACCGAATCGCCGTATTAAACCAAGGCAAAATCGAACAAATCGGTACACCAGAAGAAATTTATCATCACCCAAGTACGCCTTTTGTCGCCGACTTCATGGGTGCCGAGAACCATATCGAGTGGCCAACTAACGACGACGCTTTCCACCTAAGCCTGAATAACCATGCCGCTCCATTAGATATTTATTTTCGTAGTGAAAATGCAGTGTTATCGACTCAGCCCTCTGCAATCAAAGATGACTTCCATACGGGCTTGGTGATCAACGGCCATGTCGCGCAAAGTGTTTTCTTTGGCAACAATTATCAAATTAGTGTGCGCTGCGGGAAGCACACTATTCAAGCCGATCACGATCAGAATCTGCCTGAGCACACTCCCGTGACCTTACGCGTTCCTATCGATGCACTGTATGCTTTCACTAAAAACGAAAAGCATTCAGAGCATCAAAAAAACCATGCTGTTTCTGTTTAATCAATGAGGATGAATCATGTTTGCTAAAACTAACATCGCCGTAATTGCCGCTGTCGGCCTTACTCAATTTTCAACTTTTGCTCATGCAGAAACCACTCTTAACGTGGCCTCTGCGGGCAGTCAAAATATGGTGGATTACGTAAAAACTTACCTAGCGCCAAAATTTGAAGCAACGCACCCAGGCGTTAAGGTAAAGGTTGTCGGCACAGGGCCAGGTGATGCAGGTTCCCACAAAATAATGGAGAAACTATCGGCTCAGCAAAACAGTGGCCTTAATAAATGGGACATTGATGTCGCTGTTGTACACCAAAAAATCGGTGGAGAAATGGTAGAAAATGGCCTGCTGTCACAATACCGTAGCGAGATTAATACGGGCAAAATGGTCTCCCGAGACAGTGCGAAAAATGCCCTAGGCATCGATGTTGATGGTTACGTTATGCCTATGTTCCATAGCCAAACCGCCATCGCTTATAACAGCGACTTTATCACAAACCCGCCAAAATCTTACGACGAATTAGTTCAATGGACCCAAAAACACCCTAAATCCTTTGGCTATAACGGTATTAAAAACGGTATGTCTGGTGTGAGCTTTGTGACGGGCTGGATTTATGCTTATGGTACCGATGCTGAAAAGTTGTCCTCTATGCCATATGACAAAAGTGTTGAGTCTTCTTGGGGCAAAGCCTTTACCGAACTAAAAGAGTTCAACAAGAACATTACTTTCACACCGGGCAACGCAGGCACATTAGACATGCTAAACCGTGGTGAGATTTTTATGGGGCCAGTTTGGGTCGACATGTTCTATAGCTGGAAAGAACAAGGCAAGATTCCACCATCACTTAAACTCTCTTTGATTGCACCAGGCATGCCTGGACAGCCAATGTACTACGTAACGCCAGCCAAAGCAGAACACCCTCAGTTGGCACGTGAATTTATTGAACTAGCGACCAGCCCAGAAGTTCAAGCCAACGGCATTGTGAAACAGTTCAACTGGTATCCAGGCATTGATGCGAATTATGTCGAAGCCAAGCTTGATAAAGCCACATGGGAAAAATTGTTCGCAGAAATTACACCGGACGATCTATCCAAATATGGCAAAAGCTTTCCGATTGGGCCCTACTTTGATGACATTAAAGAAGGCTACGAGCGTAACGTTTCTAACTAGATCCGTGCAGAACTAAAGCATTGAGTGAAGAGCTCGCTCAACATAAGCCCTGAGCAATGATCCCTTAAATTAAACGGCTCAGGGCCTTTTTATCTCGTGTTGGTTATTGGAAGTAAACATGCGTCAAACAACATCACGCAATCTGCTAAAAAATCACCTTTGGTTAATCGCCCCTGCAGCGCTTATGGTCGGTATTTTCTTCTTATACCCTTTGTGCTTTTCCCTCTATTCGGCTATTACATTAGACAACGGTGCATTCACTCTTAGTCATTTACACAAAGCCTTTGAGCTTTATTCAAATGACATACTTTTCACTATTGTCATTGTGTTAAGTTCTGTTGTCATTTTGGCGGTATTATCCGTCACCATCGCGGCGTTAATTACCTTATCGCCTTTTCGCTCTTTGACGAAAACACTCGGCTTTCTTTATCGCTTGCCTCTGTTTATTCCCTTTATTGTCACCGCGCAAATGATGCGTACCTTTTTAGCGAAAAATGGCTTAATGAATAATGCCTTTGTCGCTTCTGGCTTGTTAACTCCCATGGACACTGTGTCTTTCCTTGGTTGGAGCGGCATTATTATTACCTTTGTCTGGAAGCAATTGGCCTTTTCGACCTTGTTAATCTCTGGCGCCATGGCCGCCTTGGACGACTCTCAAATTCGTGCTGCCCGTAATTTAGGCGCATCACGTTTGCGTATTCTGTTTCAGATTATCTTGCCACAAATTATTCCTACTCTTGGTGTCGCCATGGTCTTATCTATTGTCACCATGATGTCGGTATTGTCCGTTCCATTAATGATAGGTACAGGCTCTCCTACAATGATGACAGCAGACATGGCATTTCGAATTAATTCTTATGGCGATTATCACGTGGCGAACGCGCTAGGTTTGGTGTCTTACTGTATTTGCGCTGGCTTGGCGTGGTTTTACCTTCGCCAAAACCTCAAAGAAAAAGGGGCTAACTGATGATTTATCCACACAGCAAAACCTTACTAGAAAAGTTCAACGTCCGCTCTTTCCGCCCCAACTTCTGGCTACAATGTTTGTTTATTTTGTTGCTCGCGTTGGTGATATTTGGGCCAATCATGAATCTACTGATTTGGACAGTTACGGAGAGTTGGTACTTCCCTCATGCGCTACCAAGCCAATGGGGGTTCAAATATTGGCAGCAAGTATTTAACCCTTATAGCGATGTGTCTGGTTCATTATTTACCAGCTTACTGATTGCGGTATTAACCGTGGTGGTTTGTATGATCGTCTCAATACCGGCGGGGTATGCTCTATCCAAACGCAGTATGCCGTTGCGTGTTTTTTGGATGTTACTGTTTTTAATCCCTCAAGCATTTCCAAACTTAACCGTGTACATGAACATCGCTCGGCTGTTTTATGACTTTGGCTTAAACGGAACCTTGCTAGGTGTGGTCATAGTCCATAGTGTTCATGGTTTGATGTTTTCTATCTGGATCAGTGTCGCGGCATTTTCATCGACGGACCCTATGCTAGAGCGTGCGTCCCGGAATTTAGGTGCAGGTCCTTTCTACACCTTCTTTCATATCGTATTACCACAAGCCGCTCCTGGGCTTATTGCCAGCTGTATTTTTGTTTTTTTAGAGTCGCTAGACGAATTTACTGGCACTTTTTTTGTAGGTTCGCCGAATATCAGCACATTGCCGCTTTTACTTTATACCGCTAGCATGGAAGGGAACTATCAAATTGCCTCGATTACTGCCTTAATTCTTCTCGTGCCTTCTATCTTATTTATGGTCATTATCCATAAATTTATGAAACCAGAAATGCTGTCTAAACTCGGAAAGTAAATGATGAAAAAGTAATGCTATGAAAACAAAAACAGCTTCAAGGCAGCAGCAGTCGACATAATGCGAATTAGCCATTTGAATTGGATAGGGTTCACTTTCTTTAACACGTGGTAGCCGATGAAAGACCCTATCACCAATCCAGGCACTGCATATAAGCTGGTTTTTGTACTCTCGACGGAGAGCAAACCAAGACTAATATAAAAGGGTAATTTCACTACATTAATAATGAAAAACGCCCACGCTCGGGTGCTGACATAGGTTTTCTTATCCAGCTTTTGCTCTAATAAGAACAGGCTAAATATCGGTCCTGCAGCGTTGGCCATCATGGTGACAATACCGCCAAGAAAACCCATTGAATAAGCCGCAAGCGGCTTTTGCATAAAGGAGGTTGGACGATAATCTAGATAAAGCCCTAATGCGATCATGGTAATAATCATCACCCCGAGAAAGCTCACAAATTGCTCGCCATCAATGTTCGCTAAAAAATGACTGGCGACAAATACCCCTAAAAAAGCCAAAGGTAAAAAGCGCGCTAACACAGACCAAGCAATTTTCGACCTATAACTAAACACCGCCATAATATCGGTAATAATGTACAGAGGCAGTAAAATAGCTAATGCCTCAGGTCCAGGAACCGCAATCATCACAATGGGCAAGACTAATAATCCCATGCCCCCCACAGAAAATTTAGAAAAGCCGGTAATTAAACCCGCTAAAAACAACACAACCATAACAGAATCCACATTTTCCTCCTTCAAATATCTCACGAAATAACTCGTTTTATGCGTGCAATGATACGGCAATTAATGAACAATAAATAATCTCGTTTTATTATTAAAACGATAAAAATTACCAATCATTAAGTGAGCATTATGAAACTGGATCAACTCAGAGCTTTTATCGCAGTAGTCGAAACGGGCAGCTTTCGTTCCGCTGCTGATTCTATTCATAAAACCCAGCCAGGAATCAGCGCGGCCGTAAAAGCCTTAGAAGAACAGTACGGAATTTTACTGTTTGATCGAAACAGTTATCGTCCAACGCTAACGACAGAAGGTCATGCTTTTTTTCAGCAAAGCAAAAAACTCATGTCACAGGTTCTGCAATTGGAAAACCTAGGCCATGATCTTGCCCAAGGCACAGAAGCACCACTGCAACTCTGTTTAAGCCAAATGGCACTAGATGATGACTGCATGTCACGTATTAAAGCTTTCCAACAGCGACATACAGGCATTGCTCTGGATATCACCACAGATCACCTTTATGGCGTGCAAGACAAGCTCACTAAGAACAAATGTGAAATCGCTATTGGCCCAAGATACGGGCTCGATGACAGACACGCTTTTATCGAGTTAAATAAAATCACCATGATCGCTGTGATTAATCCAGAATTACTTGTCACGCTTAACGCAGGCGATACCAAAATCAAGCAACAATCTCTCTATTCGATCCCTCAAATTTTGGTGAACGATACCACGGCTAACGCATCAGAAAATGGCCATAGATATGTTTTACCAACAGGAAAACGTTGGTATGTGAACGATTTCCAAGCGAAGAAAACCTTATTGATTCATGGACTTGGGTGGGCTCGAATGCCAAGACATTGCATTCAGTCGGAGCTGAAGAATGGGCAGCTAGTGCCGATTGAAGTGGAAAACTTCACTTCACAAAACCAGCTGCCCATTTTTATGATTCGTCTACGTCATCAAACCATGAGTTCGCAGGCGAATATATTCTGGGAAATGATGAAAAACTTTTCTAATAATACAAAAAATGATCTATAAAGTACGGTTCAATGCCCAATCGTAGTCTAGGAAACGGATGGTCATATCCTTGTCTTTAAGTATCTGAAGCGCTTCAGGACTTAAGGACAAGTCGGTCGCATGATCGGCCAGAAACTGCTCCAATGACGAATACCCTTGCCAGCCTTTTTCAAAATCTTCTCGATACCATTTAAAGATCGATGAAAGCTCTAACTGGTTGTCATTGATTCGATTCCGGCTGCGATCTTGCAAGAAAAGCTGTGTTTGTTCATTAAGCTGAGTATCCAAGCTTTGCCCCTTGTAAGCTTCGTTGCGAAGCGCAGGACAACCGATACTCGCGCAATTCACCGCAAAATGAATGCGTGGATCTTGATAGCGATCTGAACCACGAATCAAGTTGTGTTCGATATCATCCAAAGAACGTGTTTTGCCCAATAATGGAATAAAAGACTTGCTCCACGGCGAACTAAAAAAGCGGCCCAGATCTTTAATCGAATCCAAATCCGGCCACTCAGTAAGAATCAAATCCACCGTCCAGGCGTTATAAGCATTGATCAAAAATGCCAGTTGATTATCTTTCGACCAGTCATCAAATTCAGACTGGCTAACGTTCTCTAATGTTTTTAAATAAGCATCCAAAGACGCTTTATCATCAACGAAACCTTGATAATCTACTTGGCTTGCCTGACCGCCATTGAGCGGAAGTACATGCTGTTTTAGCAATGTATTCCACTGACTATGATCAAATTCATTTGCCGCGCTTAGCGGGGAGCTGAACAAGCCAGTCAAAACAAAACTGAGTAGAGTAAAAATCAATAATCGAGATTTATTCATCGAATTAACCTCGGCGCCAAGTGTGGTATTTTTCCAGCCAATTCAAAATACGCTGCGGTGCGTGAGCACGCTTCCACTCACCGGCGGCGTATTTGTTAGATTCCGCCCACGTCGGATAAGTGTGGATAGTGCCAAGAATTTTATTCAAACCTAGGCCATGTTTCATCGCTAGAACAAATTCAGCTAATAAGTCACCAGAATGTTCACCAACAATAGTGACACCGAGAATCTTATCCTTGCCAGGAACAGTCAGCACTTTTACAAAGCCTTTTGTCGCACTGTCGGCAATTGCACGATCCAATTCATCAAATTCATAACGAACCATTTCATAAGCAATACCCTGCTCTTTGGCATCTTGCTCACTTAATCCAACTCGCGCCACTTCAGGGTCCACAAACGTCGCCCATGGAATCACGCGATAGTCCGCACGGAATTTTTTAAACGTACCAAACAACGCATTCACGGCGGCATACCATGCTTGATGTGCGGCCACATGAGTAAATTGATAAGGACCCGCGACGTCGCCAGCAGCATAAATATTCGGAAAAAGTGTTTCGAGGTAATCATTAGTTATGATGTTACGATCAGTTTCCACCCCAATATTCTCTAAGCCATAACCTTCAAGACGGGCCTGACGGCCGACAGCACAAAGTAATGCATCAAACTCTATGACACTTTCTACTCCGTCTTTTTCAACGATCAGACGTTTCACGTCACCCTCTTTCTCACAACGTACCGCATTATGAGAGGTTAGAATATTTACCCCATCGGCTCTCATACTTGCTTGAACTAATTCAGACACTTCTTGGTCTTCACGAATCATAATTCGCTCAGCACGTTCTACCTGCGTCACGTTAGAGCCTAGACGAGCAAAGCTTTGCGCTAACTCAGAACCAATCGGACCACCACCTAATACAACAAGACGTTTTGGTGGCGCATCAAATTTTGCAAACTCTTCCCAAAGTGTATCACTGGTGTAATAACCCACATCGTTCAAACCAGGCAATGGTGGTACGAATGGACGTGCGCCCGTTGCCAACACAATACTGCGTGCTGTCATACGCTTAGTGCCGCCTTCGTTTAATTGGATCTCAACCGTCCAAGGATCAATTAATTTTGCGTAACCTTGTACAACATCAACACCCAGATTTGTGTAGCGCTCAATACTGTCATGTGGCTCCACTTTACTCACTACGTCATGAACACGCGCCATAACTTTCTTAAATGAAAACGTCGGTTCGCTGCTATTCAAGCCATAGTTCTCTGCGTGGCGCATTTGCTGTGCGACTTTCGCACTTTTAATTAACGCTTTACTAGGAATACAGCCATAATTTAAGCAATCACCGCCCATTTTATGCGCTTCAATCAAAGTCACTTTCGCTTTAACCGTTGCCGCAATGTAAGCACTTACCAATCCACCAGCACCACCACCAATGACAATTAAATTACGATCAAACGTTTTTGGCTTGGTAAATCCAGCATAAACACGGCGAGCTTTGACCACATCAACTATTTTTTTCGCGATAATTGGAAATACGCCCAACAACACGAAAGACAACAATAGTGAAGGCGATAGAATACCGGATAGACTCTCTAGCTGACCTAATTGAGTCCCCGCATTCACATATACCACGGTTCCAACCAACATGCCGGCTTGGCTTACCCAATAAAAGGTCAAGGCTCGAATTGTAGTAAGGCCCATCAGCAAATTAATTAAGAAAAAAGGGAAAATCGGAACAAGGCGGAGCGTAAATAAATAAAATGCGCCTTCTCTTTCGATCCCTTCATTAAACGCTTTTAGACGATCACCAAAGCGTTTTTGCACCGTCGCTTGAAGCAGATACCGAGAAACTAGAAAAGCCAATGTCGCACCAATTGAACTAGCAAAAGACACAATCACCGTACCCCAAACCAAGCCAAACAAGGCACCAGCCGCTAGCGTCATGATCACCGCGCCAGGCAATGACAAAGCGGTCACGATGACATACAAAAATAAAAATGCACCACTCACCAAGAAGGGGCTGGCTGCTCGCCATTCCTCAAACCGCACAAGACCCGATTTCAAACCATCTAAAGTTAATAGCTGGTGCAGATCAAAATAGAAGAAGCCCGCTGCCAATGCTGCAATGAATACCAGCAATCCAATTTTTTTCATTCGTCAAACTCCAAAAGAGCCTTGCGACTCAGGAAAAATACAATCGATAATTTCTTTAATGATAGTTAGACACAATACAGGCTGGAATTATTACAGCAATATGGATTATTTTTTAAATAACCGACAAAAGAGCAGAAAGAGAGACAGTGTCTGGCCAAACCAAACACTGTAATAAGAAAAGAAGAATGTCTTATAAAACGGTTTTAATACGCCCAGCCCATAAACTAAATAACACACCAAAGCTGCACACGCACAAAACCAATACCACCAAACCAGGAAGACCATAAACCGCAATTGACGTAGCAAAAGTTGGTGGTCCAACGGTCGCACCAAGGTTACCAAATTGAGCAAGCAAGCCATAACCTTGTGCTTGTTCACTTGGACTACGGGCAAGAGTTGGAATCATCGCCAATGCAGAGCCCGGCACCATACCAAGGAACAACACCATCACGCCAACCACAGCGCAAAATATTTCCGCAGAGCCACTAATGAAAGACAACACCACGGCACAACTAGCAACGCCGCAATACGCCATTAATGCAACACGCTGTGGTCGCATCAAGTATTGTGCAATCGCACCCGCCAAAAAAGTCCCACCAGTACTGATCAAAGGCAACACCACCATCATCAACTTCTGTAATGTCGAATCACCAATCAGCCCTGGAATATAGGTCAAGACAGACACCAAAGTGCAGGTATAAAACAAGAACACACAGCTTGGTAGCAGCGCTCGCGGATTACGATAGATCTGCATCATTTGCTTAAAGAAACCATCTTGCATTTCTGTGATAGGAACCAAGTCCAACACTGGATTCTTTCTTAATTTAAAGAACAACACTACACCCATTGTGGTAATAAAAACGCCATGGCTTAAAAATAAAGCCTGCAAACCGTATTGATCTAAAATGCTCTTTCCCGCCCAGCCACATACAGCAAACGCGACCCCAAAGAAGGTACCCCAAATTCCCATAGTCAAAGACTTATGCTGAGGTGCACTTAATTTAGCAATCAAGGTTGGCGCAGCAACAACCACACCCAATTGAGAAAAACCTTCCAACATGCGAGTCACGAATAACAGGTTAAAAGGTGGCAAAGTAGACTGAATCAAAGACAAACTGCCACCCAGCAATAAAGCGCCGACCAACACCTTCAAATAACCAACCCGACTTGCAATCATGCCCGCCGACACACCAAACACCAAGCCTGCGATACCAACCGCAGAAAGCGCTGCTCCGGTTGACGTCGCGCCCATCTGATAATGCTCAAGCAAACCATCAAACGATACCGAAAACTTCGCAAACTGCATCGCCGCTGAAATACCCGCGATCCAAAGCAAAATAACTTCCAACCATTGAGTTCTCGGCTCAGTGATTGATGAATGAATAGACGTATTGGACATCTTGCTTCCCTATTAGAGTAAAAATCAGCCATTCACTGCATAAAGAGATGAACTTAAAACTGACCTTACGGACAAAATATGGGCGATATTCTAAAGCAAAAAGCACCACAGATGGGCAGGTATTTCTAATAGAAAAAGAAAAAAACTTAGTACTTAGTTCGATAATGAGAAGGAGGAAATGAGTGCTGTCTGGCCCAAAGTCGACGAAACTGCCTTGGATCGTCGAAGCTACAACGCTCTGCGACCTCTTCTATAGGCAGAGCAGAGCTTTGTAAAAGTTACATTGCTAAAGCAAGGCGCAGTTTATGGATATATTCTCGTGTCGTCACTCCGGCGCTTTCTTTAAACAAACGCACGAGATGTCGCGGACTGCACTGGGCAACAGCTGCCAAGCTCTCTAATGACCAATTGCGTGCAGGGTCTACCTGAATCGCATCTTGCACACGGTGTACGCTTTGATGGAAATGATTGCGGTTTTCTAACCAAGGAGACTGGCTCGGATCATTTGGGCCTCGACGAGAAAACAGCACCATATGAAGTGCCTCTTGACTCGCACAATTCGCTCCACATTCCTGCTGTATCAAATACAGAACTAAATCAATACCAGCCGTCACACCAGCACTGCTATAAAAGTCACCATCTACGGCAAACAACCGATTAGCGAGCACCTTGGCAGTAGGCTCTATTTCTTGAAGTTCGTCGAGATGCATATGATGAGTGGTACAGGCTCGACCCGCCAGCAGTCCTGCTTTTACAAATAATAAAGTCCCAGCAAAAATACTAATATAACGTCCAATACAGCTGGCTTTTCGGCCTAACCAGCCTATCGCAGCTTCCATAGCAGGTGTTTCTAAATCAATACGATTCCCCGACAGTCCGGTACTAACGACCCAGCTGTTAGCCACCATAACATCAGGTAAAGACTCGACTTGAATATTCAAACCTAACGTATTTTCAACCATTGTTTCAGGACCAACAAAATGCAATTCAAATTACCTTTGCCCCTCAAACTCAGCGCCTGATACAAAACGATTGCTATATTGAAAAGCCTCAGCAGGGCCAATCGTATCCAGCAAAACACTGTTTGGCAGCATGATAAAATAGACATGAATTTTAGCAATCGCGGACACACTATGCCTCTTTGAAGATTATTTTTAACTGAGAAAAAAGCCGAGCGCCAAAGGTATTAACCAACAAACCGATCAATACAAAACACACACCAATCCATTGTAATGGTCATAAGCTCTCATCCAATATTATTGCCGCAAAGGTCAAACCCACGACAGGAACCCCTAAGGTCAACGGCGTAACCTGACTCGCAGGATAACGGCCCATCAAATATCCCCACAGAGAATAGCCTACAATCGTCGCCACCAAGGCAAGATAAACCAAAGCGTCAATAGAAACCCAGCTCATACCAAGTAACGCCGATTGCATCAACTCAGTCCCTTCCATCAACCAAGAGCATACAAAGAAAGGCAATGGTGGCACCCAAGCGCTCCAAATAACCAAGTTCACATTCACCGAGTAGTCTGACTCATGGTGCGAGTACTAATATTCCCCAGCGCCCAGCTCGCTGCGGCGAACAAGGTTAGAATAAACCCAAACAGCGTCATATCGCTGACACCAGACACCACGGTAATCATCAGCAAACCACTGCCCGCTAAAGCAATCGCCAACACTTGATGCAAACGCACACCTTCTTTCAAAAACACCAACGCAAATACCATGGTAAACAACGCCTGAGACTGCAATACCAAAGAAGCCAAGCCAGCGGGCATACCATTCGCCATCGCCATAAACAAAAAGGCGAACTGCATAAAACCCATTGGTAGTGCATATACACACCACCACTTCAGCGGAATGTTAGGCCGTTTCACCAACAAACACCCGATCGCCGCCACTGCTAGAAATCGCAGTCCACCCAATAGCAAAGGCGGCACTTCGCCAAGGCCAAAAGAAATCACCACAAAGTTTAATCCCCAAGCGAGGATAATCACCAGAGCCAAAATACTGTCTTTGAACGTCATAATGCCTACCACCAATAAATTTGATATAAGCATTATAAAAAGACAATTAACGAGAAACGAGGACAGACCCTAGGGTCAAAAAGGACATATCAAATTTCAGAGTCACTGGCCGCTTAGGCTAAATAATTTCGCCAGTCTAAGTACACGACAATTAGGCCCCCATAACGCAATATGACTTACAGCAGAACAAAAACACTTGACTGCTTAGACTGTTGAAACAAAAAATGAGAAATACAGAGGTGACCAATACAATCAAAGAGGATAAGATTTATTATCTAGTGTGCGATTTGAAGTGCCCGTTTTTTAATTAATCATATTAACTATTTTAAACTATGTGTAAGGAATCCTGTTTTGAGTTATGAAAACTTTTCGGATGTAACACAACCGCCACCAAAGACTCAGGATCTAGGAATATTATTACGTCACTTCATCACTTTTGCAGGTATTTCCTCCAGTGAATATGCCGCTCTAACTGTAAAGCTTACTAGAGGAGTATCCAGATCTAGAGCAATATCAGAAGATAGTTTTAAAGATTATGTTTACAAAGGTAAATTTCCAAATAGTTATGGGAGGAATACTATCAAGCTACTTTTCGAAAGAGCTTGTGATGAGTCTGTTAAGCAGTTATGGATAGATGCATTCTCTGAAATTGAAAATATAAAGTCTTTAAATAAGCTGAATTATAAGCAAGATGAACCAGAAATAAATCATGCACCACAAGAACTAGAGTTTAACGATAAAGAAGCGTCTAAATTTGATCATTATAAACCCAAATTCAGCTCTAAATTACTAATTTTGACTCTCATCGTATTATTATTTTTTGTTTTTATTATATTAGTTATGGTAAATAATGAAAGAAAAAATATTGCTAGTCCTTTTACTAACCCAACACCTCTTAATATAAATAATAATTCTTATATTGCGAATCAAAAAATAGAAAAAAGTAATCTTGATGAGGTTATAAAAGAGCCGATAGTCCATTCTACAAATAATCATATCGATACTCCAACGCCAGTATATCTAAAACAAGATACTACTGAAGAAAAAAGTATGGATAATGCAGTCCAAGAACCTATGAAAAAAAATATTGATAATGGCTTTCACCCTATAGTTTTATCCAAAGGGCTTTCATTAGATGTCTACTCCCTTGGAAAAAACAAATACAAACACTTACCATCAACACCAGAAGGTTTGCAGGTGGCAACATTGCCCTTTAATAAGGGAGGTTACTTTACCTTTATTGATCATATGGTTGACAAAAACATAGCTAGGGCCACGGTTGATCGAGATGTAGGGTTATATTATCAAGGTTTTATCAATTTAACTGGCGATGGTGAATTCATCTTTCAACTTGACTATAAATCTGGCTACCACTTTGTAAATCAGCTCTTAAAAAAATGTCGACTTGTATTAAAAGTCAATAACTCGCCCCTTTTTGACAACATAGTCAAAGTAGGCCAAGGTCAATCCTATAGTATGCAGAATACTGGCATATTTTCTAACGGAGCAGCCCCATTTAGCTTCTGGTTTACTTGCAATAATTTGAGAGGTTTTTCGCCAAAACAAGATTACAAAGCTTTTAAAGACACATCAGTCACACTGTATCTAAAGCAACCAGATGACAATGGAATATTAAAAATCACACCCGATCTATTTTCTTATGATCCGGATAAAAACTAGATGGTTGAGAGTATTTTCCTCTCAACCATCTCGACTCTATTCGCTAGAAAATACGTGAATAGGGACGCTTATAGGACATAATGTCCTTCCACAGAGAGTGGCAAGAACAACTAGGCACGTAGTCAAATGACAGCAAGCCCGTTTTACGATGCTGGTCGATCAACTCTAAAATAATGGGGTTGCAGTTATCACAGTTGGACGGCCCAGCGATGGAAGGCGTGTGCCATCAACTCCGCCCATCAATAACGACAAGGCTTTCTTTTCAGCTTCTTATACCACCTCTAAAATGGTCCACAGCCATGATGCTGGAAGCTTACCTATCAAAAATTTTTCTCCAACTTTGTGCTTTTTGGTACAAAAGAACAAGAAGACGAAAACTTTATAAGCAATTGATTTTAAAGTGATTATTTAAATAATTACACTCTTCTCACCTTCCACTCACACTTCTGACCAACTGCAAAACTGCTTTCTATCAAAAAAGATACATTCTCCTTTACATAGAGCTCGGAGAATTAAATGACTCAAGTTACAAACATGCTACAAGCCCAAGAGAACACCATTAAATCAGTTGAAGAAAAAATACTCAGTCAATTACCAAGCGGTATTCACTTAGCACAAACACAAGAGGAAATTCAGGCTATTATTAACCTTAGAAAAAATTTCTATCAGGATGACAGAGATGAAGTAAAAGCCTTCCATGATGATGGTTTAGATACATCGGGGTATGTGTTTTACAGCATGGATTCAAATGGCAGTATAACGGCGACCGTCCGTTTATTGTTAGATTCTCAACGAGGTTTCCCTGAAGAAGAATTTTTACCAGAATCAGTACATCAGATGAGGAAAACAGGGAAAGTATTTGCAGAGTTAGGTCGACTACTCATTTTGGAACATCAGAGTACACAATTACCTTTGCTCTACAAGGTAGTCTACGATGTCGCTCATATTTTAAATGTGGATGCTATTCTTATCGTTATGAAGAAAAATAACTACTCATCCCATCAAAAAATTATGGAAGTAAAAATATTATCAGAAGAAATGGGACTTAGCTGGGACAAAGAAAAAGCGACACTATGTTTAGTTGAGTGGGATATTAAGGCCCCTCAGGATAAATTCTACAAACTTGCCAATCGATCCATAGATCACAAGTTTCGTAAAAAAATGTGGGATCAGTACAGCACCTATCATTTAGGGGTATGCACGTCCGTGCAACATGAAGTTTATAGTGACATAGCATCTAAGGTAAAGGGTCATATCTTAGATCTAGGCTGTGGAACAGGTCGAATAATGGGTTTCATTCAAGAAAACCCTCATTCGCTTAGCTATACTGGGATTGATGTTAGTAAAGGAATGATTGAACTAGCCACAGAACTTAAAGATAGATTAGCCTATAAGCAAGCCAATCTCATTATATCCAATATAGAAAAAATTGAAGGAAAGTACGACACTATCGTTTCTACTCTTAGTTATTATTGCTGGCATAACAAAGAACTATGCTTAAACCATATAAAAGGCATGCTTTCTGAAAATGGAATATTTTTTCTAGTCACTCCAAATAATGAATTTGACAAAGAAAAGCTAACTCGATTAGTTATAAGGGATTCTTTCGGACACCCATACTTAGATAAATTCCTCTCGTTTAATTTTGATATTGCTGAAAAGGCGAAATACCCAACTCTAGACGAGTTAATTAAGCAAGTAAGAAAGGCGGGCTTCTCTATAATTTCCGCACATAGCAACTTTTTTCTTGGAGGTGTTTCATGTTTAGAGTTAAAAACCTCACTATAGATATTCATCTATATTAATAGTTCCAAGCATATACATCAGTTCATTTGTTGATATGCCCCCGAACTCTTCTCTAATGTTAAGTAAAAGTTTTTCCGCGTAGCGACGGCTTATAGGATAATGGTGCTCGATCTCTGTTAAGGCTTCTCCGTTTAACAGGTGTTTGAGCACCATTATTTTTTTTGCCGTAAATGTCTCTAACAGTGGAGCAATAAAAAAACGAAGATCTTCTTTAGATTCCATCACTTTATAGTGATAAGACCTAGATAACCTCTCCAGATCAACCATAGATGATACTTTTAAGTCTTTAAAATATTGACTTTCAGTTTTTTTTGTAATTACTGAAATTCCTGCTATCGCAAACTTCCCATAAAATATGGGTACAGATAAACCGTTAGAAATACCAAATTTTTCTTTCGCATCTACCGTTACATTTTTTTCTTCTCTCGTTACGTTCCCCAAACTTATCTCTTCCCACCAATCAATAGGTGTCCTTCTGCCTTGACTAGCCAACCTCAAGACGAAATCTCTATTACCGTAATCATTCTTGATATAATACTGAACAAATGAAGAGAAGCCTTCAGAAAAGTGCAACACAGGTTGAACTGCAGAATTCAAATACATTGGTCTTGGGTAGAACGAATAAAGGACAGCATCAAAACCGATTTTTTCAATTTCATCGGTCAGATTCTCAAAACTATCACTAAAGCAACTGGCAAAACTTGTCTTACTCACATCCATATTTATCTTCTCAAAATGATCTAAAAATTCGCTTTATCTTGACCTAAATAAATTTCGGGTATAGATCAATCTTCAATCTGAAAGACTTCAGCAGTTAGCTTATCTTTGGGAAATAGAGTGACATATACCTATAAAACAACTTTTCTTACCAATCCCGTATCCATCTACACATCAAAAAATACGCTCCAAATGTAAAGAAAGAGTAATTTCCTACATTGTCAGAATAAGAAAATATATTCAATATCTGGAAAATGCTCATTGCTTAGCCAACAGGCATATTGTAGGAATAACTCATAGCTACCAATCAGTTAAGAGAGTTTTTTTGTATGTGAATATGCTTTATATCAAATTCATAAATAAGAAGGAATATATAGAAATGAATAGCACTCTTAAAATTGGCATAATTTCTGCGGTGTTGTATACATTAGTCGGTTGTTCTGCCGTAAACACCATGGCCAAAAAGCAAGACTTATCCGTTGAAACTCGTCTGAGCCATTCCATTGTTTTAGAGCCAGTCTCTCCTTCAAAACGCATAGTATATGCAAGAGTTCGAGACGTTAGCGGCAACCAAATGCGTAAAGATATGCAGAAAAAAATTGTGGCTCATCTTCAAACCGAAGGTTTCACCGTCACCGAAGATCCTACAAAAGCAAATCTAATGCTAAATGCAACCATTCTTTCAGCCAGCAAAATGACAGCGGACGAAGTAAGCAGATCACTTTCAAGCGGCTACAAAGGTGCAGCCGAAGGCGCACTTATTGGCGGAGGACTTACGGCTATTACAGGCGGGTCAAATTCTGACGCTCTAAAAGCTGGTGCACTGACAGCGGTAGGAGGCTTTTTAGCTGATGCCTTTGTTGAAGACGTTTATTACACCTTCATAATGGATGTTGAGCTACGAGAAAGACCTCTGGAAGGTGATTCCATCGAAAATTCGAAAAAGAGTATCAGCGCAAAAGGTATGAGCGGTCAAAACGCAGCTAACTTAACCGTAGCCAAGAGCTCTGTTGAACGTGGTGAAAACTATAAATGGATCACATACGAAACTCGTATCGTCACCACTGCCAATCAAATGAATCTAAAAATTGAAGAAGCAATTCCAGCTGTACAAGACAAAACTGCTTACAGTTTGTCTGAAATGCTACTTTAATAGTCCCATCTCAAAGTAGGTTTCGAGTTTTTAATATTGAAGCCTACTTAACTTAAAAATTAGAGAAATTATTATGTTTGTAGTTATTCTGTGGATTGCATTTGCTATTTTAGTCGGCCTTCTCGCAAGTACAAAAGGCCGATCTGGTTTTTTGTTTTTCTTACTGGCATTAGTCCTATCACCTGTAATTGGACTAATCATTGCGCTGGTCGTTCCCAAAAACAATGAGATAGTTGAATCTAAAGCGATAGAAACGGGTGGCATGAGGAAATGCCCAAACTGTGCGGAACTTGTAAAATCAGAAGCAAAAATATGTAAACACTGTCAGTCTGATTTAAATAATACAGTGACAAATGAAATGAAAATCAAAGAAAATAAATTATCTAAAAAAATAGATTCATCTACAGATATTGATTTATAGGTAATGAAAATGAAAATTTATCTGAAAATATGTATCTTTCTATTATTATTAATCGCCACAATAGAACTCACAATCGATATTAAAGAAAATCATCAACTCTACTGGAGCTCTTTGTACATTAAAGCAGCCGCTCTATCATTTTTTTTCTTCTCCTTCCTTAAATTTAGAAAAAACATTCCTTTATTTATTTTTTCTTGTATTTTAATGTTTTCATTTGAAATAAATGATCTCTTAATGGCAGCTAATAATTTATCTCAACAAATAATAGACAACCCCAAAAAAAATGTTGCGAAATCAATTTATCTAATCACTCCATTGATAATAGCATCATTCTATATAATTTTATCTTTATCTAGAATTAGACCTGGATTTGTGACTAAAACAAAAACAATCATCATATTATCGGCCTCATTTTTATTAATAAGATTAACAATCAACGGCATAGCATTGAAATCAAAATTAGAAAATCCTGACTTTTATTGGAACAATATAAATTATTATAGTTATATATTTAATAGCGTTCTATGGGCATCTATAGATATTATATTTATTGGCTTCCTATTCTTTTATCTATCCAAGTTAAAAAAACATGAATAAAATCATCTTTATCATTCCTATTTTTTTATTTTCTTCTGTAGGAAACTCTAGCAATTATCACGCAGGAAATTACCCCAGGTTCTCCAACGCCATTATATGGCCATCCGGGGAGTCTGTTTCCGCGCGAGCTAATAATGTGTCTAGAGCTATCGAAAGAGCTGACGCAATCCCACTAAGCGATACCTACAGGCTTAAAGAACTAAGCCAGTATCTATTTCCAAGCTCTGTGTATGGTGACAGTTATTTGCAAAATAAACTGGCTTCCGATGGCTTCACTCAAGCTCTTGGCAATGTGGTAAAACAGTTTGGCTGTGCAGAATACCGGTTTAGACACGACTTACCTGAATCAACAGGCTGCCTAAATGGATCCTCGAATCAAAAAGAGGCCATGCCCTTTGTATCAGGACAATTTACTAGTAATCGAATAGAGAGCTTCATTGACGACCAAAGCAACAATATCAACTTCCATGCCTATCTAAAAAGCACAAATGAGAGAAGCCTCGACTCCGCTTTTGGTAGCGTACACGAGTTAGGTACATTTTTTGGCAGACTAGCGGGTAGGCAAAGCCTTGTTCTGAGTATTGACTTACAAACCTACCAACTTAATGCCAATGGTTTTCGTGGAGACAAGATCAACAAAAAACCTTATACCTATTTTTTGATCCTACCTAAAGCTACAGATATTTCTAAACAAGCCAGCCAAGAAGAAGCAGGGGGATTTTCAAAGAGTCGCTCTAGGATACTTATTTTGAATAAGTAAATTGAATTTTATAATCATGACCTTACACTCTTGTTAGTATATTATTTTTACGATATCTTTACATTTCTAGTTTGATAGGAAACGCCTAAATGTGGCGTTGTCAAGATATGGATAATCACTTGAAAAAAATTATATATCTTAGCGTATTAACTATTTTAGTGTCTGCATGCGCCTCAAAAAACCATACAACTCCTGCTTCTGTAATACCTATTGAAGAAGTTGCACCTCCCCAAAAAACAGAAACTCACCTTTCAGTAAAAGATGAGTCTACAGCAGAAAAATTAGGGTTTTACGAAAAAGAGTCTGGTAGCACCGCTGTAAATTTTGCATTCACAGAAAGTACAGCTATTTCTAAAGATCAATTGGACTCTGAAGTTATTAATAAAACAGTATCTTTTATAGACAAAAATCTTGAATTTATTAGATACAGTTTTGGTAAAAACAACTCTATTTATGTAGCTGATTTTTCAAATGCATTAATGTTCGATTATAGAAAAAGCAGCGTTAGAAACTCAGATCAGAGTTTATTGGGTAACTTTTCTAGACTATATGGCTCTGCAGCTTTTGGAAAGTATCTTTATATTATTGGCCACACAGATAGTGATGGAAGTGCATCGTATAACTATGGATTGAGTGCAAGGCGCGCACGTTCTGTCGCCTCTATTCTAATTGATAATGACGTTGATGGATCAAAATTAAGCATTGTTCCGGCTGGTGAATATTTACCTAAAGTATCGAATAGTACCAATGAAGGAAAGCAACAGAATCGCAGAGTGGAAGTGATCTCTGCAGATAGTCGAGCACTCATTCAATCTTACCTTCGACAGCTAAAATGTCCTCCTAATGAACGCTGCCAAAGAAAAATACTCAATATCTTTGATGTCCGAAAAGTGGGTGCCAATACAGAAATGAACATCAAGAACCCGTATTCGCTTGCAATCCATTCTCCTGAACTAAATAACTTAATTCAACTTGATGAATCACTTAGAGAGAATCCTGATTTTTTAAATACTAAACCATTAAGTTTAAATGATGAACGAAATCTAATCGAGATGGGTGAATTACGACAAAACCTTCTAATTGAAATTGATATAAGACCTGTTCTTAGGTTAGCAATACAAAAACGAGCGGGCTTTCACATCCCTAAAAAATATATAATCAAAGACTGAGGTTTTTATGGAAGAATTAAAGCGATCAATAGAGAAACTTATTAATGAGTCTCCTGTTGATGAAGCAACGAGACATCATGACAAGTCTCATATCTCACACCTTGTAGATGAAGACATAAGCGAAGTCAATTCATCAAAAGTGCTACATACAGATAAATATTATCGTACACATAGGATTGAAGAGGCTGCCATTGGAAGTATTAAAGATAAACTCGGGCGCTGGGCAAATCAGCGTAATGATATAGTACTTAAGGCTAAAGGTATCATTGCTAAACAGTCGAACTCAGAACTAGATATAAAAAAGCGTAAACTAACTGAAGAAATGGAAGATACGAAGTCAAAAGCGAAAGACTCGTATATGCGCAACAATAACTACGCTGATTTAAAAGCAAATTTTGATGGTACTAAAAGACGCTATGAGGATATGCGCGCAGAGCTAGGTGGGAAGCCTCCTATTACAAGCCGAATCTGGCTATACATAATAGGAATAGCTCTTATTGGCTTTATTGAGTGGTTCGTAAACTACTCTACTTTCAGCACAAAGTATCCTCCAGGCATAGCTTTTGGTGCCACAGTATTAATTGCACTTTCAATTGCTTTAGCATCTCATTTTCATGGTGGGTTATTAAAACAGAGATTATCTCTTTTTGCTAAACATAGAAAGAAAGAAGAAAAACGACAAATCATAATAAAGCAATCTTTTTTTTCTTTGCTATTAATTATTTCTCTTATAGTAGTAACCTATAATAGATATGACATATTGGCTGCCAACGTTATTGAGTCGGGTGGCATCAGCTTAGCAGGAATAGATGAAAAAACAGAATCAATTATAGGTGTTTTAATACAGTTTGTTTTATTAAATATACTAGTATGGATTGTTGGTGTTGCTATTTCATATTTTATTCATGATCCTCGACCAGACTATCAAGAGGCCTTTAAGCATTATGAACACGCAAAAGTGAAATTTTATAAAGCAGACAAAGGGTTACAAGAAGAAATTGAGAGGATAGGAGAAAGTTTTGAAGAACAGCTTAAAAAAATAACAAACTCTCTTGCTAGTCATCAAACAGATATAAAAGATATATCCAACCTACTTGACCGATTAGTAGCAAAAGAGGCAAGCCTTATAAAGCAAGCCTCAACGTCGATAAATAATATGTTAGAAAAGCATCACTCAATGTTAATTACTGAATTTAATACTAAGTCAATGTTTGATGTGAAAATCGGTCCTGATGCATTATCCGTTGACGAATTTAAGACTAAATCGATTTCTGTAGATAGCAATTTTGTTCGTCATACACTCTCTTTGGAGGTGATTTAATATGTTCAAAAAATTATTAATTTCCGCGTTGATAACATTACCTTCTATAGTAATGGCGGACGGCCTTTTAAGAACGACAAACTTAGATAAATATTGTGAAATTAATCCAGGAGATAGACAGACGGTTATCTATTTAGACCAAAACATCATTGCCTCTAAAGATCCAAATTGGTACAAAGACATTCTTAATAAAGTAAAGTATCGTCCAGGCGAAAAAATCCAGTTTGTAAATATTAATAACGGAGGATCTACTGTCGAACTAATATGGGAAACATGCTATCCATCTTTTACGGCAGAACGATTGAAAAAATTAAAAGAAAATGAAGGATTTGGAAGTTTATTTACAGGCGGAGTAGCTGATAATCTATCCAATGATCAAAAATTCTTTAATAAACAAATAGTTAAAGCCTTAAGCTATCCCTTACAAAAAACTCGGCATGAAACAGCACCATCCTTTTCAGCCTCTTCATTTCCACGCAAAAAGCTAATTGAAGCAATCTATTACGACTCAAAACGTTTAGATGTGGATGATGTATTCAGCAGAGTAATTATTTTCTCAGATATGATAGAAAATAGTGATCTTTTTACACTTGAATCATTTAATCCATTAGATACAGCAAAATCGGTAGCTAAGCGCTATCCAATGTTCTTAAATTATTCTAGTTTTCAAATTTACGGCATTAACTACACGAATAACGAAACTAAGATCAATGAAAATATTCGTGATTTCTGGAGCCAGTTTCTTCTGTTATCAGGAGCTTATGTTGAGCAATATGGGGCTCAATTAGCTGTTGAGGAAGACACTTTAGCTTGGGGCTTTTACAAATTTAAAGGTTATGTTCAAGTCTCCGGCATTAAAGGAGCTTCAGCTTTTAGAATGATTATTGGTGACGATGGAAAAATTCGACACGGTTGGTTAGAAATAGCTGATATGTACCTCCCAGTCTCAGGTGAAGTAAAATGTAGTGGGCAAAACTGTACTATTGATGCAGAGGTATTAGCTTCACCAAATCTTGACGCCTTTAGAAAAAAAGATGTTCTACGCATTGAAGGAACATTGGAAAACTTAAAAGGCCATGTTGGTGGTAAAGACGAGTCTGTCATTGATAGCCAAGGTAACCCTTACCAGCATCCTATTAGCCTATCTAGAATTTAATCCTAGTATAAAATAACAGAACAGTAATAAATGGTCTGGCAGTTGAACTTCCAGACCATTTGAAGAAAAAACTAATAGTGTTAGAGCTACTAGGCCACTGCAGCCAATTCAGCCTTTCTAAGCTCTTTCATCCTCAAGCCGATGTTACCGAAAATTAGCATCAAGCCGCCGATAATTTGGTAGCCGGTTAAGCCCATGTCGAGGAAAAGCCAATTGATCGCAGCAGCAAAGACAGGGAAAGACAACTCGGCCAAGGTGGCAAGTTGCGCAGGCACGGTTTTTAACCCTTGGTAATAGAACCACATGCCGATAAAACCACTCAACAAGGCCATTGCGATCGCGAGGCTGAGATCAATCGACTTCATCGCTACCAAGCTATCAGACTGCGCTAACGCCATGGGTAATAACACCAATAAACCCGCGACAAAACGCCCCGACATAATGGCATTAGCAGGCATATGTTGATGTGATAAATATTTACCACAAACGGTTGCTGCGCCCCATGCGATCACGGCGATGAGCGTGTAGCCATAACCTTTCATGATGCTGGTAGTATCGCTTGAATAGTGCCATTGTGCATCGCCCAATTGGCGAAGATCCGGCCACATCATCACAAAACTGCCCAGTAAAATCACCGCTGCCCAGCGGACAAACTGTCCTTCAATACGTTCTTTCAACAACCAATAAGCCAACAGGATCGCCACAATGGGTTGCAGCTTTTGCAGCAAGATAACCACAGTAGGATTGAGGTAGTGAAAGGCTTCGGTAAATGCCAAGGTGCCCATAGCAGAGCCGATGCCGCCAATAAAAAACAAACACGAAAAGCCGCTTATCGACATATGACGATAGACATGGCGGTAGCGCCACAGCATAGGACTGACGAACAACACCAAAGTAAGGTGTTCGATTAAGACAATTTGCAGAGTGGAATAACCCGCTCCCAACAAGGGATAACGAATTAAAGTATCAAGCGCCCACGTAAAGCACGCGATCATGATAAAGAATGTTCCTGCCATCTTTGGTTTCTCCAAATAATAAGATGCACAGGGGTGATGAGAACGAATAGTACCAAGCGCTGCACATAAAAAAGCACAGCACAGAAACGCCTAAAGAAATTAGGCGCAACTAAGACTTGGTCGATCTTCTATCATCCGGACTATGACCGTCGGCTCTGGAGTCTCACCAGATCTGCTGACCCTTGCTGCTTAAAAGACACTTATTAAGGCAAAGAAACAAGGCGCTCGCGGGCTGTTTCATTGGATTATAAAACCAAGAAAATCACCGCCGGTGGGGAATTTCGCCCCGCCCCGAAGTTCGATTAATGTAAAAAATTACTGCCTAACTTTAACTCCATCACCTGACTTAGGCAATAAGTTCTCTATGTCGATGAATGAAATAGTCTATTTCTAATACAATAAAAAGTGTGACCACGTGTCACGCATTCGTATACACTCTTTATCCAAAAAATAATTCATTGAGTGGGATAACTCCAATGCAGACTTCTTCTAAAAGCGGGATTTTTTACGCCTTAACAGCCTTTACCTTGTGGGCTATTGCGCCAATCTATTTTAAAGAAATGTCGTTTGTCCCTGCACAGGAAATTCTTGCCTACCGCGTTATTTGGTCATGCCTACTCGTTCTTATATTAATTGTACTACTGCGCTACACCGACGCTTTAACAAGGGTCTTGCGATCTCCCAAAACATTATTAGCCATGCTGGTTTCAACCGTGCTGATTGCAGTGAATTGGGGAACCTTTATTTGGGCAGTACAAAACAACAAGATGCTCAGTGCCAGCTTGGGTTATTACATCAACCCACTTATTAGTATTTTATTAGGCGTAATCTTCTTCAAAGAGAAGTTAGATATAGTGCGTAAGGCTGCGGTGTTTTTATGTTTCTGCGCAGTTGTTTTTGAGGTCATTCAATTTGGTTCATTGCCTTGGGTCGCCTTGTCTCTCGCTGTAACGTTTGGGTTTTATGGGCTGGTCCGTAAAAAAGTGGCCGTCGATAGTTTCACTGGTATGGCCATCGAAACCGCTATTTTATTACCTTTCGCTCTCATCTATTTAATGCTCAGTGACTCACCAAGTGCCAATATGTTTGATAATACCAGCACGGTAAACTGGCTGTTATTTGCGTCTGGACCAATCACCATGGTGCCACTAATGTGCTTCGCAGCCGCAGCGAACCGAGTAAGTATGGTGACGCTTGGCTTCTTTCAATATATCGGACCAACTGGCATGTTTTTTCTGGCGGTTTTTTTATACGACGAGCCGCTAAGCTCAGAAAAGTTCACCACTTTTGTGCTGATCTGGTCGGCACTTGCCATGCTAATTGTGGATTCCATTCGCCGAATGCGAAAGGCCAAAGTAGCTAAGCCGCTTACCAACAACAGCACCAGCTGACCTTTTTTATAAAGTGGCCCTAATAAAGAGCAACGCTTACGATATTTAAAAAATATACGCGGTTTTCACCATGTTTAAATATTGAAAAAGTTGCTCTTTTTTTGTTTCTTTTTTAGCCATCTGGCCTCACAATCGCGGCATGTTTGGCTATTGACTATATGAAATGAAAATTATCTCTTTTGATGCACTAAGAACCTTACACTTACCTCATGTTCGCTACATAAAACCAGAGTCTATGTACGACCATCTAGAGGAAATTAAGGAGGCTGATTGGCTACTATTTCCACAGTACTGGCAGCTAACTGCTTTGGTTTTTGGGCTGAAGAAGCGTATTTTTCCAAGCCTTTCTTCATACATGATCGGTCACGACAAAATCGAAATGACGCGAACCTTCCGTACGATTACTCCACAACATCATCCTTATACCCTTATTTCTGCAAACACACCTTTTGAAGCGGAAAAGATTTGGGATGAAATGCCATCACCATTTGTCGCTAAAATTCCGCGTAGTAGTATGGGCCATGGCGTATTTCTCATAGAAACAATAGGTCAGTGGAGAGACTATATTGCTCAAACTGACGTGCTGTATGTACAAGAGTATTTGCCAATAGACAGAGACATGCGCGTTATTTGGATCGGTAATAAAATCGTTAGTGGATATTGGCGCTTACAATCAGACAACGGCTTCCACAATAACATCAGCCAAGGTGGACAAGTAGAAGCCGCTCTGATTCCAAAAGAAGCTCAAGATCTAGTCACTTATTTGGCGGAATCATTGGACATCAACCACGCAGGGTTTGATATTGCCATGGTTGGCTCTGTACCTTATGTGATTGAGATAAATCGAATTTTTGGTAATCAAGGCTTGCCGAACATCCAACAAGATGTAAATGATGAGCTGCTTAACTACCTCAATGAGCAACATTTATTAACAACCGCTATGTTAATCGATCAACCCAGCGGTTTTTGATCCAATATATCTCCTTGCTAAGGTGCCTACACGTCTTAGCAAGGCTAATGTATAAAGTACTACCCAAACTTGCTCACAGAAGAGTTTTGTCATTCTTGCATCATATAGCATAGCTACTATAGAACAATGCAAAACCACTATTGCTGCTCTTGATGTGGGAATTGGAGGCTCCGTACAGCGCGAATATTCAATGGGGTGTTTGCCGTAATCAGGTAAGTCGCTTACTGGTTAGGATACTTTATAACAAAAAAGAAGTTGGTTTTAAAAACAGTTGTAATCCAATCGCTCGCGGCAGCTACTTTTATCGTATCTAGACATGCTTAATTTAAGGGAAAGGTACTTACTGGTTTTGCCTTGCCATAATGATCATTTTATCAAGTGCGGCGTGTAATCGCTTAGCGGCGTCAGGTCTAATACGAGTTTTGGCAGTACAATCATTGATAGCTGCGGCGTATTCCGTAAACAGTTTTTTCTCTGAATAACGCTCATTAAGATGCCTAAAAAACGTCGCTCTTTGCCGATCAAACAATCGCTGCATAAGTGTGGCTTGAGATTCATTGCCGCCATACAGATTTAATAATTTTGGAGTAATTACATCAATTTGGAGAAAATCTTTATAGGCAGATAGGCCGCCGTGTACTATTGTCATATCTTCTGCATCATAATTATCGGTGAAATTATCTAATTTAGAATCAACAAATTCCACCAACGCGAGGCAAGAGTTAAGTTCATTAATCGAAGGGTTCGCGGCAAACAATGTAGCCGAACAAAGTGAACTGATGATAAAAATGAGATTTTTACATACCTTCATAGTCCGTCTCCTTTTTATTATTGCTGTAAAGCGATTCGAATACTCAGCTGACAACGCTACACCATTTGCATAAAATAGCACCAAGGGTTGTTTAAGCAAAAACATATTGTAAATAATTATCAACAATACTTTGGTGTTTTAAACAACTTAAGTACAAAAATAGCGAGACACCTTCAATATGAAGCCGCCGTTATTAGATTTTACATTCAGAAATTATACATTCAGTAGAAGGGGGGTTATTCGCCAGTTTGTTCACTGGACGAATAGGTCTTGGGGCAAAAAGTACCGCCACAGCCATGAAGGACGGTCTCTGCGTAGACGAAACAAAAAATACATTCAAAGCTGCTGATCATGGCGTCTTCAGCAGATGGAAGGAAATCTTTATCACAACACTCGCAATTAGGTCTTAGCGCTAGCATACCTCACTTTAGATGGATCAAAAAAAAACAGATTTCAATCTAACAAAGATCCATAGGCTGCACTACAAAAACCTAAGATATTAGTGGCTATATGCTCAGCTCGCCAAGGTAAAACGTGCCATAGTTTGCTTCATCGCGGCACTTTGCCCACTCAACTCTTCGGCTGCAGCCGCCCCTTCAACCGACCCTGCGGCATTCTGCTCAACAACATCGCCAACAGAAACAATGGCACGCGCCACCTCATTAACAGCGAGAGACTGCTCGCTGGTCGCCGTAGCAATTTTCGCCACCACATCAGTCGTTTGGCTGATGCCATCGAAAACTGTCTGTAGCGATTTCGCCGTACTCTCAGCGATAGATACACCATTCTCAGTTTTTGACGAAGATAACTGTATTAATTTCGCGGTTTCAGTAGCAGCGGCGGTGCTCCTTGACGCCAAACCTCGCACTTCATCAGCAACCACTGCAAAGCCTCGTCCTTGTTCACCGGCTCTGGCGGCTTCAATCGCGGCATTTAAAGCTAATAAATTGGTTTGCTCAGCGATTTCATCGATCGTTTTAATAAAGCCTGAAATAGTTAATCCTGCTTCTTTAATATCCTTCATCGCAATCACCATATCTTGCATATCAGCTTGACCCTTAATAACCGCCTGCTGAGCCATCGCTGCTAATGAGTTGGCCTCTTTCGCACTTTCTGCATTTTTACTAGTTTGAACGGAAAGTTGCTCTAATGCGGCAGAAATTGTTTGTAAGTGATCTTTCTGCTGTGTCGCACCTTCTGCCAGTGAATGACTAAAACTAGACACCTGGGAACTACCAGAAGCAATTTGATCTCCTGCATTTTGAATGTCCGTCAAAATAGTGTTCAGATTTTTCACCATATCTTGTAACGCCTGACCTAGGCTATCTTTGTCCGAAGCCAACACCACCTTGGCGGACAAATCTCCATCGGCAATTTTTTGCGCCAATATAGCTTTCGCTTTTAAGCTATCAACCATACTACGAATAGCCGCATACAAGCTGTCCTCTCGCTCATTATTATTGGGCAATTGGACCTCTAAATCGCCTTCTGATACACGTCTAACAACGTGAGTCACCAACGAAGGATCGCCACCTAATTGGAGCATCGTCGAACGTGTAATGAGCCACGCAATAGTAGCGCCGAGCAAAATGGCAACCACGACAATGGCTTCAATAATATAAACCGCTTTGAAATTACTTTCTTCTAACTCTGGGCCAAGTTGATCCTGAGCGCTTTTAATGGATAACTTTAAGTCTTCTGTGGCCTTACTTACCGAATCACCCAGTGGGTTTAAAGAGCCTTCTATAATGGTGTTCCGATCAAAAATGACGTTAACGACATCAGAAAATGCCTTTTCATAAATAGCAACATCGTGAATGACGTCTTCCAGTAACGCCTTACGAGCTGGATTTTGAAGCTCCTCTTCTAAAACAATAAGTTGGTTATCTAAATCAGAAAATTCTTTTTTGACGCGATCTACTTCAGCCAAGCTATTAGTTTCTAAAAACTTCAGCGCATACAAGCGAGCAAGCAGCAAACTTCTAGTAGATAAAGACGCGTTATAAGCCGCAGAAACATCACCATCATTTTTAGCAGAAACGAGTATTTTAGTCAGGTTTTTCTCAATATCCGGACCATAAACATTCAATATATCATCAACCAACTCATTTCTTTTTTTCTTTAAAATGACAACACTTTCAACACCATCAAGATAATTATCTAACGAAAATCCAAGCTCTTTAATTACCTCGATTTCTTCAGGTTTCTTAATATCCGTTGTCGCATTACTCAAAAACTGCTGGGTATTATTCCAATAGAGATCAAATGCCTCTTTGTCTTCTGAACTACCCGAAAGAATAAAATCTTTTTCCTTCATACGAGCCATCAACATATTAGCCTGTACTCTACCTACAGCATTCGTTGCTCGTGCCAAAGAACGATAATCACCAAAGCCATCCGAAGCCTTCGTTAAAGCGAAATAGGCCGTGGAGCCAACTATCACTAATAGAACCATAACAACCGAAAAGCCTAAATATAATTTCTTTGAGAAGCTGACCATCATCTGAACCCTTTTAACATAGAGTAATACCTTTATTAAAATAGAGGATTAAATTTAAAAAATAACTTTATAATGTGTATTGATTTGTAAAATAAAGATACAAAATAGTGGAAAAAGAATCATTATTATAAAGAGTATGTTTATATTTTCTAAAACAGGATGAATATATTTTTTTTATTTGTCATGATCTATCCGAGACGACAAAAACATCCTTAAAACTATTTGATCAGAGCAACCTCATGAATAAGCACACAGCCACATCTGCGGATGTCGCAGCCCTAGCCGGCGTATCTCAATCTACCGTATCACGTAGTTTCGATCCTAATAGTCGAATTTCCGTGGCGACTCGTCAGCGTGTCTTTGAAGCGGCAGAACAACTTGGCTACCAAATAAATAAAGCCGCGCAAACCATGATTAAGAAGCGCAGCGATCTTGTCGGCCTTGTCACAGCCGGATTAGAAGACCCTTTTCGCTCTGAGTTTTTGCACAAGCTCATTATTGAAGTTCAAAACTGTGGACTGCGACCTATGGTCATGGACGTGTCTGATAGAGAAACCATAGACGAAGAGCTACATGGGCTGATTCAATATCAGTTAAGCGGCGTCATCATCACCTCAGGAACGCCCAGTGAGAATATCGGAAAGGCCTTTATAAGACACGGTATTCCCGTGGTATTGGTAAATCGTACAGAACATTCCGATGAAGCTGACATTGTTAATTTAGATAATGAAGGCGCCGGTGAAATGGCTGCAAAAGCCTTTATAGAATCAGGTAAAACGAACCTTGTCGTCGTACGCTCTAAAAAGCCCAGCTTTAGTAGTGTAATGCGTGTTAAAGGTTTCCTAAATTATTTAGCCCCCTTCCTAAGTGGAGATAAAGTGAACGCCACCGAAGTTTTGTGTGATGCCGGAAACTATGACAGTGGTTATCAAATTGCAGACAAGATTTTAACCTCGCAACACAAACCGGATGGCATTTTTTTCTGCATGGATCATATAGCATGTGGCTTTCTAGACTCAGCTAAGAGACTAGTCTCCCCCAACGAGATGAGCGCTATTGGAGTCATTGGCTGTGATGACATTGCCCTCGCCAGCTTTAGAGCCTATGATTTAACGACCATTAGACAATCATCAAGCGAAATTGCAAGAGCCTCGGTAGAAACTCTATTAAACAGATTACAATCCCCAACCTCGGCGCCCAGTAAGCAAGCTATTCCTGTGGAGCTCGTCTATCGTTCTACTTTGGCTAAGCCACAACGAACTAATATTGAATAGAAAAGCACTCCATTTATACTGACCGAAATACGTTACCTATTGAACTCAATAGAATTTTTATTTCACATATAATTTTTTTTGAAATTTGCCTTTCGTTATAGAGATTTGCCTAGTATGCTTATGTTGTTGTTCATACGTATGCACAACTCTTAAAAACATCAGGAGGCAATATAAAAATGAAAAACTCTCCCTATATCCTTAGCCTTGCTATCGCGACCGCAGCCACCCTAGGCGCGGCCCCCGCTATGGCAAAAGGCAAGCTAAATGTTCTTTGTTCCACCGATACCGATTGGTGTAGTTTGATGGAAACAAGTTTTGAAGCCGAAACAGGTATTGATGTCTCTCTTATTCGTAAGAGCTCGGGCGAGGCTTATGCACAACTACGTGCGGAAGCCAAAAACCCAAAAATCGACATTTGGTGGGGCGGCACAGGTGATCCACACCTTCAGGCGGCAGCCGAAAAGCTCACTCAAGTATACAAGCCAAAAGCCCTTTCTAGCCTTCGAGATTGGGCACAAAATCAAGCAAAAGTATCCGGCTACCGTACGGTCGGTGTGTACGCTGGCGCGCTGGGTTTTGGCTACAATGAAGACATCCTAAAATCCAAAGGTCTGCCCGCACCTCAATGCTGGAAAGATCTCACCAAACCAATGTACAAGGGCGAAGTACAAGTCGCCAACCCAAATTCGTCTGGTACGTCTTACACCGCACTCGCCACGTTTGTACAAATGATGGGGGAAGACACAGCGTTCGACTTCCTTGCGCAACTGCATAAGAACATCAATCAATACACAAAATCTGGTTCTGCACCAATTAAAGCGGCTTCCAATGGTGAGACAGCCATCGGTATTACCTTTATTCACGACATCGTAAAACAGGTGAAAAAAGGCTACCCAGTCAAAGCTGTCGCGCCGTGCGAAGGCACCGGCTATGAAGTGGGATCCATGAGTATCGTCAAAGGCGCTCGCCACTTAAGAGAAGCCAAAGTGTGGGCGGAATTTGCTTTACGCCCAGACATACAGACGATGGCAGCAAAAGCCAATGCTTACCAAGTACCATCCAACCAGTCAGCAACGACACCACCGGGTGCGCCTGACTTCGATACGCTAAAACTGATCGATTACGATTTTGCTAAATACGGAGCGGCGGACACTCGCCAACATTTGTTGCAACGTTGGGATAATGAGATCAAGTCTCTACCACGTTAATCATACCGACAAACTTGTTTTGACTGAGATCTGTTGAGGCCAAACCTCAACAGATACTCACGTTCCTATTTGGAGTATCGATCGTGAAACACTCTTTTATTCCGTGGCTATTGCTCGGCTGGGTCGGTTTTTTACTGATGCCGTGGTATCTGCTTGAAGACGGTTTTTGGTCCTTTGTTTGGTTAACGGACGGCTATCCAACTGACCTATATTACGCGCCTGCCATACTGCAAGGTCTACTTGGTGATAAGCTTTGGTTACTGCCAATAGCCTTGCCTTTACTTGCTCCTTTACGCTTGATGTCACTAACGAAAAACGACCCTAGATACAGTCGTTATTTAATCTATTCTGGTGCATTTGGGCTGATCTATATGATGGGCCAAGGTTTCGCCATTGGCGTCACTGGTTGGCAGTTTGCCGGATTAGACTCTCTGTTTGGTGAATTGGAGCAGCAGCAATATGGTTTCGGCTACGGCGCCATGCTGTGTGGCCTGTCTTTTTTAATTCTCTTGACCACAGGGTTGGCCGCAAGAGGCTTTTTAAAGGGCGACGTCTTTGTCACTGGCAGCATAGGTTTGATCGTTGCTTTAGTTGGCGTATTTGTATTCTTTCCAGTGAGCCAAGTACTGATCAGCGCCTTTATGGATAACGACGGCGCGTTTGCACCAACGGCGTTTTTGGGGAAATTTTTTAGCGATAACATTTGGTCGCTGTCCTGCCTTAGCAGTGGTTATACCTGTGGTACCGCTTGGAATTCACTGGCCTTAGCCATTATGACCGCCACTATCACCACATTGCTCGGTTTGTCCTTCGCCTTAGTCGTGACGCGCACCGGTTTTCGCTGGAAAAGGTCCTTACGCCTGCTAACCGTGTTACCTATTATCACACCACCCTTTGTGATTGGTTTGGCGCTGATCTTATTATTCGGCCGTTCTGGTGTGGTCACACAATTCTTTGCCGATGTGTTCAGCATCGAACCAGGCCGCTGGCTTTACGGCATGCCTGGTGTATTGCTGGCGCAAGTCCTGTCGTTTACACCGATTTCCTTTTTGGTATTAATCGGCGTAGTCGAAGGCGTCAGTCCTTCCATGGAAGAAGCTTCTCAAACTCTTCGAGCTGATCGCTGGCGTACCTTTGTGAATGTTTCACTGCCATTAATGCGCCCCGGTTTAGCCAACGCATTCTTACTGGCCTTCATTGAAAGTTTGGCTGATTTTGGCAACCCTATGGTATTGGGTGGCGACTTCGATGTCCTGTCGACCGAGATATTTTTTGCCATCGTCGGTGCTCAGAATGATCAAGGTTACGCGGCCGTTTTGGCCATTCTTCTGCTCTTCTTTACGTTGAGTGCATTTTTCCTTCAGCGTCACTGGATTGGCAAAAAGTCCTATACCACGGTCACAGGCAAAGCGGATTCGGGTGCTTATATGGGTGTAAACCACGGCATGAAACTGGCTTGCTACATGACCGCTTTGCCTTGGGCGGCATTAACCATCGTCATCTACGGCATGATCATGTTCGGTGGTTTTGTACAAAACTGGGGCTACGATAACAGCTTTACCCTGCAACATTATCAAGATGCCTTTTCGATCGGTTGGGGGGAATTTGGGGTGATTTGGGAAGGTGCCGCATGGGATTCTCTGTGGACCACACTAAGCATTTCAGCGCTAGCAGCGCCATTTACGGCCATCGTTGGTTTGCTTACGGCTTACTTATTGGTCCGACAGCAGTTCAAATGGAAAAGTACATTTGAGTTCGGCACCATGTTGAGCTTCGCCATTCCCGGTACCGTTATTGGTATCAGCTACATCCTAGCGTTTAACGTACCACCATTAGAACTAACGGGTACCGGTGTGATTCTGATTATCTGCTTTGTTTTCCGCAATATGCCAGTGGGTGTACGCGGTGGCATTGCCGCCATGAGTCAGCTGGATAAAAGCTTAGATGAAGCATCATTGACCTTAGGCGCAAACAGCCTAATGACCTTTCGACGCGTGATTCTGCCCTTGCTTCGACCTGCGATTATCGCCGCTTTGGTTTACAGCTTTGTGCGTGCCATTACGTCTGTCAGCGCAGTGATCTTCCTTGTCAGCGCCGATCACAACATGGCGACCTCTTACATCATAGGTTTGGTTGAAAACGGGGAATATGGCATTGCCATCGCCTACTGTAGCGTGCTGATTTTAGTCATGCTCGTCACCATCATTGGCATTAATTTGTCAGTAGGAAAACGCCGCCTAAGACGCACAGAGTCCATCTCTCATACACCCACTACTTCAAGTCCCTCTTTTAAGGAGAAACACGCATGAGTCTCCATTACAAATCTGGCTCAGTGAGCTTTGAAAACGTCATTAAAACCTTTGGCAATGTTACCGCCATTGATAACGTCTCGTTCACCATAGAGCCAGGTAACCTAGTGACTTTATTAGGACCAAGTGGCTGTGGCAAAACCACGACTTTGCGAATGCTAGCAGGTTTAGAACACCCGACTTCCGGACGCATTATGATTGGCAATAAAGACGTGACACACCTTCCCGCAACGGACAGAGACGTCAGCATGGTGTTCCAATCCTATGCCTTATTTCCTCATATGACGGTGGCTGAAAACGTCGCCTATGGCCTAAATGCCAGTGGGGTTCATAAAATCGAAGCCAAAGAAAAAAGCGAAGAAGGCTTAGATCTGGTTGGATTAGCCGAATATGGACAGCGCTACCCCAGTGAGTTATCCGGTGGTCAACAACAACGAGTGGCGGTGGCTCGAGCTTTGGTTTTAGAGCCTGAGGTGCTGTTGCTAGACGAACCCTTATCCAACCTCGATGCCAAGTTACGCCGTCACGTTCGAGAAGAAATTCGAGAACTCCAACAGAAAATTGGCTTAACAGCCGTCTATGTGACGCACGATCAAGAGGAAGCCTTGGCCGTCTCAGATCGTATTATCGTGATGAATCGTTCGGTGATCGCTCAAGAAGGCAGTCCACGTGAACTCTACGAAGCGCCTGCGTCGAACTTCATTGCTGATTTTATCGGTGACGCGAATTTGGTCGACGCGGACATCATTGCAACGGATGGTGAAACAGCGGAGGTAGCGGTCGGAGCGCTTCGTTGTTCATTGCCCCAGCGTGAGTTTACGAAAGGACGCGTGCAATTGGCGGTACACCCAAGTTCTGTGCGTTTGTCCATCCGATCTCAGGCGTCAACAGGGCTCACTGGCACCATTAAACGGGCCACTTATTTAGGCAACCAAATGCAATACGACGTTGACTCCGAAGTGGGTAGCTTATTTGTTGTCGACTATCGTGTAGAGCAAGCAATTCCCGTCGGTTCCGATGTGTCTATTGCGTTTTCAAATCGCGGTCTTGCATTAGTTAAGACGGCTTAGAGTGGAGTACAACTCATGTTTTTAGCTCATAACTTAATAGATCAAGCGATCGTTCAACGATTCGAACAGGCTGAAAAAGTCATCAAGGTGGCCGGCAGCCAAGCCTTAGAGTATTTCCGCAATCGAGAAAAGCTGGTCGTCGAAACAAAAATGGAACCGCAAGATGTGGTCAGCATTGCCGATCGAAACGTCGAAATCACCATCATAGAAGGTTTACAAACCGCTTTCCCGCACGACAGCTTTCTTGGCGAAGAACAAGGCATCACCCAAGGAGACAACCAATATTTGTGGGTTATTGACCCGATTGATGGCACTGCCTGCTTCCTCAATGGTATGCATTCTTGGTGTATTTCGGTTGCGCTCATGGTAAACGACAAAATTGCTTGTGGCTTGATCTTTGATCCAAACAGTAACGAGCTATTCAGCGCAGTGGCAGGAAAAGGTTGTTTTGTGAACGACAAAAAAGTCGAAACATTGAATGTCAATTCACTGCAAGACGGCGTGATGGGATTGGGAACGTCACACCGTGTACCAGCAGAACTGTGCGTTCACTTCGTTGATAAGTTGTTGAACCAAGGCGGAATGTTCATCCGTAATGGCTCTGGTGCTCTGATGCTTGCCTATGTGGCGGCAGGTCGCTTAATTGGCTACTACGAACCTCATATCAACTCATGGGACTGTTTAGCTGGCCTCATTATGGTAGATGAAGCCGGCGGCTCAACCAATGACTTTTTGTCAAATGACGGATTACTAAAGGGCAACCCCATAATCGTGTCCGCTAGCGGAATCAAAAACTCACTAAGCCAGATGATTAACTAAAAAGTATCCATCTAAAAATGCATTTCGTCGAACTTTACCGCCTTACTGCTTGAGCAAATAGGCGGTTTTTTTTATCCACTAAAAAGCCTCAAGACACAATATTAGGCGCTGTTTTATTAAGGCGCTTCGGACGCTTTTCCCAACGTACTTTGACCTCAAATTGCTGGCTGTCTTCATCGTCCGAAGCGGTCACCTTTAAGCGCATAAGCCCTTTGGGGTCTAGGGTTAGCACGCCTTCTTTTTCTTCACTAAATTCCAGCTTGCCTTTCGATAAGCCTTTCGAAAGCGCTTTTAGAACATCTTGAATATCGTCGACATCCAGTAAGGCTTCATACTTAAACTCTGTTTTCGATTTCATAATACGTGCCCGTAGATTCCTTGTAACTCTTCTGCCGTAATGACTTTCGCCGTGGGATAATCGCAACTCAGACCAACAATACCTGTGTCTTTACCAATCAAGGTCGCGCCAATACCGTGACCTTTTAAACCTTCCGCGGTACGCGAATGACAGTCCAAAGTGATATCCGCCTCCACATGCACCAAGCCTTTTTTAATTGCGATACGCTGGCCTTGCTGACGATTGATATGACCTTGAACCACAACATGAATACCAGCTTTGTGAATGGCATGTACGCCACGGTGCGTCAAAGGTAGATCGGCATCACGATATTTGGTGCGAAAAGTATTGGCAATTGAACTGTAATAAAAGCTGAATAAATCACGACGTTTTAAATTACGGTGAAAGGCTTTATTCGCGTACTTTGTGCCACTTTTCAGCAACATTTGCCCCATACTGTCATCCAAACCGGCATGCAAAAACAAAAACGAACCGCGCTTGGCGACCAATTCCATCTTGCGAAAGAACCAATTGAACTCGCCTTTCTTATGGAGAAACAACTGCTGACATTTCAACGAGGTCGCGTAGACTTGTCGCAAGCTCAACCCCGCCGACAGACAATGCTTCTCGAAACTGTGGTTCTTAGATTCCATTTTACGCACTTCACGATCGATGCCTTCCGCGGTCAAAAAACCCGCCGCATGAAATGGAAATTCTTTAAACCAATCATCGCCAGGGAAAAGTAACGCTCGACAAGTGTCTTCATCGGGAATTTTTTTGTCCCATTTCGTATCAGCCAAATATTCGTCAAAAACTTCACGAAATAAGGGCACGACTTTTTTACCCATGCGCACAAAAAAGTGTTGGTTGCCCACGTCCTTCTTACGAGCCAATGCCAACAAGCCCATTAACAAGCGCAAATCATGATTTCCGGCCAACAAGGTAACGCGCGCTTTCAGCTTATAAAGCTGTTTGACACTGCGCAGTAATTCGAGATTACTCGGCCCTTTATCCAAACAATCTCCGCCTACGATGATTTCCGACTGTTTGCCTTTTTTCGTCAGGGAAAGGTGTCCCAAGTCTGCTTTTTTCTTGCGTTCCGCCACACCTGCTGCGATCAAGGAATCCTCAAAAGCCACCGCGTCCGCATGAGGATCAGAAATAAACACCACCGAACGTTTTGGCCAGCGCAACTTATTCTTTTTGAACAAAGAAGGCGTTTTATTGGGCTCCAAGACATGACTGTTTACTGAGCTTGCATCCCGAGGCCAAGCCGTCCATTCTCTCGGCAAACGAGCAATAATGTCAGTATGATGAGGGCGTTCTGTAATAACGGGAATAGGGCTCTGCATGCTTCGCTTACCTTTCTGTTTTTAAATTAAATGACAAATTGCTTTTCAGTGAGCGCAAAATCAATCCGGTACATCATGAATTTGACGTTGTTTCCATTCTCCGAAAAGTCTTGTTATTTGCTGGTCCTCAGCAAACTCAAACACCACAGGGTGGCCATAAAACATGCTTAGCCGTTTAATATCGTCGAACTTTATGGCAGTTAAATGAAACGCACCATGGCGTATCGATGCGCCATGACCAACAAACAACTTAATAAGGCCATTATTTTTAGGCTGGGATTGAATATGATCTGCGACCCGTTGTCCCGCTGCGAGCAAGGACTCAGCGCCATCGAATGGCAAACAATAATGACTGTCCGATTTCCAATTTTCTGGTGGTATTTCAAAACGTGGATCTAGAGCCAAAATGCGTTCGATTTCATCAACAGGCAAGTTAGCAACCGCGCCAACACTACGCTCACACAAAGCCGAAAAAGACACCACGTGTGGCTCAGTATCAAAATATTCACGCAGCTCTTCCGCATAAATCATTGCGGTTTGCCACGCTCGCAATAGTGTCGACGAATCAATTTGAGGAGCCAGACGCAAACCATGACAAGCCAACCACTCACCAAATATACGTGCCTGTTGTCGTACTTCTTGTTCGCCTGTTTCCGTCAAAGGAAAAGGCTGCAAAGCGCTCGGCACATTTTTCAATTGCTCATAAGCTCCGTGACGAATCAATGCGATACGAGCGCTCATTGTTTATCCAAACTTGCAATCAAATCGTAAGCGCGATCAAAGTCGATCTTGCCGGTGAGACGATAAACATCAACATTCGCCAACTCACGACAATAATGCGCCACAGAATCAATGGCGTTGAGATCAGCAAAGGCGCCAAACTTGTCTTGATAAAAAGGCCCCGGACGTTTGCGCAGACCTTCGATCACATCCGTTTCGACAGATAGATCAACCAACTCAAGTTGCGTTGTCTCCGTGCTATCCAATGACCAATCCAACATAATAAGACGAGATAAATTGCCAGCTAAACGAACACGATTTGGGCCGTATTCATCTTCAATTTGTACATCGTATTTTTCTTCTAAAGACCACAGCTCACTTTGCGGCATTTGGCGCAAGGCTTGCTGACGCGCTTCAGGCAAGATGTGACGTAAACGCTCGGCATGCAGCAAGGTCCCTGGGTTTACTCGTGGCAGTTTTGCCAAGCCAATGGTTTGCGTACCTTGGTCGGTTTTCTTAAGCAGAATGCGGTCATTGGTGAGAAAATCTCTTTGCGGATTTTCCAGACAACGCAGCATCAAGGTAGACTTGCCACCGCCCGACCCAGCAGCAATGGCCGTGGCTTGGCCATTTACACAAAACGCCGACGCGTGGCCCAAAGTAAAGCCTTCACGTAAATAATGATTCAAAAACTGATTGTTAATAAAGTTGATAATTTGTGCCAAGTTAGACGCACAAGGACCTACTGCAACCGCATGATCTGGGCGCTGTAAAAACGCCATGCCGGTTTTGAATTTCTTAATCCAACGTCCACCAGCTACATCAAGATAGCCTTCTTTACGGCCTTGTTTGCCTTCTTCACGTGGCACATTTAACCAATCTAGTTCATCGCCAACGATGTTTTGCTCCATCACATACAAGTTCAAAGACGTTGTCGTGTGAGCCTCGGCCTTCAAGTAACTGCGATAATAATCGGCAATACCTGCCAGTAACATGGCTTCATTGGAATGCACAATAACCGACAAATCGGCAAAATGAAGTCGAATCGTTTCATCACAATGACTTAATGCTTCGTTTACATGAGGCAAGTTCAATAGAGTTTTAATCATGGTGCGATCTCCTTCTTCTGCAATGCGTCTTTCGCCAAAGCACCTTTTTGTAAGATAGATTCTTGTGAAGTGCACTCTTGTAAAATATAGTCCGCGTACACACTGGCAGCGTCGATATCGCAACCTTCTAAAGCGCCTTTAAAGCCACCAAATGCCGATACTTCAAACACAACCGGACCTTGGTCGGTCAGAGCAATATCTACCGTAGTAAAGCTCAAGTCATAACAAGATTGCGCACGACGACCCAATTCAATTAGCTCAGCATCGGGCTCAAACATTTCATACTTGCCACCACTATTAATCGTAGTGTTCCAAGAGTCTTTATTGCCAACGCGCGCGTAAGTACAAAGGTATTCGCCACCGACAAACACCATGCCCAAATCACGGCCATCCAGTTTCACCGTCTGCTGGATATAATAAATCGACTGATTTTGACGATATTCTTCCAGCGCGTTACGAACAAATTCGTCGCTGTCGTCTTTGGTTAACATGATCATGCCGCGGGCTTTGGTGGAGTACAGCGGCTTTAAAATCGCAGAGCCAAATTCTCGCACCGTAGCAAAGGCTTGTTCTGGGTTCTCTGTGATGCGCGTTTTGGGCATGGGAATATTGCCTTGCTGCAACGCCAGAGTACCGCTCAAACGGTTCACCAAGTTACCGACACTTGCCGTTGGACTAAACAATTTAACGCCAGCACGCTCTGCATAAGACAACAGATGAATACGGTCTTCTGTGGCAGGCGCATAGACTTCACTGATCTTCTTGATGATCAGACCGTCCAGCGTCATCAAATCCAAGTCTTGATACATCAATTGATTAGTATCTAAGCGCAATTCAACTTGACTCATATCGATCACAGCGCGGTAGCCGGTGCGCTCTTCGAGGCGATCCGCCAATACTTCTGTAGACCATTTTCCCGGGATGCCAATGACCCCGATTCTCGGCTTATTCAACGTAAAGCTCCTTAAGCGGTAAGGTAAATGTTTGGACTTGTTCTGACGTGTTTTCTTCTGGCGAGCCCTGCTCAGGTGACAATTTTGCTAAACGCTCCAACAAATATCGGGCGCGTAAATGCATTCGAGAAGCCAATTTTTTGTCAAAAATAAAACGGGTGGACGTAGCAAAAGAGCGCGCTAACCCAGCGGCTAAACGCACTTCAAAAGTCACATCTTGTTGACGAGCAGCAAAGCGTCGACCAAAGCGATACACTTCTTTGGCGCTTTCCATCATCTGAGTTCGAGTCTCACCACTTAATACCTGTAAGCGATAAATCGAGACCATTAATACCGATAAATCCTGTACATAATCAAAGTAAGACGCACGATGTAGATCGATAAAATACACGCGTTTTTCTGCGTCATCGTAAATCAGATTGTCGACATTAAAATCCCCGTGAGTCAGTACCGAAAAAGGTGCTCGCCATTGGGCTTCTTGTATTGCCACACGACGTACTAACTCATCAAAGCTTAGACTGGTATAACCACAAATGCGCTCTTCGTCTTTAAAAAATTCAGGATGAACCTTGCGACTGTCACCAATGCGCTTTTGCAATTGCTGCATAAACTTCGCAGAGCAAGACTCAGGCGTTAGACTGGCTTTCCACGTTTGGTTTAACGTTTTAAATAGTACTTTTAGCGCCGCTTTGGTGCCGCCTTTATCTCCAGCAAGCAACAAGGCTTCCAAGGTTTGCCCCGGTATATGCTCAATCAATAAAGACGATTGCTCATTGCTGCCATCGCTTTTCCCATTGATTTGAGACCTGCCAGTTTGACAAAGAACGCTGGGGGCCAATCTAGGATCAATATCGCGCCATTGATTCACGCCTGCGACTTCTTCTTCAATTTTTGAACGATCACCTTCTTTGTACACCGCCAGTACATCATTACCAGATTCATCTTTGTGCGTGATCGCCGCAATGGCACTGCCAGAGCGGGTTAACGCCAAACGTCGTACCTTTAAATCACGCAGGTCGTAATTTAGGTTGGTCGCGCTGTCCAGCAAATGAGGGTAATTTTGCAACGTCGCCACTTGACCAAGATCTGCTTTAATCAAAGCTTCTGCCACCACGCCTAATTGCTCGATCAAACGCTTTACGCTGACATTACTTAGAATCGCCGCGCGCAGCTGGTCATCGCTCAAATCAAACTTCGCTTGCAAGGTTAACGCTTGCAGCTCGTTATAACTGGCCAGCAACTTATGTGTGCGTCGGCCTAGCTTGATGCCCGTTCGACGACGATTGTCGCTCACACCGACTTTCACTAAGCGCAAAGCACGTCTGATACGTTTCACCAACTTGCGGCACTCTTGCCCTGCTGGATGCTCATAAGCTTCCTCTAACGTCCCTTCCCGAACGCAATCGAAGCAATGCTTGGTCAGCATCTCAAGGGCGATCACCAAGGTATGCATGCCACTGACTTGAGCGTGGAAGGTGGTATTGGCTTTACGACGTTCTAACAACCGAGCGGTCTCAATGTCAGCTTTTTCGCGTAGCGCTTGCACATAGCCTCGACGCCCGCGAATACTTGACAGTAGCGCCGTTGAACTGGAGGTAAAAAAAAGCTCCACTATATGGCAGTGTGTTTCGACCTCATGCAAGAGAAAAGACACATGCTCTTGCAGGGTCGCCACAACTGGGGTTGAAGGCATAACGTTTTTCCCTTATTACTTTCCCTTTGACTATACAGACAGTAGAAAGCATCTAGATGACAGTAATATGACAATTACACATCAAACGCTTCACAAGGAGGCAAAATGAAAGGGCCCAATCCAGATAACAAAGAACCGATGAAAGGCTTCCCACAAGTGGGTTATCTCAAGAATTTCATTACCCGAGACAATATAATCGTTGGCGATTACACCTATTACGATGATCCAAATGGGCCAGAACACTTTGAAAGCAACGTGCTTTACCACTTTGATTTTATTGGTGATAAGCTAATTATTGGCAAATTTTGCGCCATTGCAAAAGACGTTACATTCATCATGAATGGCGCGAACCACGCCAACGCTGGTTTCTCAACGTATCCGTTTTACATCTTCGGCAATGGTTGGGAAAAAGCGGCACCCGAAGCTGGCGACTTACCCTACAAAGGCGATACAAATATAGGCAACGATGTGTGGATTGGCTACGACGCCACCATCATGCCCGGTGTGCAAATCGGTAACGGCGCCATTATCGCCAGCAAATCCGTGGTGACATCCGACGTGCCAGCTTACAGCGTGGTCGGTGGCAATCCTGCCAAGATCATCAAATACCGATTTGACGAGCAAACCATTCAAGCATTACAAGACATTGCATGGTGGAACTGGAGTGCCGAAGAAATCACTCAACATTTAGACGCCATAGTTGGTGCTGATTTGAGCCGATTACAATTAGTAAAGATCGGCTGAATATTGTATTAAAAAGAAGTATCTAGAAAAAAAACAAAACCCCAGTGGTTAGCTGAGGTTTTAGAAGATTGGATTCAGGCGTTTCTAACAGAGCGGTTACCAGCCGCGACGATCCGCAAAGTCATGCCATTTCATGATCATCGGTAAGAACCAAGGCTTGCCCGTGTAAAGCGGACGCGTGTTGAACGGAAACTGGTCAAAAGACGTTTTCCCTTCTACTTGGTTTAATACCTGCTGGGCAATTTTACGACCAAAGTAATTGGCACGACCAACACCAGAACCACAGTAGCCCATGGCGTAGTGCATGTCATCCATCTTGCCGATGTGTGGCACATGGTCGAAAGTGTAGGCAACATAACCTGACCAAGCATAATCAATTTTTGCTTCTTCCAATTGCGGAAAAGTACGAATCATGAAGTCTTGTAGGTATTTCGAATACAGCTGTGGCTGATCACCACGGCCAAAGGCGCGACCACCAAACAAGATGCGTTTGCCATCTGGCGACGGTCGATAATAAGCAACCAAACGTTCGGTGCCGCCGTGGGCGCGTAATTTCGGGCTCACGGAACGAATCACGGATTCAGGTAATTCTTCGGTGGCAATCATCGCAGAACGAATAGGAATGATGCGACGTTTAAATTTATCAAATTCGCCGCCTGTGTAGCCATTTGTAGCGATAATCACTTGATCGGCATCGATAACACCACCATCGTACTGAACCTTGTAGCTCGCGCCCTGTTTACTAACATCACGCACCTTGGTGTGTTCTAGCATTAACACACCCGCTTGCTGAGCAATTTGGCACAGTCCACGATGTAACTTGGCTGGCTGTAAGGTGCCATCGGTCGGGTAAACCACGCCGCCATGGTAAGCGTTAGAACCTACTTCTTCGAATTGATCCTGACGACTTACTGCAATCGCGGGGAAGTCGACGACCTTCGCAAGCTCTTCCGCTTGCTCAATCAAGCCCGCGTAATGGCTCGGATGACTGGCACCACGGAAGCGGCCACACAAGGACAGGTCACAATCGATTTGCTCTTCCTTGATAAAATCCACCAGCCAATTGAAGGCCACCAAACTCTCTCGAATGGTCGAATGCACGCTTTCACGGCCATATTGTCGCTCAAGTCCATCTACACCCAATTGGCTAAAACTTGGTCCGAGCAAGCCGCCATTTCGGCAGCTCGCCCCTTCGCCTAAATGTCCCGCTTCCAGCAGAACCACTTTTAGTCCCGCTCGCGCCAAGGTGATGGCTGCAGAAAGACCCGTAAAGCCACCACCAACAATCACAGCGTCGGCTTTTTGTGGGATTTCAAAGCGTGCGTTTGCGTGTATTTTGCTCGCTAAAGACGTATCGGCCAGCCAAAAAGGCATGTTGGTATACGTCGATTTGTTTTTTGCCAACATATCGATTTCATTCCATAAAATAAGGGTAAGTTCGTACTGCTAATAAAGCCTTAAAGAACGTGTTGTAAAAACTCTTTCGTCCTATCCCATTGGGGATTCACCAGCACCTGCTCTGGCGGCCCAACTTCGATGATTTCACCATCGGCCATGAACACCACGCGGTCTGCCACTTGTCGGGCAAACTGCATCTCATGGGTGACGCAAACCATGGTCATGCCGGTTTTGGCTAGGTCGATCATCACGTCCAAGACTTCCTTCACCATTTCGGGATCAAGTGCGGACGTCGGCTCATCGAACAGCATGATTTTGGGTTCCATGGCGAGGGATCGAGAAATCGCTACGCGCTGCTGCTGACCGCCTGATAATTGCCCTGGATAACGTGTTGCGAGATGAGCAATGCCCACACGATCCAACAAACGCATGGCCATTTTGTCGGCCTCGCGTTCTGACATTTTACGCAGCCAAGTTAAGCCCAAAGTGCAGTTCTGCAAGACGGTAAGATGTGGAAATAAGTTAAAATTCTGGAACACCATGCCCATGGTTTGGTGAATGATTTTATGGCTCTGACGATCCCGAGAAAGCGGCTGACCAAACACGGAAACCACGCCTTCTTGGTATTCTTCCAAATGGTTCAAAGAACGAATCAAGGTAGATTTACCCGAACCAGACGGCCCACAAACCACCATAATTTCACCTTCGCTAATGTCTAGAGAAACGTCTTTCAGAACGTGGTGATCTCCGTACCATTTGTTCAGGTTGTCGATTTTAATCGCCGTTTCAGTCACGGCTTTTTGAGCTAAATTTCCGCATGACGTCGTCATTAGCGATCCACCTTTAAACGTTTTTCAAGATTCAAACTGTATTGAGACATGCTGTAGCACAAGATAAAAAACAGCACGGAAATCATCACCAAAGGCTCGGTGTGCATTCCCACCCAGTCTTTATCATTGGCAATGTTGCGCGCCATCAACATGATGTCGAACAAGCCAATGATGGAAACCAAGGTGGTGTCTTTCAGCAAACTGATAAACGACGTCATGATGTTTGGAATCATCATTCTTAACGCCTGCGGCAAAATGATCAGTACCATGGTGTGTAGATAACCTAAGCCAAGCGTGGCAGCCGCTTCGTACTGGCCTTTTGGAATAGCTTGCAAGCCACCTCGAATGTTTTCTGCCATGTAAGCACCAGCAAACAAACACACAGCAACCAGTACTTGCGTGAGCTTGTTAAACTCCATATCCGCCGGCAAAAAAATCGGCAGCAAGGTCACCGCCATAAACAACACGGTAATCAAAGGCACTGAACGAACCAGCTCGATTACTGTCATCGACAACCAATGAATCACTGGCAACTTAGAGCGTCGACCCAACGCTAAAATCACACCCACAGGAATCGCCATGGTGATGGCAAAGCCAGCAATGATGAAGGTTAAGAACAAACCGCCCCAACGATCGATAGGCACAGGCTCCAGCGCTATTTGGCTCAAGCCAAAAGCAATCACCAAGCCAACCAGCAACCACACGGCAACAAAGCTCAACAGATGAATACGACGCTCAACGAAGCGCGATACCAGCGGCACAAAGAGTTCGTTTAAGCCTTTTTTACCCAGCGCCGACAAAATCCAGTTCGCGTAAAGGATGACCAAAAACGCCAAGGCCAAACACGTCATCGCGCCATGCACCAACCCCAATTCCGCGCCAAAGCGACCGCCTAAGAACAGATAACCGCCCACAAAAGGGTACAAGCCAATCCAAGACAGCAAGACAAAATTACGTAATGGAATTCGCTTCGACATCAGCGGTAATAACCAAACCAATCCGAGCAATACGCCGATATTGACGCGCCATTGTTCGTCTATTGGAAAACGACCATAAATTAAGCCATTGAACCAACTAATAACGCCGGCCCAACAGGCACCGTCTGGGCTGATATCCATGCATTGACGACGATTGTCAGCAATAAACACCGCGTTAAATACCGCCCAATCCAACACATGTTTTACTAAATAAAACAGCACAGTCGCCACACACAAGGTCAGCAAGCTATTGCCAATGCTGTTAAAGCAACGATGGCGAATGGTGCCAAACACACCTCTTTCGCTTTTATGTGGCGGACGAGGTGGCGTCGGAACAAATTGCTTTAACGCAGGTTGGTTTTTCACATTCAAATCGTCCATTTATCGCACCTTATACTGCACGCTGTCGTTGTACTTGTTGAGCAAGTAAGAGATCAGCAAACTGATGAAGATATAAAACCCCATAACCATAAAGATGATTTCGATGGCGCGTCCAGTTTGGTTCATGGAAGTTTGCATGAAGACAGAAACTAATTCAGGGAAACCAATTGCCACCGCAAGTGACGAGTCTTTTGTCGCTGCCAACCAAGAGTTGGTCATTGGCGGAATAATGGAGCGAATCGCCTGAGGAATTAGGATCAAGCGCAGCGACTGAACTCGCGAAAAGCCAATCGTGAACGCGGCTTCATGTTGCCCTCGGTCGATAGACTGCATGCCAGCACGAACCGTTTCAGCAATCGCTGCAGATCGATACACAGTCATAGCAACAAACGCTGCACCAAACGACGCAGGAAGAAAGGCGCCACCACTGTAATTGAAGCCTTTTAGCGTTGGAACAGATAAGCTCGTCGAAGTAGAAAAACTCCAAACCGCCCAACCAGCAGCTAACGCCCAAACAGCCAAACCAATATAAAACCCTGAGGAGCGAGAGCCAGATAAGGTGTAATAAGGTTTAGACCAACGGAATAAAGCGTAAAGCGAAGCGACCAAGGCAATCCCAAGGGCAACAATCCATCCCCATGACAAGGCGCTTTCCATTGTCATCACATAAAGACCGCGATTATTCAGAAAAAGCCACTCGCCAAGGTGATAGCTCTGGCGCGGCGCAGGCAAGGTAGAAAACACCACGGTAAACCAAAAAATAATTTGGATTAGCAAGGGCACATTACGCACAATTTCGACATACCAACGAGCCAATTGAGACACCAGAGGATTGTCGGATAATCTTAAGATTCCGACGACGGTACCAATGATGGTTCCGACCACAATTACACAAAAAGACAAGATAAGCGTGTTGACAATACCGACTAAAAATACACGCCAGTAACTCATCCCAGGATCGTAAGGAATCAAACTCCAGCTAATATTAAAACCGGCCGTTACTTGCAGAAAATCAAAACCGAATGTCATGCCTAAACGGTTTAAATTTTCATTGGCATTGGCGAATAAAAACCACAAACCAAACAAAACCAAAGCCAAAACAATCGCTTGCAGGATCACCGCTCTGCTTGAATCATTATTAAGCAGAGACGTCCATTTTTGTGTCGTAGACGAAGGTAAACCAGCTCCCTTGCTTGGGTTTTTATATGGCTTACTCGTAGAGGACTGAATCATATCTATATACCGAACGAAGGAGGAAGACCAAAGTTGCAATAGATAGGCCAAGCGACCTATCTATTCGCATAGACAGCACTGAGTTGCGAGTGCAGTAACCGTGAGTTAACGGAAAGACTTCGCGTACATCAAACCGCCATTCGTCCACAACTCGTTCAAGGTGCCTTTCCGGTCTAGACCCAACACACTGTCTGTACCTACATTACGTTCATACACTTCGCCATAGTTACCGACGTTTTTAATCACTTGATACGCCCAATCCTTCGGTAAACCTAAACCAGCGTTCAAATCGCCTTCCACACCAAGTAAGCGTCGAACCACAGGGCTTTGGCTTTCGTCACGCATTTTCTCGACGTTTTGTGAGTTCACACCAAACTCTTCCGCTGCCACCATGGCGGCAAAGGTCCATTTCACCACGTTCGCCCATTCGCTATCGTTTTGTTTAACCGCGAACGATAAGGCTTCTTTGGAAATCGTTTCTGGAAGAATCATGTAGTCATCTGGGTTTGGCGCAGCAGAACGCTGAGCCGCTAAACCAGATTTATCATTGGTTAATGCATCGCAGTTATTATTGAAAAAAGCAGTATTACGGACGGAAGAGTCGTCAAATACGACGGTTTTGATGTCCAAATTATTCGCCCGGCTGTAATCCGCGATGTTCAATTCGCTCGACGTTCCGGTCAATACACAAACCGTTGCACCATTTAGTTCTTTTACCGATTTCACACCCAAATCTTTACGTACCATGAAACCTTGGCCGTCATAAAAATAGGTATCGAGAAAGTCCAGACCTTGCGCCGCATCACGGGAAAGTGTCCACGTCATGCCTTTTGATAAAATGTCACCTTTACCACTTTTTATAGACGTAAAACTTTGCGCCCATTGAACCGGTAAAAACTTCACTTTAGAGGCGTCGCCAAACACTGCAGAAGCAACACTACGGCACATATCAATGTCCATGCCTTGCCATTCGCCAGCCTTGTTTAAGCTGTAAAAACCGGGAAAAGAGTTACCAATTACACAATTTACATAGCCACGCTCTTTGACTGCATCAAGGGTAGACGTGGTGTCCGCTGCGTAACTGTTTGCCGCTAGAAGCGTAGTGGTTGCTGCTAACGCCATAGAAAATTTCTTCATTGTTCGTTCCTTTTATATGCTGTTGATTTTGTAATTTCTTCTTATTCGAACTCATTTTTATTATGAATCGAGTCCGCGATCCCATCGTTTTATTAAATCTTTTGATGCAGATCAAACAACTAACAGTTAGGATCTTATGTGAAGATTTTCTATAATCACACTGAATATTTTAAATAGTCTAATAACTTTAGGTTATGCCAATGAATATCAATAAATTGCGTATATTTCACGAAGTCTTTGTGACCGGCAGTATTACCCGAGCGGCCGAACGTAGCTATGTTAGCCAACCTGCCGCCAGTAAAATGCTCACAAATTTCGAAAATGAAATTGGCTACAAATTGTTTGTTCGCAACAACGGGAAGCTGATTCCAACCGATGAAGCGCTCTATTTGCACGAAGAAGTATATGGTTTATTACAGGGCGTCAATCACCTAGAAGACAGTATAAAAAGCGCTAAAAATAGCAAGACTGGTCGTTTGCGAATCGCCACTATTTTTGGTCCGTCTTACCAGTTTTTACCCGAGCTCATTGCCGATTATATGAAGGCAAATCCGGGCGTTTACGTGAGCCTGCATCTTTCAGGTTGCTCTGCCATTCGCCAAGGTATCGCCTCTGGGCAATATCAAATTGGCTTAGTGGATAAAGCCCAAAGCTCATCAAAACATGACTCTGTCGCCTTTGACTTGCCTTGTTATTGCGCAGTACCGAAAGATCATCCAGCAGCTCTACTGGATGTAATTCACCCTAATGATTTATTGGACCTGAGCTGGATCACACTCGATTCTGAAAATGCCACCACCAAAGCATTAAAACGCCTTTATGCTGAAAGTGGCTTACCCTTTAATCGCACTTTAGAAGTCCACACCACGATTCACGGACTCTCTTTTGTAAACCTAGGTATGGGTGCCACCTTGGTCGATATATTGAACTTCCGCTACTTTGATAAAGTTTTTCAATTACCCAATGTCGTCTTAAAACCTTTCCAACCCAACATTGTTGAACCACTCGAAGTACTGACCTCCAACTTGAGCCCATTATCAGGCCTCGCAAAAGATTTTTACGACGCATTGATACGAAAATTAGAGATACAAACTCAACTTCCAGCGGACACAAAGCATGCTTCCCGATGACAAAAAGCGCTGCGCGTGGGCCAGTTCCGCGCCAGACTTTCCCCATTACCACGACACAGAATGGGGCTTTCCGGTTGATGACGACCAACGTTTATTTGAAAAACTCTGTTTAGAGACCTTTCAGTCTGGTTTGAGCTGGCGAACCATTCTGACCAAGCGAGAAAACTTTCGCCTCGCCTTCGAGAACTTCGATTTTCATAAAGTCGCGCAGTTTGGCGAGAAAGAAATAGCAGAATTACTCAACAACGAAGGCATAGTACGTAACAAACGCAAAATCCTCGCGGTGATTAACAACGCCCAACGCGCTATTGAAATGATCGAAAAAGAAAGCTCCCTCGCAGCCTTTATCTGGCGTTACGAGCCCAACGAAACCACATTGCCACCGCCAGAAACACAAACCACCTGCACTGAATCCATCGCCCTTTCCAAAGAGCTAAAAAAACGCGGCTGGCAATTTGTTGGACCCACAACGCTCTATGCCTTCATGCAGTCTATGGGTCTGATTAATGACCATGCGGAAAACTGCTTTATGCGGGAGGAAATTGCTCAAGCGAGAAAGGAATTTGTGAGGCCGTGAAAGCACATCCTATCGAAGTCGATGTGCTCATTTTTGCGAATGAATCACGGCTTTCAAATCAAAATTAAGGGATTTAAGCACTTTTACTATCGTATCGAATTGCGGACGAGAACCGGATCGAAGGGCTTTGTAAAGGCTTTCACGCCCAAGCCCACTGTCTTTGGCGATCTGCGTCATACCTCGCGCTTTGGCAATATGACCAAGCGCATGAATAAGCTCGTCGGTATCACCATCTTCAAGCACCATAGACAAGTACGTGGCAATGTCTTCGTCGGTACGAAGCTGCTCAGTCATATCAAAGTTGGTTAATTCTTTTATTGAAGTCATGTCGTCTCATCCAGTTTTATGGCTCGCTGTTTAGCCAATTCTATGTCTCTGCTTTGCGTCGATTTATCGCCACCAGCCAACATTATGATCAAAGTCGTCCCGCGTTGAACGTAATACATTCTCCAACCCGGTCCAAAATACTCTCTCATTTCATACAAACCATCGCCTACAGGCTTAACGTCGCCAAATAATCCACGTGACGCCTTTTCTAGGCGACGGGCTAAACGAATTCGAGTCGAGTGGTCTTTTAGCCGACGCAACCAAAGGTTGAACTCATCCGTGAGTTTAATATCATACATAAAACAATCCGTATCCATTTGAATACAGTATGGTTGTTTTTTAACCTAACCTCAATGCTTTTTTCACTCTTATGCAGTTAACTAGGCACGTCAATGACCACACAGAAGAGTGCTTTATGAGAGAAGAAATTGATCGAGCGAGAAAGTTACTTAACAGACCATGCTAAGATAAATAAAAATTCTCTATCAAGGAAATACCATTGAATTCAACAAATAAAAATTTATCAAAGACTGAGCACTTAGGGAGTCTAAATTGGGTATTAAGCGATTTGATTCTCGACTTATCGACCAATGTGGAAGTGTTTCATGATTATTTTGATAAGAATGATTTCGAAGGTTCCAACAACAAAAGAAGAAGGGTGACCTGAATGATATGTGGCTCTCTCGCCGTTAATCTTTTTAAACTTCATGAAGCTCTTGATTTGAATAATGAAGAAGTCATAAATAAATTGCATGAGCCACTTCGAAAACAGTGCATTGAATTAAGGAAAAAAATTAAGGCAAGAGAAATCTGTGCCCTAAGAAACAAGCATGTCGCTCATGTAAAAGATAATAAAACGAAGCAACCTATTAGCTCGAGTGACAGAGAAAGATTGGTTTCTAAAATTTTTGGTGGAACAATTGGCGAACTTAACATTTTCAGTGATTGGGTAGGGCAATATGTGCTATCTGTCGTGGTTTCACTGAGAGGCTACTGTAGAGAGAACGGAAGCAGAGGGCGCTAAAATGTATTAGTCCACTTGCCTTCATAAGCTTTACTTTAGTTCATAAATACTGCTCATGTATCATCCTTGCGACTTCTATATTGCGGCTGTCCTTGCTCGCTTCTAATTCGGCCACGGCCAATAGGGCTTGGCTTGTTTCTGACCATGCTAATTTGGCGCCCCAAAAGGCTGGCACTAACCATAATCGCCCTTCTGGGTTCGGACGACACTTAAGTTGGGCGAGTTTCTTTTGTAACGGTTGTCGGGTAAACAGTTGTAATTCTTGAGAATGAAGGTAACGAGTTAACCGTTCTGCTGCGGCTTCTCCGCCCCAAAAGTCGTTCTCTTCCATTGGAATATCTTGCCATTCGCCTTCTAACTGTAATCGAATGCCACCTAGTTTTGTCCTAATCGATAAACGATAAGCTTCGACCCAAAGGCTTAACATACGTTCCGCGTCTAGTATTCGCCTCGTTTCACCAAGGCTAATTAACGACTCAGCTTGAAGAATCCCCAAACCTTTGCTCACCATGCCCAATGAAATATTGGCGTATTCAGCAATCTCTCGATACGGCAAATTAAGCACATCGGGATTAGATAAAAGAACAAACAGCAACTTTGCTGCTCCTTCACCCAGTTTGTAGCTTTTGTTCGTAAGATTTAACCCGTTCGGCGATGAGTTAAGCTTTTTGGAGTCGATCCAAATATGTAACGTACCGTTGTTAATTCCCACATTACCGGCGTTATCAATGAAGTTAACTCCATTTTCCATACAGACATTGGCTAAATAAGGCGTAAGGCGATTACAAATCAGCAACGTATTAGGCGCAGCATCAGCAAATAATGAGCTTAAGCTTTCTTTGCGATGGATAGTTTTCACCGCAACATAAAAGTCATATTCATCACCGCTCACCGTTAAATGCAATTCACCATCGGTAAAACTCTCACCAACTTCTCCCTCATTTTGGATGAAGTCAGCTTTAATGTGAGCAGGCAATAACGCCAACGCGTTTATCGCTATTGCAGATCGTTTTGTTATGCTTGATACCATTCAATGTCAATTGATATTCATACTTTATAATCGTTCATGATTCATGAACAAACTATAATCATGAACATACACCAATACAAATACCTATTATTCAGTTCCAAACAAGTAAATGTCACGATAGTCCCATAAATGATCTCATCAACGACCATGCGGAAGACTGTTTTATGCGGAAAAAAATAAATAAGGCGAGAAAGGGGTTTGTGAGGCCGTAAGTCCTTACATGTTGAAAAAATAATGTCTCATACTAAAACATTCATTTTCTCAACTACAATCAAGTAAACAATGTGGAAGCAGGTTCACATTCATTATCATTAAAACGTAAATTACCATTTTTATTGACGGGTTTACGCTCTTATTTTAAGGATAGCCTAGATGATTTTCAGCAAAAAAGAAGTTAAACCAGCAGTTTCGACACAACAAGTTCAAAAATTAAAACAATGCGGTAAAGAGTTAAACGCCATCAAACAAAATACGGCATGCATTAGCTTTGATATGAGTGGCATGATATTGGACGCCAATCCCATTTTTTTAGACGCGGTAGGCTATACATTAGAGCAAATTATAGGCAAGCATCACCGAATTTTTTGTGATGCAGAATATGCCAAATCGGCAGAATATAAAGCGTTTTGGGATGACCTGAAAGCAGGGAAATCATTCAATGGCACTTTCTTACGCTTCAAAAAAGACAAACAACCCATCTATTTAGAAGCCAGCTACTTTCCAGTATCAGATGACAATGACAAAGTGACAAAGATTCTCAAAATAGCCAATGACATCACAGAAATGCAAGAATCTTTGGCGAACAAAAATGCAGTTTTAACAGCCTTAGATCGATCACTGGCTGTCATAGAGTTCGACCCTGAGGGCAACATACTTCATGCTAATAGCAATTTTTTAAGAGCAATGAAATATGACTTGCAAGACATTATAGGTAAACATCACAAGATATTTTGTGACGATAAATTCTACAGAGAAAACCCTAATTTCTGGTCCGACTTAGCACATGGCAAACACTCATCAGGGCGCTTTCAGCGTTTTGATGGAGAAGGCAAAACACTTTGGTTAGAAGCCACATACAACCCAATTTTTGATGAAAAAGGCCGAGTCTACAAAGTAATTAAATTCGCTTCTGACATCTCTGAGCGAGTCAATAATGCGATGAATGCTATTGAGCTTGCCGCTGCGACATCGGAACAAACAAGCCAGGTTTCATCGAACGCCGTAGATATTCTCAATGCCTCAATACAAACCTCCAATGAAATTGCTGAAAAAGTAAAAAGCGCGGCGGATATAGGAGATTTGCTGAAAACTCAGTCTAAAAGTATTTCCGACATCGTTATCACCATTCGCTCTATTGCGGATCAAACAAATTTACTTGCTCTTAATGCCGCAATAGAAGCGGCACGAGCTGGTGATGCGGGGCGCGGCTTTTCCGTAGTCGCCGATGAAGTTCGAAAGCTGGCTAGCAACACAGCAACAGCGACCGCTGAAATTGGACAAGTGGTGGAGAAAAACCACAACCTGATTAGTGAAATGGATGAGATGCTAAGCTCTGTTACTGGCACCGCACTGCATGGCAAAGAAAGTATCAATGAAGTATCACGAGGCTTAACAGAAATTTCATCTGGCGTAGCAAGATTCGTCGAAATGGTCGACAAAATGAAAGATTAAGGCTGCTGGATCTAGTCGAGGAAAGCATAAACATAGATAAGACACAGGTGCACCACACCATATCTTCATGATTTTGCTTTTCTCGACCTATTTTCCTAAGGCAGCAATTTACTTTGCATCTGTGCTTTACCGAGTTGTTTCGCTAACAAAAGTTGTGAATCGGCGGCTTCAAAGTAACTCCAAAAGTCTTGTGGCGCGGCTGGCAAACCATGAACAAGGCCAATACTCACAGAGACAGACAAGTTATCCCTCATCGCGGAAAGATCAATCTGACTCACTGCATCAAGAATGCATTGGGCTTTTGCCTGAGCATACTCTTGACTGGCATTCGGCAAAATTAAGACAAATTCATCGCCACCATATCGGGCCAAAATATCCGTAGACGCGAGACAAGTTGAGACATGACGAACAAATATCTGCAGTACTTCGTCGCCGCCATGGTGAGTCAAATCTGTGTTTAACTGTTTGAAATTGTCTATGTCCAACACCAGTACCGCTATCGGTGTACGACCATCGGCGATAAAAAATTGGGGCTGTTTGGTTTCAAGATAGCGTCGATTGGGGATATTCAAAAAGTCATCTTTGATCACCAGCTGCGCGAGACGTTCTTTTTCTTCTTCCAACAAATCGCGCAATCGACGCTCTTCGGTAATATCTCGATCAGCACCTAAGTAAAGTGCTGGCAGGCCATCTTCAGATCGAGTGACCACTGTCCCTTTATTGGCAATCCACCGATACTCACCGTCCACTAAGAAGCGGTATTCCCCATCAAACACATCGCTTTCCCCCTGCACAATGGAATCCCACGCTTGCCGAGTAAGTTCACGATCGTCAGGGTGAACGTATTCCAACCACATTAATGGATCGTACGATGTTTGTGCCGCAAAATCTTCCTCTGGTATGAGGGAGGAAATCACATCTCGTCCGCCTGAGTAATGATTAATGGCAAACACATTCACCCTTGCCAAAGCTGCCGAGATCGACGGGTCATTAAACAAGACATCAAGTATTTTTTGCTTCCTCGCCATGGCGGCTACCTTATATTGAGTTCGTCACATGACGCTGAAAAAAAGATTCAATAGAGCCAATCGATAATAAGTTGAACCTTCCTTCTTTTCAACGCAACGAAAACAAACGTTACATTTTTTATCCTTGTTTTAAAAAGAAAAATCCATCTTGGTGCGGCCCAGCTTTACCCAACAGAACGCTCAGTAAAACGCCCAAAAAAAGTGCAAAAATAAATTATTGCATCGAAACATTTTCGGTCTTAACGTCAGTTCTTGCTGGTCACAAAATGCACGATTAAAGCTTTAAAAAAGGCTCTAAATGATGGACAGTGTAAAAACAAGAATGGTGCAGTGAACAACTTTATGTCGATCAAAGAGATAGCGACCCAATTGGATTTGTCGGTTTCCACAGTGTCACGAGCACTGAACGATTACCCCGACATTAGCCCAAGAACCAAAAAGCGTGTGCTAAAAGAGGCCACACGACAAGGCTACCAACTAAAAGGTGCTGATGCAGCCCATTGGGTGCAATCGAAGCGTGTTATCACGGCCATCGTGCCGAACCAAGACATGCAATATCTCGACACCATTCTTTCGAAGGTTCTTGCTGGAACCCGACACGCTCTGCAAGCAGAAGGGTATTTACTGCAGGTCGTGGCGATCGATACTGGCAAACAGGAATTAAGTGAGTTTGAACGCCTTGTAAAAGCGGGCGATCAAGACGGTTTTTTACTCCTTCGCACTCGGGTCAATGACCCTAAAGTCCATCGTTTACTCAAGCTTAACGTGCCTTTTGTGTGTTACGGACGTACCGAACGGGCGACGCAGTTTGCTTGGTTGGATTTGGATAATTACCAAGTCGGCCAGTTAAGTCTCACCCGCCTCTACGAGCAAGGTCACCGCCGCATTGGCGTGATATCGGTCAGCGAGCGCTATTTTTTTGCCCAAGAAAGACGCCGTGGGATTCAAGACGCGGCGGCACATCATGGGCTAACAATCGCCTCCGAACATTATCTAGAAGTCGGTTTTGATGAGGAAGAAAGTTACCTCGCCTGTGCCGAATTTCTTCTCCAGCACCCAGACATCAGCGCGTTGATTTGCCTTACCAGCACCAGCGCCCGCAGCGCTGCATTAGCAGTGACGCGATTACACCATACTCAGCTTAACCACAAAGAAGAGCCAGTAAGTGTAATTGGTTGTGATACCCCTGCCGATGAGTTGACCGCCAGTATGGGGATCACCAGCATTCAGCAAGCACCACCAGCACACATTGGTGAGCAACTTGCCGAGATGATGGTGTCGCGCATCAAGGGAACCCCTGTAAAAGAGTTACAGGTCGTGCTAGCACCGGGAGTGGTGAAGACAGGGTTTTAACCCACAAATGTTCGGACAACTCGTATAAAAATAACATGAGGAAACGACAATGAATAAATCGCTGACGACCGCCCATTCAGTTCTGCTCAGTGGCCTGCTAATGAGCCCACTGTCCAACGCCGCTACGGTGGAATTCTGGACCGCACAAACTCAGTCAGATCGACTGCAAACCATTGAATTACTTGCCAGTACCTTCGAAGCTTTAAACGATGGCGTGACCGTCAAAGTGGTGGGCGTCGACGAAAACGAAATGGCCACACAAATGGCGGCGGCGGTTGCCGCAGGCACCACACCACAATTAATCGAAGTGAACTCTGAAATCATCATGGCACTAGGCGAAGAGGGCATTGTCGATACCCAAACTCACCAAGGGGTCGTGGGCGATATTGGTAAGAGCCGCTTTCATACAGGCGCTCTAACCACATTGACGTCCCCTGAAGGCCAATATTACGGTTTACCTTACCATGGTTGGATTCAGGGCATTTGGTATCGCAAAGACTGGTTTGATGAAAAAGGTTTAGCCGCGCCTAATACTTGGGAAAACATCGAAACCGCCGCGAAAGCCCTAACCGACAAAGCCAACAATCAATATGGTATTTTGGTCGGCACAAAACAAGACAGCTACACAGAACAAGTCTTCACTCAATTAGCTCTGTCTAACGACGCCGCCGAGTTCGATGCCAAGGGTAACCTAGTATTTAATAGCCCAGCGACCTTAGAAACCATTCAATATTACAAGAAACTTGCCCAGTACAACCCTCCGGGACCTCAAAACTGGCGCGCCCGTGATTATTACCTACAAGGTAAAATGGGCATGTTTTTCTATTCCACCTACATTATGGATGATTTGGCCCTCGCCGAAGTCGCCAAAGGCTCTTTATCCTCCGAAAACTTTAAGGAACTCAGTGGCGGCACGTTCGACCCGGAACTGGTCAAAAACACCGCTTTTGCCCCCATTATTTCTCATAAAAGCGCCGCGTCTTATGGCACCCTATCTGGGCTAGTCGCACTGAAAACCAACAGTGCGGCCGACACCAAGGCGACCAAAGACTTCATTGAGTTTATGTATGACCCAGCCAGTTACATCACCTTTCTACACATGGCACCAGGTGGCATGAACCCGATGTTGAAAGGCATTGCTGAAGACCCAGCCTACTTGGATGATCCAAACGGTGTGTTCAACCTGTACGGCGCGGACAAAATGAAGCAGATCGTGTCAGGGTTTGATGACATTCGTTCTTTCTCCGTCGTCAAAGGCAAAACCTTCCCGGCTTCTGGGGCCATCTTCGCGAAATCCGTGATCCCACGCATGATCTATGACGTGACCATTGAAGGACAAGATCCGCAAGCCGCATTAGACAGCGCCGAAGCGGAAATGAAAACCATCATGGGTGAATAGACAATAGACCCCCTCCCAGCCTCCCCCTTAGCAGGGGGAGGAGCAGGCTGCTGTTATTCCTTCCCCTTATCTTCAAGGGGAGATACCATCTTTCAAAGCAAGCCTTTTTTAGTCATTTAGACTATTTGAGGCTTGTATTCGCTTTGATGTTTCACAACACCAAAACAA
>NZ_QNSE01000006.1 GCF_003315485.1 Marinomonas rhizomae
TTGTTTTGGTGTTGTGAAACATCAAAGCGAATACAAGCCTCAAATAGTCTAAATGACTAAAAAAGGCTTGCTTTGAAAGATGGTATCTCCCCTTGGAAGACATAAGGGGAGGGAATAAAAAGCTAAAACTCTCTCCCCAGTAAAAACACGTCTTCTTTAATCTGTTCATTCTGGGCAATATTGGGAAGCAGCCCCCATTGCTCAAACCCCTGACGAGTGAAGAAGCTTTGGCTGTCGAGGTTGCTGGCGTAGATGTAGGCGATAAGGTGGGTAAAACCAAGTGTTGGTCGGTTGGTTTCTAGATATTGAAATAGCTGTGTACCAATGCCTTTTCCTTGGCTATCTGGGAAGACATAGACACTAATTTCACAGGCGGTGTTGAAGGCGGGTAAGCCATAGAAGGGTTCAATGGAGCACCAAGCAATCACCTTTCCCTGCTCTTCTAGAACTAACATAGGATGATTGTCTGTAACGCTTTCTAGCCAATCCATGACATCGATTAAGCCAATGTGATCTTGTCGATGCCCTGATGTGGCGAAAAGATCACAGCGTTGAAATATCTCTAAAATCGCAGGGGCGTCCTCTAGTTCAGCTAGACGAACTTCCCTGCGGGGATGAGGGGACATTGGCGTGCTAGCCCTGTTCAAGCAAGCGGCGCAAGTCAATAATGGCGGTATTAGCGCGTGCAATGTATGACGCCATAACCAAAGAATGGTTGGCCAATACACCAAAACCGCTACCATTTAAGATGAAGGGAGACCAAATACTCGCTTGCGTTGCTTCTAGTTCTCGAATGATTTGACGTAGGCTAACCAGCGCGTTTTTATCCTGTAGGGTGAAGATAAAATCCACCTCGACTGCACGCAGCATGTGGATTAGTGCCCAGCTTGTTCCGCGTGCTTCGTAGAAAACATCATCGACTTTTGACCAAGGCGTACGCACGTAACGGGTATTTTCATCTGATTCCAACTGAGGTTTGTCTTCAATGACGCTTGCGGATAAGCGCTGAGACAAGCTACCAAGACGAGTGCTGACGTCTGACAACCAGTCTGAAAGGTTGTCTGCACGAGCATAGAATTGCGCCTTGTTGTTGGTTTGTCCCGCCAGACGGTCAAGGTATTCCATTAACTCTTTGTTGCCACGACGATATTCACTCTCACTGGATGGTAGTGCCCAGCTTTTGTTATCGAAGTTAAATTGTGGCTCAGCTATTTTTAAATTTACATCTTCTGTGGACTGTGACTGCGAACGACTAAACTCTTTACGGAAGGCTCTTGCCAGGTCTCGAGACTGCACCAAGGCACCAAATTCCCAAGCTGGCATGTTGTCCATAAATACGCCAGGCGGCATTACGTCGTTACTAATAAATCCACCTGGTTTATCCAGTAAAGTTTCCATAATAGTGTGCAGTGTGCTTGCCGTTGTATAACCTGCAACCAGTTTTTTACTGTTGTTTAGATAACCTCGCTCCGTGGCTTTTTCTTTTGCAGTGGCGACCACATCAAACTGATCAGGCTCACTACTCCAGTACATACCTAAAAAGCTCAATAGCACAGCGGCAACAAGCAAAGCAGCCGCCGTGACTTTTCCGACACTTGAAAAATTAAAGCTTGGCTTTAAACCTTGTAATTTACTTGCTAACCACGACATTATTGACCTACCTTAATCTTGTTGTAATTCGACCATGTAATCAGCACGATGATATGTCATCGCACGTACACGAAATTCGGGAACACGACTGTTAATTATTTGATAAATCAAACGTGCTTCTTTGTCATTTGGCCAGTAAATGACGAGTGGACGATCTGCTTTTGCCACGTCATCTATAATAGGCTGAATTTTTTCAATTATCTCATCTTCGCTCAAACTAAAAAGCGTTTTAGGCAATAAAAACTGATCTTCTTTTAATGGTTCTGGCTCTTGCGGCGTAACCTGCTTTGATTTTTGCAATTGAGACGTTGATTTTGGCTCTCTTACGGCCAGCTCTCGTCTGGCTTTTAAATCCGTCACTCGCGAGGCCATTTCTACAATAGCTGGGTCCTCTGGGTTCACTGAACGGGCTGAATCTAAATATCGCTTAGCTTGTTTATAGTCATGATTTTTTGCGGCTTGCCATGCCCACTGAGTGTAGACATCAACAATAGCGGTTATGCCTTGTATAGCTTTAAAGTTACCTGGATCACGACCTAAAGCAGCTTGAAAATATAAGTTGGCGTTGTCATCCACCGGTGTTAGAAGCCTCTTGGCCGTCAGTGCCGTTTCACCTTGTTCAATTAAGCGTTGGGTCAACTGCTCAAAAGCCGTTGGCGTTTTTGCTGGTTTAGGCGACGGCGTTTTTAGAGTCGTAGAGCGTTCAGACTCTGCTACTTTATTAATAGAAGCGCTGTCTGGTGCAGGTTGTGTTATTTCCACTTCTTCAATGGGCTGACTTTTCTCTGTTGACTTCACATTTGACTGACAACCTGTCAGGAAAACTACAACAATTAGAAAAGAAACTAGGTTTTTACTCAATTTGCCCCCTTGCAATTGGCAACTTAAAGGTGGATTGGTAGTCTACACCTTATACTTAGCGTGGTGAAATATGGATTTACACTATACGTACAACTTGACTGAAGATATTTATGCGCCTATTCGTTCTACTGTTTTTATTAACCTTCCAAAACTTATCTTACGCTTTCACCTTCGCTCCCACATCAAGACTTTCAGAACCTGAATTTTTACCCGTTGAGCAAGCTTTTCAGCTATCTGTTACAGCACCTAAAGATGGTAAATTAACGGCAACTTGGCAGATCAATGATGGTTACTATTTATACCAAGAACAGTTTGCTTTGTCTGGCGAACACACAGATAAGCTGCATTTCTCTCCGTTTCCTGCCGGAGAAACAAAACAAGACCCTTATTATGGTGAAGTAATCGTTTATCGAGATCAATTCACTCTACCAATATATTACGACATCAAATTGGCGCCAGGCACACAAGTAAATGCGGTTCTATCCTATCAAGGCTGTGCAGATAAAGGTTTATGTTACGCACCGCAAAAAATGCCCATTCAATTTACGATTCCCCCCTTATCATCAGCAGTAGAAAAGCAGCTCACCGCATCTCAATCCAGCACCCAAACGGCTCACATGGTTAATTCGAGCATTGCACCTTCTGAAGCGGAATCTGTTAGCCAGCTACTTAATTCAAATAGTTTGACGGCAACCATTATCGCAGTGTTTGGCTTAGGTTTACTCTTATCTTTCACTCCTTGCGTGTTACCCATGGTGCCTATTGTCAGCGCTATTGTAGTTGGCACTCGCCATTCAAGGTTAGGTGCGTTTTATTATAGCTTTATTTACGTATTGGCGATGGCATTAACCTATGCTGCTATTGGCGGATTAGTCGGTATTTTTGGTACTCAACTTAATCTACAAGCTCAGTTACAAAATCCTATTTTATTGATCGCTAGTGCAATTATCTTTGCTCTGCTTGCTCTGGCAATGTTTGGTGTTTATGAAATAAGAGTACCAAGCTCATGGCAACAACGCTTCCAGGTGTCCACAAAACCAACAAGCTCGACTTGGAAATCGACAACAAGCATTTTTATCGCAGGAGTTTTGTCTACACTAATTGTCTCCCCTTGCGTATCTGCACCACTTGCTGGTGCTTTACTTTACATAAGCAGCCAAGGCAATGCATGGTACGGCGCGATGATGCTGTTTGTGATGGCTGTTGGAATGGGTATTCCACTATTACTAGTAGGATTATTTGGCCCTAAAGTTTTACCCAAAAACGGCGAGTGGCTGCATGACATCAAGGTATTGATGGGCTTTGGTTTACTTGCTATGGCAATTTGGCTGATTACTCGTTGGTTACCGATGAGTAGCCATTTATACCTTTGGGGCATTTTAGCACTGGGGATCAGCAGCTATTTCATTCATCGCGCTTATAAGGTTGCTTCGCACCCTATTAGATGGTTTTTGGTTTTAGTTTTCTTCCTTATTGGTAGTGTTGAATTTATTGGTGGTACAACGGGTGGCAACAGTCCATTACAACCCTTGGAAAAGTTCTCGTCTTCCTCAACAAACCTAGAAGAGAAAGTGACATTTGATGCCACTATCACAAATTTAGATGAACTCGATAGGATTATAGCGAATCAGGACAATCGCCCTATCGTCTTAGACCTTTATGCAGATTGGTGTATCAGCTGCAAAATATTAGAAGACATGTTTGCTTCGCCAGATGTATTACCACTGCTCGATAAGGTTCAATTAGTTCGAGTTGATGTCACAGAAAATTCAGCAAAGAACCAAGCATTAATGCAGAAGTTCGGCCTATTTGGACCACCATCACTGATATTTTTAGATAAAAAAGGCGAAGAACGCAAAGACTTAACCTTAATGGGAGAGCCAACAAAACCATCACTCATTGACCGATTAAATTTTGTCACGGCCCCCTAAACTCAACATAAAAAAGCAAGCAGTTTACAGTAGATTAAAAAACACTCATCGCAGATGTTTTTAGGTTTTTTTGCCGCATAACTGGACAATATCCCGCTTTTTATCGATAATTTCGAGCTACAAGCTTTTACAACTGGTATTTTTATAAAAGCCCTGTTTGTTGGATTAAGCAAGCAGCATACAAATTTATAAAAGAGGTCTTTATAAAGCCTCTATATAGTCAGTGATAACATAAAGCACTGAACCACCAACACAGACAGAAGAGAGTAATTATGGACATTCGTAAAATCAAAAAACTAATCGAGCTTTTAGAAGAATCTAACGTCTACGAGATTGAGATCAAAGAAGGCGAAGAGGCTGTTCGTATTAGTCGTGGTGGTGCTCCGGTTCAAGCACCTATGATGGCCGCCCCAGTGATGTCAGCACCTGCTGCTGCCCCAGCTGCCGCTTCTACTGCAGCACCAGAGGCTCCTGCTGCTATCGCAGGTCACTCAGTAAGCTCTCCAATGGTTGGTACTTACTACAAGTCTTCTGCACCAGGTGCTAAGCCTTTCATCGAAGTGGGACAAAAAGTTAACGTTGGCGATACTATCTGTATCGTTGAAGCAATGAAAATGATGAACCAAATTGAAGCAGATAAGTCTGGTACAATCGGTGCGATCCTTGTTGAAGACGGCGAGCCAGTTGAATTCGACCAGCCTCTTATTACTATTATTTAATCTAACGCAAAGGTTTCATCATGCTCGATAAGGTATTGATTGCTAACCGAGGCGAAATCGCGCTACGTATTTTACGTGCGTGTAAAGAGCTCGGTATCAAAACCGTTGCGGTTCATTCTAAAATTGACCGTGACTTATTACATGTGCGCCTTGCAGATGAATCTATCTGCATAGGGCCAAATCCATCAGCTCAAAGTTATTTGAACATCCCAGCCATCATCAGTGCTGCGGAATTAACAGATACCTCAGCGATTCACCCAGGCTACGGCTTCCTTGCTGAAAATGCAGATTTTGCAGAGCAAGTTGAACGCTCTGGTTTTGCCTTCATCGGCCCTAAAGCTGAAACAATTCGCCTAATGGGTGACAAAGTTTCTGCTATTAAAGCGATGAAAGAAGCTGGCGTACCAACTGTTCCCGGTTCAAATGGCCCTGTGCCAACCAATCCAGAAGAGTGTATCCGCATAGCAAATGAAATCGGCTTTCCGGTTATCGTAAAAGCGGCAGCAGGTGGCGGTGGTCGTGGGATGCGCGTTGTTCACAACGAAGGCAGCCTACTAAAATCCATCAGCATTACACAATCTGAAGCTGGTTCTTACTTTGGTGACAGCACGGTTTATATGGAAAAATTCCTACAAAACCCACGCCACGTAGAAGTACAAGTATTAGCTGATGGCCAAGGCAACGCAGTTCACCTATACGACCGCGATTGTTCTTTGCAACGCCGTCATCAAAAGGTATTGGAAGAAGCTCCAGCACCAATGTTGAACGAAGAATCCCGCCAAGCTTGTTTAAAAGCCTGTGTTGATGCTTGTATCAAGATCAATTACCGCGGCGCAGGTACGTTCGAATTCCTATACGAAGATGGCAACTTCTACTTCATCGAAATGAACACTCGTGTTCAAGTAGAACATCCAGTTACTGAAATGGTAACAGGAGTAGACATCGTCAAAGAACAGCTTCGTATTGCTAGCGGCTTGCCATTGTCTTTTAAACAAGAAGATATCAAGCTTAATGGCCACGCAGTTGAGTCTCGTATAAACGCAGAAGACTCTAAAACCTTCATGCCTTGCCCAGGTAAAGTGGAGTATTTCCATGCACCAGGCGGTATGGGTGTTCGTGTTGACTCTCATTTGTACAGCGGCTACTCAGTACCACCAACGTATGATTCCATGATTGCTAAAATCATCTGTCATGCTCCTGATCGTACTGCTGCACTAAAACGCCTTTCTGGCGCTCTAGATGAAACATTCATCGATGGTATTAAAACCAACATAGAGCTTCAAAAAGACCTAGTAAATGATTCAAATTTCATTGCTGGTGGCGTTAACATCCATTATTTGGAGAAAAAACTGGGTCTATAAAGACTGCAGTTTTGCCCCTAGTGACATCATAAATCACTAGGGGCAATCATTTTCCTCTCGCCTCTCGCTCCAAGCTTCGCTATTCTATTCCTGTTTGTTTTATTGTTGGACTCCACTTTATGCCTTGGCTTCAAATACGTATTCATACCACGCCCGATCACGTCCCAGCGTTCGAAGACACTCTTCTCGACTGTGGCGCCATGGTTGTCACTTTTGAAGACGTTCATGACGACCCTGTATATGAACCAGACCTAAACACCACGCCACTGTGGAAAAACACTAAGGTAACGGGCCTATTTGAGGCTGATGCAGATATTGAGCACATACGCCCAGTGATTGAGCATAAAGCCAGCGCTCTTGGCGAAAACGATATCGACATGAAAATAGAAATTGTTGAAGACAAGGATTGGGAAAGAGAGTGGATGGATAACTACCACCCAATTCAATTTGGCGAACGCCTTTGGGTTTGCCCAAGCTGGCGCGAAGTTCCGGATCCAAATGCAGTCACACTGATGCTGGATCCAGGGTTGGCATTTGGCACAGGCACTCACCCCACTACCGCCTTATGCTTACAATGGTTAGACAGCATTGATTGCAAGGACAAAACCATTATAGATTACGGTTGTGGTTCAGGTATTCTTGGCATCGCCGGCTTGTTACTTGGCGCAAATAATATGGTGGGTATCGACATTGATCCACAAGCCGTACAAGCAACCGAAGCCAATGCAGAACGTAATAAAATTGACCCAAACCGCCTAGAGGTAAAACTTCCTCCATACGAGTCTGATTTACAAGCTGACATCGTAGTGGCAAACATTCTGGCTGGACCACTTGCTCACTTAGCCCCTACTATTTCCTCTCTAGTAAAAAGTGGTGGTCAGTTGGCACTCTCTGGCATTCTTGCCAACCAAGCCCAGGAAGTGGTTGAGGCTTATCAAGAATGGTTTACAATTGACTCCATTACTGAAAAAGAAGAATGGGTTCGTATTGTTGGCACTAAGCACGCATAATAGCCGTTTTACCCGAGCACAGTTTTAGACAGGAAGATGATACCCTATGGCCAGTAGCCTAATAACACGTTGCCCAAAATGTTCAACTGCATTTCGAGTAAGCGATGAAGTATTAAGCATGGCCAAGGGCAAAGTCAGATGTGGCCAATGCTTTCATATTTTTAATGCTAGCGATACTGCAAATAATAAAACAACCGCTGCTCACGCCGCAAAAAAGCAGAGACATGAACACACCAACCCAACGGTTGAAGTAGCCGCACCTAATAAAAAAACGCTCGCAGATTCATCACACCAAGCAACGGCGACAGAACAAGCCATCCCAACTAGAGCAAATACTGACAAGCTTATTGATAGTAGACTGGCCCCAGCGGAAGACATTGTTAACCCTGACTGGCTGCATACATTATTTGATGACGAAGACTTACAGCCCCCCAGCCCAGACACAACAACTCAATCCTCTCTAGAAGAAACGGAAGCGGCAGAAGCCCAATCGATAGAAACAAGTACGGTCTATCAGGATTCGGCTCGCAAACAAGAACAGGCAAAATACCAAGCGAAAAAAGTAGAGACTGAGGCAGCGCGACAGGATGAGCCAGCGCCGTGGGAAGTTGAGCTGGCAGAAGTAGAAGCCGCGCTACAAGCAACACAACAACCTGCTGTAGCAAGCAAACCTATTACGAAACCTTCACCAGCACCTAAAACGCCTGTAGATGAAAAACCTAGCCCAGAACCGGATTATATGGTCGCCCTGCACTCTTTGGCGCAAACTGCAGCAGAGCAAACACGTCCGTCAGACATTAAAAATCAACATACCATTCTTGAGCAATTATCCGCTCAGCAAAGCTTAGCCCCCTTGATGGGTGAAAGTACCCCTAAGTCACGCAAGAAAAACAACCATCCTTGGTTATGGTTCTTTGCTTCTCTCTTAGGAGTTGCCTTATTAACCGCACAAGTAGCAACGCATTTTTTTGAAGAAGGCAGTCGCTCCTCTAATTTTAGAGCCATGTACAAAACAATTTGCTCTTACTCCGGCTGCTCTCTACCAAGATTTGAGGACATCAGTGCCATCTCTATTCAACACGTACGCATACAAAGCCACCCATCCATCCCTAACACACTTTTAGTAAATGCCATCATCACAAATACCAGTGATTTTTCTCAACCTATGCCCAAAATCGCCTTGGAATTTTTTGACTTAAATGGCTTACCAGTGGCGGCACGTCTATTTGCTCCAAGCGACTACCTACACAAAGACTTTCTAGATATCACTTATATGCCACCAAATACCCCGATCCATTTGGTCATTCCAATACAAGATCCAGGCGCTCGAGCAGTCACTCATCAACTCAGAGCCTTTCCTACAGACACTCGCTCTTACTAGTTTTTAAGCGAGTGCACGACTACTGTGCTCGCCAATACTTTGTTAAATATAGACTCGCTTATTTACGGATTTAACAACATGGGCTCATTTATAACCCATAATTAGGCTTTTCCTTCCTGCGTCGACCTAATAACTACATCCATGTAGTTATCCGTTTCTCGTCTTTTTTTCTCGTCTTGGCTTCGCTCGTGACTTCGTGCAAAGGTCTCTTTTCACTGTTTTAGTGCAAAGGTTAAAAAAAGAACAAAAAATAGTCAGTTTTTAGCCTGTCAAGACTTCAAAAACAACGATTGCATAGGTATTATTCACGCCCGCTCGACAGTGTCGACGATCTTTAACATTCAATCCAGTATTCAGGAACATCATGGCATTTGCTATTGGCCCATATTGCGTTGACAAATCGGTTATTCTGGCCCCTATGGCTGGTGTAACAGATTTGCCTTTTCGCCGCCTTTGTCATGATCAAGGTGCAGGCTTAGTCGTATCAGAAATGGTCACTTCTGATGTTCGTCTGTGGAACTCGACAAAAAGCCGTCATCGTCTAATTCATGATGCGGAAGTCTCGCCGAGATCCGTTCAAATTGCTGGTGGTGACCCTCAAATGATGGCTGAAGCCGCTCAACAAAATGTTGAGCTAGGCGCACAAATCATTGATATCAATATGGGATGCCCTGCTAAAAAAGTATGCAATAAAGCAGCAGGCTCAGCATTACTTAAAGATGAAGCACTTGTTCGAGAAATACTGGAAACTGTTGTAAATAGTGTTTCGGTTCCGGTCACTCTAAAAATCCGCACAGGATGGAGTCTTGATCAGAAAAATGGTCTTGCGATTGCAAAAATGGCAGAAGATATTGGCATTCAAGCACTAGCGATTCATGGACGAACACGGGAATGCAAATTCCAAGGACAAGTAGAATACGACACAATTGCAGAGATTAAGCATCATTTGAATATCCCGATTTTTGCTAACGGGGATATTAAAGACGCGCAGTCAGCAAAATTTGTGAAAGATTACACACAGGCGGATGGCATCATGATTGGCCGAGCCGCTCAAGGAAGGCCGTGGATTTTTCGCGAAATAAACCACTATTTAGAAACAAATGAATTGTTAGCGCCTCCATCTTTATCTGAGGTGAGACAGCTTGTTATTAACCACGTGAACGCTTTACACCAGTTTTATGGTGACTATTTAGGCGTGCGTATTGCTCGCAAACACGTTGGTTGGTACCTGCAGACGTTAGCGGACAAAACACAATTTCGCAGCCTGTTTAACCGTATTGATAATACGCAAGAACAGCTTGATAAATTGCAAGAGTTCTTTGTTTGCCAATAGGCAAACGAACCTTACACTTAATGCACTGAAAATCAAAAAGAAGACTTAGATCACTCTTTTCAATGACGATCAGCGCGCATTAATAAATGGTTAGCTTTAAAAATAGAAGGTCATTCTGTGGTAGAAAAAACTCATACTCATACGTTTCAAGCCGCTTCTTCAGAGCAGTCACAAACCCTACGTGACAATGTTGAAAAAGCCCTACAAAACTATTTCGCTCATCTTGATGGGCAGCCAATAACAGACTTATACCAGTTAGTCTTAGCTGAGGTTGAGGCGCCTTTGCTAGAGTCTGTAATGAGCTACACAAAGGATAACCAAACAAAAGCATCCACCATCCTTGGTTTAAACCGAGGCACACTTCGCAAGAAGTTGAAGCAATACGGCATGCTATAAGCACAAAGAAAAAAGGGCGAATTCGCCCTTTTTTTCGTCTTACCTTCCCCTTGTTTATTTAGTGTTAAATTAACTGCGAGAACCATGATGGCAAATCAAAAGACAGTAACTCCAATCAAACGAGCGTTAATCAGTGTTTCCGACAAAACAGGCATTGTCGAATTCGCGCGAGAATTGACTACTCAAGGCGTTGAAATTCTTTCAACTGGTGGCACTTACCGCCTTTTATTAGACAGCAACGTTAAAGCAACTGAAGTTTCTGATTACACTGGCTTTCCTGAAATGATGGATGGTCGTGTGAAAACGCTACACCCAAAAGTTCACGGTGGCATTCTTGGCCGTCGTGACATCGATGGCGCCATCATGAAAGAGCATGGTATCGAAGAAATCGATATGGTGGTTGTTAACCTTTATCCATTCGAAGCAACTATCGAACGTCCAGACTGCGACTTACCAATGGCGATTGAAAATATCGATATTGGTGGCCCAACCATGGTTCGCTCTGCAGCGAAAAACCACAAAGACGTGGCTATTGTCGTGTCTCCGTCCAACTACGAAGGCATCTTAGCCTCTCTTAAAGTCGATGGCGGTTTAACTTTCGAACAACGCTTTGATCTTGCGGTGAAAGCATTTGAGCACACATCACACTACGATGGTGCCATTGCAAACTTCCTTGGCAAAAAAGTCGAAGGCGGCAGCGAAGACTTTGCTCGTACCTTCAACCTACAATTCAACAAACAAGAAGAAATGCGCTATGGTGAGAATCCACACCAGAAAGCTGCCTTCTATGTTGAAGCAAACCCTAAAGAAGCATCCATTAGCACGGCTAAACAAATTCAAGGTAAGGCACTGTCTTACAACAACATCGCAGACACAGATGCAGCTCTTGAGTGCGTAAAGAGCTTCGATAAACCTGCTTGCGTTATCGTTAAGCACGCTAACCCTTGTGGTGTTGCCACGGCTGCAACACAATTTGAAGCCTACGACCTAGCCTTCCAAACAGACCCAACGTCTGCTTTTGGCGGCATCATTGCTTTTAACCAAGAACTTGATGCAAAAACAGCACAAGCCATTGTTGACCGCCAATTCGTTGAAGTTATTATTGCCCCAAGCGTGAGCAAAGAAGCAACCGACATCGTTGCTGCAAAACAAAATGTTCGCTTGCTTGAATGTGGCCAATGGTCAAAAGACAAGCCAGCTGCACTAGACTACAAACGCGTTAACGGTGGTTTATTGGTCCAAGACCGTGATGACGGTGTGATTACTTTAGACGACCTTAAAATCGTTTCTAAACGCCAACCTAGCGAAGAAGAACTAAAAGATCTATTGTTTGCTTGGAAAGTCGCTAAATTCGTAAAATCCAATGCAATTGTTTATGCAAAAGCAGAACAAACGATTGGTGTAGGTGCTGGCCAAATGAGCCGTGTTTACAGTGCGAAAATCGCTGGCATCAAAGCCGCTGACGAAAGCTTAGAAGTGGTTGGCTCTGTTATGGCATCTGATGCATTCTTTCCATTCCGTGATGGCATAGATGCCGCAGCACAAGCTGGAATTACAGCGGTTATTCAGCCAGGTGGCTCTATGCGTGATGAAGAAGTCATCGCTGCTGCTGACGAAGCTGGCATGGCAATGGTCTTCACTGGCATGCGTCATTTCCGCCATTAAAAGCACACCGCTAAGAAGCCGCATTAATGGAAATAACCATTAATGCTCCAAAACTTTTTAGTTAGTCGTCAGAGGCTTCTGCCTCTGGCTCGCAATACAAAGGATTAGATAATGAAAGTTCTTATTATTGGTAACGGCGGACGTGAGCATGCTCTAGCATGGAAAACCGCAGAGTCCAGCCAAGTTGATAAAGTTTTCGTTGCCCCAGGCAATGCAGGCTCAGCAACCGAAAGCAAAGTTGAAAACGTTAACATCGGTGTAACAGACATCGCTGATCTTGTCGCTTTTGCGAAAAAAGAAAACATCGACCTAACCATTGTTGGCCCAGAAGCGCCATTAGTTATTGGCGTGGTAGATGCGTTTGAAAAAGAAGGCCTAGCTATCTTTGGCCCCACAGCGGCGGCAGCACAATTAGAAGGCTCTAAAGCTTTCACGAAAGATTTCTTAGCTCGCCACAACATTCCAACGGCAGCTTACGGCAACTTCACTGAGATAGAAGCGGCTGTTGCATACATCAAGCAACACGGCGCTCCAATCGTTGTTAAAGCCGATGGCCTAGCCGCTGGTAAAGGCGTTATCTTGGCGCAAACCGAAGCCGAAGCGATAGAAGCCGTTGAAGATATGCTTCAAGGCAATAGCTTTGGCGATGCGGGTAGCCGCGTTGTTATAGAAGAATTTTTGGTCGGTGAAGAAGCCAGTTTTATCTGTATGGTAGACGGTGAAACAGTTTTACCAATGGCTACAAGCCAAGACCACAAAGCACGCGATAATGGCGACAAAGGCCCTAACACTGGCGGTATGGGTGCTTATTCCCCAGCTCCTGTTGTTACACCTGAAATTCACGATCGCATTATGAACGAAGTTATTATGCCAACCGTCAAAGGCATGAACGCTGAAGGTAATCGCTACCGCGGATTCTTGTACGCTGGCGTGATGATTGCTCCAGATGGCACACCAAAAACACTTGAATACAACTGTCGTTTTGGTGATCCAGAAACACAACCAATCATGATGCGCTTACGTTCTGATTTGGCTCAAATGTGCTTAGCAGCAATCAATGGCAAGCTGGATACAATTGAAGCTGACTGGGACCCTCGTGCCAGCTTAGGTGTTGTTCTTGCTGCTGGCGGCTACCCTGCCGATTATCCTAAAGGTGATGCAATTTCTGGCTTGGACACAGAGCTTCCAAAAGGTCAGAAAGTATTTCAGGCTGGTACAGCATTAAAAGGCGATCAAGTTGTTACTAATGGCGGTCGCGTTCTATGCGCCGTGGCTCTTGGTGATACCGTTGCAGAAGCACAAGCCTCTGCTTACGATGTTGTTAAAACACTGTCTTGGGACAAAGTTTACTTTCGCACTGACATTGGCCATCGCGCCATTGCTCGTGAGCAAAAGTAATCGACCTATTGAATAAGATAACAAGTAAAAAGGCCTCACATTGAGGCCTTTTTACTATGTTAATTTGGCGAAATTTAGCGCTTATTTTTTAAGTTGTGACTCTTTTTTGTCTAACCAAGCTTTAAGCAAACGCCCTAATTCCAATACCAACAAACCAAAAATAACACCAGAAACCCAGTCTAAACCTAGAACAAAACCCAGTGACGCGATCATCCCATAGCCGTACATTAGATTAGTGCGTGTTGCCGGCTTTGCTTGTCTTGCAAACCAAGTTACGCCAAGTAGCAATATGCTAAACCAAACATAATACTCTACTAAAATTGGATATAGCATTTGATCCCCTATCTAGTTAATAATGATAGCCTTTATACAATACAGTCAGGCTAGCGTTTTGCTTTATCGATTAATTTTACTGTTTTTACTCAGCATCTCCAACTGCGCTTGGAGCTCAAACACAATTGCCATTATTAATGATACAAATAGTGTATTCAATATCGGGAAAAGCGGTTCTTATTTCGTTGATAAAAATCAAAACCTCTCATTTGATACTATAGCGTCTGATGAATACGCCAAACAATTCCGCCCCCTAAATAGAGACTACTTACAATTTGGCATGGTGCAGGGAAATATCTGGATTCGTACAGATATTGCTATACGAACCACCAATAGCACACCAGTTTTACTAGAAATAGATTCTCCGAGACTCCAATACTTAGACATTTACCTGCCTAATTTATACGAAAATCAGATACAAGCAGAGCTTGGTGGCGCCAGACCCTATAACAACAAGCAAATCAAAACACCAAACTATGTCTATTCTATTCCGGCTAACTCTCCACCGGTTTTCACCCTATATATTAAACTCTCTTCTCATTTGCCGATTAATGCGCAAATAGAGCTAAAAACACTTTCACAACTAAGCCAAGACACCCAAAAGGATCTAACCTATACCGGTATAATCCTTGGCGTATTACTCACCTTATTCGTCTGCAATGCGTTTTTTTTCACCAAAACATCACACCCAATGTATTTGATTTACTGCATATTACTCATTGCTATTGCAGTACTACACTTGGCTCTTCATGATCAAGTCTCACAGTTTTTTCCAAACCAAACCAACGTTCAAGAGCGAATATATAACCTAGCCGCACTATCCTGCTTATGCGCCATCGTGTTTTTTTCTCGACTCTATTTTGATACTAAAGAACACCTACCCATAATGAATAAGTGGCTCATTTCGATAGGCTCTATTAATGCGCTCTTTGTGATCCTCTTTACGCTTTCGCCTGAAAGAATCAATATTCTGCTACTCTCGATGCTTGCGATTAGTACTTTTATTATCTTAATCGTGCATGCTGTTATCGCCTTTATGAAGAAAATCCCTTTCTCTGGGTACTATTTAGTCGCACGACTCACACTAATCTGCGGCCATTTCACATGGGTAATGTCGGTCTATGGCATCATTCCAAACATCATTTTATTTAAATGGGGCCTAACTCTCACCATCATTGTTGAATCAATGATTCATTTCACCGGTATGATTATTCAGACTGCACCACTCTTACAAAGACATTCTAGAAAAAGTAAGTACTCTCAAACTGAAACGGCCAGCCTTTTACCCGATATTTCCAGCCGACTACGTCGTCAAATAAATATTCTTGGTGGTGTTCTTTCTCACCTCGACCAAGCAGCGACGTCAAACGACACAAAGCTTCTTTTGACAAGTAGCCTTACAGCCAACAATAATATTAAAAATCTAGTAGAGCGAATTGAACTCCTCAGCGATATCAAAGAGAACACCTTACCCGACCAACTGCATCCGATAGCACTCAACCAACTAATCGATAATGCCTATAACAACTTTCAGCGTTTAGACCAAGACAATACGCTAATTGAGCTAAACACCTATAAAACGAACCAAGTTGAAATCCTACAGAATGCGTCTATTTTGCAGCATCTAATCGAAACCCTAATACAAGAATTCAAACACTTTACTGATCAAACATTGACGCTCAATATCACTCGCCACGAAATGAATAGAGAAGGCATCACTTTATTAGAATTAAGCAGCTACCCTCTCCCAACTCAAATTCGTGCCACTACGGCCAGCTTCGATCTTGGCATGCATTACATCATGCTTTTAATCCAATATTTAGAGGGTGAAGTTCACATATCCGAGAATGAGCGTACGCGAAGCATTAATATCCAGCTTCCTATACATACACACATTCGTCCATTGAATAACGACATCAACCAACAAAGTCACTTTGATATCATATTATTTGGCCAAGAAGACAGTGACCTACAAAAAGCACTAACGATTTTGCAAAATCACGCCAATAAAATAGAGCATTTCACCACACTAGAAAGCTTATTAGACTATTTAGAATTACCGGCAAAAAGAGAGTCAGGCTCTATTATTTTGGTTTTCGATAATGGCGGACACATCCCTCACATCACACAACAAAGGCTAATGCCTTTAATGCGCCGTGAAGATCAGTGCTTACTAATTAGCAACAATGTTAAAATGTCGCTAGATTATGCTAAAAAACTTGGTTTTGATGAACTATTAGCTTGCTCTGAACTAGAAGCGCATCTAAAACAAAGAATATCGCGCCTTATACAAAAAGGAGACAGACTAAAGAGCACATCTTTGTCACGGATCAATCCTTTGCGCAAGACGCCTTGAAGCAAAGCAACTAAACTTGAATAATACAATTGAAAGGAGATGATATGGACTGTTTATTTTGCAAGATAGTAAAAGGTGACATTCCGGCAACCATTTTGTTTGAAGACGATGATGTTATTGCCTTTGAAGACATAATGCCCAAAGCCCCCTGCCATTTCCTTGTCATTCCGAAACGTCATATTAGCACCTTAAATGACCTTAGCGATGAAGACGCTCCTGTGGTTGGCAAGCTGCAAATCACAGCAGCAAAAATAGCAAAACAGAAAGGCATCAGCGATGCAGGTTATCGTGTTGTCATGAACTGCAACGAAATGGGTGGACAAACCGTTTACCACATTCATATGCATGTACTCGGTGGCCGTGCAATGACGTGGCCTCCAGGTTAACAAGAGGAAATTATAATGATCTCTTTTATTGATAAAGCCGTACTACAGTTTGATCGTGCTTTACAAACGCTTGTTCCACATGCCGCAAAAGCAAATCGATCTTCTCCTGCGGATAAACTGAAGGAAGCCGAGCTAGATCAAAGCGACCGTAAACATTCATCCGGCCTTATGCGAATTAATCATACTGGCGAAGTATGTGCTCAAGCCCTCTATGCAGGACAAGCTACAACAGCAAAACTCGCTAAGGTGCGCCAAGAAATGGAGCATGCCGCTGATGAAGAGATCGACCATCTCGTCTGGTGTGAACAACGACTTTATGACCTTGGAAGTAAACCAAGCATTTTAAACCCGTTGTTCTATGGAGCATCATTTATGATTGGCGCTGGAGCAGGTTTAATTAGTGATAGACTTAGTTTGGGCTTTGTTGCGGCAACAGAAGACCAAGTTTGCATTCACCTTGAAAAACACATGGCAACCTTGCCAATGCAAGATGAAAAAAGCAAAGCGGTATTAACGCAAATGCACATTGACGAAGCGAAACATAAAGCAATGGCATTAGAAGCAGGCGGATACGAATTTCCACAACCTATTATGGCCATCATGACCCAAGTATCTAAAGTCATGACTTCTACTACTTACCGGATTTAATCATGAACAGAGATCTTCATTCTATTCGTCGTGACTACCAATTCGACGATCTTTTGGAAGAGCAAGCAGGTAACAACCCACTGGCTCTATTTGATACTTGGCTAGACAAAGCTATAGAATCCTGCCCTGATGACCCAACCGCTATGGTACTCAGTACAGTTGGGCTAGACGGCTGGCCACATTCTCGCGTAGTACTATTGAAACAACGCAATGACACAGGCTTTTCTTTCTTCACAAACTACGACAGTGAGAAAGCCCAGCAATTGGCGCAAAATAACAAAGCCAGCATGACCTTTTTCTGGCCGGCCCTATCTCGCCAAGTTCGCATTGAAGGCACCATAGAAAAAGTGTCTAGAGAAACCTCAGAAACCTATTTCGCAAGCCGTCCACGAGGCAGCCAGCTGGCAGCTAGAACGTCTAGACAAAGCTCAGTTATTGCTAGCCGTGATGAATTGCAAAAGGCATTTGATACAGAAGAAAAAACCTTCAGTGATAAAGACGTCCCTTGCCCTGAAAACTGGGGAGGATATGTATTAAACCCCAGCTTTATTGAATTCTGGCAAGGTAGACCAAGCCGACTTCATGACCGTATTTGCTATACACAAGAAGACAACAATTGGATAAGAACGCGAAAAGCGCCGTGATTTTTGAGATGCAGCCATACAATGCATCAAGAAAATAAATAGCACTCAAAACAGGAGACGAAAGGTTAAACTCATTCTCTCCTCTTTGATCCGCTTTCGCACTGGCAAAGAGTGCTGCCACAACACCTGTGTCGAAGCGGACATAATTAACCAGCTTCCATTTTCTAATTCAATGCAATGCTTAATTTGATGATTTCCTTTAAGACGAAATAAAAATGGCCGATTTGCTCCGAGACTCAACATAGCCACAACGGGAGCTGGGCCTAATATTTTTTCATCATCAGCATGCCACCCCATATATTCCTCACCATCTTGGTACCAATTCAATAACACCGCATTAAAAGACTGCCCTGCAAGCTGCTCGGCCTCTTGCTTAATAGGTAATAGCCAATCAGGCCAGCCAAAACCATTATGATCTTTGCCAGAATAGCGATAACAAATGCCGTGATCAGCAATAAATGCAACTTTTCTTGGCACCAATACTTCACGCCCAAACATGGTTAGACTTTCTCTCTCCCAGGACACATCTGATTTAAGCTGAGACATTAACGGCGGTAGGCTTGAGCTAGAAAATGAGTATCGGTATGATGGCCCAGCTCCTATTAAATTATTCACCTTGGACTTCAATGCAAACCTCTTTCACTTTAGAGCCAACTAAACGTAGTGCATTCCTAGACGTATATCGCGGGTCTGCTGTACTACTGATGATGATATTCCACTTTTGTTGGGATTTACGAAATTTTGGCTTTATGGAATTCTACATCTACGACCCTTTTTGGGTTTATTTTCGTAGCTTGATTCTAACACTGTTTCTTACCGCCATTGGCTGGTCTACCTATCTCACGTTAAGCAAAGCCAAACACCCTTCATTTTGGGTGCGCGACATCAAACTGTTTGTCTCGGCGGCCGCAATATCGCTTGCCACATACCTTGCTGCACCTGACCAATGGATATACTTTGGCATATTGCATTTTATCTTTATAGCCTCTTTAGTCACCAGGCCATTTGCCAAATGGCCAATCAGTTCAGCCTTGGTTGGTGCATCCATAATAATCATTTATCATTCAACAAATTGGCTTCATTTCCCAAACGCTTTTTCAATCATTTCCTCATACATAGAACTGCCACAAAGAACCCTAGATATTGTATTTCCATTCCCATGGATAGCCGTTGTTCTAATTGGCCCTCTTCTTGGCCACCTAAACTGGCATAAATGTCCGACTCCAAATACCCTAACAATACACATTTTAGCCTTTATGGGACGTTACGCACTCCCTATATACCTCATCCATCAAGTCATTTTATTTGCTTTGGTGGCAACATTCAAAATGGTGCTCAATCTCATTAACTGATCACTTTTCGCGCATTCAATGAGGTGAGTTTTTTTCATCAAAAAATAGATAAAAATAGCCAACACGGTATTGCCAATTGCTAACTTTACGCTTTTTCAGGCAAGTAAAGTAAGTAAGTACTTAGCTATTATCAAATTATCATTTCAGAGTTTTTTTCAAGCCTTGATTTTCACTTAAATGAGCACTATTGTTCGCTACAGATTATTAATAAAACACTATATGTAGTGTGTCAGCCAAAAACATCACACTACATACAGTAAACCACCTCTTTTTATATCGCACTAATGGGAAGCCAATGCATGAGTACTCTCACAGTTACTAAACGTAACGGGAAGACGGAAAATATCAACCTAGAAAAGATTCATAAAGTCATCGCATGGGCTGCTGAAGGATTAGATAATGTTTCTGTTTCCCAAGTCGAACTAAAAGCGCGCATTCAGTTCTTTGAGGGCATTCGGACCACAGACATCCACGAAACACTTATCAAGTCTGCAGCGGATTTAATTTCTGAACATACGCCAGATTATCAATACCTAGCAGCACGTTTGGCTATTTTTCACTTACGTAAAAAAGCTTTTGGTGATTTTGAACCGCCACACCTATACCAACACGTAAAAAACCTAGTCGAACAAAAACGCTACGACTCACACCTTCTAGAAGACTACACAGAAGAAGATTTCAACCAGCTGAATTCCTTTATTGATCACTCTCGTGATATGGATTTTTCTTATGCTGCGGTTAAACAACTGGAAGGTAAATACCTAGTACAAAACCGAGTGACTGGTGCTATCTATGAAAGCCCACAGTTTATTTATATTCTTGTTGCTGCTTGCTTATTTGCAGGTTACGACAAAAAAGAACGTTTGAATCTAATCCGTCGTTTTTATGATGCCGTATCTAAGTTCAAGATTTCATTACCTACGCCTATCATGTCTGGTATTCGCACACCAACTCGCCAATTCAGTAGCTGTGTACTGATTGAATGTGGCGACTCTTTAGACTCTATTAACGCGACATCCAGTGCTATCGTCAAATACGTAAGTCAACGCGCTGGTATTGGCGTAAACGCAGGAGCAATTCGTGCTCTAGGTAGCCCTATACGTGGCGGTGAAGCATTCCATACAGGCTGTATTCCATTCTATAAACATTTCCAGACAGCGGTAAAAAGCTGCTCTCAGGGTGGTGTTCGTGGTGGTGCAGCTACCGTTTTTTATCCAATCTGGCATCTTGAAGTGGAAAGCCTATTGGTACTAAAAAACAATCGCGGCGTAGAAGAAAACCGCGTACGTCACCTAGACTACGGCGTTCAGTTCAACCGTTTGATGTATCAACGTTTGATTAAAGGTGGCAACATCACCTTGTTTAGCCCATCTGATGTACCAGGTCTATACGACGCTTTCTTTGCCGACCAAGAAGAATTTGATCGCCTATACACTATGTATGAGCAAGATCCTTCTATCCGCAAACAAACAGTTAAGGCAACAGAGCTATTCACTCTGTTCGCTTCTGAGCGTGCAAGTACTGGCCGTATATACCTGCAGAACGTGGATCACTGTAATACTCACAGTCCATTTGATCCTAAAGTTGCACCCGTTAAACAAAGCAACTTGTGCTTAGAAATCGCTCTTCCAACTAAGCCGTTAAACAGCATTGATGATAAAGAAGGCGAGATCGCACTTTGTACTTTGTCTGCTTTTAACCTAGGAGCACTTGAAAACCTAGACGAACTAGAAGAATTAGCTGAACTCATCGTTCGTGCCTTAGACAGCTTGTTGGATTATCAAAATTACCCAATTCCAGCAGCACAACGTGCAACGGAATTGCGTCGCACATTAGGTGTGGGCGTTATCAACTACGCATACTACTTAGCGAAGAACGGAGTTAAATACTCTGATGGTAGTGCAAACGACCTAACTCATAAAACATTCGAAGCGATTCAATACTTCCTATTGAAAGCATCGAATAAGTTAGCAAAAGAGTTTGGCCCATGCTTGGCCTTTAACGAAACAACATACTCTAAGGGCGTTTTGCCAATCGATTCTTATAAAAAAGAAATCGATAACATCGTGTCATCTGAACTTCACTACGATTGGGAAGCCTTGCGTACTGAGATAGTTACTCACGGCCTACGCAATTCGACGCTAACAGCATTAATGCCATCTGAAACGTCATCTCAGATCAGTAACGCAACAAACGGTATCGAACCGCCTCGTGGTTTCGTATCTGTCAAAGCAAGTAAAGATGGTATTTTGAAGCAAGTTGTTCCAGAGTTTGAACGCCTAAAAGAAAACTATGAGCTACTGTGGACCATTCCATCAAACGATGGTTACCTACAATTAGTGGGTATTATGCAAAAGTTTGTCGACCAAGCGATTTCTGCCAACACTAACTATGATCCGCAGAAATTTGAGTCACAAAAAGTGCCGATGAAAGTCATTTTGAAAGATTTATTGACCGCTTATAAACTTGGTGTGAAAACACTGTACTATCACAACACTCGTGATGGTGCTGATGACAAGCAAGAAGACATGGATGATTGCGCTGGCGGTGCTTGTAAAATCTAACCCGTCAGACATGGAACCAAGATCGCTTCCATGACCTGACAAGCAAAGCCTCACCCAATGAGGCTTTGCTACGTTTACCGCTTTACACAAGACTCTAAAATCTATTAATAACTAAGGCATCCTCTGACAGAATATGCCTTACGCTTTTGAGGAATACCCTGAAACATGAGTTACTCGACTTTCAACCGTAAGCACTTCGATAGTACAAAAGAACCTATGTTCTTTGGTGAAAATGTCAACGTTGCTCGCTATGATCAGCAAAAGCATCCTATTTTCGAAAAGCTAATCGAAAAGCAATTGTCTTTTTTTTGGCGCCCTGAAGAAGTCGACCTATCTACCGATCGCAAAGACTTCCAAAGATTAGAAGAACATGAGCAACATATCTTTTTGAGCAACCTCAAATATCAAACCTTACTCGATAGTGTTCAAGGTCGCTCACCGAACGTAGCGCTGCTACCAATTGTTTCTCTACCAGAATTGGAAACTTGGATCGAAACATGGTCTTTTAGTGAAACCATCCACAGCCGTTCTTATACTCACATCATCCGTAATATCGTCAACGATCCAAGTAAAATCTTTGACGATATCGTTACCAATGAAGAAATAACCAAACGTGCTGATAGTGTGTCTCTCTATTATGACCGCTTAATTGAGATGGTGAATATATACAACACAATGGGCATGGGAACATTTAGCATCCCAGGTAAGGGCGACATCGAAATATCCATGCCTAAACTGAAAAAAGCGCTGTATCTGACAATTGCTTCTGTCAACGTACTAGAAGCGATCCGCTTTTACGTGAGCTTTGCTTGTAGTTTTGGCTTTGCCGAGCGCACGCTCATGGAAGGTAACGCGAAAATCATCAAACTGATCGCCCGTGATGAAGCCCTGCACTTAACCGGCACTCAACATATGCTAAACCTAATGGCTTCCGGTAAAGATGACCCAGAAATGGCGATTATTGCCGCCGAATGCCAAGACGAAATGCGTCAGATCTTCATCGAAGCCGCAGAACAAGAGAAAGAATGGGCGACCTACCTGTTTAAAGATGGCTCTATGATTGGCCTTAACGCTCAAATTTTAGGTCAATATGTTGAGTACATTACTAACGTACGCATGCAAGCGGTTGGACTTGAAGCTTATTTTGAAACTAAACACAACCCAATTCCTTGGATTAACGCTTGGTTAGTAAGTGACAATGTTCAAGTTGCCCCACAAGAGGCAGAAATCAGTTCTTACCTAGTAGGACAAACGGACAACAGCTTAGACGATTCAGATTTCGATGACTTCGACCTCTAAACCACAAGGAGACGAGAAAACAGATCAAGTACATCGAGTACTGTTAGGGAAAAAACAAATTCTCGTCACTGAAGATGAGCCCTTACTGGTACAACTTGAACGAGCTGGTATTCACGTTGAATACCAGTGTCGCGAAGGATACTGCTCATCTTGCTCAGTCAAACTCTTATGGGGACATGTTATCTACCCATTTGAACCTCTAGCATGGGTGCAAAGTGGTTATTTATTAGCGTGTTGCGCCATTGTTAAAAGCGATATTGAAATCGCTTTTTTCGATTAACCCTAAGCAACAGGATTTAGGTCAATGTTCGGTAGCCTGCATAAATTCGGGTTACCGTCGTTATCCAGCATATCACACCAAACGAATATGCCATGACGGCAAAGTAGTCAGGCAATAAACAAATCAATACCAGAAACACAATAGTTTCTGTCCCTTCTGCCAATCCACCTAAAAAATATAAAGATTTACGACCATATTCTAAACGCTCGATTTTTCGCTTTTCTGCCATGATGGCAAACGCTAAAAAACTGCTGCCAGTCCCCATAAAAGAAAAAATCAAAAAACTCGCGGCTAACGCATTATCCAATGGGTTCATCAGAGCAAAGCCAAAAATCACCGCAGAATAAAAAATAAAATCCAAGGTAATATCCAAATAACCACCCAAATCAGTTGGCCCCTGCACGCGCGCTACAGCACCATCTAAGCCATCCATTACTCTGTTAATGATCACACAACCTAATGCAAATGATGTATTTCCAAAATACAACGCTGGCAACGCCATCATACCGACGACAAAGCCAAGCAAGGTGATCCAATTAGCTTTAACACCTAATTTATCAATCACCGCTGCGGTGACCTGCAGAGGATACTTCAGGCTCTTTATAAAAAATGTATCTAACATTCAAACAACTACCTTGATTCTATAGGGACGAAACTTTCCAAGACTTGGTACAATACAGGCAACACAACGATTCCACACGTCAACAATTTACTTACTTGCAGTATGATAAGGTTACTATGATTCACGCAAAGCAATATGGTTCCTCTGGACCAAACCTAATTGTCATTCATGGCTTATTTGGCAACGCAGATAATTGGCATTCAATAGCACAATCCCTAGCAGAACACTTCACCGTATACTGCATAGACCTTCCCAACCACGGTAAATCAGACAGCATGTCTGACGCCAGCTATCCAAAGATGGCAGAAGCAATACTTGACTGGGTGGAGCTCAATAAAATCGATTCTTTTTATCTTCTCGGCCACTCAATGGGCGGCAAAGTCGCTATGCAAATAGCAGCAATCGCACCAATCGGAAAAATTGAAAAGCTGGTCGTTGTTGATATCGCTCCCGTTGATTACCAGCCAAGCCATATTCGTATTTTAGAAGGCTTGAAGGCCATTGAAGAGGCACAACCCGCTTCAAGAAAAGAAGCCGACACACTGTTAAGTCAGTATGTATCAAATTTATCAGTTAGACAGTTTTTATTAAAAAACCTCGTCAGGAGTGAACAAGGTTTTAAACTAGAACTTTCTGTAAACAACATAGCTGATAACTATTCTACTATCCTTAAAAAGCCAGTTATGAAAGATGCTGTAGATGTTCCGACGTTATTCATCAAAGGGGAAAACTCAGACTATATTGTTGCAAAATATCAAGAAGCAACAATGGCGCTTTTCCCAAATGCTAGCTTTAAAATCATCACAGGTGCTGGGCATTGGCTACATGCGGAAAAGCCATTACCCTTTACCAGTCTTGTAAAGCGCTTTTTACAGTAGGCACTAACACGCCGTTTCCGAGCAAAGGTCGAATTTATCTTTTAAATAGGAAGGAGACGGCAATACAACACCGTGCGATTTAATAAGATAGGGGTTAAAACTTACTCTCAGCTTATCTGGGTATACGGCACCCTGCAAAACCCCTTTTGTCTGCCACACACGAATATAATCAGCCAGAATATTTAGCTTCGCCTCTGTGTCAGAATAAATAGCAAACAATGAACCAGCCCGCACGAAAGCAAAGGAAGGCCCTACCATTAACCGCTGCTTATGAAATAACAACTTCAGTATGTCTTGCGCTATACCGTCTTTATACAACTCTGTATCAACCAGTGAAAACACTACTATAGAATCTTCTAAAACAAAATTAATGGCTTTCAAAACAGATAATCGGTCTACTTCTGTTTTCATAAACTGAAATTCAAAACCATATTGGGCGGCTTGTTTTATCATTTTTCGCTCATCAACTAGTAAATTGTCACTATAAAGCACAGCCAGTGGCTTACGATCAAACCAAACCGCTTTAAGCAACGCCAAGCGTTTATCCAGAGGCGCACCAGAAAACACCGCACTATTCGGAACACTGCATTGAGGGCGTGTTTTAAGATATTCTTCTTGGCCGATAAAAACAGCCAAAACAGCACCTTCAGACGCGACTGAGCAAACTTGCTTAAAGCTTTCCACTCCAACCGCTAGGATGACATCGTCACCTTTCAGAGAGGAAAAATTTTGTAGAAATAAGGAGCGACGTACTGGGATCGGCTGATTATTTTCAGGCAATAATGCAGAAAATTGGAATGACAGAGAGCGCACTGAACTTTCTTCAATATCATGGACAATATAAATCGCTGCAGACACATTAACCGATGCCAGCAGCAACAAAATAATCGCAAAAATTTTTTTCACTTTTCTATTTATCCTAGTTAGAAAGTGATATTTGTAAAAACATAAGCAAACGTATCTTCCATCATATTGTTATGCCTAGAAACAAGCGCGTTATTATCCAAACGCGTTTCTGCTCCAACCCCCATGGTTGCTTTTGAGTACCCACCTAAAGACAATCGATAAGACAACCAAGCATTAAGAAACTCATAATCTTTTCCACCTAATTCTTTTCCATACCAATAATAGCTTTGAATAGACCATCGTTCCGCTAGCGGCACACTTCCAAAAAAAGATAGCATCACAGGCGTCGTAGCTTTCAAAAGAGCTTTGTTTTCTGTTTGAGTATCTTGATAAGCATAGGTGAAACGAGTAATAGCGCCAGATTGAAAGCGCCAATCAAACTCAAGTTCGATCCCATTGATATTAACGTCTTCGACCACGCCCTCTTCGATAGGCGTATCAGCATTAAAGGCAGTAAATAATTTCTTACTTAACACCATATCTTGAACTTCATCATGATAAAGCTTCACATCCAGCGAAAGTCCATAACTTGCCCAATAATGGTAATAACCGATTTCATAGGAGGTGATTTTTTCCTCTTCTTCACCATTATCTGCATAAGTTGTGAATGACTCTTCTCCATTAGACAATACATAATGCCATTTAAAATATTGATCTGACAAATCAGGTGTTCGCACTGCTTTAGATACATTAAAGCGAACCGACTCTTGCTCAGAGAGTTTATAAGTCATGCCAAACTTAGGAGATAAAAAATCACCTCCCATTTGGCTACGCTCAAACATAGCTCCAGCATTAACCAACCAATTATCACTAGCTCGATATTCCATATTGGAAGAAAGGCGAAACACCTCATCGCTCGCCTTGCCAGACAAAAAATTCTCGGATTCGGCCTTATCCCAACGATAACCAATAGCGGAAATTAAACGCAGCTTTCGAGACGCTTCCCACGTACTTTGTAGCTCAATGTCATGCCGTGTTTCTAACAGACCTACTGAATAAGAAACATCAACATAATCTCTACCCAAGCTAGCACCACCAAAAGTAGAGCTATAAAAAGCGGAATTTAAACGTGCTTCATGGTATTCACTTAAGTCAGATTGATCATAGTAATATTGCACTTTAAGTTCATGCGCAGAGGAGACCTGTTTACTGTAACTGGCCTTAATATGCTCACGATCAACCAAACGCATGGGGTTATTTGTATCGTAGGACCCTGTTGGCGAATCAGACTCATACTCGGTCGGATCAACTTTACCTTTTAGACTACTCGCACCAATATCTAAATCAAAAAAACTGCTTGCGGTTTCTCTCTGGATAAAGACATTCCCCATCGTTGAACGATGGCCATCATGTCGATCTTCACCATAAAAATCTTCATCAAAACCATGAACAGCATTAGTCGAAGCGGATGCTCGATAACTCCAATCGCCATTCAAGCCACTATGCTGGCCATATAAACGGTAATCACCACGAGATCCAGAGTACGCGGTAATACTATCCCCCAGAGTTTCCAATGGAGAACGAGTAATGATATTAACGACCGCAAAAAAAGAGTTAATACCGTAACTAGCAGCATTTGGCCCTCGATTAACCTCAACACGCGCCACATCTTCAATGCTGAGCGGCAAGGTCGCCCATTCAACACGCGCTAACCCTGCACTATAAACAGATCGACCATTCACCAAAACTTGAATACGACGATATTGATCTAACTGAGTACCGTGATAAGAGGCTTCCTTTTGACTCGATGACTTATAAGGGGCAACTGAAAAGCCAGGAACAAACTGTAAAAGGTCTTCCACATATTGCATGTTAATACGCCGAATAAATTCACCGTCCAATACAGACAAGGTAGAAGAGACATCAACTCTAGGCTGAGACATTTTAGACGGCGTTACCACCACCGGAATATGATCGAAAAAACCATCATATGAACCTAAATTTGAAAAACTGCCCGCTGAAAAGTTATTTTCCGTAGACTGCAGAGCGTCCACTTCTGCCCAAGCATTCACACTAAAAGACAGACATAAGCCAACACATAACCAACAACGCATCATCATTGTTACTTCAACCTATAATCATCCGCCAAATAGGTCCCTAAGATCCGCACCTCTTCAGAAAAGAAGCTCAATTCTTCAAGTGCTGCTTGCATAGAGGATGACTGAAAGTGCGCTTCAACATCTACGTAGAATTGAGTCGCGGTGAAGTTACCATTCACCATATAACTTTCTAGCTTCAACATGTTAATGCCTTGAGTAGCAAAACCTCCCATCGCCTTATAAAGCGCAGCAGGAATATTTCGCACACGAAACATAAAAGAAGTGATATAGGTTTTACCATCTTCATAAAGAGGCATTTTTTGCTGACGCGAAAAAACCAAAAAGCGTGTTGTATTGCCTACGGTATCGTTAAAAGAAGTTTTCAGTACATTTAGGCCGTACAATTCAGCAGCCAATTCAGACGAAATAACCGCCAATCCAGGCTCATCAAATTCAGCTATATGCTTAGCCGCACCAGCAGTGTCATACATAGCCTGACTTTTCGCACCTAACGCCTTAATATTGGTATCACATTGCGCCAACGCTTGAGGGTGACTACCAATGCAAGTAATTTGATCTAAGGTCATAGAATGACGAGCAATCAAGCAATGGTTGACTGGTTCAAAATGCTCTTTCACTACATACAGTTGAGTACGTTTTAATTCTCGATAAATTTCTTCAACACGACCTGCGGTAGAATTTTCAACGGGAATCATGGCGTAATAAGCGTCGCCTCGCTCCACCATCTGCAAAGCATCAACAAAAGATGCACAGTGAATACTGGTCCAGTCTGGAAAGGTGTGTTTGCAAGCAAGATGCGAATAAGCTCCAGGCTCGCCTTGATAAGCAACAACCTGCATGGCGTTAAGAGTAAGATGTTGATCTGGCATAGTAGAATCGATTCTGTGATATATTTCAGCTACAGTAACAAATAGGCGTTACTATTTACACAAAAATGACACAATTCAATCCCTATCAGAACATTCACTAGATTAAGTGGCTTATGAAAAAAATATTCATCTTATTAGTAAAAGGCTATCAGTTTTTAATTAGCCCGTTATTAGGGAATAACTGTCGCTTTTACCCCAGCTGCTCACAATATATGATCCAAGCCATTGAACGATTTGGAATCTTTAAAGGCGTGTTTCTAGGTTTAAGAAGGTTGTCTAAATGTCATCCATGGCATGAAGGTGGCATGGATCCAGTTCCAGAATCATGCCAATGTAAAAATAAAAAAAATGGAAAGACAGATTGAAAAAGAAAAGAACTAACTTTACGTTATGGTCATCTGCAACTTCAAGTCACTTGCCACCAGCACGGCTTGCGTTCTGTTATTGATTTCCAGCTTACGAAAAATCGCCGTTATATGTGCTTTTACCGTCGCTTCAGAAATAGATAATTCATAAGCAATTTGTTTATTCAATAAGCCTTCATGCAAATAACATAAAACCTTATATTGCTGAGGCGTTAGCTCTGTAACTTTATGCTGCATCGATAAATCAGGCTTAGGTTGATTGGCAACCTCTTCTCTAAGGCCATTAGGCAACCAAATATCACCAGCCAAAATCGCATGAATAGCTTGCACATAAGTGGCGGGTTCACTCGTTTTAGGAATAAACCCCAATGCACCAGCATCAATCACCTTGGCCACCATGACGCTGTCTTCACTACCTGAAATAACAGCCACAGGCACGTCCGGAAAATCTTTGCGAATTCGAATGAGTCCATACAAATCACCACTACCAGGCATATTCAAATCCAGCAGCAGTAAATCAAGGTCATTCAGGCTATCCAAACATTGCAAAGTCGAATCCAAATCATGGGATTCGACTATCACAATACCTTCAATTTCTGCACGTAGCGCACCACATAGCGCACTACGGAACAGTGGGTGATCGTCCGCGATAACAAGTGAAATCACTGTGTATCCTTTTTAAATGTATAAGCTGTCACACATTTAAACGGTTTTCGATTAAATCATCAACCACACTTGGATCTGCTAGCGTACTTGTATCACCTAATTGATCATGTTCATTCGCCGCAATTTTTCTCAAAATACGGCGCATTATCTTACCTGACCGGGTTTTTGGTAAGCCTTTGCTAGCCCACTGAATGAGGTCTGGCGTCGCAATGGGCCCAATCTCTTGTCGAACAAACTGCTTCAATGATTTTGTTAGTTCTTCATCAGGCGTAGCACCAGCAACAGCACTCACATAAACATAAATGCCTTGACCCTTGATGTCATGAGGGTAACCAACAATAGCGGCCTCAGCGACAGAAGGGTGAGCAACCAGCGCACTTTCAATTTCTGCGGTGCCTAGACGATGCCCAGACACGTTCAATACATCGTCCATACGCCCAGTGATCCAATAATGGCCATCCTCATCGCGAGAAGCACCATCACCAGTGAAATACATACCGTCGAAAGTACTAAAATAAGTTTGTTCGAAACGCTCATGGTCGCCATATACAGTTCGAGCCTGACCAGGCCAAGAATCGGTAATAACTAAACCACCCTCTACCAATGTCCCCTGCTCTTCTTGTAAGACACCTTGTGCATCAACCAACGCAGGTTGCACACCGTACAAAGGACCAGTACAAGAACCGGGTTTTACATCGCCTTGTACAATTCGTGGTGACATCATCATGCCGCCGGTTTCCGTTTGCCACCATGTATCAACGATAGGGCAAGAAGAGTTGCCAATTTCGCCGTAATACCAAGACCAAGCTTCAGGGTTGATCGGCTCACCAACGCTACCCAAAATTCGTAAAGAGTCACGCTTACTGGAACGAGTCGCTTCATCACCTTTTGCCATCAAAGCACGAATTGCTGTTGGTGCTGTATACAAGAGGGTTACGCCAAATTTATCTACAACTCGACCAATTCGACCAGAATCTGGGTAGGTTGGTACGCCTTCAAATAAAATACTCGTTGCCCCATTGGCAAGTGGACCGTAAACCATATAACTGTGACCTGTGATCCATCCCACATCGGCAGCACACCAATAAATGTCATCTGGCTTAAGATCAAACACCAATTCATGGGTTAACGAAGCGTATACTAAATACCCCCCCGTTGAATGCACTACGCCTTTTGGCTTACCAGTTGAACCCGAAGTATAAAGAATAAAAAGTGGGTCTTCCGCGCTCATGTGTTCAGCAGGACATTCAGTGCTTTCATTTTCGACTTCAACCGCCCAATCCAAGTCGCGACCTTCAAACCAAGCCACATCTTTTTTGGTATAGCGATAAACAACAACACTTTCAACCGATGGGCAGGCATTGTTGCTTAGTGCCATATCAACATTGTGTTTAAGGGGAATCGTATTTCCGGCGCGACGACCTTCGTCTGCAGTGATAACAAGCTTCACTTCACAATCATTTAAACGATCGGCGATAGCATGAGCTGAGAAGCCACCAAAAATAACAGAGTGGATAGCACCGATTCGAGCACATGCCAGCATGGCATACGCCGCTTGCGGAATCATTGGCATATATATAGCAACACGGTCGCCTTTTTTGACGCCCTGACGTTTCAACAGATTAGCTAAACGCCCGACTTCATCGTGCAAGGTTTGATAGGTAATCGCGATTTTTTCGTCACTTTCTTTATCGCCTTCGCAGTAATAAGCGACTTTATTTGCAGAGCTAGCTAGATGGCGATCAATGCAGTTATAAGCCACATTCAGCTCACCATCTTCAAACCATTTAATGTCAACTTCACCTCGTTTAAAAGACGTGTTTTTAACCTTAGTATACGGTTTGAACCAATCTAAACGCTTACCCTCTTTACCCCAAAATTCGTCTGGGTTTTCAATCGATTCTTGATAGCGTTTTTCAAACTCTGCTTGACTCACATTGGCATTTTTTGCCGCCTCATTTGAGGTTGCGCTATATAATGACTTCATAACCCGCTCCATTGTTAAATTTGTTATTCGGATGCCGAACTACTATAACCCGATAGAGGTTCCAAGCTATTCCACTTTAGTCTTATTGCAAAAGCAAGCCTAAGTAATGCGCCCTGCCCTTACAAAGAATGGCAGACGTACTTCTTGTTTCTTTGTCGGCTCCGACCAGGCCTCACGAAGGATAGCTGAAGCATTCAATAAAAAGTCATCGCCACACGCCTGTATGCGTAATTGAGACGCAGACCACGTACGAATAAAATCCAGCGTTTGTGTAACAGACCAATGACAGTTCAGCTCAAACGCTGGAACTTCTATTAATTCAAAAGGAAACTTAATATCACGATATTGATTCCACAATAAACGACTTTCTGCAGGCCAATAAGTTTCAAGATGAGGTAGCACATTGTCTGCTATTGCTTTATCTTCCGCTTTACCGACCTGCAACCAGTTATACCCCCAACAAACAAACATCCCGCCAGGTTTTAATACTCGTTTGAGCTCAACCCAAAAAGCGTCTAAATCAAACCAATGTAACGCATGAGCTACACACACCACATCAAAATAATGGTCAGGGTAAAGCGTCTTCTCAGCAGGAAACACCTGATAATTGACTTTACGATGAGGAGTCGCTGCCGTGACTTGAGATTCACTAATGTCAGACGCCTCGACACGATCAAAGTAGGCTGCAAGATCAACCGAAGCCTGCCCCGTGCCGCAAGCACAATCCCATACAACGCTGGATGGAGACACTTGCTGAGATAACCAATAGTAAAGCTCAGCTGGGTACATCGGCCGAGTTCGTGAATAGCTTGTAGAAGATTGTCCATCAAACGTACGCATAGAACCCCCTAGAGCAAATGGCATTTATACCTCAACAACTTAATTTAAGGCTTCAAACAATTCTGTTGCTGTTATCACAGTCAATCTTCTTCTCGCTGGACAACACCCCATGTTTATTCAGCACAAGGCGTGCTTCTTCAATTCCTTTCACCCGAAATGCTTTCATCCCCAAAGCTATGGCTGTATCGATATTGACTTGATTATCATCAATAAAAAGAATCTGCTCAGGAGCTACCTGTAAACTCTGAATCACATATTGGTAAATTGCTGCATCAGGTTTCACATAACCAACCATATGAGAGGCATAATAACTGTGAAATTTACCTGCCAGCGCCATTTCATCCATGAGTCTCGGCCAATGAGCCGCATTTGTATTGGATAAAATAGCACGATGGTATTCAGGACTCACCGATTCGACTAATTCAAGCGCCCCAGTAAACAACCCTCTTGGCCATGCTTTAAACGACGCCTTGAACACTTCTTTATCTATACTACTACCAACTTCTTTCAGTAAACCATCAGCAAATTGATCGAAAGTAATTTTTCCAGAATCAAATGCAGCAACGGTCGGAGATCTCAACCATTTTAACCAAACATCAGACTCCTCACCTTGCGTATTCAACATAGCATGCATTTCAGAAACATCACCTAAGTCGACCAAGACATTTCCTAAATCAAATAATACAACCCGGATATTATGATCTTGTTTCATTATTTTCTCGCTCTAAGTTCATCGGCAATATTTTGCTCACCATATCAATCGCTATGGCACAAAATAACATGTAAATAGTGATTTTTATTCACTTACATCGTAAGCAATTTATTGCCGACAGTGAAACGTCAACCATAAGCAATAAATAGCGCATATGTGTATAAAAAAAGAAAGGAAATACTAAGGACAAAATAAAAACCTTATAAATCAAATGTATATATATTTGGCACGATAATCGCTATGGATTGTGTGATCACCCCACCAATAGGAGAAAAATAATATGAAATTGGGCTTTATTACTAAAACAATTCTTACCAGCGCAACCGCGGCCGCTATTGCCTTATCTACAACTGGCGCATCAGCTGCAGATAACCGCAACTATATCCTAGCAACAGCATCGACTGGAGGCACTTATTATCCGGTTGGTGTCGCTATCGCTACATTGAGCAAAGTCAAACTAGAGCCTAAATTTGGCTTATCCGTTTCAGCTATCAGCTCAGCCGGCTCTGGTGAAAACATCAAACTTTTACGTGAAAACCAAGCTCAATTCGCTATTTTGCAAGGCCTTTACGGTGCATGGGCTTGGGACGGTGAAGGTCCATTTAAAAGCTCAGGCAAACAAAGCGAGTTACGTTCCGTTTCCATGCTATGGCAAAACGTAGAACACTTTGTGATAAAAGCAGATTTAACCAAAACAGGCACTATGTCCGATCTTAAAGGTCTTGAGGGAACCAATCATAAATTCTCTATTGGTACTAAAAACTCTGGAACCGAAGGCTCTGGTCGTCAACAACTAAAAGGCTTAAACATTGACCCTGATAAATTTGCTCTTGCTTATATGGGCTACGGAGCAAGTGCAGACGCCATGCAAAATGGTAATATCGATGGTATGAACACACCAGCAGGTGTTCCAGTCAGTGCCGTAACAAGGCTGTATGCATCTATGGGTGATAAAGTCAAAGTATTAGACTTCACTGACGAGCAAATTAAAGAAGCCAACGGTAACTACGAGCTATGGACGCGCTACGTCATTCCAGCGAACACTTACCCGGGGCAAACAAAAGCCATCAACACGGTAGCTCAGCCGAATTTCCTTGCTACACGTGCCGACCTATCCGAAGACGATGTCTATGAGTTAACAAAATCGCTTTACGAAAACCTCGGCTACTTAAGTGCTATTCATAAAGCAACTTCTGTTATGTCTATTGAAAAAGCCATTGCAGGCCTTCCTGTACCCTTGCACCCAGGTGCGGCTCGTTATTATCGTGAACGCGGTATTAACATTCCAGCTCGCCTGATCGCAAAGTAACACCATTAACTTTTGTTCTAGCGCCGTATAACAGTACGGCGCGCCTTTTACGCCTTTGCTCAATCCGTTTTTTGCACACATAAAGGTAGCTTGTCTATGACTGCTTCATCGCAACCAACTGCACCTCAAGACATCAATCTTGAAGATTTTGAAACCAAACACCGTTCAGGTACATGGCTCAACCGCTTTGTATTTGCTCTTTCGGTTTTTTTGGCTGTTGCCCACATCTACATTAATACAATAGCCACACTTCCAGAGCTCTGGGTCTCTGCGTTTCATTTTGCGGGTTTCGGTATTTTGTGCGCCTTGCTCATTCCAGCACACCCTAAATGGCAAGATAGTAAAATTGCGTTGTTTTTTGATGGGGCTATTGTTTTCGCACTTATTGGAATGGTGCTCTACATTGTCTTCTTTGAAGATGCGCTCTACGCTAGGGGCGTAACCTTCAACACTTCAGATTGGATAGTGTCAAGCATAGCTGTTTTGCTATCTCTTGAGCTAATTCGTCGCACCAGCGGTTGGTTTATTCCTTTCTTAATCATCATCGCGCTAACCTATGTTGTATTGTGGGGGCGCTGGCTTGGCGGTATGTTCAATTTCCCTGGGCTAAGTGTTGAGACATTACTGTATCGCAGCTTTTTTAGCACCGATGGCATGTTCGGCTCTATTTCCCGAATATCATGGAGCTTCGTCTTCATGTTTATTCTATTTGGTGCCTTTTTAGTAAAATCTGGTGCTGGTGACTTTATTATTGATCTATCCCGATCGCTTGCCAGCAAAATGATTGGTGGTCCTGGATTTGTGGCTGTCTTAGGTTCTGGTTTGATGGGGTCTGTTTCTGGTTCTTCTGTGGCTAACACGGTATCGACTGGTGTGATTACCATTCCTCTTATGCGCAGAGCCGGTTTTCCAGCACGTTTTGCAGCTGGTGTCGAAGCGGCGGCCTCAACGGGTGGACAACTAATGCCGCCAGTGATGGGTGCTGGCGCTTTTATTATGGCCTCTTACACTCAAGTCTCATATGTCACCATTATCAGTGTGGCCGCTATTCCAGCGTTATTATATTTCCTATCTGTTGGATTTTTTGTACGTGTCGAAGCAAAACGTAGCAAGGTTATCGCCACTGAAAGCGATGATGCGGTCGAGATTTCACAAGTTCTAAAAGATGGCTGGCATCATATTGTGCCGCTTGGCGTTTTAGTAACTTTGTTAGTACAAGGTTTTACTCCGACCTACGCAGCGGGAATCAGTATTCTAGCTGTTATTGCCGCGTCGTTCCTTTCTAGCAAGCATAGAATGGGACCGGCAGCAGTGATTGACGCCATGGCCCAAGGCGCGAAAAACATGTCAACCACAGCAGTTTTACTGGTTGGTATCGGTTTGGTAGTTAACGTAATTAGTACAACTGGGGTTGGGAATACTTTCTCTTTGTTAATTACCAATTGGGCTGGCGGTAGCCTGTTTTTCACTATTATTTTAGTTGCGATTGCTTCTTTGATTTTGGGTATGGGCTTGCCTGTAACCGCATCTTATATCGTGCTAGGTACACTATCCGCACCTGCTCTATTCAATCTTATTGCTGAAAGCCAACTCTTAGAGATGATGTCTTCTGGCAGTTTACCTGAAGCTGCTAACGCCGTTTTCATGTTGGTTGATCCTTCAGCCATTGCTTCTTTAGCGCAAGGCATGCCAATGGAACAGGCCCAAGCTCTATTGGCACAAGTTCCTAATGACTTTAAAAGCATGTTAATGGACCAAGCTCTTGGAGCCCAAAGTGTTGCGATGATTCTAGTCACTGCGCACATGATCATCTTTTGGCTTTCACAAGACAGTAATGTAACGCCTCCTGTTTGTTTAACCGCTTTCGCTGCGGCAGCCATCGCAAAAACGCCCCCAATGCGAACTGGGGTAACGGCATGGAAACTGGCAAAAGGTTTATATATTGTTCCATTATTAATGGCTTACACACCATTAATTGGTGGTGATACTGAAACGCTACTGCGCCTGACTCTCTTTGCTATATTTGGCATGTATGCACTCGTTGGGGCAATGGAAGGTTACTTAGAGGATAAATTGTCGATCTTTGCTCGAGCGATTGCCTTAGTTGCTTCTGTGATGATGCTATGGCCACATCTAGCGCTTTGGATTAATTGCCTAGGCTTAGCCATTTTCTTGGTGCTTTTCATGATCGGCAACAAATCGTACAAGAAAAACATGTAAGCGCAATATTTACACAATATTAAAGTATCTAAAGATAAAAAAGAGCCAACAAAAAAGGCGCCTCTTCTTAAGAAGAGACGCCTTTTTCTATTGCGTTATGTCGTTTAAAATCGAAGTTTAATTTGCAACAGCATCTAATGTTGACTGTGAATCTACCATAGACTCGGGCTGAGTATCTGTGGCATTTTGGTCTTCTACCTGATTGCCCATCATCATATTTAACAAGCGCTTAACATTGTTAGAGTATTCTTTTTTATCACTCTTGGGGATGGACTGAGTCGTCGGAATTTCAGCGGTCATTGGATTCACGGGGCGTCCTCTAATGTGCAGCTCATAGTGCAAATGAGCACCCGTTGTACGTCCAGTATTACCAGACAACGCAATGACTTGACCACGTTTAACCTTCTGGCCTTTTTTCACCAATATCTTACTTAAATGTAAAAAGCGCGAACCATATGGGCCAGTATAATCAATTACAACATACTTGCCGGCGTATTTATGCGAAGCAACACGAGTTACCACACCATCACCGGTTGCCAGCACTTCCGTTCCCGAGGGCGTCGCCAAATCAACACCATTATGCGGAGCTGGATGACCCGTTATAGGATGTAGCCGATTTGCATTAAAGGGCGAGCTTATTCGATATTTTTTCCGAGTAGGCCAACGCAATAAAGCGGGAGTTAAACTGTTTCCGTCTAGATCATAAAAGCGACCGTCTGAATGTAAAAAAGCGCGATAAGTTTCACCTTTCACGGTGATCTCTAAAGCCTCTAACTGACTGTCGCCTACTTTTACACCATCAATGCTGCCACTCTTAATGACGAAGTCAAACGCATCATTGGCACGTAGGTCTTTACGAAAATTCACCCGACCTTTCAGCAAATCATTAATAATTAAAATTTGCGTATCAGATAAGCCAGCTTTTTTGGCTGAAAGGTAAAAGTTTCCAATGATTTTACTGTGTACTGCTTTCTGGGTGTAAGTAATGGGTTTGATGCTCTCTTTGTAGCTAAAACCACCGCCATCATGCTGAACATAAGACACACTTTTACTAATATCTATGCGTCGGGTAATTTCGAGCAAGTCACCGTCTTCATCCAATTTAAAGGTGAACTTATCATCTGGCAGCAATGGCTCAAGTACCAAGTATTCTTGATCGGCTTCCAATACTGAGTACAAGGCCTCTCTGGATAATCCTAAACGAGCAAAAATACGTGCCAGAGTATCGCCAGGTTTAATAACATATTCAATCGCAGGTATAACAGGGGGGACTTGCTCTACATTTTGCAGAGGATCCATCGTAACCAAAGAATCATAATCATTGTCTTCATCTGTGTTCGAACTGATTTGGGGGAAAATGACATTATCATTATTGCTGACCTTAGACGTATACCCCTTACCCGTTATGACGTCGGTAACACTGGGAAGTGTATATTCATTAAGGTCGTTAGCTGGAGACACAAGAGACTTATAAACGAAAGAAAGTACAATAAATATTATAAAAATAATGGATAACCAAGCTCGTGGGCCAGAAAGAGCCCAACGCGAGAGGTGTTTGATAAACTGCATAAATAAAAAACTCATTAAACAAAAGTGGCTCACGGAGAACCTGACTATATACTGATCTTTTGACCGTACACGTTCTCAATATATGACAAAAACAGAACCACACTTTGTAGCATGCACTTTTTCCTTGCCACTGTTGGAGTGCAAATAATCACAGTCCATACCCTTTTACCCCGTAGTTTTACAAAACCCAGACGGATAAAAGCATTCGAAACTTAAATTTTCGAGGTAGGATACGGTATTTTAAGTTCTAAAGAAATACTAAAGCCATTGAAAGGGGTGACGTAAATCGCATCTTAGCCAAACAAACAATATCCATTCAAAATTCATGTCGTTTTCCTGCTCTTTCTTAGGGCAAAAGCATTGGACGCTCCTCATAACTCGCCGTACTATAAGTACATTCTTTCTCATAAACCGATCTTAACAGCATGCAGCATTCACCGACTTCTTTTACCAGTTACAGACGCCAGCTTTTTGACCGATGCGATAAATTACAAAAAGGTACTGAGCAGCAAAGTGAATCATCACACCATAAACAACAGCGTTTAGAATCAGCTGAACTGGTCGAGGAAATGCCACTGGCCATTAGCATAAATGGCATATCTTATGCTGTTATGATGGTTACACCTGTTTATTTAGAAGACTTTGTCATCGGCTTTGCCCGCAGTGAAGGGATTATTGAGCATATTAACGACATCCGAGACATTACAGTTCAGCTAACACAAACACCGCCAGACATAGAAAGTGTTGCAATCAACTTAGAGCTAAGTCCACGTCGATTTACCCAATTCAAGCAGAGAAGACAGACACACCTTGGTGCAACGGGTTGTGGTTTGTGCGGAGTGGAATCGTTAACTCAGGCTATTCCTAAATTACCAACACTTGCGCCAAGTAAAACAATCGACGAAGCCAGCTTAACCGCTCTCAGAACTCGCTTATCCCACTACCAAGAATTAGGAAATAAAACAGGGGCGGTTCATGCGGCCTTATTGATCTCGCCCAAAGGCACCCCCATTTTTTGCATGGAAGACATCGGCCGGCATAACGCCCTAGATAAGATCATTGGCTATGCACTACAACAGAATATAAACTTACATAATTACAGTGTTTTAATGTCAAGCCGATGCAGTACCGAATTGGTTCAAAAAGCCGTAAGAGTTGGACTTTCTAGACTGATTCACCTAGCCTCACCAAGTACGCTTGCCGTCAAGCTAGCCCTACATTACGGATTAACATTAATTCATTTACCCAAGCAAGATGCTCCGCGTGTATTCGCATCTTCAGCCCAGCCAGAAGGAACAGACGATGAGTAAAAAAACTGACTTTTACACACCCTACAAAGGACCAGCTGGCGGCTGGGGCGCACTTCAAAGCACAACAAAGCATTGGCTGAAAAGTGAAAATGCGGTCCGTAATATTCATACTCTGTTAAAAACCAATCAGCCCCATGGCTTTGATTGCCCTGGTTGCGCTTGGGGTGAAAAGCATGACCCAGCTAAAATCCGTTTCTGCGAAAATGGAGCAAAAGCAGTTAACTGGGAAGCTACATCTCGTAAAGTAGACGCCGCATTTATGGCGGAACACAGTGTATCTTGGCTGAATACTCAAAGTGATTATTTCCTTGAATACCAGGGCCGACTCACCGAACCAATGCGCTACAACCAAGAAACCGATCACTACGAAGCGATTTCTTGGGAACAAGCTTATAAACAAATCGGCGAGACATTAAAAGAACAAACGAATCCAGATAATGTTGCTTTTTATACGTCTGGACGAGCAAGCAATGAAGCCGCCTTTCTGTACCAACTTTTTGCTCGTGCTTATGGTACAAATAATTTTCCAGACTGCTCAAACATGTGTCATGAAGCCAGTGGTTACGCATTAACCAGTAGTATTGGCATCGGTAAAGGTACGGTTGAAATTGACGACTTTGAACGCGCGGATGCCGTATTTGTTTTTGGTCAAAACCCGGGGACAAATCACCCTCGGATGTTAGAAACGCTAAAAGAAGTGGTACAACGAGGCGCACAATTACTAAGCTTCAATACACTACACGAGCGTGGCTTAGAACGCTTCCAGAACCCACAAAACCCAATGGAAATGCTCACCAATGGCTCAAAGCCAACCAATACAGGCTACTTTTGCCCTAAAATTGGTGGTGATATGGCGGTGGTACGCGGTATCGTAAAAGTACTTATCGACTTAGACGAAAAAGCTCACCAACAAGGGCAAGCCGTCTTTGATCACGACTTTATCAAAGAACATACTCAAGGCTTAGATACTTACCTTGAGCAGGTTAAGCAAACATCTTGGCAAGACATTATTAATCAGTCTGGGCTAAACAAAGAGGAAATTACCCACGCAGCTAACGTCTACGCGAAAGCTGAAAACGTTATTCTAACCTGGGCAATGGGCATCACTCAGCATCATCATTCCGTCGCAACCATCCATGAAATGGTCAATTTAATGGCCCTACGTGGCAATTTAGGCAAACCAGGCGCTGGGGTCTGCCCTGTTCGTGGCCACAGTAATGTCCAAGGCGATAGAACCATGGGCATTAACGAACGCCCTTCTCAAGCCTTTCTCGATGCCTTGGAAAAACGTTTCAACTTCACACCACCACAAGAACATGGTTTGGCCGTTGTTGATACCATTCGCGCTATGCGTGACGGCAAAGTCGGCGTCTTTATCGCCCTAGGTGGTAACTTCGCTGCGGCAACACCAGATACAGAAGCAACCAAGCACGCCCTAAAGCAATGTCAGCTTACTGTGCAAATTAGCACTAAACTAAATCGCTCTCACCTTATTACTGGTACCGAAGCGATTATATTGCCTTGCCTTGGCCGTACCGATATCGACCATCAAACAAAAGGTCAGCAAAAAGTCACCGTAGAAGATTCTTTCAGTATGATTCATGCTTCTGGCGGCGTACTAGAGCCATTAAGCAAAGAACAAAAATCTGAACCAGCCATTGTCGCAGGAATAGCATCTGCTACGTTAGGCGACTTCCCCATTGATTGGAACGAAGTCGTAAGCGATTACGACCTAATTCGTGAGCATATTGCAGCCGTTGTTCCTGGCTTCAATGACTTCAACCAACGTATTTTACAAGATGGTGGTTTTTACCTAGGCAACAGTGCGCGAGAAAGAAACTGGAAAACACCCGCTGGCAAAGCTATTTGCCACACACATGTGTTGCCTGAATCTATCCTACCTAAGCGTGCACAAAATTTATTATCAGACAAAACGCTCATCATGCAAACACTGCGTTCTCACGACCAATACAACACCACGATTTATGGTATGAACGATAGGTACCGAGGCATTAAAGGTGAACGTAAAGTAGTGTTTATCAACCCCGCGGATATACAACGTCTTGGCTTCGAAGAAGGCCAAACCGTTACATTACGTTCAATTTGGGATGATGGTGTAGAGCGCAAAGTTAGTGGCTTTAAACTAGTGCCTTATAGTATTCCAGCAGGCAACATCGCGGCTTACTACCCAGAAACGAACCCATTAGTACCGCTAGACAGCCATGGTGAATTTAGCAACACACCAACCTCAAAAAGTATTGCGATAGAGCTAGAAGCATACGAAGAAGAAAGCAACGGCATCGCGGTTGCTGTCGTTTAAACTTCTTTTTAAATAGCACGCTCTTTTATGAAGTAATTAAAAAGGGACAGATCTCAATAAGATATCTGTCCCTTTTTTGCTTTTACTATGTATCAAAACGATCAAATACTTATTAATGGCGCCACATAACGGGAAAGAATAGCACCAGCACCGTAAAGTATTCCAAACGCCCTAAGATCATCGCAAAGCTCATCAGCCAAGTGCCCGTGTCGCTTAATGGAGAAAAGTTACTACCAAGTTCAGCAAAGCCTGGTCCTAGTACATTTAAACAAGCCGCCGTCGCGCTCAAGGATGCCATAAAACTCATCCCCGTCATCATCAACAACACCGTAAAAAAAACCGTTACCATAGCGGCAAGACACATAAAACCCATCACCGAATGACGCACATCGGCACTGATGCTTCGTCCCTGAAACTTCATCGTAAAAACACCATTTGGATGCACCAAACGTTTGAGTTCCAAAGCGATAGATTTTAGCGAAATGATATTTCGAATGACTTTATTACCGCCCGCTGTCGATCCCGCACAACCGCCAATATAACCGACAAAAATCAACACAATCGAGGTCACCGCAGGCCAAGCTCCAAAGTCCGTTGCCGCGAACCCTGTGCTGGTAATAAACGAAATAACATGAAAAAACGACTGAGTAACAGACACCCACAGCCCCTCTTCTGCATCCGTTTGGAAAAGAAACAACGCCAATAACAGAGCCACAAAAGCAATAATTTTCAGAAAGCCGCGAGTCTCTTCGTCTTGCCAATACAGCCGAATACTACGGGCAATATAAATACGATAATGCAGAGCAAAGTTTACCGCGCCCAACACCATAAAAAGATTACAAATCCACAAGATTAATGAACTGTTAAAATAGCCCATGCTGGCATCGTGTGTTGAAAACCCACCTGTCGAGACGGTAGTAAAGCTGTGTCCGATAGCGTCGAACACCGACATACCAGCAAGGTAATAACTCAGCGCACACAAGCCAGTAATGGCTAAATACACCATCCATAAATAATGAGTCGTGCTGGATACGCGAGGCGAAAGTTTATCGTCTTTAATCGGCCCTGGTGTTTCCGCTTTTAACAAGCGCATGCCACCGATGTTCAGCATGGGAAGAATCGCCACCACAAAGATCACCACTCCAAGCCCCCCCATCCACTGTAAAAACTGGCGATACATCAAGAAGGTTGGAGGCATATCATCCAAACCAGACAACACAGTTGCACCTGTGGTCGTCAAAGCACTAATGGATTCAAAAACACCATCAGTAAAGGAAATATGCGTAACAGATATAATAGGTACGGCGCCCAATACACCTACAGCCAACCAGGTTAAGGTGGCAAATAGCATGGCTTCACGAGTATTTACAGAGGGTAAAGGATATTTTTTAAACCCCAATAAAATAGCCAAAGCTAGGGGAAACGTAATTAAGGCCGGCAGGGCAAAAGCACGCCCAACATCGTCTTTAAAGAACATAAAGGACAATTCACCGAATACAAACTGCACCACACTCATCCATAAACACGGCATAGTCAGCAAACGCATAATCAACAGTGGACGAATCATGAGTCGCCACGACTCCTATAAACAATCTGCACGGTATAAAAACATCTTTAACTAGGGAGTTATTTCAACAGAACGACAGGACCGAGGCACATAATGAATCCTGACAAACACTATAAGGCAAACAAGACGAATTCTAAACATTTCATTCGCGCAAACAAACACAATCAAAAAAGGCTATTTTGCAAATACTGTGGACGAATTGTGAATGCTATGCTTTTATTAAACAATAAAAATAACAACGAATAAAAGTCTCATAAGAGGAAAATACCATGGAAAACATGCTACTTGTTGATTTCTTTCACCTTAGTGCACTAGCAACGACTGTTTGCTGCTTTTTGGTTATCAGTGGTAAACGAGCTATTGAACTTTGTAGCCAAACTGGCTCTGAAAGATAAAAAAACCGAGCCTAAGCTCGGTTAATGTCACCAAAACCATAATAGACTGTGACTGTCTAAGTATTAGACCTATCTATGCTTTCCTGACCGCCATCTAAAGCTTATTTGTCATCTCAGGAAGCACGCTAAAGAGATCCCCAACCAAACCATAATCTGCTACTTGGAAAATAGGTGCATCTTCATCCTTATTGACCGCCACAATAACATTAGAGTCTTTCATGCCTGCCAAATGTTGAATAGCACCAGAAATCCCAAACGCCATATACAAATCGGGCGCAACAATTTTACCCGTCTGCCCGACCTGTAGATCATTTGATACAAAACCCGCATCAACTGCTGCACGAGATGCACCAACTGCCGCACCTAGTTTATCGGCTAAGGCTTCAACCAGCGCAAAGTTGTCGCCACTACCAACACCACGACCACCAGACACAATACGACTGGCACTAGCAAGATCAGGTCTCATAGATTCAGTGATGTCATCGGATTGCCAACTAGACAAACCACTCTCAGCCACAAAATCAATTCTTTCAACAGCACAAGCTTGCTCATTTTTTTGAGTATTTTTACCAAAGGAAGATGCTCGCACCGTGATGACTTTTTTATCGTCCAACACGGTTACCGTCGCTATGGCATTGCCAGCATAGATAGGACGTTTAAATTGATCAGCACTTAATACCGCGCAGATATCAGACACTTGACCGACATCTAATAATGCCGAAACCCTTGGCATAAAATCCTTTGATTCTGAGTTGGATGGCGCAACAATATGTGAATAACCCGCCGATAAATGCACGATCAAATCGCCCATTGGTTCAGCCAATGCGTACTCATAGATATCAGCATTTGCGCAAAGTACTTTACTTACACTAGTCAAATTTGCCGCTGCATCAGCAATCGATTCAATATTTTTGCCAGCTACCAGCACATGAATGTCATTGCCGATGGCTTGAGCCGCCGTCAGCGCAGACAAAGTAGAAGACGAAAGTACGCTTGAATTATGTTCTGCAATTAATAAAGTCGTCATTAGATCACCTTCGCTTCGTCTTTTAATTTACTGATCAATTCATCCACTGACGCCACTTTAATACCGGCACTACGAGTGGCGGGCGCTTCAACCTTGTCTATTCGGCAATGCGTCTTTGACGTCACATCTAAATCCGCCAAAGAGAGAGTATCTAAAGGTTTACGCTTAGCTTTCATGATGTCAGGTAATTTGGCATACCGCGGCTCATTAAGGCGTAAATCCGTCGTTACAATGGCAGGAAGGGTCAGTGCAATCGTTCGTAAGCCGCCATCAATTTCACGAGTCACTAACGCTTTGCCGTCGTCAATAACTAGCTTAGAGGCAAAGGTGCCTTGCGGACAATTTGTCAAAGCCGCCAACATTTGTCCCATCTGATTATTATCTGAATCAATCGATTGCTTGCCAAGAATAACCAATCCAGGTTGCTCTTTTTCAACGACTGCCGCAAACGTCTTAGCCACATTTAAAGGTTCAACATCACCTTCCGCTTCTACCAAAATGGCACGATCCGCACCTAGTGCCATAGCATTACGAAGTTGCTCTTGACTTTGCCTTGTACCAACACTCATGACGATAACTTCAGACGCAACACCCGCTTCTTTGAGGCGAACCGCTTCTTCTACGGCAATTTCACAAAATGGATTCATCGCCATTTTGACATTGGTTAGATCCACATTGCTTTGATCTGCTTTAACACGAACCTTGACGTTATAATCAATGACTCGTTTAACACCTACTAAAATTTTCATTTTTTCACTGACCTTTCTGTTTAATCGTGACTCAACATTTTGGCTTTGATGTCATCTGGGATGGGTTGGGCTTTAAGAACACCTTCTGCATTTAAACAAGCCCAAACTCGCTTTTCCGTGCATTCGACAGCCAACCCCTTCTCATTAAAAAGTTGATGACGCACTCCAAAGCTAGCACGTCCGACCTCGGTAATTTCACTTTTTATGATCACTTTATCACCGTATTTTGAAGGCGTAAAAAACTGTGAACGAGTGTCTACCATTGGAAAGCCAACTGCCTTCAATTCATCACGTATTTGTCGAAGGGTGTAACCCATTGCCTCAAACAAGGCACCAGTAGATGCATCAAAAAAAGCAAAATAACGCGGATAAAAAACAATATCGGCGGGGTCACAGTCACCCCACTCGATTTGTACTTGGCGCTCATTTTTAAACATGAAGCGGCCCCTTTTAAAGACTAATAACCAAATCAGCAAGAGGCTCTTGGTACAGAAGCTCAATTTGATCTTCTCGATGAGCTTGCACAGCACGCTGATTCAATGATCCCTTGTCAGTCACTTCATGAGCATCGATACTCGGTGGCGTCGCCTGCAACAAAATACGCTGAACAACGGTGGAACTGCCAGTACTGTTTTTCGAAAACTCAACCAATTTTTGCTTAAAGGCTTCACGAACGGCTGAATGAGCGATAATTTCTTCGTTTGTTTCCAATAAATCATGAGGAAGAATCGCCTGACAATGAGCCCAATCTGGGAAAATTAGCGCCGTTATATAACCTCGATTTGTACCACACAAGACAACATCTTGTGCAAAGGGCGCAAATGCACTGATGAACTTAGCTCGTAGTGTTCCAGCGCTTACCCAAGTACCGCTGTCCAATTTAAAATCTTCCGATACACGCCCATCAAAACGAAAGCCTCGCTGTGGCTCAAGTTCATCAAGATAAGCGAAAGCATCACCTAGACAGTAGTAACCTTCTTCATCAAAGGCTTTTGCCGTCAACTCAGGCTGACGCCAATACCCCGGCATCACGGTTTCCGCTTTGACACGCGCTTCTAATTTACCCTCGTTTGGAACCAGCTTGATAGACACCCCAGGCGCAGGCACACCAATCACCCCAGAAGTAGATTCTTCTACCGAGGCGAACGTTGCTGATGGCGCGGTTTCAGTACAACCAAGTCCAGTGAGCATGGGGATTTTTTTACCTGTGTATTGAATCGCTAAGGCATCCAAATCATCCCAAATATGTTGCGCTAAGCCAGCTGCAGCAAAGAAGGTAAACTGCAAACGAGCAAAAAACTTCTCAGCTAGATCTTTATCAGCTCTTAAATTTTTCACCAATAACTCGAAACCTTTTGGCACGTTGAAATACACTGTTGGTGAAACTTCAGCCAAATTTTTCAAGGTCTTAGCAAACAATTTTTCGGTCGGTTTACCATCATCAAGGTACAGGCTGCCTCCGTTATACAAGGCAATACCGATATTATGATTACCACCAAAGGTATGATTCCAAGGAAGCCAATCCACCATAATTGGCGGCTGATCTTTAAAGAACTGCATAACCTGATGAATCATCACTTGGTTGGCACAAATCATCCGCTGAGTATTAATCACCCCTTTAGGCATGCCTGTTGTACCAGAAGTAAACAATACCTTGGCAATGGTATCGCCATTCACTTCGGCATTCTTTTCATCGACAGCATCAGACTCTGGAAAGTCCCAAAATGACTGAAAAGAGAGGGTGGGGTTTTTGATCTTCTGCGGTGTAATGTCACCTTTGATCACAGCAACAGGCGTATCCAGATCTTGGCAAACTGACTCAATCGCATTTTCATAAGGTGCAAGCTCATCCACCACAATTAAACCAGGCGTCAATATATCGAAGATATGACGCAATTTACTGTAGTCAGTCGCAACCAAAGAGTACGCAGGAGACACAGGTGCATGAGCAATGCCCACATACATGCCAGCCAGCGCTAACATCAAATGTTCTAAGCTATTGCCACACAAAAAGACGATAGGACGTTCAACCGACACGGGCTGAGTTAGTAGCCAAGAAGCGATCTTACGCACTCGAGTTACGGCTTGTGCATAAGTGACTTTTTGCCATTCACCTTGATCATCACGTTCTGCAACAAACATTTGATCAGGTGTCTTAGCAGCCCAATATTCAAGTTGATCAGTCCAACAGCGCGCATACTCATCGAGCGCTTTTTGGCTGTTGATGATTTGCACTCCGCCTTCGCGGTTTTCAATGTTGATAGGATGCGCCACAACCTTAATAGGATGAAATTCACCGTTCATTTTTTTGCTCCCACTCTCATCTTTTACCTTATAAAAGGCAATTTGATTATTTTTATGGCTAGAGTTTTAAGGGAGTGGTTTATAAACCACTGCCGAATTGTTATTTTTTTCTCGACTTCAGACCGAAACGATCTGTTTCAAAATTCGTACTCGCTAAGACCTAAGCCAGCGTTTTCAACAACCTTTAAAGCCGCCATCGCAGAAGGCAACCGATAAGCTGTATAAAACTTAACCATACTTCTAAGATTCTGCATATAGGGCTTATCAGTGTTTTCTTGTGCTTGCTGATAAGCCAACACATTGAATAGCTGCCAAGTGCAACATAAGATGCCCATTGCTTCTAAGAAGGGGACAGACACGCCATGCAAAGACACTGAATTGACATCAAGTTTCAACAAGTGTGAAGTCAATAAAGACGTTACTGTATCAACCGCTTTTAATGTTTCTTTTGCAGCTACGCCGAACGTTTCATCGATTTCAAAGAAGCTTGCCAACTGAGTAATATCTGCAAGTAACTCAGTCAAAGCTTTGCCTTGATCACCACGCACTTTTCGAATTAATAAATCACGCGCTTGAATACCAGTGGTGCCTTCATAGATCGTCGTGATTCGAGCATCCCGCATGATCTGTGCAACGCCGGTTTCTTCGACAAAGCCCATACCACCAAACACCTGAACCACTTGACCTGCCATCACATTGGCACGTTCCGTCGCGAAGGCCTTAAAAATAGGCGTTAGCAAAGCGACTCTGGCTTTTTTACTTTGATTACTTTCCGTTTCATCAAGTGTCACTTGATCGTGAGCAGCTTCAGTAGCATCAATTTGCGCTGCAATCTGATAACCCAATGCACGCAATGCAAACGTTTCGGAACGCATTTCTAATAACATACGCTTCACATCGGCATGATCAACAATCGCAGCTTTTTCGCCTTGACTATTCGTTCCCTGAGTTCGCTCTTGTGCGTATTCCAATGCACGTTGGTAACCCAATTCACCGAGAGCCACACCTTGTAAACCGCAACTTAGGCGAGCTTCATTCATCAAGACAAACATCGCCATTAAGCCTTGGTTCAGTTCACCAACCAATTCACCGATGCAATCGTCTTGATCGCCGTAACTAATAGAACAGGTTGGACTACCATGAAGCCCCATTTTGTGTTCGATACCAGTACAACGAATATCGTTAAACTCCCCTAACGCGCCGTCATTAGCAACACGATATTTAGGTACGATAAAGAGCGAAATACCGCGACTTCCCGCTGGCGCATCAGGTGTTCTAGCGAGCACCAAATGAGCTATATTGTCAGTCAAGTCATGATCGCCATAGGTAATGAAAATCTTCTGGCCTTTGATTTTATAAGTGCCATCTTGTTGTGGAATTGCTTTGGTATTTAGCGCCCCTAAATCCGAACCGGCATTGGGTTCTGTTAATGCCATCGCCACTGTCCACTCACCGCTGACAATCTTTGGTAAATAACGCTGTTGAATCGATTCGCTGGCAAAGTTCAATAGAATCTCCGAACCACCTTGCGCCAAAGCTTGGAACATCACAAAAGCCAAATTCGCTGACAACCACATTTCATTGACAGGTTGAGCGATGTACTTTGGCAGGCCTTGCCCACCAAACTCCTCGGGCAATGCTAAGCCAATCCAGCCCGATTCAGTAAATTGCTGATAGGCATCTTGCCAGCCATTCGGTGTGATCACTTTCCCGTCTTGAAAGCGACAGCCTTGCACATCCCCCACTGAATTGAGCGAGGCAAGAACGCCAGAGGCAAACTTCGCCGCCTCTTCCATCACAGCGTTGGCTAGCTCAGGATCAAAACCTTCTAGGGATTCCACAGCATCTAGACCTTGCTGCTGATAAGCTTGTGCCACCAGCAACTGCATGTCTTTGTAAGGCACTTTATAAGTCATCATCTACTCCAGCATACAATCATCAAACTATTTCGCGGCCATACGAATGGCACCGTCAAGGCGAATCACTTCGCCATTCAACATGCTGTTTTCGATAATATGTTGAGCCAAAGAAGCGTATTCATCTGGCTCGCCAAGACGTGGTGGAAACGGAACAGACTCACCCAAAGATTTTTGCACTTCTTCTGGAAGCACATCCATCATAGGTGTTTTGAATAGACCAGGCGCAATCGTCATAACACGAATACCAAAACGTGCTAGTTCACGGGCAACCGGCAAAGTCATGGCACAAACGCCACCTTTGGAAGCTGCATAGCCAGCTTGACCAATCTGACCATCAAACGCCGCTACGGATGCAGTATTAATAATCACACCACGCTCTAAATTGGCTTCTTGCTCATTATGCTGCATTTTGTCAGCCACCAAACGAATCATGTTAAAGGTGCCAATTAAATTAACCGATACCGCACGCTGGAATGACGCTAAACGATGTGGGCCTTCACGACCAACGATACGTTCTGCACCAGGAATACCAGCGCAGTTCACTAACCCACTGATAGGGCCAAAGGCTTCTACGGCTTTATCAACCGCACTTTGTACCGATTCTTCGCTAACAATGTCTGTCACGCAACCTTGTACTCGTTCACCTAAAGAGGCTTTCACACGTGCTAAACCTTCTTCATTAACATCAGCCAAAGTAACTTTCGCTCCTAGGCCATGTAGACGGCGTGCAACTGCTTCACCGATACCTGAAGCTGAACCTGTCACCACAAAATGTTTGTCTTGAATTTGCATTTAACTACTCCTGATCTTGCTATTATTTTTATGACAAAGGGCAGATTCACTTCGCTTTTTTACGATTCAAAAAGGCATCAATACGTGCTTTCACTTCATCGCTGGTTTGCGTAATACCGCAAATTAATGACTCGGTATACAAGCCTTCTTGTGCAGACATATTGCTAATACGGCTTAGCCCTGTAGTCATTGCCCAGTTAGAATATTTAGAGTTTTTGCCAATGCCTTCTGCAATCTCAAAGGCTTTTTTAAGCGCTTCACCATGACCAACAACATAATGTGCCAAACCAATACGCAAGCCTTCATCCGCTCTTACATCACGGCCCGTTAACATCATCTCGGTCATACGGCTAGCGCCAATAACATTCGATACATTTACTGATGCGCCACCGCCGACAAAGATGCCATGCTTACCCTCAGGCAGACGGTAAAAGGTATTCTCTTCACTGACTCGAACATGAGCACAAATAGCCAACTCCAGACCGCCCCCAATAACCGCCCCATGCATAGCGGCAACGACTGGAATACCAGAATCACTAATATGACCAAAGACGCGATGCCACATATTGGAATGCTTCACCACTTCGAAAGGTTCGCGGGCTTTATGCTCTTGCAAATCAAGACCAGAGCAGAACTCCGGACCATTCCCAGAAAACACAATGACATTGACATCATCGGTTAAATTCAAAAATACCTGTTCAATCTCAAGACATAAGCTGTCATTGATGGCATTTTTCTTTTCTGGGCGATTAAGCTGCAAATGCGCCACGCCATTCTCTACAGAATAATTAATAAATTTATATGTCATCTTGAATTACCTTAAATCTTATAATTAGCGATCTGAAACCTTGATTACGACGGCCATACCTGTATCGCCAGCAGCGCAGCCAGTGAACAAACCATAACCGCCGCCATTGATAACCAGCTCTTCAATCAACTCAATAATGGCGCGCATGCCAGTTGGCCCTTGAGGGTGCCCCCAAATCAAAGAACAGCCATAGTTATTCATAGTCATCACATCAATGCCCATGGCTTTCGCAAAGGCAACATCGTTAACGGCAAATGGATTGTGTGTTTTGATGGCTTTAACTTGTTCAATATCAATACCTGCTACGGCAAGCGCACGTTTCGCCGCTTCTATTGGCGCCGCTGGCATAAAAGCCAAATCATCACGGGCTTGACCAAAACCTAATACTTCAATCTTGATGTCAGGGCGGGCTGTAAGGGAGGCTACGTCTTCTGAACGGCAAAGAATCGCAGAAGCATTACCATCAGCAGGATGAGTTTGGTTACCAAAAGTAATCACACCGCCTTCTTGAATCGGTTTAAGCTTCTGCAAACCTTCTAGCGTGGTTGGAAAAACGCCTTCATCACCCGTAATTACTTTATCTTCTTTTTTGAAGTTGGCTGTTGGCACAGACAGGGGTAGCGTCATATAACGCTTTTGAAAGGCTTGATCGTCTTTTAAGGCATCTTGATACTGATCATAACGGCGAAAAGTCACTTCATCTAGCTCTTCACGACTGATATCAAAACGCTTAGCAACATTTTCACCCGTTTGCATCATCGAATGGCCGCCCACACAATCATTCATCATATTGTAGGTCACTTGATCTTCTGAAGATCCAGCTGGGCCTTTCGCATTTGGGTAGTAAATATGCGGGCCGTTTGAACAACGATCAGCCGTCATCAAAAAAGAAATATTCGCCATACCACAAACAATCTCTGATGCGGCAGCAAACAAACCACGAGCACTGGTCGCACAAACCTGATTGACTGCATGACCCGCTGTATTTACAGCGCCTATGTCATATAAGGGCCAAGGCGCACCATTAAAAGATTGATACTGGTTAATGGTCATGCCCAAGACACCAGAATCGAACACCAATGGATCAATATTACGTTTCGCCAACTCCGCTTTTGCCACATGACTGGCAAACTTCATCGAATGCAAATGCTGCAACGAACCTTGCCACTTAGTAAACGGCGTACTCCAGTAAGCGCCATAAGGAATTTCTACATTTTTGATCGACATAAGATTTTCTCGCTTATTTATTCTTGTTTTACTGATCGGCCGCCATAATGTCGCCTAGACCTCCCCACTGCTCAGCAAAGATTTCTACTGGCATGGCTTTAAGGTCTTCAGCGATGATTGGACGGAACGCCATCACACTCAATACGTCTTTTTCTAAGTCTAGTCCTGGTGCGATTTCAGTTAACACCATACCTTCCTGGCGCAGTTCCAATACACATCGCTCAGTCACAAAAACCACTGGCTGATGATTTCCTATCGCCACAGCACCACTGAAAGTAATATGATCAACGGCTTCGACAAATTTTTGCACCTTGCCTTCTTCCAGCACCTTCATCTGGCCGTTTTCAAAACCAAGCTTAGCGCCATTCACTAAAGTACCGCAGAACACGACTTTCTTCGCACTCTGGGAAATATTAATAAAGCCACCAGGACCAACCACTTTAGGGCCAAACTTACTGACATTTAAATTGCCTTCTTGATCTGCTTGCGCCAACCCTAAGAAGGCAATATCTAAACCGCCCCCGTCGTAAAAATCGAACTGAGCTTCATGCTCAATAATCGCATCAGCATTCCATGCAGCACCAAAGTCACCACCAGAAGCAGGAATGCCACCGTAAGTGCCAAGTTCGGTCGTTAAAGTAAATAAATGAGAGACGTTTTCTTCCGCCGCGATGGCCGCCACGCCATCAGGCATACCGATACCAAGGTTCACCATAACGTTGGCTTTTAGTTCCATGGCAGCACGACGAGCAATCACTTTTCGATCGCTGAACGGCATAGGTGGCAAAGCATTTAACGGCACTCGAGAATTACCCGCTAATCCTGGATTGTAGGTTGTTGTGATGGTTTGTTTGTGATCATCGGCAGGGGCCACAGTAACGTAATCAACTAAAACGCCAGGCACTTTGACTTCTTTAGGGTGAATTGAGTGACGCTCAGCAATGTATTTCACTTGCGCAATAACGATACCACCGCTGTTTTTCGCCGCTTGAGCCATCGGCAAAATTTCCGCTAACATGGCTTCTTCTTCAACGGATAAATTACCGTCTTCATCTGCGGTTGTTGCACGAATCACCACCACATCCAATGGGAATTTTTTATACAGCAGCCATTCTTCATCTTCAATATCAATACGTTTAACCAAATCCTCTGTCGTTAAAGACGTAACTTTACCGCCGCTAATCAAAGGATCAACATAAGTCCCCATCCCAACTTTAGTAATTACTCCTGGTTTATTTCCCGCAATCTGACGCCACATGGTAGTCAATACACCTTGCGGCAGTAGATAGGCCTCAATAGCATCATCGGTAATCATTTGTGCCATTTTTGGTGCTTGTCCTGTATGACCAGAAATCAAACGTTTCACCAGATTCGGATGCGCCATGTGAGACATGCCAGCGTCTTTACCATCACCACAACCGCAATCATGGATAAGAGTTAGCTGCTGTGGATGACCTGTTTCGTTGAAACGCTGCTCAACCGCTTTAGCAACGGCTTCGGCAAAATAGGACATGCCGACCGTTGACCAAGCAACATTGGCACTGTCGGGAATCAAGTTAGCGGCTTGCGCTAGGGAAATAACCTTACTCATCTTTTACCCTCACATCTCTTTTACTTATTTGGTTAATCGGGGTTTAGTTAGTTGGGCTTAGCTTGTCGACATTACTTTGTCGGGAATTATTCTGTTGTACATCACAACTATTTTCATTACAAACATTTTATTTGAGTGTTGCCTTTTTTGAATACCTTGGGTGAAAATTAAATAAACACAAATGTTGAAATGAACAACAATTTATGTGAAAAACAAACTGTATTTTAGAGAGCCTCAAAAACAGTAGTCTTATCATTATCATGACAAACTATGTTCAAGGCTCGCTGAACGACTGAGTGAAAACAGCGCTTTTAGAGATCTTTGTATGAAGTCACGAGCGTTGCTAGGGCGAGCTAAAACAGACAAAAAATCGCAGTTTATAAGTTATAAATGTACATTTTTCGTCTATTTTTAAAAAAGTGTTGGCAAGTACCGTAGTCGTACGAAAGCCTCTTTTAATAACAATAAAATCAAAGGTGAAAAGAATGAAGAAAATCCAACTAGCGAGCTTGGCATTAGTAGCTGGCTCTATGATGTCTATGAATTCATTGGCTGCGGAACCAGAATATAATCTCAAGCTACACCACTTCCTTCCTCCCATGTCGATGGCTCATAGTCAGTTTATCGAGCCTTGGGCTAAGAAAGTGGAAGCGGATTCAAATGGTCGTATCAAGATAGATGTTTATCCCGCAATGCAGTTAGGCGGTAAAGCGCCACAACTATTTGATCAAGTAAGAAAAGGGATTGTCGATATTTCTTGGACTGTCGCTGGATATACGCCCGGACGTTTCCCTAAAATGACATCTTTTGAACTGCCATTTATTCCGGGAACCGCAAAAGCCACTAGTATGGCACTACAAGAGTACGCTGAAACGGAAATGCAAGATGAGCTAAAAGACGTTCATTTAATTGCCGCGCACACCCATGCTCCAGGTTCTTTTCATTCCAGAGAAAAAGCCATTAAAACACTAGAAGACATAAAAGGGCTAAAAGTACGCGCACCAAACAAAGTCATGTCAGATGCGTTTAAAGCAATTGATACAAACACAATTTTTTTACCCGTAACTGAAATGCCAAGTGCGCTATCAAAAGGCGTAATTGATGTTGCCGTCTTACCTTTTGAAGTCGTTCTACCGACAAAAATATACGAACTAGTTAAACATCACACCGAGTTTAAAGGCGCTGGGTTATATACCAATACCTTTCTTTTCTCTATGAACAAAGATGTCTACGAGAGTATGCCCGCAGATTTACAGAAAGTCATCGATGACAACTCAGGCATCTCTTTGGCCGGACATATTGGTGATCTTTTTGATAATTATGAAATTTTTGCGCGTAAACACGCTGTAGACCAAGGTAACAGCTTTGATTACATAGAAGGAGCCGAACACCAACGTTGGGAAGACGCTATGGCACCTGTTACAGAGCAATGGATGACGGATATGAACAAAGATGGTTATGATGCTCAACGCCTTTTAGACAAAACAAAATCCCTTATCAAAAAATATAGTGATTTTTAAGCAACACATTTATTTCGATATTACATATCAACTCTCACTGATAAGTGCTCTTTAACTAGAGCGCTTTTTCACTCTTTTGAGGAGATTGTTTTTTTTGAATGCCTGAAGTGAAAAATCTATAACTCAAATTGTTGAAAGTCAAAACAATTTGTGTCACAAAGTAGATATCTCTTAAACAACAGAGAAAGTGAATGCCAAATGGCAGTGTATTTAGCGATTATGGATTGATCTCACTTATTATCTGCAATTAAAGCCATTTAAGAATAGAAAACACTTAATAAAAAAAATAAAGGTGATCGAGATGAGAAAATTCAGACTACAAAGCTTAGCGTTAATTGCTGGCTCAATCCTGTCCATAAACGCAATCGCAGCTGAACCAGAGTATACCTTTAAGCTTCATCACATGCTTCCACCTGTGTCTAATGCACACACAAACTTTCTACAGCCATGGGCAGAGAAAGTAGAAGCTGAATCCAATGGTCGCATTAAAATTGACATTTACCCGGCCATGCAACTAGGCGGTAAACCGCCACAGCTTTTCGACCAAGTTCGTAAAGGTGTTGTCGATCTTAGCTGGACTGTAACTGGCTATACACCAGGACGCTTCCCTAAGTCGACCGTATTTGAATTACCTTTCATACCGCTAAGCGCTCGTATCACTAGTATGGCATTGCAAGAATATGCAGAAAAAGAAATGCAAGATGAAATGAAAGACGTTCACCTCCTTGCCATGCATACTCATTTCCCAGGCTCTCTTCACTCCCGTGAAAAAGACATTAAATCCCTTGAAGATTTAGAGGATATGAAAGTACGTGCGCCTAATAAAATGATGGCAGATGCCTTCGGCTTATTAGGTGCTAATACTGTTTTCCTACCAGTACCAAGTATGCCAAGTGCCCTATCAAAAGGCGTTATTGATGTCGCCGTGCTTCCGTTTGAAGTGGTTAAACCGCTAAAAATTGATGAATTAGCGCCACATCATACCGAGTTCAAAGGGGACCGCGGCCTTTATACCAATACCTTTATCTTCTCTATGAATAAAGACGCTTACGAGAGCTTGCCTGCCGATCTAAAAGCCGTTATTGATCGTAACTCAGGGGTCAATTTAGCTGGTTTCATCGGTGATGCCTTCGATGCATATGAAGTAGGTGCTCGCGGTGATGCCATGAAACGCGGCAATACCTTCAGTTTAATTGAAGGTGCAGAATTTGATCGCTGGAAAGAAAAACTTGCCCCAGTGACTGAGCAATGGCTAAAAGAAATGAATGATGACGGTTATGACGGACAACGCCTACTAGACGAAGCCAAAGACCTCATTAAAAAATACCAAAACTTCTAAGACATACCGCACGTAGGATAATTTAACATGATACGTTTTACTACCGACTTACAGCGCTCCCTTCTAGGACGCACCTCGGACATATTAGCACTGACAGGTGGGTTTATCATGTTAGTGGTAGCGGCAGTAACTGTCGCTAGCATTATTGGTCGAACCACAATTGGTCAATCAATAGAAGGAGATTATGAGATAACAGAAATGGGTCTAGCCATGGCAGTATTTCTCTTTCTCCCAGCTTGCTATATACGCAAGGGGCACGTCATTGTTGACTTATTTACGGCTAATTGTAAACCCAGCACCTTACTCACGTTGGAAATAATAAGTGACATTGTGTTCACAGTTATTTCTTTTACTTTTGCTTATCGCATGAGTTTAAGCGGAATAGAAGCGAAAGAGTATTTAGAACAAAGCATGCTGCTTGAACTCCCCACTTGGTGGACTTTTATTATTGGTGTCATTGCAATGACCCTATGCGGCTTATGCGGTCTATATCGCTTGTTCGCTACGCTTCGTGGAGGTAATCATGAGTAATATTGAATTGGCTTTTTTAATGATGGCGGTGTTGATGGTCTTAATGAGCATCCGCATTCCAATTGCGCTATCCATGTTAGTGTGTGGCGCAGTTGGTTACGCCATGATCGGTGGTTTCCCTGCTCTATTAGAATATTTAGGTACTGCTCCAGTATCAAAATTCTCTAGCTACGATTTGTCGGTTGTCCCCCTTTTCTTACTTATGGGAGAACTGGCAACTCGATCTGGTATTACGGCAGAGCTGTTTAGAACCTGTAACACCTGGATCGGCCGACAACGTGGCGGTATTGCCATGGCTGCTATTGCAGGTTGCGCTGCATTTGGTGCTATTTGCGGGTCATCTTTGGCAACAGCATCTACTATGGGCAAAGTGGCACTTCCTGAAATGAAGCGTCTAAACTACTCTGGTAGTCTCGCCGCTGGCGCACTGGCTGCTGGCGGAACATTGGGAATTTTGATTCCACCTTCTATGGTACTAATCATCTTTGCCGTACTGACCGAGCAGAACATCTCCAAAATGTTTATTGCAGCATTTGTGCCGGGCTTCTTAGCCGCTGGTGGTTATATTCTTGCAATTGCTATTTATGTGCGCTTGTACCCTGATGCTGGCCCACGTGGTGAAAAAACGACTTTTGCACAAAAAATCAAATCCACTAAAGATGTCTGGCACATCACAGGGATTTTCTTAATCGTATTGGGCGGCATTTATTTAGGTATTTTCACTCCGACTGAGGCGGCGTCTGTAGGGGTTATTCTTACAGCAATTCTCGCATTCACTCACGGAAAAATGCGCCTTGATGGTTTGCTAGTCTGTCTGATGAAAACCGCTGTCTCGTCTGCAATGATCTTTTTCATTGTATTGGGTGCCGATCTTTTTAGTGTCTTTATTGCCCTCTCAAGACTACCAGATTTAGGTGTTGAGCTAATTCAGAACTCTGGGCTTTCTCCTTACACTATTTTAGTTTGCATGTTATTAACCTACCTAGTTATGGGGTGCTTTTTGGATAGCCTAGCAATGATATTGCTAACAATCCCAATCTACTTCCCAATGATAATGGCAATGGATTTTGGCATACCTCAAGCAGACTTAGGTATTTGGTTTGGTATATTAGCTTTGATTGTTGTTGAAGTCGGGTTAATTACTCCTCCCGTGGGTATGAACGTTTTTATTATAAAATCGTTTGATGACTCACTGAAACTAAAAGAATGTTTCAAAGGTGTGATTCCATTTTTAATTTCTGACTTTGTTAGAGTTGCTTTGCTGATCCTCTTCCCTGGCATCACTCTTGGATTAGTTCACTTAATAGGCTAGCGTAACAACCGACAATAGCTGCAAACCACCAGCTATTGTCGTATAGAGAACCTAAACAGTTTAGCACTACACCAAATTCACATTTTTATATTACAATGTGGGTTTACTTGATTAAAAATGAGACTTACATGGCAGACGATACAAAAAAAACAGATCAACCAGTAGACTTTGGATTACTAAATAACTTAGTTGGTTATCGCTTACGTCGTGCCCAAATGAACTTTTTCAGCAAATTTTCTGAAGTCTGTTCTGATCTCGGCATCAGCCCTGGTTTATTTGCCATTATAGCCATCGTGGAACGCAACCCAGGATTAACGCAAACAGCGGTAGCTCAAGCACTTGGTAATGACAGATCAGCCATGGTTGCCGCCGTCGATAAGTTAGAAAAAATGGATATTCTTGAACGCCGTCCAGCAATCAATGATCGTCGTTCATATGCTTTGTTTATGACCACGCAAGGTGAAAAGTTTTTCTTAACACTCAGCGAGCGAGTTATGGAGCATGAACAAATCATGGCGGCACGATTGGAAGGTGAAAATGAACTAGAGTGGCTATTGAAGACGCTAGATACCTTGTCTCATGGCTAAAGCGATATAACAAATTCTATCAAGCCTGAAGGTAATCAAAAAACAGCCCAGTCGTTTTACAATGATTGGGCTGTTTTTATAGGAAGGCCTTCACTACTGAACGAAACTATTCTATTTCAGCAAAAATCATAGCAAATTCCTCTTCCAACCCAACCTGTAATTCAGTTGTGTTAATAGACGCCATACAGGTTTCTATTTCGTCAATGTCTTCTGAAGACTTCAATACTTCTTCAAAGGCAAACAATCGATTGGACAGCTTCAGTAAGCCGATAGTCAGCGCCGCACCTTTTAAAGTATGAAGATTCTCACGCGTTTTAATTCTATCTTTTTCATCGACCCCTTCTTTTATCTTAGCTAATAAATCCTTTGCTTCCAGTATAAAACCCTCAACAACGCTTTTATAAAGCTCAACACTGCCACCAAAGCGACTCAAGATAGAATCTATCTCTTCATACTCATCAGACGCAGCAGCGGTCTCAAGCACCAAATCCAGCCCACCCTCAGATTTAAACGTCGCATTTTTAAGAATACAAGCCACCATTCGGTCGATGTCTAATGGCTTTCCAATGTGATCATCCATGCCTGCCTGAAAACAAGCTTGGCGGTCAGCCTCTGATACATTTGCAGTCATAGCAACAATCGGAAGTGAGGAAAATCTAGAATCTGCACGAATTTGTTTCGTGGCTTCTAATCCATCGACATCTGGCATCTGCATGTCCATCAGTACTAAATCGAACATCTCTTCCTTTCTATTTAATACCATAGCCACACCTTCTAACCCGCTTTCAGCCACAGTGACGCTCGCCCCTTCAGCAACTAACAGTTCTGTCGCCACCTGTCGATTAAAAGCATTATCCTCCACTAACAACAATGTCACTCCAGTTAATCGCTCTTCTTCATAGTTAACATTTTGGCCTATCATATTTGGCGATCTAACATTGGAAAGAGATTGATACACAGCTTCTGATAATTTGCTCAAAGTAATAGGTTTCAATAAATAACCAGTGACAAATTCCAGTTCATTTTCTAATTGATTGCTTTGCATACTAGACAATAGAATTATTTTTGGTGCTTGCTCAACTGTAGTAAAATTCGACTGTATTTTTTCAATACTTTCCTTCCCTCTAAAGTCGACTGTTTTGGTATCTAACAAAATTACGTCATAGGAATTCCCACGCTCGAACGCTTCGTGGATTAATGGCATAGCGTGTTCAAGTGCTTCTGCTTTTTCACTCACCCAACCGAGACTAAACGCCATACGAGAAAAAATCATTTGAGTCGCAATATTGCTATCAATAATTAGAATACGCAGCGATTTTGCCAATATTTGATTCGGTTTCTTTTCGGCTTGAATATCCGCAATGGGCAAATCAACTGTAAAATAAAAGCGACTACCTTCACCTAATATACTGTCTACACACAAAGAACCACCCATTAATTCAACGAAGCGACGGCATATTACCAAACCTAACCCAGAGCCCCCAAAGCGCCGGGCTGTAGACGTTTCTGCCTGAGAAAACACATTAAAAATAGAATCAATTTGATCTTGTGCGATACCAATGCCCGTATCTTTTACAGAGACAGTTAAACGCGATATGTCAGAATCAACCGTCTGCTGATTGATTTCTAAAACGACACTCCCTTGTAAGGTGAACTTCACTGCGTTGCTAACTAGGTTTATTAATATTTGCAGTAACCGTAGTTTATCTCCAATAAGGTAAGCAGGAATGTCTTTATCAATGTCAAAAATCAGCTCAACGTCTTTGCCTAGCGAACTTCCAGATAAAACGGTAGACAGCTCACATAATAAGTCTTCAACTTCAAACGGTGCCTTCTCTAACTCTAACTTACCGGCATCAACCTTAGAGAAATCTAAAATATCATTAATTAAATTCAATAAGGATTTCGCGGACATTTGTGCTTTGGATACATAATCATTTTGCTGATGAGTCAAAGTTGTACGTTTGACTAAATGAAGCATACCAAGGATTGCATTCATCGGAGTGCGGATTTCGTGACTCATATTGGCAAGAAAACTCGATTTAGCTGCGCTGGCTGCATCCGCCTCATCTTTGGCTTTTCGAAGCCAGCTTTCTAGTTCATGCTCTTGGGTAATGTCACGATTAATACCTGTTACTTTCGTCATTTTACCTGTCGAGCTTTTTTGTAGTGAAGCTCTGGCAAAGATGTAACGAATACTGTCATCCGGTAAGACAATTCGGAACACTGAATTATATTCATACCCCCCCTCGACAGCCTCTTTCAATGCTGTTTCGGCCATCGCTCGGTCTTCTGGATGAACTCGGTTACACCAGTCTGTATATTTAACATCCTCTTTTTTAACTGTCACAGGCAGGTGATATATGTCAAACATTTGATCACTCCACTCAAGAGTGTCATCTTCAATATCCCAAGTCCAAATACCTAACCCTGCAACGTCAGCAGCTAGCAATAACTGATCTCTGGTGTAAACAAGCTCACGCTGGCTTTGCTTCTGTTCAGAAATATCCATCGCTATGCCAAGAAAACCAATCACTTTATTATCACTATTTTTCATTGGCGTAATCACTAAGGTAACAGGACGTGAGTTACCATGTTTATCAATATAACTCCATTCGCGCTTATCGTAGTTATCACGTAATGCATTAAAAACAACTACTGCCATGTCATCAGAAACTTGCCTTCCTGTCGTTTCAAATATCTCAGTTCGTTGCTGATCTATCTCCGTTTTTAAATGGAACCTCATCGGTGTTATATGACCGACAACTTCCTCAGCCCTATAACCCAGCATTTTTTCTGCGCCATTATTAAATAGCGTAATAATGCCATTCTTATCAGTCGCAATAATGGACACTTCAGAGGATGCATTTACAACATCATTTAAAAGCAAGTTAAGTTCGACAAGCTCTGTCGTGCGCTCTTTAACTTGATTCTCTAAATTTGCGTTTAATTCTCGTATTTGAGCTTCTGCTTTTTTACGTTCAGAAATATCGCGTACACTTTGAGATACACCAATAATGCCATCATCGTCATTAAAAATAGGAGAAAACGTCAGTGAGACAGGGACTTCTGTACCGGCTTTCGTCTTTCTTCTTGTCTCAATAGAGATGGATTCTTTTTGTTCTTTTACTCTAGAGAAGAGTGCTTTATCTTCGCCTTGAAGCGAGCTCGGCACCAATAAGTCAAGAACCTTATGCCCTAAAACCTCGTCCTTAGTATAACCAAAGATAAACTCAGCACTTTTGTTCCAGCTAACAATAGCGCCATCTAGGCTTTTACTAATTATGCCATCAGCAGAGCTTTCAACAAGCGCCGTAATTCTAGATTGGTGAGCCACCACTTCACGCTGACGCACCATGTTTACTCGAACCACTACAACTAAAATAGTGCTCAGCACACTGATCAGAAAACCAACAACCAAAAATACAAAGGGATCTGGGAGGTGCAGATCAGCAATAAAAGCGGGAGATACATTCAGCTTACTTTGCCAATGACGTCCATAAACAGTCATTGTTTGAACTTGCTCATTGCCTCTATCGTTCAAGCTGCCACTATTATAGAAAAGAACTTGATCATCTAAATCCGTAATGTCTAATAGTTGGTAATGTACTTTTTCTGGGTCGTAATTTAAGCCACCAAGTACCTCTTCCATTAACAAAGGCGCATAACTCCAACCAAAACCTTTCTCTATGCGTTCGGCTTGAGTAACTGGCGTGCTACCCCCCCTATAAATTGGCATGAGTATCAAAAAAGATTGCTGTGGTTTTCCTGAGGCTTGAACTAAGGTAATTGGGCCAGTTAAACGAACTTCGCCTGTGTATAGAGACTCGGCTGCGGCTTCTCTGCGGTTCCTTTCTGATGCAATATCTAACCCGACAGCCTGACGGTTACGCTCAACAGGTTCAATATATTGGATAACATAGTGCTCGTTGAAATTAGGGTTAAGCATTTTTATAGAAAAATCTGGCCAGCCATCATTACGAGCAATTGACGTAAAATAATCTATATCAGATTGCAACACTCGACGAATAAAACCAAAGCCGCGAGCTCCAGTGAACTCTTCATCGACGTCTCTCGATCGACTGTACTGCTCAAAAGTTTCGCGTGTAATGGCATTTTCCCCTGCCGTAAGCACAGCGCCACGAGCTCCGCGAAGTCCATACTGATACAGCTCTATTCGAGATGTCACTTCTTCTTTCAATTTAATCGAAGCATCGGATGCGGCTTGGTTAACCCTGATTACATTTGAGTGTTGAACGTTATAGGTAACGGCGCAAGTGAGCAGCCCCCCAACCAACAAAGTAATTATCACCCAACGGTTATATATATTTTCAGATGATATCCAATTCACATTTGCCTCCTGGCAAGAGTCTCATTCAGTATAGACACCTAAAAAAGGCGTAGGGAAGCTAGTAGGATTAATTTTTCAGTATTAATCTATTAATGACTTATAACTTAATAATGTGTGATAAAACTAGCCAAGGTTACAAAATCTTACGCTCTGTCGTTAAGGAAAGTTTTCCTTTTTTAGCGGCCACTCCATTGTTATAAATCAAGATATTGGCCGTAAAGAGCATATTTTCAGCCTTTTTAAGCTATAAATACTCTAACCTTTTCTAATAAAACGACAGGATCATGTTCTATGAAAGTCGCTGTTTTCTCCTGCAAGCCCTACGACAAACGCACTCTGACAACCTTTGCTAACGATAAGCAACTATCCATGAGTTACTTTGAAAGTCGCCTAAGTATGGAAACCATCAGCTTAGTCAAAGGTTTTGATGCGGTTTCTTGTTTCGTCAACGACGATATCAACGCTGAGGTCATTCAGTGTTTAAAGCAACAAGGCGTCAAAACTATTGCCCTACGCTGCGCAGGATTTAACAATGTCGACCTAGATGCGGCACAAAAACAAGGCATAAAGGTATTTCACGTTCCAGATTACAGCCCAACCTCTGTCGCCGAGCACGCCGTTGCACTCATCATGACATTAAACCGAAAAACGCATCGTGCTTATCATCGAGTAAAGGAAGGCAACTTTGCCTTAGAAGGGCTAATGGGTTTTAACTTAGAAGGTAAAACTGTTGGCTGTATTGGTACTGGACGAATCGGCGCGGCATTCTGTCGTATTATGAAAGGCTTCGGTTGCCGTGTCTTATGTTATGACTTATTCCCATCACAAGAACTTATCGATCAAGGCTGTCAATACATAGCACTCGATGAAATCTACCAAAAAAGCGACATTATTAGCCTACATTGTCCTTTAAACCCTTCGACTCATCACCTAATAAACAAACACAGCTTAGAAAAAATGAAAGATGGCGTGATGATCATCAACACCAGTCGCGGCGCACTCGTACACGCACAAGAAGCTATCGATGCCCTGTACAGTGGAAAAATTGGTTATTTAGGCCTAGATGTTTACGAGCAAGAAAACAAAATATTCTTCGAAGACATGTCATCCCACATCATCCAAGACAGCGTATTCCAGCTTATGCTCACCTTCCCTAACGTTGTGGTTACCGGCCATCAAGGGTACTTTACTATTGAAGCGCTGAACCACATTGCTGAAACAACCATCGACAACTTATTGCATCATCAAAACGATAAAAACAACTCAAGACAATTAACCTAACCCTACAATATATTCTAGCCTTATTTCACTGGCTACTCTTAATATCTGGTGAAGTGAGGTTAGCAATAGTATTTTTTGTGATACGATCTTTAGTCTTGTAATTAAGAATAAAAGACCGTTTAGAGACCAGGAAATAATGTCAAAGACCGATGAAAAAAGATTGCTACTAAAGATAGCTACCCTTTATTACCAAGAAGGGTTAAAACAAGCGGATATTGCAAAAACACTTCGGCTATCACAATCCCAAGTATCCCGCTCTATCACTCGATGCCTTAAAGAGGGCATTGTAAAAATCAGTGTCATTCAGCCACCTTCGGTTTTCATTGGATTAGAATCTCAAATTCAACAACGTTTCAATGTTTCTAACGTTATTGTGGTTGATATAGAAGACAATCCAACAGATGCACAAATTAAACGTGTCATTGGCTCTTCTGCTGCTCATTACTTGGATACCTCGTTACGAGATGGCGACTTAATCGGCATTTCCTCTTGGAGTGACACCATCCGCTCTATGATAGACCAATTACACTCCACAAAAACAAAAGCCAAGGGCGTCATTCAAGTCTTAGGAGGCGTCGGTCACAACGGTAATATACAAGCCACAATCTTGACACAAAACATGGCTGACATCCTATCATGTGATGCCTTCATGCTACCGGCTCAAAGTATCGAACACTCTTTAGAAGATAAAAGCAAACTACTAAGCACCACCGAAGTGGCCGATGTCGTTGACATGTTTAATAAGGTAAACCTAGCCATTGTCGGTATTGGCATGCTAGAGCCTTCAAATCTGTTGCGAAATTCTGGTAACTACTACGACACGGACCGACTAAAAGAACTCGCCGATCGCGGTGCTGTGGGTGATATGTGTTTGCACTATTACGATAAAAACGGCAAACCAATAATAAAGCTAGAAGAGGATCCAGTGATAGGAATGTCGCTAGAACAACTTGAAGCTTGTGAGTTGGTCGTTGCTCTAGCAGGCGGTTTAGATAAAGTAGAAGCCATAAAAGGCGCACTATCTGGTAATTACATCAACGTCTTGATTACGGATCGAGTAACTGCAGAGGCGATCGTTAAGAATCCAAGCTAAATCGGCATTTAGCAACCGCCAACGACCACCCTTAATAACGATTTTGCCAGTAATAGTTTAACAAAGAATAAACAAAACCCCGGCAAAAAGCCGGGGATGGTCATCTTACGGTTCTTCAGGCCTATCTACTAGGCTTAGGGTCAAATCGCCTAATTTGTGCACTTCAAAATTATTGGCCTTGTATTCGTCGTAATCAAACGCTTCCATCTCATCCACGGCAATTTTATGATATTCATAAAAGTCTGGCCACCACTCATGGTCATCACCAAATTTAGTACTCAAGAACGCATCAACAGCTGCCTTACCCATCTCTGGTGCGACATACCAAGCTCCCAGAGACAAGACGTTAACATCGTTACCAATCACACAACGACGAGCAGCAGGAACACTTTCTACTACGCCACAACGAACACCAGGACACTTAGCCGCAGCCAAATGAACGCCCATCCCCGTACCACAGAAAATAATCGCACGTTCGAACTCTTTTTCAGTGATTTTTGATCCTGCGCGTAAACCAATGCGATGAAACATTTCCACATCAGGATCATCTGGGTCTTTCACACCGATATCTGTCACTTCCCAACCTTTGCTTTCCAAATACTTAACGATAACTTCTTTAAGCGGAAAACCAGCCCAATCAGCGGCGACTAAAATCTTTTTGTCTTTTATTAATTTCATTTTTATTCTCCAAAGGACACTCTAAAGTGATGAAAATTTAGGCAGTTGCTTCTTTCTTTAGTGTTTTCATTTAATAAACCTCGATGTTCCAATTTATAATTTCTTAAATTCATTTTACTAATGTCTTAAGCAATAAATTAAGATGCCAGTTTTTGAGAGCTAATGGCCGCTTTGTACTGTAATTTATTCTGCATTTGATCAATGATCACAGCGATAATAATCACAAGCCCTTTTATAACCATCTGCCAAAATTCACTGACGCCCATCATGACCAGACCATCAGCCAATATACCAATAACAAAGGCCCCTATTAGCGTTCCCATTATGGTTCCGCGGCCACCCGCCAGAGACGTACCACCCAACACAACGGCCGCAATAGCGTTCATTTCAAACGCTGTCCCTGTCGCTGGATGGCTAGCAACCAACTGAGAAGTCACCACAATACCGGCAACAGCAGCACACAAACCGGCAATGGTATACACCCAAACTTTAACATTATTCACTTTTATACCTGACAGTTCAGCAGCACGTTCATTATCACCAATCGCATACACATGACGGCCAAAAGGCAATTTTTTAGCGATATATGCGATGATGGCGGCCATAATAAACATCAACCAAATTGCGATTGGCAGGCCAAGAAGATACCCCGCACCAATAGCATCAAACCCTGTGTTACCCAATTCAGGATTACCCTGAAGCCCTGGGAAAGTCTCACCACCAGAGAGCAACATTGCCGCTCCGCGGATAATATACATAGTCCCTAAAGTACAAATAAATGGCGCAACTTTATATCGAGTAATAATTAGTCCATTTAATGCACCGATTAACCCACCGATAACAATAACAACAGGCACCACAACCCAAACACTAGGAAAGATAGCAATACCAAGTGGCTCAATAATCAAACTATTTGAAATTAAATAACCTGCGATCATGCCACAAAACCCTAAAGTAGCACCAATAGACAAATCAATTCCCGCAGTAATAATAACAAAGGTAATCCCCAATGCCAGAAAGGCATTAATAGAGATATGTTTAATCATGATAATCAAACTACTTGGTGCTAAAAAACCATCTACGGTTAAAGAAAAAAAACCTAATATAATAAATAATGCAATAAAGGTTCTCATTTTAAGAAGAAGCAACGCAACATTACCGCCATTATATAAACTTTTTTTATTATTTGTTTTCATAATTAAAACCCTTGGGCACTAGCAAAAACCAAACTTGACTCGTCAGTTTCATTTCTTAATAAGTTAGCGGTTATTTTCCCATTGGACATAACCAGTATTCGATCCGAAATTGCCATAATTTCTTTTAAATCAGACGTAGAAAATAAAATCCCGATACCTTGCTCTGACAACTTAACCATCATTTCAAAAACATCGCCTTTCGCACCAACATCAATTCCCCTTGTTGGTTCATCAAGAAGTAGTACCTTGGGCTCCGTTAATAAGGAACGACCAATCACCACTTTTTGTTGATTGCCACCACTTAAAGCTTGTATTTCAACTAAAGGAGAAGACACTTTTATGGAAAGTTCACTGATCGCTTTTGTTACCGCTTCTTTTTCAGCAGACTCATTAATAGCTAGGCCTTTCAAACGCTTCCATAAACTTGAAAGAGACAAGTTATCTGATACAGAGCTAATAGGAAAAATACCTGATTGTTTTCGGTCTTCAGGCACTAAGCCTATACCCATTTTTATACGCTCAGACGTGGCTGTCATTTCATTGATAACTCGATTATTTAAAGAGAACTCGCCAGAATATTGCGCCTTGCCCAACAAACACTCGAATAACTCTGTTCGGCCAGCCCCCATCAATCCATATATACCGACAATTTCACCCGACTTGAGAGAGAAAGAAACATCGTCAACCAATTTAGACTCAGCATCATTAATTAGCGTAATACCCTTTGCATCTAAGACTACATCACCAAAAGAACGATCAGGTTTTAAAAAATTCGTAACAGGATCGCTTCCTAACATTTCTCGGACTATCCAAGCGACATCAATATCTTTAACTAAAGCTTCAGACTGAAACTTACCGTCACGTAGAATAGTGATGTACTGTCCTATTTCCATTAACTCTTCCAAACGATGGGAAATATAGACAATGGACACACCCTGTTCGGTGAGATCATTAATGACATCAAATAAAATCTTCACTTCTTTCTTACTTAATGCCGATGTTGGCTCATCCAGTATCAAAATATCCACGTTAGCAATAAGAGATTTAGCAATTTCGACCAACTGCTTTTGGCCTACTTTTAAGTTTGCTACTAATTCAGTAGGATCTATATCCTGTTTTAATCGAGCCATTGCCTCTTTCGTAATAGAGTTTTGGCTATGGGTATCTATCGGGGATAACCCTTTTTGCTTTTCTCGACCTAAAAAAAGATTTTCTGCCACAGAAAGATTGTCGGATAAGTTAAGCTCTTGATGCACCATGCCTATACCATGTTGCGCTGCAGCACGAGGGCTGTTGATATTAATTGCCTTACCTTTTAAATAAAGCTGACCTTCTGATGGTGATTGAACCCCAGAAATGATTTTCATCAAGGTTGATTTTCCAGCACCATTTTCGCCAATGATGACGTTAACAGCCCCTTGATAAACGTTGTAAGTCACCTGATCCAACGCTTTTGTACCTGGAAATAGCATAGAAATATTTTCAGCGCTTAAAATGACTTCTCCATCTAGCTTCGACATTACATTGCTCCTTCTTTAATTTCTATAGGAACTGCATGGGTGATTTTATTAGCCTTGATAGTAAGTGCTGCCAATACGGTAACTGTCTTACCAACCCAAGTCGCGTCAGGCTGTTCTATTTGGTTTATGGCTTTTTTATTTAAAGCTTTTGATAGCTGAGCAAATTGAATTTGATTTTTAAACTGATCAAAAGAAATCAAAGAAGCGGAATCTCGAATAGAGTTTCCTTTTATAATCTTGCCAATTTGTAACTTAATGTCTCGGCCGCCACTGTTTACAACAAGAGAGGTTTTAAGCGACGTTTGATCAAAGCGACTAACCTTTCCCTGAAACCTTACAAACGAAATAAGATTTTCATTTTTACCGATAGTTGATAATTCAATGGCTTTTTCATGTGCTTCTTTGTTAATCAAAGGCCAAAGCTTGTCGGAAATTTTTTCTGGTGTCATATTCTTGAGTAATCCAGCGTCTGCAGCAGACATAGGAATAATAGGCTTCCCATTCTCATCAAGATCAACCACATGACAAGCCGCTAAACTCATAGCTAACACACCTAAAAGCACTCTTTTTATTACTGCATGTTTAAACATCGTCTACATCCTTTGGCACGGATAATTTCCAAACAAATCGGAAATAAAGCCAGTACTTTGGCTTTATTTCCAAGTAGTTATTATTTCAATGCAAAAGTATCTAATTGGTTCGCATTAGATTCATCGATAAGCACACAATCCATTAGCTGCTTTTCTTCTAACCCTGTAGAACCTGTTTTGATGTATTTGTCTGCTTGCACTACCGCCATTTGAGCTTGATCCCAAGCTGGCTGTAAAACAGTGGCTTTAATGTTTGCTCCAGCTAAAATAGAATCACGTACGTAATCACTGCCATCAAAACCTACCACAATGACATCGTTACGACCTGCGGCTTTTAGTGCAGCTTCGGCACCAAGCGCCATCGTATCGTTACCTGAAATAACGCCTTTAATATCTGGATACGCCTGAAGAATGGATTCCATTCGATTAAAGGCTTCGATTTGACTCCAGTTAGCCGTTTGCTGAGACACCATTTTAAGATCGGTATAGTCATCAATAACATCATGATAACCTTGTGAGCGTACTCGAGCATTGGTATCAGATTCTCGACCAAGCAATTCAACGTAAGAACCTTCACCTTCCATTAACTCAACGAATTTTTCAGCACCCAATTGCGCGCCTTGATAATTGTTAGAAACGATCTGCGAAATGGCGACACCTGTTTTATTAATCTCTCGGTCAATAAGAAACGCGGCCACACCTGCCGCCTTAGCTTTTTCTAACGCACCAATCGTCACATCGGCCCCCGCATTATCAAGAATAATCGCTTTGGCTTTTCGAGCAATAGCCGTCGAAATCAGCTGGTCTTGCTTATTAGCATCATCATCATGAGATGCCACTAGTGTTGTGTAACCTAAGGATTCCGCTTTGGCTTTGGCTCCCATCGCTTCAGACTTAAAAAATGGGTTATCGTGAGAAGGAGTAATGATAGCAATTAAGCCACCAGCTGACGCCACTCCAGAGAAAGCAACCGATAAACCAAACAAAGCAGAGATAAGGATTTTCTTATTCATATTATTTACCCTCTTGAATATATATTCATCTTAAGTTATTTATGCATAAACAGTGTAATAAACACCTCAAGAGATGTCTACATCACCAGTGAAAAAAATTAAATAGGATTATTTTTTATTACCAAACAGCCTGAAAATTTAAATAAAACTTAATAAAATCATAAAGATAAAAAGTTTTAACGTTCAAATAGGCACTCTATTTTCTAAATAGGATTAACAGGACAGCCTAGCTTTCTTAACAGCCAGCGCCCATTCTTTATAACGGTTCAGCCAGTAATCGTATTTATCTAGTCTAGGGGTAAATAAATGCCCCTGATTAGCCAGTTGAGCTAACTCATCTTTACCTTGCCACCAGCCAATAGCCAACCCAGCCAGATAACCAGCGCCCACCGCTGAAACCTCAGCCACTTCGCCACGACGAATAGTGACGCCTAACAAATCAGCTTGTGCCTGCATCAACCAATCATTCAGTGTAGGTCCACCATCAACACACAAATATTCAATTTTCTCTGGCAACTCTTCAGCGATAAGATGAAAAACATCTGCTACTTGAAAAAGCACCGATTCAAACGCCGAACGAGCAATATCAGCTCTCTCGGTAGCGCTTTTTAATCCACAAAAGATACCAGTAGCATCCAGATCCCAATACGGCGCTCCAAGTCCAGATAATGCAGGCACAAAGTAAACTGAATGACCAGAATCCGCTTGCGCAGCGAGTTGACACATAGTGTTCATATTTTCAACACCGAGCACGCGACGTACCCAGTCGATTGCAGATCCGGTATGAGTAATATTGCCTTCTAATCCATAGAATGTGGTCGAATCGTCCCAAGCTATGGTGGTACTGATTTCATTTCGGATAGTCGGCAACTTAGACATGGCCGCCATTACTGAGCTGCCGGTTCCATATGTTGCTTTTACAACGCCAGATTTATAACCTCCATGGCCATATAAAGCAGCATGAGAGTCGCCAATTTGAGAGGCAACAGGAACACCTTGCGGAAGCACACCAAACTCTCTAGTCAGACCAACGATATGAGAGGAAGGCACAACAGGAGGTAAAGCCGCCGCTGCAATGCCTAAACGTTCTAAAATAGTCTCGTCCCAAACTTGCTTACCAATATGATAAAGCTGTGTACGAGCGGCATTAGATGCATCCGTCACAAATACATTATTGGTCATATTCCACACCATCCAAGCGTTAATAGTACCGATACAGATGTCTCCTCTTTCAGCACGAGCATGACCGTCGGGAATCTGCTGCAATGCCAAAGACACTTTTGTCGCTGGAAACATAGGGTCAAGAGTCAACCCAGTCGCTGCTTGAACATAACGGCTAAATGCTTCGTCTTGACGCAAAGTTTCACACAGAGACTCCGAACGCCGACACTGCCAACTCATCACTTGAGTCAACGGTTTTCCGGTACTTCGCTCCCACAACACAACAGACTCGCGCTGATTACTGATCGCCACCGCCGCGATCTCAATATCTTCAGCAATAGTTCCCTCAGACTGCGCCAAAGAGTCCACAGCAAGGGCAATAGACACTTTCATCTTCTCAATAATTTCAAGCGGGTCTTGTTCAACCAACCCAGCCGATGGAAAGCTTATTGATAAAGGCACTGAACCTTTGCCAATGACCTTGCCTTGTTTATCCAAAAGTAACGACTTAACATTTGTCGTCCCTTCGTCTATGGCTAGAATCACACTATGCATTCGATGTCTCGCTTTATGCCGATGTTTGATTAACAAGTTGCTGGCAGACATTGACAATACCTGCGCTATCAATAGAAAGCATTTTTCGAGTGTATGGACGATTTCCGGCCGCAGCATAACAGCCATCTTGTACACCAAGACGTACTAATTTAGCAGTCATCCCCTGCTCGGCCATGACTTCTGCTACAACACTTCCCAGGCCACCATTAATGTTGTGCTCTTCTACACTAACAACATGCTTCGTACCATCAAGCATATTGGCCAAAGCGCAGCGATTCAGCGGACGAATAGAAGACACATTTACGACAGCAGCTTCAATACCCTGAGATTTCAGTATATCTGCTGCATCAACCGCTTCATGCACGACAGAACCCATGGCGCAAATCACCACTCGCTTTCCATTTCGTAATAAAGAAGGCTCGCCCGCGACAAAGTTATAATCTACTGAATGCAGTTGTGGTAAAGCCTTACCATCCATACGAATATATACCGGACCTTGTTCGGCAATGGCGTATTCAATGATCTGCTTGCACTCAATAGGACAGCTAGGTGCGAAAATTTTAATATTACCAAAACCTCGCATGACACTAATATCGTCAATGGAGTGATGTGTGCTGGCCAATGGGCCGTAGCTTGCACCAGAATTTAAACCAAACAACTTAACATTGGTGTTGTTATAACAAACATCGACCTTCACTTGTTCGTTAGAGCGCGAAATTAAAAAAGGCGCGGCGTTACAGGTCACGGCGACCTTACCAGCCAGTGCCAAACCTGCTGCAGTGCCTACCATTACTTGCTCAGCAATACCGACGTTTACCAATCGGTCTGGAAAAGCTTCGATAAAAGGTTTGATTTTGGCAGTGGAAGTCGAATCCGCTACCACGGGAACAAGATCAACGCCGTTATTTACGGCCTCGATAAAGCATTGCACCATGATATTGGCAAAATGTTCACTGTTAGACATCAGCTAACTCCTTTAATGCAAGTTCAACTTCTTCACCTTTTGGCACTCTATGATGCCACTCAGGACGACCAGCAATAAACGATACACCAGCACCTTTAGTCGTATTGGCTATCACCACATTTGGTTGGCCTTCTGCTCTTAGCCCTTCTAATGTTTCCACTATTGACGCGACGTTATTACCATCACATTGCGTCACACTAAAGCCAAATGCTTGCCATTTTTTATCCAATGGATCGGTTTTCATAATAGATACGGTTGGCCCAGCAAGTTGCAGCTTATTCTTATCATTAATCACAATAAGGTTATCGAGTTTATAATGGGCTGCTACTAGCGCTGCTTCCCAATTACTACCTTCTGCTAGTTCACCATCACCAGTTAAAACATAAACTTTTCTTGAACTGCCATCCCGCTTTGCCGCCAAAGCCAAACCAACAGCGACTGGCAAACCATGACCTAAAGCACCTGTATTTAATTCCACACCTGGGGTTTTCTGACGTACCGGATGCCCAGGTAAATGAGAGTCATTATGTTGATAGGTTGGTAACCACTCTTCTGGGAAATAACCCGCCTCAGCAAGACAGCAGTAGTAGCCGCCCGCCGCATGACCTTTAGATTGAATGTAAATATCTCGAGTATCATCAGATACACGATCTGGTGCGCAATTTAGCAACCGAAAATACAAAGATGTCACAATTTCGACTTGTGAAAGATCAGCACCCGTATGACCCCCTGCAGGACTATCCGCATTAAGTCTTATTATTTTTCGTCTAATCGATCGAGCCTTCTTTTCAAGCCCATCAACATCAAGCTGGAAAGGATTCATACACCCTCCTAATTGAAATACACGTTTGAATTTATTTTCTTGATTGAATAATTATTCTGTTAGAGCAAAAAAATCCGCTTCACTCTGATGTTTCTAGTTTTCTTTAATAATAAAAAGAAGGTAGAATTAAAGTGGATATTTATGCAAACAAGAATCTTTATTCTGCATTCTTATTTGAACATTGTCAACACAACAAAAAAGGGTCTAATGATTTCCCATTAGACCCTCAAGTTTTTTAACCCGTAGCGTTTTATAAATCGCTATTTCTCACCAAAGGCTTGGCTCAAGGTTTTACGCAATGGTTTCAATAAATAGTCCATAACGGTTCGTTTATCCGTTTTAATCGATACCTGAGCCGTCATACCTGGCAACATTTCCACGCTTCGGCCTATCGTAGTCGTAATAGGCAATTGCAATGGGATCACATGCACACGGTAATAAATCTCCTCACCTTGAGATGACTCTTCTTTAAGAGTATCTGCACTAACATAAATAACTTTCGCTTCTACGCCGCCATAAATGGTGTAATCAAAAGGGTCTAGCCGAATATTTGCGGCCATGCCATTTTTTACCCTAGCGATATCTTCTGGCCGAATTTTTGCTTCGACGATTAAGTCATCATCAATCGGGATAATCTGCATAATTTCCTCGCCTGCACGCAAAACCCCGCCAACCGTGGTGACACTGACGTTTTTTACTATTCCTGGGACTTTCGCAATAAAAACACTGTCTTGAAGCTCTTGTTGTTTTCTCGCTAGAATTTGTTCACTTTGCCCTAAGTCATCTTCAACTTTTGCAAGCTCAGCACTGGCCTCTTCTAAAAATTGGTTCTTACGGTTAATAAGTTTCGCCTCTGCGGCATTAAGCGCTTCTCTTGCTTTGAGCATTTCACTGCTGCTAACGTCACCAGATGCTTGAAGATACTTCACAATATCTTGTTCTTCTTGTGCAAGTGACACAGATACTTGCAAGGTGCGAAGCTCTTCTTTGATTCCAGTTTTACGTTGTTCAAAAAGTGCTTTCTCCACTTGCGCTATGTCTTCATAACGATTCAGCATCTCCTGAGAGAAATTGAGTTTTGCTTCACCAAGAATTTCCGCACGCAACCGAATAGCCTTGGCTTTTAATGCAAAAACACGGGATTCAATTTCCCCAACCGAAGCACTTAGACGAGTCTGATCAAGCTGACCGAGAATTTGCCCTGCTTGAACGCGATCCCCTTCACGGACATTTAGCTCGGAGATCACGCCGCCATCAACGGATTGAATCAGTTGCACTCGACTACTGGCGATCACTTCACCTTGCGCTTGTGCTACTTCATCAATATAGAAATGCTTAGCCCAAACCACAAATGCCACCAGTGCAAAGAAAATTGGCCAAGCAATCAATGAGCGTTTTTTTTGATGATAGCCAAACACCGAACCCTCATTTTGGCTACTCTCTATGCGAGAAGGGGCAGTATTGGCAGATATTGCATTAGATGGCATTGAAACCTCGCTTAACTCGAGATTGTGTTCCTTTAGGCGTCACTTGTTTGGAGTGATTCATCATAGCTGGAATAATAGCGGCTGGGGCACCGTCCCGAATGACTTTACCTTGCTGCATGACTAAAACTCGATTTGCGACATGCGCTGCAAGCATAGGTCGATGAGTCGACACGATAAGAATATCATCAGGTTTAATGTGTTTTTCTAGAACGTCCCACACTCGTTTTTCACTTTCCGCATCCAAAGAGGCGGTCGGTTCGTCCAACAGCCAAACGGTTGGCTTAGCCGTAATAGTACGAGACAAGGCAACCAATTGACGCTGTCCACCAGACAGACCTTCACCACCTTCAGCAATCTCTAACTCCATACCTTTTGGGCTACTCTGAGCAATTGCATCAACACCTAATTCAGTCGCAACTTGCATCATCTCTGTATCACTCACAGTGCCGGATAACGTCAAATTGCTTTTTAAAGTACCTTTGAACAAATGCACATTTTGAGGTAAATAACTAACATGTGAAGTCACAAACTGCGGGTCTATTTCCCACAAATCCAACGCACCCAATTTAATACGCCCCTCTGATGGTCGATATAAGCCTGCTAACACTTTAAGTAACGTAGACTTTCCGCAACCAATTGGGCCAACCAGCAACACTCGATCACCAGCATTAAAGGTAAGTTGTTCTATGTCCAAATGTTTCACTGGCGAATCGCCATAAACAAATCGAACTTGCTCAGCAGACACAGAGCCGATGGTTTGTTCACCCACTAAAAGGTGCTGAGAAGGCTTTCGCTCTAAATCTAGCGCAAGCAACTGGTCCACCATGGTTAAAGATTGCGAAACAGATTGCCATTGCACTAGATACTGCACGCCTTGCGCTACAGGGTTAATAACACGACCACCTAAAATACTGCAGGCAATCATGCCACCCATTGTCAAATTACCTGCTTCGATTTGAAACACACCGACGACTACCGCAGACACATAAGCAATCGTTGATAAACTTCCTGTCGTTGCGGTACTGACTTGACTGATGGTTTTCTGATGAACTTGATAACCAGCAAGGGACTGCGTTATTTGTTCCCACTCGTTAGAAAAACGCCAACCCGCGTTGTTGGCTCGAATGGTTTCTGATCCTCGAATCACGTCGATTAACAAACCCTGCCGCTCATTAGAACGCAGTATTTGTTTTTTAATTAAAGTTCTTAGGCGAATCTGAGTGACCACGCCCAAGAGTATTGCTAAGGGGAATAGCAATGCGTATACCCAACTTACAACACCGCCAATCACTGCAATAAAGGCGATGAACATAAGGGCAAAAGGTAAATCTATCAGGCCAAATACAATACCTGACGTGAAAAATTGTCGGACGGATTCCAGTCCATTTACTTGGGCATTGAGAGTGCCAAGACTATTCGGTTGCTTATCTAAACGCAGATGAAGGAGGTGATGAAACACTTGTTTAGACAAGCGCATGTCCACATCTGCCGCTAAGCTATCCAATACTTTCGCGCGAATACCTTTCAGCATCCAGTCAAGCAGCACAATACCCAGCATACCAACAACCAAAGTAGTTAAGGTTGAATAAGCTAGCGTCGGAACCACACGGTCATAAACCTGCAAAGCAAATAGCGATGTCGCAATAGCAAGTAAATTAATAACGACAGTTGCGACCAAAACATTACCGAGCCACATTTTATCTTGAAATAAGGCACTCAAAATCAATTTTCGGGCAGTAGGAATATCTTGCTCTTCGTTCTCTTCTAAACGGTTAGATTTCGCACGCTGTAACCACAACACCGAAGATTCCACCAGCACATCACTAGAAAGGGTTTGCGTGGGCAACCCCTCTCCTTGCTCAAGCAATACACTGTCCGCTTGCTCACCATTTTTAGCCAACCACCACTGGCCATCATAGGACACTAATGCCGGCAGTTGTCGACGATCAAAGCGACGCCACGCGACCATACCACCCTTGACGCCTTTGATATTTAAGCCATGCAAAATGGCTTGAATCTGATCCAATAACGCCAAGGACACAATGTCTTGACGCTGCAATGCGATATCAATATCGGCAGGTGATACACTAATTCCCAACGCCTTAAATAGACTGTGTAAGGCGGTGCCTGGTAACGTACAATTTTGTTTAGTAGGTTGATCACTCACCTAAAACCCCTTTTGATACAGCATTATTGATTTACTAAATTGGAGAACGGCAGGCTATCTAGACCACCAGTTAATGCGACTAAGCTTAGTAAATTAATTAATAAATTGTTTTTTGCTTTAGCCTGAGATAGCTTCTGCTCTGTTATTTCTCTCTGTACATTCAAAACATCAAGCCACTCTTTACGCCCGCTTTGATACTGCCTTACGTAAGAAGCCAAAGTAGCATTCAAGGTATCAATGGAAGATTGGTGTATTTCAATCAATGACTGTTGAGTTTTTCGGTTCAATAACAAAGTATTAAGACGGTTTCTTAAATCAAACTGAGTCACTTCCACATCTCGCTGGGCGGCATGAAGCTGCGATGCAGAAGACTCCTCTTGATACATATTAATGAACCCCATCCCTTCCAAAGAGCCTTCCATAACCAAGGTAAGACGAGATTCATCTGGATAAGTCGCGCTGTCACTGTATTCATGAGAAAACTTCACATACAAAGTCGGCATAAAGTTTGATCGCTTGCGATGTACATCTTTTAACGCCAGATCCACCAGCTGTTCTTTATATTGTACTTCAGCACTTTGTTTTAAAATGCTCTCTCTCATAGAGTCATCATCAGACAAATACTGAAATACATCACTCGATATAGGATGGACTGATTCAATCGGTAACTGTGTTAAGGTTTGCAAAACCATTAAGGCGTCTCTTAAATCACCTTGAGTTTGAATCTCTTGAGCTTGCGCTTGGATTAACCGAGATGCGGCTAACTGGGTATCCGTTTCTGATGCTAATCTCCCTATTTTTCGGCGCTCTACCTGTTCAACAAACTCTTGATACTTAAGTATATTCTCTTTAATAATGTGCAGCTGATCTTGCACACCAATCACTTTGGCGTAAGCAATCGCAGTATCTTCCAACAGTTGGCGAGTTAACCTTAGTTTATCAATAGATTCTGCAGCTACATCAATATTGGCATAGTCAATACTGGCATCAATTCGTCCAAATGCCCATAAAGGTTGCTTCAAGATAAAAGCCCCTTCTTGGTTATTATCTCTGTCTTCTCCATAAGAGACATTCAAACTTGGATAACGCTCTGCTTCAGCACTTTTAAGTAAAAACTCTTTCGATTCGATCTGCGCCTGCTTGCCAAGCAGTGCCGGATGACGCCCCAGCATGGCATTAAGTGCGGTTGGGAAATTCGTACCGCTATTACTTTCGCTAACAGCAATACAAGAAACGGTTAGTAAGACCAGCCCAACGAACACATATTTGCACCGTAATTGCTCTAAAATAGACAAAATACAAGGTATCATTTTGCCTCCCTATAGAACTTTGAACGAGTCGGCTGAAGAGGCTCTTTGCTAGTCCCTTGAGACTCTAAAAGCGTTCTCGCCCTAATTAGATTAGGTTGCCATTGTTGAGACTTCCACGGTGCAAGATCAATTGCCCTACTCAAATACTCCACCCCCATTGGAATTAATCCGTTGCGGATATAAATTTCCCCCAGTAAATAATGAGCAGGAGCAAAATCCGGCAAATGGTGCAATAAAACTTTGCACTGATACTCTGATTCTCGATAAGCGCCTTGCGTATAATACTCATAAGCTAAAGACAGTATATTTGCTTCAGGCAAGGTAACCATGTCGCGAACAGGCACAGGTGTTTTTTTACTCATGGCTCGCAATAGAAAAGACAATTCCAGCTTATGATTAGACCATTTTATTGAAGCATCATCCGGTGCATATTGAGCGACTGTTCTTACCTTCTGTTCAATATGATCTGGTACAAATAGGTCTAGAAAATCAAACAAACGAGCTGCTACAAAATTACCTTTCGAAGTAAGTTCCTCAAACGATACCTCTAATATTGAATCTGCAAAAAGGCTTTTCCAATGCGTCAACAAGCTGTTGTATTGCGCCAACTGTTGCCCTAACAAAGATGACACCGTCATAGATTCATTATCATTGGAAGCCATAAACTGACCTAAATGAGGCTCAAGCCAATTCGAAACAGACGAAGATAAAGCCAGTGCTCTTGGGTCGCGACGAACCGATATGATTTTAGCGTTAGGAAAGATGCTCTTTATCAGACCTATATGACAAATGTTGTGGATACTTTTATCTATCACTACAGGCGCATCAGAAACTTTGCCGTAATAAAGTGAATGCAGACCCTGTGCTATGTCACCCAATTGCTCAAGGCCCAGCGTATCAACAAGATCTGGATAATAGCGACTAGAGCCTTTTTTTCGATGCTGGTAATTTAATGCTTCCACTAATACTGGAAAATGGGAAGAAGCGCCAAGTGACGCCACTTGATCACTGCACACTAGTATTTGTTCGACAAGAGATAATCCAGAAAATGGCACGCCAACAATAAAAACTGGCTGTAAATCCTTTAGCAATTCGCCTTGCTCAATCGGTAACAGTCGTGTTGATAAAAAGTCACGATTAAAACGCGCTCTGATTCGAGCGCTGTCTTTAAAATCCACCACGGAAAGAGCACTAACATTCTGCCCAAATGCCCAATGTTCACCTGAATTAAACGTTCGTGAATCGTACTGAGACTGATAGTACTGCGCATCAGCAATTCGATTTTGATCGTAAGCAAAAATAGCCAATTGGCGATATAACTCAGCGTCATCAGGGAAGCGTTTAGCTGCATTTAACAAGGTTGCCTCTGCAACAAATCCATTCCCATGTTGCAAAAGGCACTCGGCATAAACAAGCACATTATCTCGATAACGCTGACCTTCTTCTGAGTGCGCATCTAACCAAACTTCCGCTTCGGCTAACTTTCCTTCCAATACCCAACACTCTAGACGTATGGCATCTAATTGCCGAGCCAAACCCTCAAGGCGTTGCGCCGTATAGCCTACGTGTAATTTAGTATTTGCTTGAGAGTAAGTACTTTCTTGCATTTGCTCTAATTGCGCTTCAGCTTGCGCTAAATTCAACCAAACTAACTCAAGAGGATGGATACAATCTAAACCTAAGTCACCTCTGACATCAGAATGATTTACCAATATCAACAAGCAAAGATTTACCCATACTTCTACTTTACTCGGATCATGCTCAAGGGATTGTACATATAACGGATAAGCGCCACGATTATCACCCAGCATTAACCGACAATAGGCTTTTCTCGCCAAGTTGAGAGCATTAGTAGGCTCCTTTTGCAGTAAACAATCCAAAGTAAGCTCGGCAGACTGGTAATCTGTTATTGCAATATAAACAGCACTCATGTCTTGCTGTTCAGCAAAAGTAAGCGGGTCAGATAACGCGGTTTCTAGCACTCGATTGAGTATGTTCCGCGCTGATTCTGGTTCGTTCAAATGCGCAAAAGATAAAGCCAAAAGGATTTGTACAGGCCGAGAGTCGACCTGTACAAGCTGTTCACGACAGGTTTGCTGCAGCGCAGAGTATTCTTGCTGCTCCGCCATATTACGAAGTAACGCGAGTTTAGAATCCATAAATGATCACATCAAAGTAATGCTTAACTCAATGCTCTCAACACATTATTAAGCGTTACCTTGATCACTCCTTGTCGTCTAAACGTCTGGCGTTTCAGTGGCGATAACTTGGGACAGAGACAACCCAGCGTCTGGGTTTGACGCCCAAGCATTTTCCCATAAGTCGAAACTATCCGGATCTATACTGAATTCACCTTCGGCCGTTAACGTCATATCACTGCTGCCAACAGACCAAGTAATGTCATCATTTGAATCGGCAGAGAAGCTCGTGACCGAATCATCACTCACCAGAATAATAGTATCGTCATCACCAAGATTGTCAGCACCACTCCATTGCACGGCTTCACTAAACGTCAAATGAGAACCATCGCCTACATTGATATAAATGTCGTAGGTTTCATCTTCGTCAAAAACTCGATCGTTAAGCTCTGTTGATTCTCCTGTAGTAAGGTCAAACACTAGGGGTTCAGCAACGACAATACCTACATCGTTGACATTCACATTCCCTGCAAGGTCCGCCACTAATACATAATAAGTGCCGCTTTCTAAACCATCTATAGAAAGAGTGGTTTCCTCCCCTGCCGTTACATCAACACTATTCCAATATGAAGTATCAGCGTTCAATACGGTATCAAACAGCCCCTCTTCCCATTGATCGTCATCTGACAAGAAATTCGATTCAAACAAGCTGCTGTGTACCAAATAAGCAACACCATCTTCATTACTCTCTACGGGAATATCGTCACGAACATTCACAGTTGACGAGTTGGCCATGGTTCCATCTGCATTAAATTTTTGTGTATAAATATCAGTATAAGTTTCACTATCATTATAAGTGTCACCTATCCAAGAAATTAAATACTCACCTCCACTTAACTCGACAATCGAAGGGGTTCGATCGAAAGAGCCATCAGTACTCGCTTCCAATAAAACGGTATCCCCTATCGCTTCACCATTTACATCGTATAACTGAACACTCACCCCATAACCATCTAGATTGGTTTGGTTCCAAGCAACGACAAACGCGCCTTCATCTCCGACTGACTCAACAGTAAAGCGAGGATTGCTATCCGCAGAAAGATCGACGTCATCCAGATCGACAACGGCACCATCCGCCGTTACAAATTTGGCGTAATATTCTCGATCGCCTGAGTCTGCATACTCTACACGACCTAAAAATACATAACTGCCTTGCTCTCCAACTGGCATAATGTCAGCGATTCGAACCGAGATTTCCTCGTCCTCTCCGATACTTTCAAATGGCGCAATAGCTTCTCCCGACAGAGTTCCATCGCTGGTATTAATCGTTTGTAGGTAGGTTATTTTTGATCTCGGACCACCAGTTTCTCTATCTCGCTCAGTCCAAACAACGACGACTTTATCTCCACCAATCCACTCTACCGCTGAGCGAGAGTGATGTATTCCTAGATTTAGGCCGCCCGTAGCAATCTCTATACTTTCGCCCTGGTACGCGCCTTCAGCAGTAAATACCTGAGCAAATACAACCGGATACCTTTCATAGTTATCGTCATCTTCATAGCTGTCATATTGATATGCAGAAGTCACCACCATATAAGAGCCAGTATCGCCAATAGCGACTGCGCCTTCATATTCAAAATAATTACTTGGACTATCTTGAAGTGTTGGCAAGGATTCACCTATGGCTTCACCTGAAGCCGAGTACAATTGGACATCTTTCTTGCCAACGACAATAAAGCTTCCGTCTTCGCCTATTGCCTTAACATGGGCTTGATATTCGTCACCAGTGTCATCTGAATTTGCAATTTCAGCAATTACCTCGCCATCCGCATTCATTAAGGTTGCGGTTAACATTCTGACACTTTGATCTTCATCGTAGTAATTATCGGTCACCACAAAATTACCTTCACTGCCAACAGGGAGGATAAAAGAATCCGTAAATTGGCCGTAATAACCCACGTAATTTTCTAAACTTTGAAGGTCACCCACCGCGCCATTTTCGTCAAAGATTTGATAGTAGTAATCAGCGGTATCAGAATCTTCATCGTATTGCTCCCACGTCACTACAAAAGAGCCTGTATCAGCCAATGGAATAGCATCCATTAGATCAAGATATTCAGTGATGCTGCCATGCTCTATTTTCATATAGTCCGATGTGGGGTCACCATTCGCATTCAACATCTGAACCACTAATTGAGAATTAACGTCTTCGGATTCAGAATTGAGGTACCACATAGAAACATAGGTTCCAGTGTCACCGAGCTGAATGGTTTTTTGATAATCTATAGTTGCGTCGGTCGAGTCACCTAAACCACCATCCAGTTTTTCAGCACCCGATTCTTCAACAACATTGTCATAAGGTGAATAACTGTTTTCATAAACCTCATCATAAGGAGTGTCTTCGTCCGTAATAATGACCTGACCATTGGTCGCAATGGCGCTGACTTCGCCCGTTGATCTGATCTGACGCACTTGAATATCGTCAATGGCGTATTCTTCGTCATAATCAAGGTCAATAAAGTAGCCATCTGCGTCCGTCCAATTGACGTCTGTGAAGGTCTCACCACCGTCAATCGAATAACTCCAACGAACAGTTCCTTCGGCTAAATCAAAACCTATTTCGGAGTCTATTTCCTCATCGTCATCATGATGGCGATACACTTCTGTTGCATTGCCTTGTGCATCGTACTCATAAGCAACAAAATCTCTGTATAAAAAGCTTACTCCTTCGTCTAGAAGCATGTAGGCACCTGAACCAAACTGCCACGTCTCGCCACCATTTAAGGAGTACTCAAACGCTACAGCATCGTCTGCTAAAAACACATTTAATGAGCCTTCACTGGTCACGCCATCACTATCGGAAAAACCTGTGTCTTCAAATAATTCGAAGCTTGGTGCTTCATAGGCGTCACCTGTCACCACTTGTTGTTGATATACAAATTCCGCTTCATTGCTGGCAATATCTTCAACATAAACGACGATATCGCCTGCGTTATACGTGGTATTCGGTGCTAATGAAAAGCTATCGCCAACGCCTTGTGTCCAGTTATTTTCATCTTCTCCACCACCAACAAGGGAGTAATACCATTCATTTTGGTCGTCATCTAATGTCACCAAAACTGAGTTGCCGACAACTTCAATTTGAGGATCTGAAATGATGTTGTCCGTGACAACATAGCCATCCGAGTTAGTGGCAATTTCACTGACATTGTCATCAGCGTCATACTGTCTAATCTGGATATCGTAGTAATTGAAGGTGGTGTTTTCTGTCAGATTAAAAGACGCTCCTTCCCCTTCTGTCCAGTTTGCACCATGATCTAGAGAATATTCCCAGCGCACCGCGTCATCCGTTAGAGTGACATCCACCTGCGTATCATTGGTGATTTCATCGTCATCGTACGTACCAGTGTCTTCATTTAATTCAACGTCTGGCTCAGCGAGTAACTCAGCACTGATCGTAACAACCGTTGTGTTTAGCGTGATATTGCCCGCTTCATCCGTCGCGTAAACCACATATTGACCAACTGGCAGCCCTTCTGTATTCAAAACATGGTCAGTATCTGCGCCAACTTCAACACTGCTCCAGTTACCTTCTTCTAACGCTAAAATATCTGACAATGTCGTAATGGAGGCGGAGTCTGAAAGACTAACAAGGTAAGCTGCCCCAGCTTCAGCCACAGATACTGGTAAATCATCCCCTTGTTCAATCTCTATTGGCGTAATCGATGTGCCATCAGCATTAAACATTTGTACGTGATGCGTTACTTCATTGACCCAGCTGGCTTGCTCTTCATCATAGTAGCCGCTAGATTCCACCCAAGAAATAAAGAAGTCACCCTCGCTGTTTAGCTGTGCCCACTCTACATTATAGATGTTGCCAGTAAAGTTAATCAGGTCTGTTTTGGCCGCGCCATCAGAGCCATATATTTGTACCCATGAATCGGTATCCGATGTTTCGTCGTCTTGGCCTTCCTTGAAGACCAAAACATCACCCGCATCGTTTAGTACACGAAGATCAAAGTAAGCCCAATCATCATCTTCGCTAGCCGCAATTTCTGTTACGCTATTTCCATCAACGAAATACACACCCGCAGCAATAAAGCTATCGTATTCATTATTTTCTTCAGAATAATCCACCGTAATGAAATACCCTTCATCCGTCACAGCACTGGCGGATTCGATAGACAAATCGTAATCTGTATCGGCATTAAACTCGAGCGGTAAGGCGATCGGATCGTTTTGCGGAGTGCCATCCGCCATAAAAGACTGGGTGTAAATAACAGGCTCGTCAGACTCATTTATACCAGCCCAAGTGACAGCAAAATCATTGTCTGAATTTAGTATGGCAATGCCTACTTCCAAGTCCACTAAATCGCTGAATTCACTCAGATCCACCCGTGCACCTAAGCTGCCATTGTCATTGACCAATTGCAGACTCATGGTCATGTCTTGTTCGTTAATCATCAAGGCAATAAAGGCACCATCTTCGCCAAGTAGACGCATACCATCGCTGTACTCTCCCGCTTCAGGGTTCAGTACAATGGTTGAGCCGATTGGAATCCCATCCGATGAATACGTCTGCGCTTTTACAATAGCTGAGGCATCCTCAAAGCTGACAACTTCATTCCATAGCACTACGAACTCGCCATTATTTCCTGTCGGAAGTACACTCGCGACGACGCTAGTGTCGAACGTTAGCAACGCCCCCTCCTCCCCTGTAGTCGAATCAAATAGCTGTAAATAAGCGACGGTGTCATCAGTACCATCTTCTGTCCAAGACGCTATAAACTGATCTGTTTCTGCTAACGAAATGATTTGTGAATCTCTAACCCACTCTTCAGTGGCTGTCGCTTGCTGTATCTCACCAACAGGCTGGCCCGCGGCATCAAACAATTGAAAATACAGGTTCGTTTCATCGTAGTAGTCTTCATCTTCGTTATAGCTTTCACCGACCCATGTTATAACCACTGCACCATCAGCACCCACAGGAGTAATGTCTTCGACACTGTAATAGTCTTCTGACTCATAAGTAGGAATAGGCACGGCATAGGGCAAACTCATTTCTGAACCATCGGCGTTATACCGTTGAACCATCAATAAAGTGTCACCAGCATCTTCGTCATCTTTGATCCAAGAAACCACAAAATCGCCATTCTCACCAAGACGGTACCGCTCTACGCCATAAAGTTGATCATCTCCGTCAGCGATAACCGTATCAATACTGCTATCCGATGCGAGATAAATGTCTTCTTCCAATTGAGATTCTGTGTCTGTCGTTACATCACTGTCATTGCTGAAGGTCGCACTTTCATTGTCATCAGCGTCAAATTGTTTTACTTGAATGCTTTCTGCCGCATAGGTCGTATTCGCATCCAGTTCAAAACTGCTTCCTTCTCCATCAGCCCAGTTCGCTCCGCCATCCAGACTGTATTGCCAGCTGGTTGCATTCACATCCAAGGTGACATTCATAGTAAGGCTACTGGTGATGTTGTCACTATCTGACAAACCAGTATCTTCAGCTAATGCCACTTCTGGAGCAGGTAAAGAGTCGGATTCAAACACCACCTCATTGCTGACTGCCACACTAACATTACCTGCAAGGTCTGCTTGACGGACTTGAATCTGACCGACGTCATAGGTTTGTAAAGCGCCCATTTCGAAACTCGTACCAGTTCCATCAGACCAAGTAGCACCACTGTCTAAAGAATATTGCCAACTTGCAGCATCGTCAGACAAAGTCACATCAATAGTGGTATCGCTAGTAATAAAGTCACTGTCAGATTCACCCGTGTCAGCATGCAGTGCAAAACTTGGCGTTGCAGGTGCAATAGAATCTGTCACAATCTCTGAATCGTTAGATCCAACGACTGACTCATTTCCCGCCGCATCTACTTGCTTCACTTGGATGTCGCCAATAGCGTAAGTAGTATTGTCGGCAAGCGAGAAGCTGGAGCCTGTTCCCTCTGTCCATGTTTCTCCAGCATCTAAACTGTACGACCAACTTTGTGTGCTTATCTCGCCGTTCGAGTCGAAATTAACCACTACATCGTTGGTAATACCGTCTGAACCATCAATTCCAGAATCTAGGTTTAAAGCGAAGGTCGGTGTCATTGCAGAAATGTCTATTTCAATCGTATCTTCGTTACTAGCAGAAACACTGACATTCCCCGCCGCGTCTAATTGTTGAACTTGAATATCGCCTGCCAAATAAGACGTATCCGCCGCCAATTCAAAGCTCGTTCCAGTCCCCTTTTGCCAAGTCAAACCGGCGTCTGTGCTGTACTGCCAGCTGACAGCGTCTTCCGATAACGCAACATTAATAAGCGCATCATTGGTAATATTATCGACAGTGCTAGAGCCTGAATCGCTGTTTAAGCTAAAGGTAGGTGCTGCCAGAGGCTGCGTATCGGTCGTGATCGCGCTACTATTTTGATAGGCAAGACTCTCATTACCTGCCAAGTCAGTCTGTTTAACTTGAATTGCACCAACGTCATAGGTGGTGTTCGCATCCAGTTCAAAACTTGTAGCTTCGCCATCCAACCACGTTGAGCCACTATCTAAACTGTATTGCCAAGTCGAAACGTCATCAGCCAGATCCACATTGATAACCAAATCATTGGTAATGCCATCAGAAACGGAACTTCCCGTATCCGCATTTAAGTCAAACTCAGGTGCATCGACTAAAGAGTCGACGATTACAGCGCTGTCATTCGCCGCGTAAGCACTGGTATTGTTTTCGGCATCGGTCTGCGTGACCACAATTTGCCCAATATCGTAGGTAGTGTTGTTCGCTAATTCGAAGCTGGTCGTTGAAATGTCTTGGTCATCTGACCAAGTTTCACCACCATCAAGGCTATAGTTCCAGCTCACCGCGCCTTCATCACCTTCCAGTAAAGTGACGTTCACCGTCGTTGCAGATGTAATGCCATCGTCATCCGAAACACCAGTATCGGAAGCTAATTCAAAGCTTGGTGGATCAATCGCCACATCCGTTTCTAACGCTTCATTAATGGCTGTATCGCTTACATTGCCCGCGACATCCGTTTGACGAACTTGAATGGCATTGGCGTCATAAGACGTTAATGGTTCTAAGCTAAAGCGCTCGCCGCTGCCATCATTCCAAGTCTCGCCAGCATCTAGGCTGTATTCCCATGAAGCAACATCGTCTGCTAGCGTCACGGTCACTGTGGTGCTAGTCAGCTCATTTGAAGTAAGTGAGAAATCCAGAGTTGGTGCAGAAACCACACTATCTAGAGTAATAACTTGATCATTTGAATCGACGACACTGACATTACCCGCTGAATCGTATTGGCGAACTTGCAACGAATCAATCGCGTACGTGGTGTTGTCAGCTAATTCGAAACTCGTCTCGGAAGCCTCTTGTGATGCAGACCAAGTACTGCCACCATCTAGACTGTATTGCCAGCTGACAGCGTCTTCTGACAAAGTCACATCAACCCTGGTGTCATTCGTTATGCCATCTTCGTCATTTGCACCCGTATCATCATGCAATGAAGCGCTTGGTGTACCGGGAGCGATAACATCAGTCGTAATAGCCTCGTCATTGGATTTTATAGCACTAACATTACCCGCCGTATCAGTTTGGCGAACCTGAATACTTTCAGCAGCATAAGTCTGGTTTTCATTGAGTTCGAAACTAGTTCCAGATCCGGTTACCCAATTCGCCCCGCTATCAAGGCTGTATTCCCAACTTTCTGTGTCTTTGGCTAACTTCACCCGATAAGTCGTATCATTGGTAATGCCGTCACTTTGGCTCTGACCGCTGTCGGTTGCAAGAAAGATAACAGGCGTGGTCGCAATGGTGTCTGTCACAATTTTCGATGACAAAGCAGACAGCTCTTCATTGCCTTCGCTATCAATTTGCTTCACTTGAATGGTGTCGGCTTGATAAGTTGTATTCGCTGTCAATTCAAACGATGTGCCCGTTCCATCCGTCCATGTAGAGCCTACATCTAAACTGTACTGCCAAGAGGCTAAATCAACGCCTTCGTCAAAGGTTACAGAAACCGTTGTGTTGTTGGTGATGCCATCACTGTTGCTTGTTCCTGTATCTTCAAAACTCAAATCAGGTGCCGAGGTTTCTAACGTTGTGATAGTCGAATCGTTGCTCGTTACATTACTTTCATTACCTGCTTTGTCGACCTGTTTAACCTGTATGTCTCCCACCACATAAGTAGTCTCACCTTTTAATTCAAAGCTTGATCCTGATGTACGAGAGATCCAAGTTGATCCGCCATCCAAAGAATACTGCCAATTAGTAACGCCGTCCGCCAGAGTCACATCGACGCTTGTATCACTGGTAATGCCATCGCTGTCAGACTCACCAGTGTCTTGATGCAATTCAAAAGCGGGGGCTTCTGGCGCGGTAGTATCCACCGTCACCGTCGTGGTCGAGTCAATATCATCAACTGTAACAACAACATCATAATTGCCGTCTGCCGCCGAAAACCAACCACTAGAAATAGGTACATAGGCGTAGCCTTCAACAACATCACTCGCTAAGACCGTGTAGTTAGTCGTGTTTTCACCAACTGTTAAGGTCACCACCTCATCAGCGGATACACCTTTGATTTTAACCTTGATAGTAGAATCCACTACCTCTGCGTTTATCACTTTGATTGCATCGCCATCAGCGTCAACAAGCACTGGCACGCTACTAAAAGAAAAACTTGATTCAATCACATTGTCTCGACCAGTTGGGCCGTCATTAAAGGCTTCCAAACCTTTAGTCAAGATATCAGCCACTTCAGAAGTAAGCTTTAAAGGAGCTTCTGTATCACTATTAGCCTCTTTCAGTGAATCGGCGATGGTAGCAATAGTTTCCGCAGCACTAGCATTACCTGCTTCAGAATCGGCACCAGACAGAATCGCCAAAGCTTGACCGTATTTGATGGAAGCCGCATCTGCTGAACTGGTGTCTTCAGTCACTACCGCGGGTTTTTCTAAAATATCGTCTAACCCAAACAGCGTGGCAACCTTACTATTCACCTCTACATTATCTGCTGTGACCGAACGATTTTCAGGCGTTACGCCTGCAATCTGTGTCGCCAATTCTGTAAGTGGCGTAACGCTAATCGCTTTATCACTCGAACCATCAGTGGTCGTCATTGCACGAAGAGATGTCCCTAAGCTTTTTTCTTCGCCTGTCGTTTCGTCTGTATAATCTGTTTCCGTACCGTTAATATCAGTGATTTCAACCAACATCGGGCCAGAATAACTGCCTGTATAGACGTAATCCCCTGTTGAATAATCATGCTCGGCAGAGCTAATTAAATCACCCGATGCATCATACAAATCGATTTGAACCGTGGAAAAGAAAATACCAGCAGCACTAGAAATGGTTGTTGATGATGTAGAGGCAGAGCCATCTGAATTTGAGCCGCCACCTGAACCGCCGCCGCCAGCTAAAGCTCCTAAGCCTAATGCCGCTGCGGCATACCATCCCCACCCCATTTCACCTTCCACACCTTGATTATCGGGCACTGGCTGGTCTTCGGGTTGCTCTTTTAGATTGGCGTCCATCACCCCTCCTTGAGCGATACTGTCTTCCGGAGGACGCATATCGGAGGGAAGCGTTGCATCTATCGCGTCATCCTTATCATCTAGAGTCACGACCGTATCCGTTTGAGCATCCCAAATTGGACTGTCGAAATCAGTGTCATCTTGCTGTATCACAACAAAATCTGTTGCCGATAAATGCGCCCCAAACTCGTCAAAAGAAACCTCTTTTCCTTCCTCAAAATAATCATTAATAACCAACAATACTTCACCGTTAACAATTACCTGCAAAGCTTCATCTTCTTTTTGTAGAACAACACCTTCAGGGTATATTCCAGTAGCAGAATCCACGAGAGAGTAAGCAACACCCGATTCAGCCGTGATACTAAGACCCCCAACTAGCTCCATTTGCTGTGGTTGAACGCCAGATGATTTTTTAATGATTAAAATTGAGTTTTTCATGGGCACACCTACTGTAAAGAAATACTAAATATTTTCATTTTACTAACACAATTAAACCAATATAGGAGTTATAGAGATTTCCGTCATACCACATATGGGGTATATTCAATAAATTAATGCAAATTTACTAAGGGAAATATATGGAAAGGTATCCACTAATGGACCTGGTCAATCTTATTGATGACCGTGGCTTTGAGCACAAACAGAGTTAGTTAGGACATTAGTAATCCGTTCTATTAACCTAGCTCCTTAACAGACATTTGTTTATGAAATAATCTACTAGACAGTAAACCATTCACTACTCCAATCGCGTATAATTTGGACACACTGAATAACGCAACAGGAGTGACGAAAGATGAACCTCGATAAACCAACTCAAGCAAGACTAATAAACATTGTCCGTCGAGCAGGCCAAGAGATCGTCATGCCCAGCTTTCGTCAACTGAGCGCGGCTGATGTGGATACAAAAAGTAGCCTAACTGACCTTGTCACTATTGCTGACAAAGCCAGCGAAGCTTTTATCACCACTGAAATCCAACAGGCGTTTCCAGGTTGGGCCATTGTCGGCGAAGAAGCCGTCGCCGAAGATCCATCAACCACAGATAAAATCGCCACAGCACAAACATGCGTCATCATCGACCCCATCGATGGCACATGGAACTACGCTCATGGATCGCCTGAGTTTGGCCTGATACTCGCCGTGGTGGTAAAAGGCGTCACACGTTTCGGCTTACTATACGACCCAGTCAACGACGACTGGATTTACGCCAACCTAGGCGAAGGGGCCTTTTTCCAACGCACCGCCATGGATGAAAAAGGCAAACATCAAACGCCCGCCCAAGCTCCGTTGGCTTTACGCCTCAACGACACCACAGAGACCGACCTAGATAAGCTCTTTGGCATCATGTCCGTTAACTCCTATACCGGCCAGAAAAAACAAGACTTCGCTCTCAAAGCCTCGCGCTTTGTGCGCATCAACAACCTGCCTTCTTGCCCAGCCTATCGTCAAATCGCCCAAGGTCATTTCCACTTCAGCCTAACCTACAAAATGCTTCCTTGGGATCACGCCGCAGGCGTACTCGTCCACACCGAAGCAGGCGGCATCTGCCGAACCTTAGAAAATAAAGACTATTCCCCATCCACGCTTGACGGCGAAATGCTGGCAGCGCAATCGGAGCAGCAATGGCAAGCGCTGGCGGAGTATTTCTGTCGCTGAATAATAAATTCACGCTATAATTATTTTCAACACAACAACATGGGTGTTAGGTATGGATAAGCATCACGCTTTAAAAATACTAGCAGGTAGTAAAAAAGAATTAGCAAAACGCTATGGCGTTATTGAATTAGCCCTATTTGGTTCTACTGCTCGCAACACCGCATCGCCACAAAGCGATATCGATGTATTAGTTACCTTTGATGGCCGCGCCACGGCAAAACGCTATTTTGGCGTTCAATTCTATCTGGAAGATTTACTTGGCTGCCCAGTTGATTTAGTAACGGATAAAGCATTAAGACCTGAATTTCGACCTTATATAGAACGAGATAGAGTCAATGTTTGACCCCTATTAGAACAGATTCGAAGGTCTGGGGTGGTTATTTACTCCATACAAACTTAGCCTGAGTAATGATTATTTCTTAGATGTTTTTCAGCCTCATTCCCCAAATAACCACGAATACTGGTAAAAAACTTAGGCCAATGACCACTAGCGTTTTTTCTTAGTATCGCTTTAGCAAAATTTTCACGAACATCGCCAATAGACATGCCTTGGGCAACACGAGCCCGAATCTGATCATTTAAGTCATTTAGTACCGCTCTACGCAATCGCTTTAAACGCTCGGCATCTAAATTTAGCTCATCAATAGTATTTTGTGCTTTTGCAACACTAACATTGGCTTGATCACAATTATCTGAATCAACGGTCAGATGACCTGTTGCTCTCTCGCAAGAAAATAATCGCGGAAAAGCAGGAAGATAAAGAGGATTTAAGATCACGTCATCCAAGTTCTTATCGCCTTTAGGGACATCGCAAGAATGATCTGGGCTTGTAAAACGCTTACCTGCATCAACCACATTTTTCTGGCTTCCACCATGACAACAACCCAACAAATTCTGCCAATCTAAATGCCAATTATGTACGGTGGTTTGATCGGATTTAGGGTGAAAATGCTCAACACGAAAATCAGCTTCATCATTTCCAGAGCTTGGCAAAAGATCAATCTCACAATAGGCACATAATCCACCTTGATCAGCCTTTATTTGATCTTGAGTTTCATTACGTCTACCTTTTTTATCTGTAAATTGCTCCCAAGTATTAGTAGATTTCGCCGTTCGATAACCTTTTAAAAGCGCTGGTTCAATTCCTTTTGAGACCTTTTTCATGATTGTTCACGCTCCCACTCTTTCATACGAATATCCATATCCAAACGAGCCAACTCTGGCTCATGTTCTGCGCCCCATTTATCGAGGGTTTGACGCATTTCTAGCGCCTCTTTTGAGTCCCACTTATCCTGCCTAACCAGCGCTTGATACTGCTCCAGCATTTTCACAACCTCTAGCGCTTCTACTCGTGGAGACGCCAGTCCTAATACATCCAATAAGACTTGCTGCGCTTCTGCCCCTTCCGAAAAAGCGATAGGAACTAATATCGGTTTACCTTCTTGCCAATCAATCACCCGAAGGCATTGCGGTTTTACTGAGGAAATAACCTGAGGACTATGAGTGGAAACAATAAACTGCACATTAGGAAACGTGCGCATTAAATCCAAAAGAATCGTTTGCTGCCAGCCGGGATGAAGATGCAGATCCACTTCATCTATCATCACCACTCCATGGCTTTCTAGTGGGTTACTCATCTCTGGGTTTGCTTCAGCCATGCGTCCTGCAATATCCATAACCATGGCTAATGTCGTTCGATAACCATCGCTCAACTGCTCTATGCGCAATCTCTTTGTAACACCTTCTTGCTGCCAGTCCACATAAATACCTGCGGGGTAAGCGCCTCTTGGATTAGAAAAATCAGGCACCATTTTGTTAACGGCCTCACGAATGGCTTTTAATTCGGGAATCTCTAAATCAAAAGAGCGCGCTTCCTTTTGTTTGTTGTTTTCAATTTCTTCTAGAGAATAAAAATATTCAACAAAACTACGAAAGTTAGTTCGGCTTTCAAGACAGCCTTTTAATGCATCAAAGCGCTGAAAGTTTTTACCAAAACCACGCCTTCTCGCCGGCACATCGAACACGCCACGGCCTGCTCCATAATAAGCCAATACAGGCAATTCAAAGTGAGTTCGGTTGTTATATTGCTCAATAAAACTATCGGCGTATTCGTTAATTGGCTTAACGCCCAGCGCATCAGGGATTTGTTTGGCTGTGCCTTTTGCTTTGTCACGCTTCTCGGTTCTATCCCACTTAACGCCATCAAAAGACTCGGCAGTGATACGCATATAAGCAGGCCTGCTGCCATCGGGCAAAACCTGAAAATCGGTCTCTTTCGGGTTGATGCCACTCACCCCCGGAAGACGAGTTAAAAATGGCCCCAGCGCCGTTGCTAAGCCATCCAGTATGCTGGTTTTACCTGCCCCATTTCTTGCCACCAACACCGTTAGTTGCTCGTCAAATGAAATTGGAAAATCATCGAAGCGTCTAAAATGCTCCAACTTAAGAGATTTTATCTTCATGCTTCACAACTCCGCTCAACATAAGGGATTAAATACAAAATAGTGTCCATCATTGTAACGTCTTAGTGGTTTTTTCAGCAATTTTCTTCCCAACCTTCTTCGCGGCCTTGGCAAGCGCTTCGCTTTCGGCGCGAGCGGCGGCGATGCGTTTGAGCAGTTCGTCGGCGGGTTCGTCTGTTGGATTTTGTGGCACCAGCTCGCCGCGAAAGGCTTTGGCTAGGATGGATTGGGTGAGTTTATCGACGCGCTGTTGGGCTTTTTGCACTTGCTTTTCGATGGTGTCGGCAAAGGCAAAGTATTGATCCACAAGACGGACGATTTCGGTTTGTTCTTCGATAGAAGGAAGAGGAATTGCTAAACTTTTTATATCATCTAGACCTAATCCAGCTTTAGTAGCGCCACGCTTGAGAACCTGAACTTGTTTCATTCCTACATTTTTAGAAGCTATACAAAAAGCTAAATATTCAGAATCAATAACACCTAATGGTCTAGCAAGAGCCAAATGTTGATTTATATAAGCTTCACCAAAATTTTCAGTAATGCGAGCAACTCGTCCAACATCTGCAGTAATAGAAATTATTAAATCATTCTCTTTTACTAGTGACCTTTTGCCTTCGATTGTAGCTGGTAAGTCCACATACTGAAGATCATTTAAATCCAGTTTTGTAGTGTCATAACGGACATTACTCATTCGCAAAAACAATGCGCCATCTTCTGCATAATATTCAGCCCATCCACGAGAGCCACTTGTCACATATTCCAAAATATTCGCCGAAGGAGTAACAATCCATTCATTAGGTAAGTCTGGTAAAGAGCTTTTTGCATTTTCAAAAAGCTCTTGCTTGAATTTTAACTTTCCCTTTTCAATTTTTTTACCTTTAAAAACATTCACTTTCCTCCACTCTTCGGTCAATTTCCCGCTAACGGCGGCGGCGAGGACGGATTGGCGGAAGCGTTTGAGAATGGCGGGGATGCCGTCGAGGCGGGCTTTGATGGTGTCTACCTGCGCTAAGACTTGATCCAATTTTTCGACGATGCGTTTTTGTTCAGCTAGGGGAGGAAACGCAACCTTCGTCTTCTCAAAAACTCCCTTGGTAACATGCCTGAGACCAACACCGCCATTTGCATTCCCTATCAGCTCTTCTAACTTATGATTGATTGCATGACGAAAAAAACCTTTAGAGATCAAATCGTTTGAAAATTCAATTTTGAAAATATGCTGGTTTAAAACAGCATTTTCACCTTTCCATTCATGAGTACCAAAAGATGTTCCGGGTGTTCCCGACCAAGCAAAAAGTAAGTCGCCTTTTTGGATAAAGTGCCTGTTGTCAAAATCACCATTAAAATAATTGAATGGTGCATCTTTCTTATTTAAATTTTGAATACGAATTATTGGAAGGCCAGATGTAGACCATTCAGTTTGTTTGAATGCTCTTCCATTATATAGCGAGCATAAATCCTTAATTTCTGGGTTTTTCCACCCTTTCGGCAATTCGCTCACGCTTGGCCTCCAAATAGTTCGCCTTGGCCTTTGTTCTGCTCTTTGCTCTGTTCTACGGTTTTTTCTTCCAGTCCAAAGGCTTGTTCTAGCAGTTGCTTTTGCGCTTCGGCTTCGTCGTCGGCGCCGAGGGCTTGCATGAGTTGGTAAAGCTCGCTCATGGCTTCGGTCAGTTCCGCCATGGCTTCGCCCGCTAAGATGTCTGGCTCGGGTAGGTTTTCCGAGTTACTGGCTTCTAGGTCTTTTAGCCATGCGATATCTAGGCTGTCGCCTTTTTGCTCACGAATGTAGTCGCGGCTGAATTTGCGCCAGCGGGCGGTGTCGTCGCCTTCGTCGGTAGAAAGCCCGTCGATTTCACCCATCTGCTGATAGACACCCTCTTCCCGTGGGGATTGGCCGTTGGCGTCTTCTCCGTAGGCCGCGATAAAGCCATCAAAGTGGGCATCGGTTAACATGCGGCGTTTGCCGAAGGTTTGCATGTTGGTGCGCATGTCGTAGACCCAGGTTTCTTGAGTGCAATTGGTGTCTTGCTGGGGATTATCTGGCGTGCCTTTTTGGAAAAACAGCACGTTGGTTTTCACCCCTGCGGCGTAGAAGATGCCTGTGGGCAAACGCAAAATGGTATGCAGGTTGCACTTGTTCATTAGGTCGCGGCGAATGTCGGTGCCTTTGCCGCCTTCGAATAATACGTTATCAGGAATCACCACCGCCGCACGGCCACCGGGTTCCAGTGTTTCAACTATGTGTTGCATAAAGCAGAGCTGTTTGTTGCCCGTTGGGTGCACAAACTTGCGAGTAATATTGGTGCTAGATGCGCTGCCAAACGGTGGATTAGACAAGACCACATTGGCTTTGGGCACACTTTCGCCATCCGCGCCCAAGGTGTTGCCCAAACGAATCGCGCCGTGTTCGCTGTCGCCTTCGATGTCGTGCAATAAACAGTTCATCAAGGCGAGGCGGCGCGTTTCTGGTACCAACTCTAGGCCAATAAAAGCCCGTTCCATTTGGAATTTTTGTATGTCATCGGGCAAGTCTTCTAAGTTATTACTGTGAGCCTTGATGTATTTGTCGGCTTCGATCAAGAAGCCCGCCGTGCCGGCCGCTGGGTCTTGGATGATTTCGCGGGGTTGCGGTTTCATCAGTTCCACAATGGCGCTGATCAGCGGGCGCGGCGTGAAGTATTGCCCCGCACCAGATTTGGTTTCGTTGGCGTTTTTCTGTAACAAGCCTTCGTACATGTCACCAAAGTCGTCGCGGGCTTTGCCTGTGCCGTCATTGTCGTACCAATCCAACTTGTCCATGTTGGTAATCAATTCGGTCAATTGCGCGGGTTGAGTAATGGTGGTGGTGGCGTTGAGGAAAATCGCTTGCACGATGGCATGATGATCGCCATCCAGTTTGTTCAATAAGGTTTTGTAAAAGCTGTGTTGTTCTATACCAATTTTGCTGGTCAGGTCTTTCCAACGGTAGCCTTCTGGCAATAAGTCTTCGTCTTGGCCAGTTTGTTCGCACATTTTTAGAAACAGCAAAGACGCCAGTTCATTCACGTAGTTTTGGTAGGACACACCGCCGTCGCGAAGGTTGTCGCACAGCTTCCAGAGTTTGGCGACCAGTTCGTTGTTGTTCATAAAACGTCTCTATTAATAACACAATTAAATAAGGTAAAAGCGCCCTAACAGGTGGTTGGCTAAGGCGTATTGAGTGACAGTTGGCGCGTATGATACCGAGCTAAGCCAGTTCGTCCCAGATATACTCGTTAAATTTCTGCAGAATCTCGTCCAGCTCGTTGTCGAAGGCGTCTTGCAGTTTGCGTTTGCCGCCATCGCGTTTGTAATTGCCGATTTTATAGACATCGTCGTCCAATACGACCTTGTCTTTTATGGAGCTGGCGAGACGATCCAGCCATTTGATTTGCACTGGGTTCCAGTCGTTTTCGCTTTTTATGCGTTCAAGGGCGTGGTCGACACGCACATCAAAAGGTAACAACTGCGGGTTTCTCATGCTGGCGCGGCGAATGTGACCGACCAGCTTAGCGGCGATGTCTTGGTTGGTTTTTTGCTTCCATGCGGTTTGCAACGCGGATTCGTCAAAGTGCTTGGCATCAAACCATTCTTGTAATTCCACCAGCCCTTTACGAGTAAGGTCTCGCGGCCGATTGACCACCGCATCAAGCGCCGCGAGTTGGTTGACGTTGTCTTTGACCAGTCGATCAAAGGCATCAAGGAAGTCATCTGGCTGGTTGTAATCGCCATACAGGGTTTCCACGCCAATTACTTTGTCTTCGATATCGGTAAAAATCGGGCGATCTCGCAAACTGTTTATCGTGCGTTTTAAGCCTTCGATTTGCTCGATCACGGTGGGTAGCTTGGCAAAATACTCAGCGGATTGCTTCGTGCCTTGGCTTTTTAAGGTATTGGCAAACTGAGCAAAATCACAGCCAACCACGTTGGTTAGACGTTCATCCAATTGTTGCACTTGCTGTTCGACCTCGCGGCTGCGGTCTTTTTGGTAATTCGCTTGGGTGATCACTCGCTGTAGTTTAGACACCAGCTGTTCATGGCTGTTGTCGGCAAAGGATTTGTCATTGCTTTCGATCACTGTGTAGGTTTTGTCGTCACGAATTTCGGCTACCAAGGTCGACAAGCTGACGTTAGGACGCACGACGACAGCTTGCATGGTGTCGACGGATTCCAGCGTAGCAAACAGGTCTACGGCATCAAAAATACGGAAATTGGTTTTGCCAACTTCGGGACACAAGCGCGTGGCGCGGCCTTTCATTTGCTCGTACAAGATGCGACTGCGCACCTTGCGTAAAAACACCAGATTACAAATGCTAGGAATGTCGATGCCCGTGGTTAATAGATCCACGGTGACAACGATGTTCGGTAGGCGCTCTTTCTCAAAGCGGGTAATCAGGCTTTGTACCTTGTTGGCGTCTTTGTCGGCGTTGCCGGTGATCTTGATAATGGCGTCGTGTTCTAGATTCGCGTATGTCAGGTTGTCCGATTGTCGAAAGGCGTTTCTTAAAGTATCGACCACCATGTCGGCGTGTGCGTTATTGACGCAGAAAATTAAGGTTTTCTGCTGGCTGCTTGGGTCGAGCCAGTTGGTTAATTCTTGGCATACGGCCTTGGTAAAGTTGGTCGCGATGATCTGCTTGTTAAAATGATCCACCTCGAAGTTCTGTTCGTCTTCCAAGGTATCCAGTTGTAAATCACCAGTGACAGCAAGACGTTGCACCTGCTCGCCTTTGGCAAAAGCAATGCCTTTGGTATTGAGTTCGGTGTTGATTTTGATCGGCGGTTGGTAGTCGTTTAAGTAACCATCTATCACGGCGGTGCGGTAAGAATAATTGAAAATCGGACGGCCAAAAATCTCGGTGGTATGCAAGGCAGGCGTGGCAGTCAGCGCCAATTTGAAAGCGTCGAATTGGTCGATCACGCGGCGATAAGCGGAAATGTAGTCACGCTGGTCACGAAATTCCAATTCCCCTTCGGTTTGTTCTTTATCCAGAATATAGCCACGATGGGCTTCGTCTATGATGATGGCGTCGTATAAACCAACGGGGATAAATTCGTCGTTTTGCAAAACGCGCTTCACCAAGGATTGCACGGTAGCGACATGAATTTTGGTGCTGCCTTCGGGGAAACGGTCGGTCAGCCCTTTGATGTTAAAAATGCTGTTAAAGGTTTGCCCTTGAATGCGAGTATCGTCGAAGGAAGCAATGGCTTGACTGCCCAAGGAACGACGATCCACCAAGAACAACACTCGCTTAAAACGCTGAGACTGAATCATTCGAAACATGATGGCGATGGCGGTGCGGGTTTTGCCTGTGCCCGTTGCCATGGCCAGTAAGGCGCTGCGCTGGCCACTTAGAACAGCACGCTCAACCGCACGTACCGCGTCTTCTTGATAATAACGTAAGCCCAGTTCGCTCATATCGGGGTGCGTGGTAAACCAGTTGTTTAATTGGCCGATGTTTTGATTAAGCTTGCTAAGCAACTCGTCTGGGGTAAACCATTGGGGCAAGGCGTCTGGCTGGTTGCTGGCGAGTCGTGTGTCTCTATACCAAATACCGCTTTTGCTTTTTACCGCCGCGCTGTAACCACGGCCATTGGCGGAGAAGCAAAAGGGAATATTGTAGCCAGTGGCGTTGTATTGGTTGATTTTCAGCTCGCTGACCTGCGCCATCATCTCGCTATCGTTGGCGGCACGTTGGGCGAGCTCGTTTTGGTACGACAGTAAATCAAAGGTTTGGCTGTAGCGGTAGGCTTCGTTTAGTTTGCTGGCAACGTCTATGTTGTAACGCTTGGCTTCCACCACGCCAACGGGTGTTAATCCGACAAACAAGACATAATCGGCAAAGCCCTTACCTGTGTTAGAAAGCGCCGTTTCATCGGTGCCTGTTGGCCATTCGGCAATCGCCATATTACGGCCAATTTGTGGACGCGTGCCATTGCTGTGTTTGAGGTGTTGAGTGTCCGCATCCCAACCAGCAAGGCGCAATTGTTCGTCGATCAAATAGCGGGTTTCTTGTTCATCCAAATTGAGCTTGTTTTGGCTGGCCTGCGTTGCTGTCACCTTGTGGAAAGTGTTTCGCTCTGGCTCGCTGAGTGTGGCTAATTCGTCTTCTTTGGCTTTGAGTTGGGCTTCTAAAGCGGCAATACGCGCTTCGCTTTGGGCTTGGGTTTCTTGCTTGCTACTTTCAAATACCGACAAACGGCCTTTTAGCTCGGCTAATTCGGTTTGTTGCGCTTCGATTTCGGCTTGGCTTTTATGCTCATTTTGTAGAGCCGCTTTTTCAGCTTGAGCAAGTGCTTGCTTTAATAAGGCCATTTCTTGTTGAAAAGCCTGTTGAGTGGCTTGCTGATCTTGCTTATTGGGCAATTGAAAAAGTGGCGAAGGGAAATCTTTGTCTTGGCTGATCAGTCGGTAATACCAAACCGCCAAGCGAAAGGCTAAACGCAGGCACATTTCCGCGTCGTTTAAGTCGTTATGGTATTTGTGAACGGCGTCGTTTCCAATGGTACGCAGCTTGTGAAAAACATCGAGAATGGTTTGATCGACATTGGCTTTCTTATTAATTTCATCGAGCAGCTTAAACTGGGTTTCTTGTGGCTCGATATTAAGCAAGGTGCCAAGATGGTTCGCCACGTATTCGCCGAAAATGCGCAACTTTACTAATGTCGTATTTGGATCACCTGGGTAATTATTCTCAGCGGCTTGAGCAATAGAGAAAAGAAAGTCGTTGTGACCTTTTAGAAATGCAAAATTGGATTTTGTGGTTGTCATTGCGTTCTAAAGTCCCTTTTTCGCTTAATGTCGTCATCTTGAATTGTCAGTTTACCCTGACAATTCAAATTGCGAAATCCTTTCATTGTTATTGGATAGATTTTCACCAAGGATGCTCGGCAAAGTATTGCTCCAGATGATCGATCAAGGCTCGCACATTGGGTGATAGATGTTTTCGTGACGAATAAAGCGCATAGATAATCAGGTCTTTGGGTTTCCACTCGGGTAAGACATGACATAAATGCCTATCGTTGATGTAACGATTGGCCAAGTAAGTCGGCAACATACTAATCCCCACCCCATTAAGCGTACCGTGAAGTATCGCGGTGGCTTCGTTGATGGTTAAACGACAATCTACCGTAATCGATTCAAATTGATCGTGTTTGGACAAATGCCAAATATGTTGCTCAAAGTTTTTATAGCCCAAGCAATCATGCGGAGATAAATCCTGCGGTTGCTGAATGCGACCTAATGCTTGTTGAGCTTGGTCTAGGTATTCAGGTGAAGCAACCAGAACGGATTCGCACACGGCAATGGGTTTGCCGATTAACGACGGATCCGGATTCGAGGCAATACGTATGGCAAGGTCAATACTTTTTTCCGTCAAATCAGCCGTGCTGTCTTCTAGGTCGATGTCGACACGTACTTTTGGATACAGCTGCATAAAGTCTTGAATCGCCGGCATCAATTGTGAAAAGCCAAACGACATACTGGTCGTTATCCTAACCAAACCAGACAGCTCTTTACCTGAGTTCGCCAGAGCGGTAATTTTTTCAGCCTGCTCAAGCCACAACTCAACGTCCTTTAAACACGCCTCCCCCGCCGTAGTAAGCGATATTTTACGAGTCGTTCGATGCAATAATCTGGTTTTCAGCCAATCTTCCATGGCTTCCATATAACGCGTCACCATAGGACGAGACATATTGAGACGCTCAGCCGTTACCGTAAAGCTACGTGACTGAGCCACATCGATAAATACCTTAGCGGCCGTAACACGATCCATTTTCATTCCTTTTAAAATTAGAACGATTTAAGAAACAATCTTGTTCATTTTTGTGTGTTTTTCTGATCATGTCAATTCTCTATTATCGCCACATCAACGCAACATTCACTCTTGGAGAATATAATGAAACAACTGGTTACCTTAGCGGCTTCCGCTCTTATCGCGCATTCTGCATTGGCAGCAGACACTAAAACGTTAACGCTGGATGTTTATAATGCCGCGCCTAGTAGCTTTGGCGTAACCTCTACCGTCGTATATGGCGAAACAGAAGCCATGGTCATTGATGCTGGATTTACGAAGGCGGATGCATTGCGCATTGCCGCTAAAGTATTGGATTCTAAAAAAGAACTAAAAACCATTTTTATTAGCCAAGCAGATCCAGACTATTATTTTGGTGCGGAAACACTGCACAACATTTTTCCAAAAGCAGACATCATTACTACGCCTGCTGTAAAAAAAGTTATTGAAGAAAAAATGGCGGGGAAATTGGCTTTTTGGGGCTCTCAAATGGGCGCAAACGCACCGGTCGCACCTATCGTCCCTTCCGCTTACACTCAATCTACTTTGACGATTGATGGTCAAACCATTGAGATTCGTGGTACGGAAGGTGTGTTAGCCCACCGCCCTTACCTTTGGATTCCATCCAACAAAGCCATTTTGGGCAACGTTGCCGTATTCGGTAACATGCACTTGTGGATGGCCGATGCGCAATCGGATGCGTCTCAAGCGGCTTGGAAAGTACAGTTACAAGAAATGCTCGACCTTAGACCAACTACGGTTGTACCGGGTCATATGGCACAAGGTACTGCGTTAACTGCAGACAACATTCGCTTCTCGCTTGATTACATCAATGCCTTCCAAACCGCGAAGAAAGACAGCAAAAACAGTGCTGAATTAATTAAAACGATGACAACGGAATACCCAAAAGCACAAGGTGATTTAAACCTAAACATCGCAGCGAAAGTCCATAAAGGTGAAATGAAATGGTAAAAGTGCATTATTTTTTCGACCCAATGTGTGGTTGGTGTTACGGAGCAACATCGTTAATTGGAATACTAGCAGAGATGACTGAGTTCGAAATTCATTACCACCCAGGTGGCATGATTCCGAAACGTGCGATTGATCCGTCTTTCAGGCAACATATTTTGCAGGCTGACAGTCAAATTGCCGCCATGACAAACACCCACTTTGGCGAGGCTTATAAAGCCAGAGTAGCAAACAGTGGCGAGTTTGTTCTTGACTCATACTTACCAACCCAAGCCTTTTTGGTTGGCATCGAGATGGGCATTGAACCACATTTGATGCTGAAAACGATTCAAGAAGCGCATTACCAAGATGGTAAAGAGCTGGATAAAGCCGAAGCGTTACAGGCTTTAGCGGTTTCTTTAGGCCTTGATGAAGCCACTTGGAAAGTAAAAATGGCAGAAGCGACATCTACCATGATGGAAGAGATCCAAGAAAGCCAAAAGTTGATGGGACGGTTGCAGGTAAGCGGTTTCCCGACCTTGATCATCGAAAAAGACGGTCAGTTCGTTCGCTTACCTCACAGTTCTTACTACGGTAAGCCAGCTGAATGGGAAGCGTATTTGGTGTCTTTGACATAATACGGCAATCCGTTATAAAAACCTCCTGCATTAAGGCAGTTAATACAGGAGGTTTTATTATGAAACTAAGTAATACTATAACTGCCACGCAAAGGTTAACGTTCCATAGCGTGTCAATTTATCCATCTCACGAGCATTTTCACGACCGTTTAAACTAAATGGCGCATTAATGGCAAATGACAAGGAAGCGTCATCCCAAGCGTAGGTTAGGCCTGATGTGAACATATTGCTGTTGTGATCATAGTCTACAGATCGACTGTCTCGGAAAGTATTGCCATCGGTAAATATTTGATTAAAAGTGTAGTCAAACTTCAATCCAGCATAAACAAACCAACCTCGATTTACGGCTAATGGATTCGATGCCCGCATATCACTGAGTAGAACTGTAGAGAAAGATTCATTCAGGTTACGACCGTAACGCAACATAAAGCCAGCACCGACATCACTTTTAAGCGTTCCTACACCGGCTTCCAGCCCTGTTAAAATATCCATATTATTGCTGTCTGATACCCAAGAACGCCAAGTTCTTCCTCGTGAAAAATGAAACACTAATTCATTTTCCAATTGCGTATCCCACCCCTTCGGATCTTGAGCTGAGATGATTTTATGTATCGTTTTTTGCGTTTGTTTACCTAAGGCAATTGGCCCCACAATACCCAAAGTGGTACTCACTTTATCCGCATAGCCTGGACCTATCGCAATGTAGGTATTAGTAAAACTAATTAATCCAGAATACGGCAAAGAATCTTCTGATGGGTTAGCCACAGTAAGATCTGAAGGCGTTGTTAATGATTGACCAAAGCTATAGACGTTTACAACTTGACCTGTATTTTTACTAGGCAAACTCCATGACAATGGCATCACCCAAGCATCTGGCTTTGGTAATGCCGCCACGTTGTTGTAGACATCGTAAAGTGAGACATAAATACCATTGGTATAGCCATTGTCTTCATTAACAAAGAAATCATTATCCAATGTAGCCGATACCCAATTGCTCTCAGCATACGCGGGAATTACGAAAAAAACAGATAAGCACAACATCAATTGTCGCATTAGAACCCTCGTTTTTATTAAACCAATTTCACTGTCAACGATGACATTGTTTGTATCACCCAGACTTATTTTTTACGCTTTCTTATTATCAACAGATGTTGACCGCTTAACCTAAGTTACCAATCATTATAAATCGAATACCCATAAACTAAGTCACTCAAGAGTTATAATAATATGGAGATATAAAGATGGTTTTAACATAAAACTCAAAAACATGACGCTTTGTGCACTAAAAGTGACTTATCTACGTTTAAATCCTCTTACATCAATGGGTTTATTAGCCATTTCCCCATCACTAAAATGTGAAGCATTGTTATTATAACGCTCCCTTATCAAATACCGTCCTATATAACATCTATAACCAAAAAGAAATCAGTCGACATTCAATGACTTCCAATTCATCTACTCTTTTATCACTTGAGATGGACGGTTTAGCACGAAAAAAACCACTGTTTGGATCATCCAAACAGTGGTTTTTCAATCAAAACAAAACCTGTAATTAAGCTAAATACGCTCTTAGAAAATTAAAAATCCCAAACAAATAATCACACCAGAACCGATCAAGGCCATCAAGCAATAACCCATGACGTCTTTTGCACCAAGCCCAGCAATCGCCAATGCTGGTAATGCCCAGAATGGTTGGATCATGTTAGTCCAGGCATCGCCCCAAGCAATCGCCATAGCCGTTTTCGCGGCATCTACCCCAAGAGCAGCACCAGCAGGCATCATAATAGGTGCTTGCACAGCCCATTGACCACCACCAGAAGGTACGAAGAAGTTAACAATACCCGCACTCAAAAAGGTGAACAGAGGGAAAGTGGTTTCATTAGAAATAGACACAAATGCCTGTGAAATAACACCGGCTAACGAAGCGCCTGAATCACCAGTCGCGGTCATCATGCCCATGATGCCGGCATAAAATGGAAATTGCAGCAAAATACCAGAACAGTTACGTGCCCCTTGAGAAATCGAATTCAGCAAACTTTTTGGCGTACCATGCAATAAGATAGCCGCGAATAAGAAGGTAAAATTGACGATGTTCAAGTTAAGCGCGAAGCCTTTGGTCACGAAGTAATAAATAATATAAGCAAAGCCCATTACGCCCAATGCCAAAGACAAGATACGGCTATTTTCAAGACGCTCAGCTGGCGTCATGTTCTCTTTTTCAACAACGTCGACGACTTGCTCTTCCAACAGTTCAGCATCAATCGTAATGGTGTCTTGTGGAGCTGGGTGCATCAAACGATTTAATAGCGGAATAGTGACAAACATAACCGCTAAAATCGTCAAGTTCATCGGTGAAAAGATGGTTTCTGACGTCGGTATTGCCGCCGTTACCGCGCCATTAGTAACAGCCTCAATATTTTTTCCACCAGCAATAGACAAGGGAATAGAACCAGATAAGCCGCCATGCCAAAATAAGAAGCCACTGTACGCTGAAGCGATTAGCAAACGGTAATCCACACCTTTTACTCGCGCGGCGATCTCACGAGCAAAGATAGCACCTACAACCAAACCAAAGCCCCAGTTTACCCAACACGCCATAGCACTAATAACCGTCACGAGAATAATCGCTTGTCCTGGCGTTGTCGCTACACCAGCCAGCATAGCCAACTTGCGTTTAAACGCGGGCGCACTGGCCATAGCATGTCCCGTCACAACCACCATCGCCATTTGCATAGAGAAACTGAGCAAATTCCAAAAACCACCCGCCCATGCGTTTACCACTTGCATTGGCCCTTGCCCTGTACTTGGCATAACAAACAAGAACACAACAAATGTTAATACGATGGCGAAAATGAAGGGATCGGGTAAGTATCGCTGTAAAAGCGTTACGAAAAATTGGCTTACGCTTTGTAAGACTGTCTTTTTTTGTTCGATAGTGTTCATCAATTTATCCTGTTTTTTTATATTTTTTATATTTTTTATATTTTTTATATTTTTTATTAGACGATAAAAGCGAAAGCAGAAAGGGGAATCACTAGGAGCCCCCTTTCTGCTATGCCACTTTATTACGTTTATTTATTTGGTCTATCTAGTACAAAACCTTTTAACGAGATACCAACATAGCGACACCCATTCCGCCGCCGATGCATAAGGTAGCAAGCCCCTTTTTAAGGTTTTGGCGCTGCATTTCATGAAGCAAGGTCACCAAAATTCGGCAGCCAGATGCTCCAATAGGGTGACCGAGCGCCACGGCACCACCATTCACGTTGACTTTTTCACTGTCTAAACCGAGTTCTTTATTGACACAAAGCGCTTGAACCGCGAACGCTTCGTTGGCTTCAATCAAATCCAGATCGGCCACTTGCCAGTTCGCTTTACTCAATACTTTTTGTGTTGCTGCAATCGGGCCCGTCCCCATAATTTCAGGGTCTACACCCGCGGCACTTGCCGCTTCAATTACCGCTAATACTGGTAAACCTAAACGCTTAGCTTCAACATCTGAAGTTACAATGACCATGGCTGCGCCATCGTTTAAAGTAGACGCATTACCCGCGGTGACTGTGCCTTCTTTAGCAAATGCAGGGCGTAATTTCGCTAACGATTCAACACTGGTTGAAGGGCGAATTTGTTCATCTGCATCCACAATGACTGGCTCGCCTTTACGCTGTGGAATGGAAACCGGCAAGATCTCTTCAACAAAACGACCTGTCGTTTGCGCCTGTGTGGCTTTTTGTTGAGAGTTTGCAGCAAAGGCGTCTTGCTCTTGGCGACTGATGTCCCAATGTTTGGCAATGTTTTCCGCTGTTTGCCCCATGTGATAATCGTTAAACGCATCCCACAAACCGTCGGTTACCATGGAATCTAACAATTCCCAGTTGCCCATTTTTTTACCAGAACGACTGTTTGGTAATACGTGCGCAGCCTGGCTCATGCTTTCTTGCCCGCCAGCGACAACCATGTTGGCATCGCCATTTAATACGGCTTGTGCTGCAAGTTGTACGGCTTTCAAACCGGAGCCACACACTTTATTGATCGTCATCGCCGATACATGTTTTGGTAGACCAGAATGAACCGCAGTTTGCCGAGCAGGGTTTTGACCACACCCTGCGGTCAGTACTTGACCTAAAATAACTTCGTCAATGTTCTCTTTTAAGATAGGGTGTTTGGCTAACATGCCAGACAATAATTGGGTACCTAGTTGTACGCCACTCAATGAAGATAAAGCCCCATTAAAAGCACCGATTGGTGTTCTTGCTGCAGCAACGATAACGGCCTTCATAAGACAACTCCTATAATTATTATTTGTTGTTCATCGCGGTTAATGATTATTCATCACTCAAGCAAAAACCATTTCCGGTACATGATCCGGTACAATGAGTTTGCCTTGTGTTTTTTCGATAATCTCTTCAACGGAGACGCCTGGTGCTCTTTCTTTCAACACAAAAGCGCCATCTTCAATTTCAAGCCAAGCCAAATCTGTGAGAACTTTTTTGATACAACCTTTACCTGTTAATGGAAGCGAACATGCCGTCAACAGTTTTGACTCGCCATTTTTTGAAGCATGAGTCATGGTGACAATAATATTCTCAGCCCCAGCCACCAAATCCATCGCACCACCCATCCCCTTGATAAGTTTGTTAGGAATCATCCACGACGCGATATTGCCGTTTACATCGACTTCAAAGGCACCCAAAACAGTTAAATCCACATGACCACCGCGGATCATGGCAAAGGATTCAGCCGAGGAGAAAATCGACGCCCCCTTTACGGTTGTCACGGTTTGTTTACCCGCGTTTATCATGTCCGCATCAATGGTTTCTTCGGTAGGAAACTCGCCCATACCAAGCAAACCATTTTCTGACTGCAGCATCACATCCATATTTTTGGGAACGTAATTAGCAACCAAAGTAGGAATACCGATACCAAGATTCACGTAAAAACCGTCTTGTAGTTCTTGGGCAACACGTTGCGCCATTTGCTCTCTAGTAAGTGACATAAGAAACCTCTTTTTTATTCTGTTGTTTTATTCTGCTGTCTTCACGGTTCTTTTTTCGATGCGTTTCTCAAATGTGCCGAGAACAACTCGATCCACATAGATACCAGGCGTATGGATGTGCGCAGGGTCTAATTCGCCAATCTCGACGATTTCTTCCACTTCTACGACAGTGATTTTGCCAGCAGTTGCGGCCAGAGGATTAAAATTCTGTGCGGTATGGCGATAAACGACGTTGCCATAACGGTCGGCTTTCCAACCTTTAACGATAGCGAAGTCACCAACGATCGCTTCTTCTAATAGATATTCACGGCCATTAAACTCTTTGGTTTCTTTGCCTTCTGCGACGGGTGTACCAACGCCGGTTGCGGTGTAAAAAGCAGGAATACCCGCACCGCCTGCGCGCATTTTTTCGGCCAACGTTCCTTGGGGCGTCAATTCGACTTCTAACTCACCATCCAATAGTTGCTTCTCAAACAACGCATTTTCGCCCACATAAGACGACACCATTTTACGCACTTGTTTGTCTTCGAGCAGAATGCCTAAGCCAAAACCATCGACTCCGCAGTTATTCGACACAATGGTTAAACCTTTCGTGCCTTTGCGTTTGATTTCAGCGATCAGGTTTTCTGGGATGCCACACAGACCAAAACCGCCCGCAAGCACCGTCATATCATCTTCTAGCCCGACCATGGCTTCTTCGTAAGAAGCAACGACTTTGTCAAAACCAGCCATATTATTCTCCTGTCTTTATTATTTTTAAATTCCATCCAGTTTGACCCAACACAATAAATTAATTAAATTTGTTTTTTCTATTTATTAATAATTTTTTCAAATTAATAATAAATTTAACTAAAAATGTGTATAACTAGGATTCTGCTTAGCTACATAGTCAATATTCTAAAATGACTTAACTACCGCTCTCCCATAGTGCATCTCTCATTTTGAAAGCATTTATCAGTAGCATTTTCACCCACCTTAATTAATAATGATTATCAAATTCATTTGTTTAAGGAGGAATAATATGAACCGTAAAATACAAAATGAAACCACCGCATTAATGATATTAAACATGCTATGTTTAACGGCTATGATGGCGTTTATTCCAGTAGTTGGTCCTGTAGTACGTAAGTTACAAATGTCAGAATGGCACGGCGGATTAGTCGTCACCGTCGCGGGGGTATTATGGATGTTTATGGCCCGATATTGGGGGCGTTTAAGCGATCGCCTAGGACGTAAAAAAGTACTGCTGAGAGCCGCCTCAGGCTATACAGTTAGTTTTTTCTTAATGGCTATTATCTTAGACGTAATGCTTGCCGAGCCACCTCCGCTTTGGGTTTCTTTAGCTGCCCTACTTATTTTACGAGGATCTGTTGGAGCCTTTTATGCGGCCTTACCCAGTGTCAGCGCCGCTAGAATCGCAGACATCACCGAGCCAAAGAAACGCCCGTCCGCTATGGCAAAACTGGGTGTCGCAAATGGCGTCGGTATGGTTGCCGGACCTGCGATAGGCGGTCTATTGGTTCAAGACAGTTTAATATTGCCTCTCTATGCAGCTATCATGCTTCCCTTATTCGGTATTGTCTGGCTAATCAAAAAAGTCCCTACAGATAAAGAGCATGTCGCTACAACATCGCCTCCGTTAGCACTCAAAGACAAACGCTTACGCCTGCCCTTATGGGCTATATTCTTAGCGATGAGCAGCGTGCTTACTGCGCAAATGATCGTTGGCTTCTATACTATGGACATCATACATTTAGACGCTCATGATGCCGCTCGCGTAGCTGGAATAGCCATGGCAACCGTTGGCGTGGTGCTGATTTTGGTTCAAGCTGGATTGTCTAAAATGAAAGAGCTCAATCCTAGATGGTGCATTGCAGTAGGAGCCTTTATTGGTAGTCTGGGCTTTATATTATTAACTGTGTCATCCGGGGTATTTGGTCTTATAACTTGTTATGCCATAATCGCATTTGGAATGGCATTCGTTTTTCCTTCAGTACAAGCATTAGCCGCAAATAGAGTAAGTGATAAAGAACAAGGGATTGCCGCAGGGTCAGTCGCTGCCGTTCAAGGGCTTAGCATGGTTATTACTCCTTTGATTTGCACTTTAGCCTACGAGATAAAACCTCAGATTCCTTATTTAATGGCTGCCATAGCACTAATCATTTTGACACTGATTACCATGCTCCAAAAAGAAAATAAGGATAAAGTAAAGCCAATTTCTTACTCATCTTAGACTATACTTACATCTTAGAATTTCTATCTAAAAAGCCTCATCAGGCGGAGGCTTTTCTACACAATAAACAACCTGATTTTTCCTCACTTGTTCAAGATAACCAAGCAAATTTGACTCAAAGTGACAAATTCTTTAACTTTCCTCCTTACTAATAAGTTTTACAAATAAATAAAACTTAAAAAATTTAACAAACGGGCAAGATAAATGAATATTAAGCAGGTTCGTGCCTTTTTGGCGGTCTCTCAAACTATGAGTTTTGCCAGCGCCGCCACTCAGCTGCATTTGTCTCAGCCAGCATTGAGTTTATCGATCAAAAGCCTAGAAGAAAACTTGGGCGGTAAATTACTTACTCGGACAACTCGTCATATCGCTTTAACACCAGAAGGTGAAGCATTAATGCCAATAGCCAGGCGATTGTTGGCCCAATGGGAAAATGCCGAAGACGAGATGAAGCAACGTTTTGCATTACAGCTTGGTAAAATCACCATTGCTTCCATGCCCTCTTTTGCAGCTTCGTTACTACCAAAAGCCATTCGCAATTATCACGCTTCATACCCAAATATTCAGGTCGCCATCGACGACGTGTTGTCTGATGTCGTTGTCGAAATGGTGCGTAATAACCAAGTTGAGTTGGGCATATCCTTCGAGCCAAGTAACCTTGTAGATTTATCTTTCCACCCTCTTTATGAAGATAGATTCATCGCGATCTTGCCAAAAAATCACCCACTGGAAGCACAAGAAACAATCTCTTGGAGCGCCTTATTGGAATACGATTTCATCACCTTGCAACGCCCTTCCAGTGTTCGCACTATGATTGAAAGCGCACTCAATAAGACTGGCATCGAACTCAACGTGGCGTTTGATGCTCACCAACTTGTAACAGTGGGTCGCATGGTCAGCGAAGGAATGGGCGTCGCCGTTGTCCCCGCGCTGTGCCGACAACAATCCATAGAACAAGGCGCGATCTGCCGCCCAGTGATAGAGCCTGAAATTCGCCGTCGCGTAGGCGTCATCTGCCAACCCAGATCCAATCTCTCCATAGCTGCTGCCGCCATGCTGGATGTGTTAATTGAGACTTATGCTTGAACCTATTTATTAAATTGCTTCATGAATAGATAAAATAGCGCTTGAGGTACATCAGGCGCTTTAAACAACACTTTATCTGAAACTGAAACTAAGATTGAAGATAGACAACATGAGTATTCGTGTACTCATACAAGCCATGCTTACCATCAGCACCACCAATTCCAGATTTTCTCACGCCAGCATGAAAACCTTGCATTGCTTCAAAGTTTTCTCGGTTTATGTAAGTTTCACCAAAATCTAACTCACGCATTGCTTGCATCGCTTTAGACAAATCACGTGTATAAATTGCTGATGTTAAACCGTATTCACAATCATTAGCATGTGTGATTGCTTCATCTAGAGAGTCAACTATTTGAATCGGCAGTACTGGTCCAAATATTTCTTTACGCATAATGTCCATAGACATATCACATTGACTCAATACAGTTGGTTGGAAGAAATAACCTTTTCCAGTATCTGCAACTCTACCACCACATTCTAACTTCGCACCTTGCTGCAGCGCTAACTCAACACTCGCTGCGACTTTATCAAGTCCAATCTTATTAACCATAGGCCCCATCACAATATCGCTGTCTTTTAGTGGGTCACCAAAAGCAACTTGCTCCATTGCTTGGGTAATACGCTTGGTAAACTCTGCTGCTGCACCACGCTGTACATAAACTCTTTCTGTACAGTTACAAACTTGTCCAGAGTTAATAACTCGAGAATCGCAAATTGCCCTAACAGCAAGATCTAAATCCGCATCATCAAGAACAATCGCTGGCGCCTTACCGCCCAACTCCAAATTTACTTTCGTTATATTTTTGGCTGCCGCCGCCATGATTTTTTCACCAGTACCCACACTTCCAGTAAAACTGATCATATCTACGTCAGGTGAAGCACTTAGTTGAGCCCCTACTAGTCCAGATCCGCAAACCACATTAAAAACACCTTTAGGTAAAGACGTTTCTGCTAGTAACTTTGTGAATTCGAAACAATTATTCGGCGTTTCCTCACTCGGTTTTATAACAATAGTATTGCCTGTTACCAAGGCTGGGGCCATTTTTCGTGCAATTAAAAAGAATGGAAAATTCCATGGCAAAATACCTGCTACGACACCAACAGGTTTACGGAGTAAGAAAATATTTTCGTTTTGACGGTCACTGGTGATCACTTCACCTTCAATACGACGAGCCCATTCGGCCATGTAGTCCATATAGTCGGCGGTAAAATTCACTTCGACTTCTGCAAGGGGGAGTATTTTACCTTGTTCTTCGCTAATTACTTTTGCCAACCTTGGAGCGTGCTCACGAATTTTTGCAGCAATTTCACGCAAATAACCTGCTCGTTCATTCGGCGTCTTACGTGCCCAAGGTTTTTGTGCCACACGAGCTGCATTAATAGCTTGCTGAACGTCATTCTCAGAAGAAGCAGGAACGTGAGAAATTAACGCTTCCGTAGCAGGATTAAAAACATCAAGACTATCGTCGCTGGAACAAAACTCGCCATTGATAAAATTCTGATAAGTAGGAATATTATTGTTTTTCATATTGTCTCCTATGTTTCTTATTTAGTAGGTACCTGAGTTATTTGATTTAGAACGAGCACCAAGGTATTTATTAAGGTTTTCTTTTGCTGCGCTACGCATCAAGGAAATGTCTATTCCAACGGCCACAAAACTACAACCCATTTGCATATATTTACGGGCATCGGCTTCCACAGGAGCCAAAATACCGCAAGCTTTTCCTGCTGAAAGTGTTGCATCGATCACCGATGAAATGCTGGATTGCACATCGCCATGGTAAGGGTTTCCTGGATGACCAAGACCAATTGAAAGATCCGCAGGCCCAATAAAGACAGCATCAACACCATCAACATTGGCAATTTCTTCTGCATTCTTAACACCTAACGATGACTCAATCTGCACAATCAAACACAACTCATCACCAGCTATGTTTAGATAATTATCAATAGCATCCCAGCGTGTTGCTCGAGCAAGACCACCACCGACACCACGAATCCCTTTTGGTGGGTAATGCATCGCTGAAACTAGCTCTTTTGCTTGCTCTGCGGTCTCCACCATTGGAATCATTAAGGTTTGGACCCCTATGTCTAAGAGACGCTTGATATTGTCTTTATCCGAACTTTCAGGACGCACGATTGGATGTGAATGATAAGGCGCTATAGCTTGTAACTGCCCCAATAAAGACTGTGTAGTATTAGGAGCATGTTCACTATCTACCAAAAGCCAGTCATAGCCTACAGTAGCCAAAATTTCAGCGGCATAACCCGTTGTTAGCCCAGCCCAGCAGCCGTATTGCTTTTCAATATTTAAACGCGATTTAAACGTATTTTTTGGAAGTTTCATTACCTTCTCCTACTCAAAATGTGCTCCGATGCCAGATTAAGGCAAAATATTCCCCTACCCATTACAATTAGGGCACATTTAGAAGTTATTAATAGGAAGTGTTTAGTGAATGTAAGGTCGGCTCAACTCACATTCAGGATTCAATCGAACACCAAATCCAGGTTTATCCAGAGCTGATATGTTCATCTTTCCGTTCAATGGAACAGGCTCGTCCAACAATAGAGGATTGAACATAGGTACAACTTTATCTGCGTTAGGAGCCATCATCAAAAACTCAGCAAATGGACTATTTTGACGAGTAAATACAAAGTGATAGCTATAAACAGACGACCCATGAGGAACCACAAGTTTATTATGTGCATCTGCTAATGCCGATATCTTTAAAAGTTCGGTCAAACCACCGCACCAACCCACATCTGGTTGGATTAAGTCACAACAATTTTTGTCAAACAGCATGCGGAAACCCCAACGCGTTGCCTCATGTTCACCTGTTGACACCATCATTCCATCAGGGATATTTTCACGAAGCTCGGCATAGCCCCAGTAATCGTCTGGTGGTAGCGCCTCTTCAATCCATTTCAAACCATATTCACTAGCCGCTTTTGCTAACTTGATCGAATAGTTCAAATCTAAACTCATCCAGCAATCGAACATTAACCAAAAATCATCGCCGACTTTTGAACGCATATGAGCAAGCGTTTCTATATTTTTTTTAAGCCCTTCGTCTCCATCAGCTGGTCCCCATTGCAATGGTAGCTTACCGCCAATAAAACCCATTTCTTTGGCCAAATCGGGACGAGCTCCTGTTGCATAAAATTTCAGCTCATCACGAACAGCACCACCAATCATCTTATGAACAGGCTCATTTCGAACTTTGCCTAACAAATCCCATAAGGCTAAATCAACACCAGAAATAGCATTTAACACCACTCCTTTACGACCATAGTACAAAGTTGAGTTAAACATCTGATCCCAGATCTTTTCGATGTCAGTAACATCAGCCCCTTCAACGAAACGAGCTAAGTGTTTTTCGACAATAAAAGCACCGATTTCCCCCCCTGTCGTGACAGCAAAACCGACCGTGCCATCTGTAGCTTCAATTTCGACCACTAAAGTACCTAATACATTGATACCAAAACTTTTACGACTTTGTTTATATTCCTCATATTTGCTCATTGGCGTACAGATATGATCATCTATCCAATGAGCTTCTGTTTGGTCATGGTAATCAGCGCCACCGCCTCTCACCACAAAAGCGCGAACTTCTTTTATTTGCATTTTCATCACCTTAGTTAATGGGTTTTATTATTGTTTAAGCGTACTAGGTAGCCACAAAGCAATGTCTGGAAACATCATGACAATAGCCAGTGCAATCACCTGTAAAATAATGAAAGGGATTACTCCACGGAAAATATCCATAAGTGACACATCTTTAGGCGCGACACTCTTTAAATAGAAACAAGCAGGGCCAAATGGTGGAGATATAAATGAAATCTGCATATTCATACAGAACAACACACCAAACCACACTGGATCTAACCCCAAAGATTTAATGATTGGAATAAAGATAGGCATGGTCAGAATCAAAATACCAATCCAGTCCATGAACATCCCCAAAATGGCTAATATCACCATCATAATGATAACAATCACCATTGGAGAATAAGGTAGGCCCTGCATTAGGCCCGAAAGGTAACGTGATCCCCCCATGATATTGAAAATACCAATAAGTGCTGTTGCTCCAAGGCTTAACCAGAAAAGCTTTCCACAGGTTTGCAGTGTTTCTAGCAACGCAGATTTTAACGAGTCCGACGTCAGCATTCTGCGCTTAACTAATACGGCAAAAGTAGCAATACAACCCATTGCAGCCGCTTCAGTTACCGAGCAGATACCTCCATAAATACTTCCAAGTACCCACAAAGCAATTAAGCCCGGGCCAATCAGATTTTTTAACGTTTTAAGCTTTTCAGAAAGGCTCAACACTTCGCTTTCAGGTAACGCTGGACCATGATCAGGGTTTAACTTACACAGCACATAGATATAAATCATGTACAAAGTAGAAAGCAATAAACCAGGTAATAACGTCGCTTTGAATAACTCTCCCGTTGACACTCCTGCAGTTACGCCATACATAATTAATACGATACTTGGAGGTATCATTGTTCCCAAAGCACCACCCGCAGCAATCGTACCAACAGCAAGCTGCTTGTTATATTTCAAACGTAACAATTGCGGCAAGGCAACTAAACCAAGCATAACGGTTTCACCGCCCACGATCCCCGTAATGGCTGCTAGAAGAACCGCTACAAACATGGTTTGAATAGCAACCCCCCCTCGTAGACGCCCAGACCAAACATACATAGCGTTGAATAAATCCTTTGCAACACCCGATCGCTCCATGAAAGCCGCCATCAACACAAACATCGGAACGGCTAGCAACGATGGTTCCATCACAAAAGTGTACATACGAGCAGCTATTAGCGTAATGCCATCTGGGCCAATCACCGCAAGCGTCGTCACAATTGCAATGGCCATTGTGACAAATGCTAGGGGTAACCCAAGCATCATCAGTACAATCATTGCCCCTAAAATACTGAGAGTAACGTACTGCACAGACATTAGTATTTACTCCCTATTCCATGGCTAAAAGTATCTTCAATAAAGTTGACCAGCGCCTGGAGAGACATGAATACAGCACTCACTGTAATCATAGGCTTGATAATGGCGGGAATGGGAACATCCCAACTTCCTCCAGTCGATTCACCACGTATGATGGCATCCATACCGAAACGCCATCCAGCCCATGCAATACATAAGCACACGACAAAACAAAAGAGACTATTTAGCTGAACTAAACGATGCCGCCACTTTTCAGGCAACATCTCTTGTATTGCCGTAATCGCAATATGATCTCGTTCTTTCATCACATAACTACCGGATAAAATGATAGCTGCTGCAGACAGAGCCAAACTAAGATCAAAAACCCAAGTAGTAGGGCTATTTAAGAGGTAACGCATGCCGACCTCATACCCAGTAATGGCAACACTGATTAAGAAAAACCAAGACACTACTTTTCCTAACCAATCTGAAATACCACGAATAATATTCATAATCCCCCCAAGAGCCTTGTTATTCGAGTAACCCTAGGCGCTTCATGAAATTAACGTGCGACTCGTATGCTTTATGAGCTAAATCCGACTCTTTAGAAGCTTCTAGCCAAACACCCTTAGCAATTTCACGCATCTTGTTCTGCTCTTCTGCAGACCAATAAATAGGTTCAACCCCTTCAGTTTTATCTTTTTCCATTATCTCGCCACGAGAAACCATGTCGGATAAGTTAATTTGAACGGTTAAATCTCGGTAGGCTGTAGTGATGATTTGCTGAATATCTTTAGGTTGGGCATCCCATTTTTTCTTGCTCACAGACATAGAAAGAACAGGTAAGGAATGGAAGTCAACGATAGGATACTTAGCCACTTCGTGATAACCAGCAGCACTATTCATTACATAGCTACTAGCATCAGCTGCATCTATAACGCCTTTTTCAAGCGCAGAATAGATATCAGCCATTCCCATATTTAATGGCGCGGCCCCCATATCAGAGAATATTTCCGAAGCAAGCCCAGAAGGAGCACGAACTTTAACACCTTTAAAATCAGCTACGCTACGGATCGGCTTTTTAGCAATTAAAGACTCAATTCCTGCATTTGAACAACCAACAAAATGAATGTCGTAGTTATCATATACTTCTTGGAAAAGCTCTTTACCTCCACCGAACTCACACCAAGCAAAAGCTTGTGTCCAATTAGTATACCCACCAACTAAATCAGCCAGCATGGCAAAACCTTTATCAAGACCGGCAAAGTAAGCAGGTGAAGTAATATCGCCATCAATAATGCCATATCCCATCGCATCAATAGTTTCACTGGCTGCAACAACAGAACCGCCGGGAAGTAACTCAAGTCGTAAACGTCCACCTAACATTTCGTTCACATTATTCACCCATGCATCTTCAGCTTGATAAACAATATGTCCAGTAGGTAGATGGCTTTGAATTTTCCAAACCTCTTCAGCAAGGGCATTTGAGGATAAAGCACCTAATGCCATACCTATAACGGCGACTTTAGATACAAATGTATGTTTTTTAAACATTCTTATTCTCCACACTTTTATATACATTTTTATTGTTAGGTACATAGGTAACCTGTCTGACAGGTTAACTATGTTTACTATTTAGCCTAGTTGAACTATTATTGTCAACATTAGATTTTAAAATGCCCATTTAAAACGGCATCCAACAAAATGGATAATTTGAACAATGACCAAATTTTTAGAGTCTCTCAATCTAGACCCTATAGACAGAGAGTCTATTGCGGAAAAAGTAGTGAATAAAATTCTTTCTCTAGTTCAATCTGGTAATTTGAAACCTGGTGACAAACTACCTTCCGAAAAAGAGCTAATGACAGTTTTTTCTGTCAGTAGACCTACCCTCAGAGAAGCACTACGCGCCTTATCAATACTAGGAATAACAGCGACTAGAAAAGGCGGAGGAACCTATATCTCAGAATTGAAAGCGGCAGACTTATTGAGACCATTAGAGTTTTTTGTCTCAATAGAAGATCAAAGTATTAAAGATATTTTTGAGTGCAGACGAATTCTAGAATGTGAGATGGTTGCCAAAGCAGCAGCTTGTGTAACAGATCAACAGCTTATTGAATTCGACCAATTAATAAGCGTTCAAAAAGAAGCAGTAAAAGACCCTGTAGCGTTTCGAATATCCGATCAAAAATTTCATGAGTTATTGGCAAATATTTCAGGAAACGTTGTTTTAGCACGGTTGGCCGACGGTATGTATAACATCGCCATGGATGCTCGCCGCAAGGCAACAGAAATGAAAGGAGTTCTACCTCAGAGTATTGCCGACCACATCGCTATAGTTAATGCACTCAAGAAAAAAGATTCTACTCTTGCATCAGAAGCCATGAGAGAGCATTTGAATAATATTGAAAACTCGACTCTACTAGCCATATCACATACGTAAGATGAACAGTTTAAAATAGTGATTCAAAGAAGTTTACCCTGTAAAGTATTTATTACCCGAGACCCAAAAAACCTCTTCAAGTGACAGCTTAAAGAGGTTAACCAGCCTATAAATCAAATACTTACACACTTAAATTGATACATTTTTTGTTGAGTTTAGGACTGTTTGCCTCTTCAGGTATCTGCCTGATCGCCCTATTCATCCTTTGGAAAGTTCCACCTATGGTACTTTTTAAAAAATAACACTTTCTGGCACTTAAATGATTTATTAACAGAAGTCGCTTTCAGCCCCTGTTTCTGTCGTATAAAGACTCATCCTTTTTGCTACTGGTGACAAAATAACCAGTCGAGCTCAAAAGCAAAAATAAAAACAACAGAAAAAAGGATGTCGATATGAGTAGTCATGCAAACCGCGGCGTTATTTATCAAGGTGACGGTACAGTCAAAGTCGAAGCCATTGCCTTTCCTGAGTTAGCCATAGGCAAACGTCGATGCGACCACGGCGTTATTCTCAAAGTCGTTACCACAAATATTTGCGGCAGCGATCAACACATGGTTCGAGGCCGAACAACCGCCCCAAGCGGCTTGGTACTCGGCCATGAAATCACTGGCGAAGTCATCGAATGCGGCCGAGATGTAGAATTCATTAAGGTGGGTGACTTAGTCTCTGTACCTTTCAATATTGCTTGCGGACGTTGCCGTAATTGTAAAGAAGGCAAAACTGGCATTTGTTTAAACGTCAACCCAGCTCGCCCTGGCGCGGCGTATGGTTATGTAGACATGGGAGGTTGGGTGGGCGGACAAGCTGACTATGTCATGGTGCCTTACGCCGATTTCAACTTATTGAAATTCCCCGACGCCGACCAAGCCCGTGAGAAAATCCAAAGCCTCACACTGCTGTCTGATATTTTCCCAACGGGATTCCATGGCTGCGTCACTGCTGGTGTTGGGCCGGGTTCCACCGTTTACATCGCCGGTGCGGGCCCTGTTGGTTTGGCCGCTGCAGCATCGGCTCATTTACTTGGTGCAGCTTGTGTCATTGTCGGCGACATGGTGGAAGACCGTCTTAACCAAGCACGCTCTTTTGGTTGTGAAACAATCGATCTTACCCAAGATGGTGACATTCAAGATAAAATCGAAGCCATTCTTGGTGACCGAGAAGTGGATGCCTTTGTGGATTGCGTAGGTTTTGAAGCCCATGCATGCGGCTGCAATCATCATCAAGAATCCCCTGCTGTCGTATTGAATTCCGCAATGCAGATGACCCGAGCGGGTGGACAAATTGGTATTCCAGGTTTATATGTCACAGAAGATCCAGGTGCTACTGACGAAGCGGCAAAACAAGGCAGCCTAAGCATGCGCTTTGGTCTAGGTTGGGCAAAATCTCATTCACTTCATACTGGCCAATGCCCCGTAATGAAATATCATCGTGCACTAATGCAAGCTATCTTGTTTGATAAGATCGACATTGCAAAAGCGGTGAATGTACAAATGATTTCACTGGATCAAGCGCCACAAGGTTATGCTGATTTCGATGGCGGCGCGGCGAAGAAATTCGTTATCGATCCACACAAAATGGTGAGTTGATAAGCCCAGAAGCAGAATAACTCAATGAAAAAGGCCCTGTGTTGCTAACGCTTAGAATCTCGTTAACAAGACAAGGCCTTTCATCTATTTTACTTTTTTTATGAGAAATATTGCGTCTTAAAAGTAGATAGCACCTTGGGGAGATGATCAGGTAAATCTTCGGCAATCAAACCTGCACCAATATCATTTCCCACTTCGCCATGCATCCACACCGCCGCAGCAGCCGCATCAAATGGCTCCATACCTTGAGCGAGCAGACCGACAATAAATCCTGTCAACACATCCCCAGATCCACCGGTTGCCAACTCCGCAGGAGCATTTGAATTAATAATAGCTAGACCATCTGGAGCTGCAATCACGGTATCTGCGCCTTTCAAAACCACAACAGCACCGCTTTGTTTAGCGGCGAGCCGAGCACGCGTTAATTTGTTGTCAGGATGGTTTTTCTTTATCTCAGGGGTGTTATTTATTTCAGGGCTGTTATTAATATCAGGAAACAGTCGCATAAATTCCCCCTCATGAGGCGTCATCACGCAAGGACCATTAATGGCATCAAAAAGTATTTGAGGATCTTCTGAAAACGCGCTGAGTGCATCTGCATCCAGTACAGTCGCTCGACCAGTCAAAAGCGCGGTAAGAGCTATTTTGCGTGTCCGAATACGTTCAAAACCAGCCAAGCCGGCTCCCGGCCCCACTGCAATCGCGTTATGACGGGAGTCTAATAACAACTCTTCAAAATCTTCCGTCTCTTGACTCTGTTCTAACTTAGCCACCATTACGCCAGTTAATGCTGTGGCGTACACAGCCCACGCTTTAATAGGGGCTGCTAGCGTGACTAAACCAGCGCCAATACGCATTGCACCACGGGCCGTTAAACGACTCGCCCCCGTCATAGTTTCGCCGCCGTATACTACTGCATGCCCACGATGGAACTTGTGTCCATCTAATCGCGGCCAAGGGTATTTTTGATACCAAAGTTCAGGGTTGTTTTCCCAAGTTTGCAGATTCAACTCGTCCAGAACAGTGACAGGAATACCAATATCAGCAACCATCAACTCACCGCATAAACCACGACCTGGAAACAATAAATGGCCTGGCTTCTTACGGAAAAAAGTCACCGTCAATTCGGCGTTGACCGTTACTCCAAATACCTGCCCAGTTTCCCCATCAAGCCCACTGGGAACATCCACCGCACAAACAGGCAAACCTGACTGAGCAACGGCTTCAAGCATGTCATGAGCAACGCCTTCTATTGGCCGCGACAAACCCGCACCAAATAAGGCATCCACCACCAACTCAGCATTTTCTAGCTGTGTTGGAGACAAGGTCTGCCATTCTCCTTGCCACGCCTTAGCATGAGCTTGTGCTTCCTCCGACATGACATCAATTTGCCCCATAAAGGCCAACGTCACTGGCCAACCATGCTGTAAAAGCGCTTGAGCAATCACAAAGCCATCACCGCCGTTATTACCCGGACCAGCCATCACTAAAACAGAGTGTTTTGACCATCGCGTCATAATGGCATCCGCCACCGCTTTTCCAGCCGACGCCATTAGCGTAAAAGCGGACTCACCCGCGACAACGGCGGCTTTATCCGCCATGCCCATTTCGTTTGGGGTTAGAAGTAATTGAGTGCTTGCGATCTGAGCCATGCTTTAGCCCCCTATCTTTTTACATTATTTCTAACAATCAATAACCCAAGACTTGGTTGATCTGATTGTTGAGTGTTTGCCCGGCAGCAAGTTTCATTGCATTACTCACTAGCTGATGAATAATTTCAGGTTTCGAGGCATCAGAAGCCACATGAGGTGTAATAAATATGCCTTTGGTTGTCCACAATGGATCGCTAGAAGGTAATGGTTCGACATTAAAAACATCTAACAATGCACCACGCAAGTGCCCTCTGTTGACGGCTCGGATCAAGTCCTTTGTCACTAAGTGAGCACCGCGACCACAATTCATTAGATACGCACCTTCTGGTAATTGACTCATCAAATCTTCGTTCAAAATCCCCTTGGTATGAACGTTTAATGGCAACATATTCACTAAAACATCAGACTGACTGACCAATGTCTGCAAACCATCAACACCAAAATGACAGTTTACATTAGGTAAAGATTTTTCTGTTCGAGACCAACCAGAAACACGGTAACCGAACTCAGCCAATTGGCTTGCTGCAAACCCACCTAATTCACCTAATCCTAAGATACCCACTCGCATCTCGCCCCTTTTACGCATTGGGTATCTTTGCCAATTCTGTGACGCTTGCTCCATAGCCGCTTTGTCAAAATTACGCTGTACGTTCAAAATACCACACAGAATATATTCAAACATGCCCACTTTTTGACCATCATCGACTACTCGGCAAACTGGCGCACCAGAAGACAGTAAGTCAGCGCCAATATGATCCACACCTGCCGCCACAGAGTGAATGAGTTCAATATTAGGGTACTGTTGGAGCAGTTTCTGATCCGGTGACCAACAAGCGGCCAATTTGGCTTTCTCGGCGCCGACATCCCCCGGTAGATATACTTCAACCTCAGGGTAAAGCTCACGACATAAGTTGATTAAAGTATTCGAATACGTAGGCGAATTGGTAGCAAATAAAATAGCAACGCTCATTTATGTTCTCTCTTTTACGTTAGGTCTTCGTAATTAAAATTGCTGGGGAAACAGCAATAACACCCAACAAGATACCGCTCGAACGTAGACTTTAAAAGGCGTCTAAACCGATAAAAACACTCAAAAACCACAAACCAAATAATATTCCGAATACGCCTCGAATTCGTTATATCTGCCTTGTTCTGACTATCTGACTCGACAGAATACACCGTCTTTTTGAGACTACCATAATAGTCACTTTTTAAACGACATATGGCAGATTCATCATGCAAGACGATTCTTTAGTATCGCTAGACAAACAACATTTGATTCACCCCGTTACAAACTATCATGCACACGAGCATCGAGGAGCCACCATTCTTAAGTCTGGACAAGGCGCTTATCTAACCGATAGTACAGGAAAGGAACTTCTGGATGCTTTTTCAGGACTTTGGTGTGTAAATGTTGGTTATGGTCAAGAAAGCATTGTACAAGCCGCCGAAGCACAAATGCGCACACTGCCATATGCGACAGGCTATTTTCACTTTAGTTCTGAACCTGCCATTAAACTGGCAGCAAAACTGGTCGAGATCACACCAACGTCGTTACAGCATGTGTATTTTACATTAGGTGGTTCTGATGCCGTCGATTCGACTATTCGATTCATCGTCAATTACTTTAATTCGTTAGGGAAGCCGCAAAAAAAACACTTTATCAGCATAGAGCGAGGCTACCATGGTTCGTCGTCACAAAGTGCGGGGCTAACGGCGTTACCCGTTTTTCATCGGCACTTTGACCTTCCCTTACCCAATCAACATCGCATTCCTTGTCCATACGCTTACCGTAACGCACAAGACACGAGCCCTGAGGCCATCATTGCCGAATCCGTCATGGCATTAAAGAACAAAGTAGAAGAGCTTGGTGTTGACCATGTCGCGGCCTTTTTCTGTGAACCTGTGATCGGTTCTGGCGGCGTGATTGTACCTCCTAAAGGCTGGTTAAAAGCCATGCAAGACTGTTGTAATGCCTTGGGGGTACTGTTTGTTGTCGATGAAGTGATTACAGGCTTTGGCCGAACAGGTCCTATGTTTGCCAGTCTAGCAGAAGACGTTACGCCAGACTTAATGACAATGGCAAAAGGCCTAACCGCAGGTTATGCGCCCATGGGTGCCGTCATGATGAGTGATGCCATTTACCAAGGCATTGCCGACGGTTGTGGTCCAGATGCACCAGTCGGTCATGGCTACACCTACTCAGCTCACCCTGTAAGTGCAACCATTGCACTGGAAGTAATCCGACTCTACGAAGAAGGAGGCCTACTTGCCAACGGGCAAGCAGTAACCTGTCATTTTGAGGCTGGGTTAACAGCGATGCTTGATCATCCACTTGTAGGGGACGCCCGTAGCCGTGGCTTACTAGGTGCTCTCGAATTGGTCGCAAATAAAAACAAAAAAACACCTTTTGATCCAGCACTTAAATTGTCTGAACGCGTCTCTACAGCAGCCTATAAACATGGCTTAATCTTCAGAGCATTTGCCGACAATATTCTTGGGTTTGCTCCTGCACTATGTTACACAAAAGAAGACTTTAATCTCTTATTTGAGCGGTTAAAACGTACCCTTGACGATGTACTCGAACAACCTGAGGTTTTGTCTTACATTGAGTCAGCTAAACACCCCTAATTAGCCACCTTATCTTGTCCGTAAACATTGTGATGCATCAATAGATGACGCCTCGCAATGTTTACTGTTAGTATCAAGGGAACCTAACTGATTAAAATAACTGGAGATTTTAATGAACGGCGCGCCGAAACTGGATCGACTTGATATTCGTATTCTGAGCCATCTGCAGCGCAACGGCCGTATTTCCAATGTCAACCTAGCCGACGAGGTTGGTCTCTCTCCTAGCCCTTGTCTCACTAGAGTCAAGCGTCTTGAGAAAGCTGGCTATATCATAGATTATGGTGCCCATATTCAATTAGAAAAGCTTGGTACTATCCAACGCGTGTTCACACAAATTACATTAAAGGACCATAGACCAGACCATTTCGCTCAATTCGAGGCTTACATTCGTAAAGTAGACGAAGTTCAAGAATGTCACCTTGTTAGTGGTGGATTTGACTATCAACTCATTTTTTTAACTCGCAATGTAGTGCATTACCAAGAAGTGATGGAAAACTTATTAGACCAAAATATCTTCATAGATAAATACTTCAGCTATATAGTTATCAAATCCCCTATCGTCAAAAAATACTACCCAATTGATAACTTATTCAGCCCAGAAGATTGACCTATAGAAACTCCATATTGTGCATAGTTGTCACTATCCGCACATTTTACTAGTCACGGCATAAACTTCTGAATCCAACCAAAAAAACACTCAATCCTGCGATTTATCCCCGTCATAACAAACGTAATTGTTAGCCCGCTCTCGCTAAAATAGTTATCAATTCTATGATGACTGTATTTTAAAAGGCCGCGACTCTATGACTTTGACACTAACTCGACCAGACCTTATCCGTTCCGGTAATTTCATAAACGGCCAGTGGCAAAACAGCAAAAAAAATGAGCAATACCCTGTTAGCAACCCTGCTAATGGCTTGGTATTTGCTCAAGCAGCAAACAGCACAGCCGACGATGCAAAACTCGCAATAGAGGCGGCCTACGTAGCATTTGAAGATTGGCGTAACCTACCAGCAAAAGCTCGTTCCCAATGCCTTATTCGTTGGCATAAATTGATCCTAGACAACAGTGAAGACTTGGCCCGCATTATGTCGTTTGAACAAGGAAAGCCACTTGCTGAGGCCCGCGGTGAAGTTGCTTACGGTGCCTCTTATGTGGATTGGTTCGCGAGCGAAGCTTTACGAACGTATGGCGACATTATTCCAGAAGCCGTTCAGGGTAAAAAACTCATGGTCGTCAAAGAGCCCGTTGGTGTTGTGGCCGCTATTACCCCATGGAATTTCCCGCTCGCCATGATCGCTCGTAAAATCGCCCCGGCTCTAGCGGCAGGCTGCACTGTGGTAGCCAAACCAGCTGAAGACACACCACTTACGGCATTGGCCTTGGTCGTTTTGGCAGAAGAAGCCGGTATTCCCGCGGGCGTATTAAACATCATCACGTCATCACGTGATCGAGTATCCGATGTGGTAGGGGTTTGGCTGACAGATTCTCGTGTGCGTAAAATCACCTTCACAGGATCCACCGCCGTCGGGAAGATCCTGGCTCGTGAATCGGCTTCAACACTCAAGCACCTTTCTTTAGAGCTTGGCGGAAATGCGCCATTCATCGTCTTTGAAGATGCTGATTTAGACGCCGCAGTAGAAGGTTTAATGGCGGCTAAATTCCGTAATGGCGGACAAACTTGCGTCTGTCCAAATCGCATTTATGTTCATGACAGTGTCTATGATGCTTTTGCAGATAAATTGACCGAACGAGTATCGTCACTAAAAGTCGGACCTTGGGACCGAGACGACAGCCAAATAGGCCCGATGATAAACGACCGAGCCATCGACAAAATACAGCAACATGTACAAGACGCCCTACAGCATGGAGCAAAGCTGCTAACAGGTGGCGAACGCATTCAAAATGCTATTGCCACTGGGCCCAATTATTTTGCCCCAACGGTACTGATCGATGCCAATCACAACATGCAACTAGCACACGATGAAACCTTTGGCCCTGTCGCACCTTTGTTTCGTTTTCGCTCAGAGCAAGAAGTCATTGAAGCGGCAAATAACACCCCATTTGGCTTAGCTGGTTATTTTTATTCGAATGACATCAAACGAGTTTGGCGAGTATCAAACAAGATGCAGACCGGTATTGTCGGTATTAATGAAGGTGCCATCGCATCTGAAACAGCGCCTTTTGGAGGTGTAAAGGAATCAGGTTATGGCCGTGAAGGCTCGCGTTATGGCCTTGATGACTACATGGACACGAAATATCTCTGCCAAGGTAATTTAAGCTAATCATGGAGACACGTTTAATGAACAATAAAGAGACTCATTCGACAACGGGCACCTTGCCAGAATACCCAATCGAAATCGATTTCCCAGACATCACCCCTTATGCTTCAGGCAATAATGGTATTCCCTATCTATATACTTTTGACAGTGGCGAGACTGGGCCTCATGTGATGATCAATGCCATCACTCATGGCAACGAAGTATGCGGAGCGATCGTGGTAAAGGAGCTCATCGACTTAGCCATTAAACCGCGTAAAGGCAGACTTACCCTAGCTTTCGCCAATGTGGCCGCTTACCTAAAGTTTGATTCAACCAATCCTGATACATCACGATTTGTTGATCAAGACCTTAATCGCGTTTGGACAAAAGAGATTCTTGATGATCTCAGTCAGAATTCCACAGAGTTACAACGAGCTCGTCAATTACGCCCTATCATTGACGAAGTAGATTTCTTGTTAGATTTACATTCAATGCATGAAAAATGCCCACCCCTTTGTGTGTGTGGCCCACTGGAAAAAGGGCTAGAGCTTGCCCAAGAACAACAATCACCAGCTTGGGTTATTCGCGATGAAGGCCACCCTGAAGGTTGCCGTCTTCGTGATTATGCTGGATTTGGTGACTCTAGTAGCGCAAAAAATGCCTTACTCGTTGAATGCGGCCAACATTGGGAATCATCAGCCGTGACCGTTGCACGTGATGTGACAGCGCGTTTTTTGCTGTTACATGGCCTCTTCCAAGACAGTGATTTACCCAGTAGTTGGTTTCAACCACTTGAGCCCAAAATGAACATTGTCAAAGTGACTGAACCAGTCGTGGCCACCAGCATGAATTTTCGTTTTACCGAGAATTACACCGGTCTCGAAACATTCAGCGAAGCTGGCAGTATTATCGCATGGCGCGATGGTAAACAAATCACAACCCCTTATGAAAATTGCGTTTTGGTGATGCCGTCGGTTCGTCAGTTGCGACCAGGAGTTACAGTAGTTCGCCTAGGCGAACTTCAAAGCGCGTAATAATCGGCTAGGAGAACAAGATGCCAGCTCCACTAATGAGTATTTCATCAACACCAGAGTTACCCGAACAGGCCGATGTCGTTGTTATAGGCGGTGGCATAGTCGGCGTATGTGCCGCATATTTTATAGCGCGCCAAGGCATGACCGTCGCCTTAATCGAAAAAGGCCGCATTGGCGCAGAACAATCCAGCCGGAACTGGGGCTGGTGTCGTCAGCAAAATCGCGATGCCCGTGAACTACCGCTTGCAACGAAAAGCCTCGACCTCTGGGAAGAAATAACCGCCGATATTGGCGAAGATTTGGGGTTTCGTCGCTGCGGCCTGCTGTATTTATCTGACAATCAAACAGAGCTAGACGGCTGGGCCAAATGGCGAGACTTTGCCAAAGGCGAAGGCGTAACAACGCATATGCTTAGTCCTAGTGAAGCCGCTGATCGCGGTAAAGCTACCAATAAACCATGGCTAGGAGGCGTATTCTCTCCTTCTGATGGCATAGCCGATCCTTCTAAAGCCGCACCACTAATAGCTAAAGGCGTAATGAAGCACGGCGGAAGTGTTCATCAATTTTGTGCTGCGCGCGGCGTAGAGACTGAGGCCGGCAAAGTTTCTGGGGTCATAACAGAAAAAGGTGTCATAAAGACGACTCAGGTAGTGATGGCAGGTGGCGCTTGGGCGTCGTCTTTCTGCAATCAGTTGGACATTCGATTTCCACAGTCTGCAGTGCGCTCATCCATTCTCTCTATCATGCCAGGGGCAACAGACATTCCAGATGCATTGCACACCTCCGGAGTATCGATCACTAAACGTGGTGACGGTGGCTACACGCTTGCCATTTCAGGCACGGCAAATGTAGATATCACTCTACAGCAGTTGCGCTTTGCAACGGATTTTTTACCTATGTTTGCAAAGCGCTGGAAAGCTCTGTCTCCGGGTGGTTTACAAGCTTGGCTTTCTGGCCATGAGACACGAACAAAATGGGCGTTAGACAAACCAACCCCCATGGAGCGAAATCGAATTCTCGATCCTGAACCTTCCAATAAATTAATTAATGAAACCCTGTCTCGTGCTCGCCGTATGCTTCCTGGACTAGGACATGTTCCTGTACAAGCATCATGGGCAGGTTATATAGATAGCACGCCAGATGGCGTACCCGTTATTGATCACGCTACAAATGTATCTGGCTTTATGATTGCTGCTGGTTTTTCGGGTCACGGCTTTGGCATCGGCCCCGGTGCAGGCAAGCTTATCGCGGAAATGATTGCAGGCAAAGAGACCTTTGTAGAGCACAAGCAATATCAACTTGCTCGATTGCATAAAAGCGTTTGGGGTAAAGTGTCTGAATTTTAAGCTGAAACAATATCCTAAGCCACTCAGAGCAACAAAACAAAACCCCATGCAGAGACCTGTCATGGGGTTTTGTTTATGCTGTTAAAACACTCAAAAGAAAAGTAAAACGCTAGCTAAGCCTTACAAAAACGTTCTCTATATTGACTAGGCGTGATGCCGCACAATCGTTTAAAGTGTTTAGCCAAGTGACTCTGGTCAAAAAAACCTACAGCGCCAGCAATCTCTGTAGGACGCTCACCCTGCTCAATCAAGGATTGAGCATTACGAATACGTACTCGACATACGTATTGATAGGGAGAAACACCAACTAATTGACGAAATTGCTTAGCGAGACTGAAACGGGTCAATCCAACTAAATCGGCTAAAGAATCAAGATTTATAGACTCTTTATAATGTTGTTCTATATGAGCTTTCGCTTGAGCAATTGCCTGGAACGCAGAGCCATTCTCATGCAAGGATAAACTTTCAATCTGTAACCATTGCTCATTAAAAGACAAACGTGCTTGATTTTCCATCCGTCATACCTCACCGCTTTATAAATCAACAAGGATTCACTTTGATACATTGTTAGACACTTGCAGCCATTGCATCAACTTGCACTCTAGTTTGGTCATGTGTCTGTCCTTTATGCTCGACAAACGCGTGATGACAAAGTATCTGATTGCCTTTTTTCAGCTTGATACGAGAAGGAATAATACGATTACACTTACCTTCTTCTCTTGCAGAGCAACGATCTAAGAAAGGACACAACTCAACATTAGGTTTAGGGGCGCCAATCGAAGGTAGGAGTTCATGGTTAGCTGTGGTGGATTCAAGCCAGCCTTGCTGCATCTCTGGCACTGAGTCGATAAGTAGCTGAGTATAAGGATGAAATGGTGGACGCTGAAACGATTCACCTGCTCCTTGCTCTACCTTGAAACCAGAATAAAGAACAACGACCTCATCACAAATGGCTTGAACCATGCTGATATCATGACTAATAAACAAATATGAAACGTTGAGCTTCTTCCGTAAATCCGCCATCAATTCTAAAATCGCAGCGCCAACCACCGTGTCCAGAGCCGATGTCACTTCGTCACATAGAATGATATCAGGCTCAGCCGCTAAGGCTCGTGCCAAATTGATTCGCTGCTTTTGACCACCAGATAATTCCGTTGGACGACGTTTAGCAATAGTGGCCGGTAAATGTACTAAATCAAGCAACTCAATAACCCTATCATGCTGCTTTTTTCCTTTCATTCCATGATAAAAACGTAGCGGACGGGCTAGAATCTCTTCTACGGTATGCAATGGATTCAATGCGGTATCAGCATTTTGAAACACATATTGGACACGTCGTAATTGTTCTCGGGAACGGTCGGATGCAGACGCTTCCAATGGCAAACCATCAAGATAGATATTCCCTAAACTTGGTTGCACTAAGCCTACAATGGTTCTAGCTAACGTTGTTTTACCTGAACCAGATTCGCCAATAACACCAACTGTCGCCCCTCGACGAATTTTTAAATCGATATCCTGAAGCACTTTTTTATCACCAAAACACACCTCCAAATGGCGTACCTCTAACAATGGCGTATCAGTATCTAAATCCATTTTTTTCTGTTCGATGGTATCTTGACGGGTCTCAGGCTTCATCGCCGACAAAAGACTTTTGGTGTAGTCATGCTGTGGTGTTTCTAAAATCTTTTTAGTTAAGTTATTTTCTTGGATTTGACCATTTCTAAGCACCACAATACGGTCAGCCATTTGCGCAACAACCGCTAGATCATGGGACACATACACGGCAGTAGTATTACGTTCGCGCACGACTTTCTTAAACGCTCTTAACACTTCAATTTGTGTCGTTACATCCAACGCCGTTGTCGGCTCATCCAATATGACCAGCGCTGGATCAGTGATCAACGCCATAGCGGCCATCAACCGTTGTAATTGACCACCCGAGACCTGATGAGGATAACGTTCGCCAATTTTTTCAGGAAAGGGTAATGCCAACTCTCGAAACAAACCAATGGCTTTTGCTTGAGCCTCTTTACGGCTGCAAGTTTTATGAATCATGGCACTTTCAATTACCTGATCCATTATGGTTTTTGAAGGGTTAAATGCAGCCGCCGCACTTTGCGCGATGTAAGATATGGTACGGCCACGAACTTTCGCTAGCTGAGCTGGAGATAGCGACAATACATCCACATCATCAATTTGCACAGAGCCGTCTACAATATGACAACCATTTCGAGCATAGCCCATTAAAGATAAAGCAATGGTTGTTTTCCCTGAGCCTGATTCACCAATTAATGCTAATACTTCGCCTTTTTTTAGACTAAAGTCCGCACCATGCACAATAGGGATATCCGCACCACCAGAACGTACCGCAACACGCAAACCACTTACTTTTACAAGTTCTGTCATCTTTGTTCTCCTTAATGATGTGCTGACTTATTGCCAATACTGTCGATTAGTAAGTTGACGCCAATAGTCAAAGACGCAATAGCAACGGCAGGTGCAATTACTGCTGGAGCACCAGCACCTAAACCAGAGATATTTTCACGAACTAAAGATCCCCAATCCGCATCTGGCGGCTGAACGCCTAACCCTAAAAAGCTCATAGAACTCAACAACAACACAATAAAAACAAAGCGCAGACCAAAATCAGTTAGCACTGGACGAAACATATTGGGCAATACTTCTTTGAAGATTATATACGCCATAGATTCGCCTCGAAGGCGGGCCACTTGGACATAATCCAGTGTCATCACATTGACCGCCAATGCACGTGCAATACGAAAACTTCCTGGCATATAAGCAATCGCCGCCATTATGATTAATAAGGGTACGGACGAACCAAACGATGCCACCATAATCAAAGCAAACATTTTGCTAGGAATGGAGATCAAGGCGTCTTGAGCCCGACTAATCACAGCATCGACCCAACCAGCTGATGCTGCAGCAACCAATCCAGAAACAACACCAGCGGTGCAAGCTGCAACCGTAGCAGCTAACGCCACACCTATGGTATATGGCGTACCATTTAATACTCGACTAAAAATATCTCGCCCAAGATAGTCTGTCCCCATTAAGTAGTCTTTACTCATAGGACCAAAGACATCATAACTAACAAAGTCATTCGCACCATAAGGGGCAACCATCGGACCGATGACCGCCATAACCAACCAAAAAATAATTAAAGCACCGCCTATCAGCCCACTGACAGATTGCACATGGAAGCGAGAAAATAAAGATAGGGGATTACTGGTATTCGTTGTGGCAACCGTCGTCTTATGTATACTCATTTTCGTAACCTCGGATTAGATACAATTTCACAAATATCAGCCATTAACACCAAAATGAGATAACCAAAGCAAAACAGCATGGCACAACCTTGAACCAAGGGCATATCCCTTGTACTGACCGCATTTAGCATTAAGGTTGCAATGCCAGGGTAGTTGAAAATCGACTCAACGATGATAACGCCACCCAATAAATAAGACAGACTCAACGCAATAGCATTGGCTATCGGACCCAGAGCGTTGGGCAACACATGAAGTAACACAATTCGAATGGGGCTAGCGCCTTTTAATAAGGCCATTTCTACATAAGGTGAACTTAGCTGATCGATGACCGCTGCTCGGGTCATTCGCGCCATCTGTGCTACCAATACACTACATAAAGTCAGTACCGGCATAGCATAAACTTTCAGCATTTCACCAAAGGTATTCGCACTTTCAATATGAGATAACGCCGATAGCCATCCCAATTTTACTGCAAAGATTAATACAGCAATGGTAGCAATTAAAAATTCAGGAACAGAAACAGCAAAAACAGCCAACATATTGCTATATCGGTCAAACCAAGAGCCACGATACATGGCCGAAAAAATACCAATCGACAAGGCCACAGGCACTGACACAAGAGTTGCAAAAGCAGCCAGGCTTAATGTGTTAGGCAAACGACTCCAAATCAACTCCATAATTGACATACCGTTTACCATAGAATAACCAGCATCCCCAACTAACAAGCCGCCAAGCCATTGGATATAACGAGTGTAAATAGGAAGGTCTAGCCCTAGCTGAGAACGCAAAGCTGCCAAGGTTTCAGGAGTAGCTGATTGGCCTAATAGCTCTTGAGCAGCATCCCCAGGCAATAAATTAGTGATCATAAAAATCACCAACGACACAATCAATAAGGTCAGCAAACCCAACCCTATGCGATTTATAATAAGTCGTGAAATAGTTTGATTCATGGTTCACCTATTGTGCAGAGTGTTGTGGCATACATCGCCACAACACTGGACATCATTAACAAGAAAATGCGACTTACACTTCCAGCCAAACTTGCTCTGCAAACATGTACCCCATAAAACCGCCAAGCGGGTGAGGCTTATAACCACCTAACTTACTACTACAGGCATCATTAATACTGCTAAACGTTGGGATACCAATACCGCAAAGGTCATGTACAAGCACTTGCATGTCACCATACATCTGCTTGCGCTTGCTTTCATTCGTTTCGCCACGAGCAGCCACTAACAACTGATCGAATTGGTCATTTTTCCAGCCAGATTCATTCCAATTTGAGCTAGATTGATAAAACAGGCTGAAAATTAAATCCGCTGTAGGGCGTGGATTTATATTGGAAAAACCTAATGCATCCTTCATCCAGTGATTAGACCAGTAGCCATCCGCAGGCACTCGTTTAATATCTAGCTTCAAACCCGATTGCTGTCCCGCCAATTGAATTAACTGAGCCATCTCAACAGAGTTATCTGCTGCGGAAGAAGCGACCATGGGAATACTTTGTCCTAACACCCCTGCTTTTTTGAAATGGAATTTAGCTTTTTCTGGGTCGTATTCACGCTGTGATAATCCACTAGTGTAATAACGATGTCCTTTAGGAATCGGTTGATCATTGGCAATCGTACCAAAGCCCCGACAAGCAATGTTTAGGATCTGTTCGCGATTTAAAAGAGACTTCATGCCCAATACAAAATCTGGGTTTTGCACTGGACCGAGCTGATCACGCATTACCAAATTCGTGTAACCACCAGAATCTGACTGAATGACGCGGGCCAATGGACTGGCCATTAACGTACTCATAGAACGTGGATTTACCGAGTTAATCAAGTGTACATCGCCAGACAATAGCGCATTGACACGAGCAGGCTCATCTGGAATAGAAAACAGCTCTACTTCATCTAAATAAGGAAGGCCTTTTTTCCAATAATCTGGGTTACGAGTACCGATAGAACGAATACCTGGTTGAAACTCCTGACAAATAAAAGGCCCCGTACCGTTAGCCTTGCTAAAATCTGTTGTCCCATCACGCACAATCAGAAAATGCGATACAGCTAGAATCGCAGGTAAGTCGGCATTTTTTGTTTCTAAACTGATGTGTATTTCATCGGTTCCCACCGCCTTAATTTCGACCATTTGCTTGGCGACTGTTTCGACTTTAGAGCTAGTTTTTGGGTTTTTATGTCGATTTAAACTGTATACAACATCGGCAGAAGTTAAAGGTTTTCCATCATGAAAGTTTACCCCTTTACGCAGTTTAATCACCCAATTCTGTGCGTCTCGAGTATCAAAGGATTCTGCTAATACCATTTTCGGAGCAAGACTTTCATCCAACATAGTTAGGCCATTATAAAACATATATTGGCGAGTATAGTCTGTTGAACCTGACCCTTTGGCTGGGTCTAACGTATCGGCAGTGGAACCGGATTGACTGGCCACTTTAATTTTACCACCGCGTGTGCCTTTCGCTGTATCGGCAAATGCTAAAGACGAACCTGGTACTAAAACTCCAGAACCAGCAGCAACCAATCCACTTGTCATCATTCCACGTAGCACCTGACGTCGTGAAACGCCCTGCGTGGCTGAATTTGAACTCTGTTGATCCACCAACGAACGCGTTTTTTCATCTTTCATTTTATGGTTCCTTTTGTGAGTTGTTATGTCTTTTGTGTGTCGCTATTTTTATAAATATTTATCTTTCTTATAATAAAACTCTATTCTTTGCCTTATGAGGCTGCAAACTTTGTTAAATCTCTTCTACCCCTAGTGAATGAGGTCTTGAAAACGATAATAAGCTCCTACAAACGGCAAAAACCAAGGCTTTCCGAAGTGACCAGGTACCGGCGGCCAATTCAGTTCTCGCCAAGGATTTACCATCTCATTACCCATCATCACCTGAGCCATCACCTTGCCCATATGTGTTGACATTTGAACGCCATGCCCACTGTATCCCAGTGAGTAATACATGCCATCGTACTGGCCCGCTCGTGGTAAGCGATCTGCCGTCATATCAACCAAACCACCCCAGCAATAATCAATACGAACATGACTAAGCTGCGGAAACACCTCCGCCATTGAAGCACGTAAGATATGCCCACTTTTCTCATCAGAACGAGGATTCGACATCGCGAAACGAGCACGACCACCAAATAACAAACGATTGTCAGGCGTTACACGAAAGTAATTACCGATATTCTTAGACGTCACGTAACTACGGCGCTCTACTAAAAGACGAGACAATGGCTCTGGTGCCAAGGGTTCGGTCACCACAATAAAACTGCCGACCGAGACCAAGCGTCGACGAAAATAACTAAAAGGCCCTTTAGCCGAACTACCTGTCGCAAGAAATACCTTATCTGCCGTAACAGTTCCACGGTTTGAAATCACTTGATATCGATTACTAGAAAGACGATCAATCCCCGTCACAGCAGCGGATTCATAAAGCTTAGCGCCATGCTTAACAGCCGCATCAGCCAAGCCGACACCAAATTTTCCCATATGCATCTGCGCACTGGTGGTTTGCAATATGCCACCATAAAATTGATCCACCCCCAACTCATCTCGCACTTGATCTGCTGTCAACATGACCACATTAGGATCCACTTCGTTCACCAAGGTCTCATGAGCACGAGCCAACTTATCGTAATGAGCAGGCTTAGCCGCTAACTTTAAGCGACCATTGCGGGTAAAATCACAGGCAATATTTTCTTCTTCAACAAGATCCGCCACCGTGTCCACCGCCGCCATATAAGAATGGTAAAACGCGCGCGCTTTGTCCGCTCCGATACGCTGCGCTAATGACGCATAATCATGGGCTAGTCCTGCATTACATTGACCACCATTACGGCCTGACGCCTCCCCAACAACATGACCGGCTTCAAACAACACGACTGAAAGCCCTTGTTTAGCCAGCTCAATTGCTGCAGATAAGCCAGTAAAGCCTCCACCCACAATTGCCACATCATACTGACCAGATGCGGTGCCTTGTTCACCCTTGGTAAAAGTGGATACCGTGTCGAGCCAATAGGATTCTAGCTTCATGATGATTCCTTCTGATAATGGCAGACTAAACGCCCAACAAATCGGCCAAACCAGCTAAATCGCTGACTTCATGATATTCATAGAAAGGCGTAGAAGGTTCATGACCACGGTTAACAAAAACCTTATTCTTGATGCCCATATCATGAGCAGACATCAAGTCATAACGTAAGCTAGAGGAAACATGCAACACATCCTCTGGACCACAACCTAGCTTATCCAGCATGTATTCAAAGCCTTTTAAATGAGGCTTGTAAGCCTGAACTTGTTCAGCGGTATAAACCGCATGAAAAGGCGCGCCTAATTTTTCAATGTTATGAGGAATTTGCTCATCCATGGCGTTGGTTAACCCCACCAACTTAAACTTTGTCGCTAAACGCGCCAAAGCATCAGGAACATCTGGATGCGCCCCCCAAGTAGGGACTGCGTTATAAAAAATCATACCTTCGTCGTCACGGTATTCAATTCCCCAACGCTGGCAAGTACGTTTAACGGCATTACACACCACTTGGTCATAAGGTTTCCAATCACCAAGTACTTCATCCAAACGATAAGCCGCAAAATCTTTTACAAACTGATCCATATCTTCCGCTGAGATACGATCTTCAAAAACACGACGTGCGGTGGGTCCCATTTGGAAATAAATTAAAGTGCCGTAGCAATCGAACGTAATATACTTGGGATTCAAGGTAGACATGTTTTCTCTCCATTTAACAATTCGGTAGCCCGTATTTTTGATGTCATCAAAAAAACAGTTCGTTAAGGTTTCTTAAAATTCTTGGCACTAAAAATACGTAATGAATTTATTACACCATTAAAACAAAGCCTGTTTGACTCGATTTTGTTTTGCTGCAACGCATTTTCAGCGGTATTGTCCCCTTACCTCAGCACAATCTACCGCAGATAATCAGAATGTCGTTATCAGGCAAGTTTTAATGCAATTAGCAGAATCAGGCTTCGTCGCCAGTGAAATCGATCAATACACTTTTGGTTTTTTGGTTGGCTTCATAAGCATAGCGGCCAAGATCTTTACCAATACCAGAGCTTTTAAATCCTCCTGTTGGAATGGCAAAATCCCAACTACGTCCATAACGATTTACCCAGACAGTGCCTGCTTCCAATTCATTCACCATGCGCATTGCGCGATTTAGATCGGCCGTATGTACGCCTGCCGATAAGCCATAAGAAGGATGGGATGCCAATTGCAACGCATCATCATCGCTATCAAAGGTTTCCACACACAGCACAGGACCAAAGATCTCATCTCGCACCGCTTCCATGCCCATGTTTACATTGGTCAAAATAGTCGGCTCATAAAAAGCACGATTGTTTTCTTTTAAACGGCACCCACCGACTAGAATCTCACCGCCTTGCTGAACAGTGCGTTGCACGACCCCCTCAATGCGATCCACTTCTCGTGACGAAATAATAGGCGACATGGTGGTATCATTTTGCCAAGTTGGGCCTGCAACCATTTCTGAAAAGATGTCGGAGATACGCGCCACCAGTTGATCAGCAATGCCTTTTTGTACCAAGAGACGAGAACCTGCGACGCAAACTTGACCGGCATTGGTGGTAATCGCCCCTGCAATTCGACGCGCAACTTTATCGATATTTTTAATATCATCGAATACCAACTGTGGACTCTTACCACCTAATTCAAGCGTCACCGGTTTCGTGCCAGTTTGCGCACAAGCCGTCATAATTAGAGCACCCGTTTTGGTCGACCCTGTAAATGTGACTTTTGATACACGTGGATGACGGCAAATAGCATCACCCACTTGCCCATCACCTTGCACCACATTAAAAATACCTGGAGGAATACCTGCTTCTATCGCTAATTCCGCTAAACGCACAACGCTGAACGGTGTCATTTCTGAAGGCTTCAATACCACAGCATTTCCTGCAGCCATGGCTGGGGCTATTTTCCAAGACGCCATAACCAAAGGAAAATTCCAAGGCGCAATAGCACCAACCACACCATAAGGTTCGGTAATCGTCATTCCTAAACTGCCGTTAGCCGTCGGAATCACTTCGCCACCGCATTTGTCCGCAAACTCAGCAAAGAAACGAATACCCTCTGCACAAAATGGAATATCCCACTGGGTCGCCGCCGAGATAGGACGAGTCGATCCTATCGCCTCAAGAGGAGCGAGGACATGCACATCGGCTTCTATTAAGTCCGCCCACCGTTTCATCGCCTTCGCTCTATCACGCGGGGATTGACTCGCCCAATTACTTTGCTTAAAAGCTTGCCATGCGTTTTCTACCGCATGATCTACCAAATCGAGATTAGCAACAGGAATAGAAGCGTAAGCCTGGCCATCAGATGGCCGCCAAACGTCCATTTTCTCACCGCTATTTACGGTTTTACCGCCAATAAAATGACTATTAGGAACCTGAACATCTACAGGATTAAAAGATGCCATATATTTACCTCCCACTTTATAAATACAAATTAAGCAAACTTACCTTGAAGTAACGTCAGTCATCACAAGCATGTTGTTTACTGCTTTTTCTATTTTAAGCGCGTAGAAGAAGCGTTTTATGCCGTTAAAAAGTAAGGTGACGATATAAAGCAACCTTTGTGACAAGATGATTAAGCCATTGATGCTGAATCTGCACACAATACCTATAACCTTGATATCACAAGACTAATTGGCAAGAACGTCCTAGTATTTGATAGCGCGCAATGACAAACTAAGATATGTATTTACAATTCGCAGTATTTGTAGAAAGTAGAGGTGGCAAACGTGCCAAGCGAGACCGAGACATCAAAGCGATTAGAAACATACGAACTCACAATCAGAGAAATGACGCTTGAGGATATCGATAAGCTACATGAGCTTTCGATCACCGTACTCTGGCCGCATCGTCCTGAAGATTGGCGTATGCTATTGCAGGTAGGGAAAGGCTTTGTTGGTTGCGACCCCATTGGGCGAATCGTTGCTTCTGGCATGTGGTTTCCAATAGGTGATCATTTCGCAACCATTGGCATGGTCATCACCTCACCTCGCCTACAAGCTTTAGGCGGTGGACGCTGGATAATGAGGCATGTTATGGCTCAGTGTGAAAATCGTGACATTGTATTGAGCTCCACTAAAGCAGGATACCGACTCTACCAGTCACTTTCTTTTCAACCCGTCGCGACCGTTTTTCAATATCAAGGCATTGCTACGTCGATAGATCAATCACGCCTATGCGTTAACGAAGGCATTAGACAACTTGAAGCCAATGATACAGAGAGCATACTACAGCTGGATGAAAGTGCCTTCGGCACAGACAGAAGCAACATTATCAAAACCATACTAGAAAAGTCTCTAGGCTCAGTATTAGTCCGTGACAATAAAGTTATTGGTTTTGCGTTATGCAGAAAATTTGGCCGCGGCCATGTAATCGGTCCGGTTGTTGCTCAAAACAGTGCTGACGCCATCTCTTTGATTGCCCCTCACGTAAATCAACATACAGGGAATTTCTTGCGTATCGACACAACAATACAAGATAAGGCATTTCTGGACTTTCTAAACGAATCTGGTATGCACGAATTTGATACCGTTACTTCGATGACAAGCAAACCACTTACACCAGTAAATACAAGCTTTCATAGTTTTGCTTTAGTCAGTCAAGCACTCGCCTAACGCAGTAACTCGCGAGTGCTATTGGCGATAAAGCCCGCCCGTTTTTTCCTGCTCTCTCACTATTTACCAACCACTAACATCTTCAAATACAGCTAATTGGCTTTTAGCTATCTTGTCACATCACAATATTGTGCCGTCATGAAACCACCTTTCGATAGATTTATAACATCAACACCGCCTTCTCGGTGCATACTGCCGTATTTCATTTCAGCTCTATTTTGCGGCAAGAACATCCTAGTATTTACTCATACCAAACTCCAAAATATCTTGCATATTATAAGGAGACAAGCATGACAGCGACTAAAGATACCCTTTCCATTTCTTACCGAGCAATGACAGAAACAGACATCAATACGGCCTATGATCTTTCTCAAGCCGTGAAGTGGCCACATCGAATTGACGACTGGAAAATGGTTCACAATCTCGGCACGGGATTTGTTGCCGAGCTTAATAATCAGCCCATTGGCACTGTCCTATGTTGGGACCATGGCGAAGAGTATTCTTCTCTTGGCATGGTCATTGTTTCTCCAGACAAACAAGGTAATGGCATTGGCCGAAAACTAATGAATCAAATATTGGAAGAGATCGGCGATCAGAAAAATGTTCTCCTATTCGCAACACCATCTGGCCAACCTCTTTATGAAAGCTTTGGTTTCAGCGCGTCAGGTAATGTTTATCAGCACCAAGCTGTCATTGAAACCGCCACGGCTATTGAAGCAAGCATGAAAGAAGGTTTGCGTAAAATCACTCAAGACGACTATGCAAGCATCGCTAAATTAGCGGAAACATCATGTGGCCTAGCACGAACAACAACACTAAATGAAATACTAAAATCCGCTTCTGGCGTTGTTATAGAAACACAAAATGAGATTACAGGCTTTGCGCTCATACGTGAATTTGGTCGTGGTTATGCTATTGGTCCGGTTATCGCTTCATCACAACAGCAAGCCAAAGTCATGATCCAATCTTTGCTCAATAATCGAGTCGGTGATTTTGTGCGTATTGACATCCCCCAAAGCAGCGAGTTAAGCACTTGGCTTGTAGAAATTGGCTTGCCCCAAGTCGATACTGTTGTCGAAATGGTTCGAGGTAACATTCCAGTTAGAGACACTCAAATGCGTCAATTTGCACTGATTAGCCAAGCCCTAGGTTAGATGTTTAGAAAATATAAAAAGCGACTACTACATTAGCAAGTCGCTTTTTTGCGAATAAAACATGTTGTCCCTTCTTAACCTTATGTTGTCCAGCCTTTACTATATTGTCTAAGCTATCACAGGTATGATGGCCCATTCAGAGCGCTTTTCAATATTTCGACTTATTACCGGACACTTTTATGAACGACGAGATCAACTACACAAACAATCCTCTACACGGCTTAGGATTACAAGAACTGCTAACCCAAATAGTTGATCACTACGGTTTTGAGATTCTATACGCTTACCTGAACATCAACTGTTTCAAAACTAACCCAAGTATTGAATCCAGTGTGAAGTTTCTTAAAAAAACCGAATGGGCACGGGAAAAAGTAGAAATATTCTATCTGTATAAATACAAAAACTTACCACGAGTGTCATCGGAACAATTTGCATTGCCACCAAGAAAACGCATTATTCCTGAAGGCCAGACGCCCCGTGAGCCGGTAGAATTGAGTCTAGAAGATGCGGAACGCGTACGCGAGAAGCAAGCATTAAAAGCAGCAGAGCATGGTAAAACGAAAAGGTATGGTAACGGCAAGTCTGGTCAATGGGGAAGATAGGCAAAAGATAAGGCCACTTTCCTGAAAAACATATAGCTCTTAGAAACAATTTCCGCATACTTCATAGGAATAAAAAAACCAGCACGCTATAACAGAGTGCTGGTTTAAGTTAGAACCATAAAACGGTAAAACTTATCGTTGTGGCATATCCGCTACGCTATAGCCTAAACTAACGGTTGCATCTTCCGGTATTTGTGGCATGGTCTCATTCCAATCCAGCCATTGCTGTCTCATGTCTGCGAGTTTATCCGGATAACGCTTCGCAAGATTAGCGCGCTCACGAGCATCATTTTTAACGTTAAACAAATACTCGTGTTCATCCACTTTGAGATATTTCCACTCCTCTAACCGCAATGCTCTTTGGGCCCGATGTTTCATACGCCAATACAAGGGACGTTCAAAACGTTCGGTTTCCCCTTTCAGTACCGGCATTAGCGATACCCCATCTACTGGATAATTGGGATCAAACTCACCATTACCCGCTTCAAGGAGCGTTCTAGACCAATCCATCGTCATACAGTGCTGCATACTGACACTGCCTTTTTTGACAACCCCAGGCCAACGAACGACCCAAGGCACTCGAATTCCGCCTTCGGTTAAGTCCATTTTGCCGCCGACTAAGGGCCAATTATCAGAGAAGCGTTCGCCACCATTGTCACTGGTAAACACAATGAGGGTGTCATCTGCCATACCATGCTTTTCCAAAGTTTCCATGATACGGCCAATGCCTTCATCCATGTGATGAATCATTTTTCTGTAGGTATGAATGTTGCCACCTTCTAGATGGAATAAGGTCGTCATTTTTTCAGACAAATGCTCATCATCTCGAGTTTCCCAAGGCCAATGAGGCGCGGTGTAGTGAATACTCAAAAAGAAAGGCTGTTCTGACTTTTCTTCGGCTCTACGATTGATGAAATCAAGCGAACGCTCTGAAATAAGATCCGTCAGATACCCTATTTCTTTGTGCTCTTCTTCGTTTATCCATAAATCGTGATCACCTTGCCCACTTTTATGAGAGAAGTAATCGACACCACCTGCCATGATGCCAAAAAATTCGTCATAGCCCGAAGCTCTTGGGCCAAACGTCGGTGGGTAACCCAAATGCCACTTACCCATTAGGCCAGTATAATATCCAGCTTTTTTTAATTGCGACGGCAGTGTGGGAATATGCGTCGGCAAGCCTAATGTATCACTGCCTTTACTCTTACTATTAATCGGCTCTTCTAATGCTCCACGAAGGCGATACTGATACGCCATGGTCATTAAAGCAAAACGGGTGGGCGAACAGACTGGGGAATTTGCATAACCCTCTAAAAAAATCATGCCCTCTTCTGCTAATTTATCAATGTTGGGTGACACCTGTCCGAACTGAGCCTCACGACCACCGTAACAACCCAAATCGGCGTAACCAAGATCATCTGCGACTATGTATATTATATTCGTCATTGTTATGCTCCCTTAAATTTTTGTAATATTTTTAAATCGTGACGTAAATGCCAAGCCCACGAGAAGATGGCCAATGAAATACCTATTTGATCCCATAAAATACCTGGGGCGAACAACATGACAGCCGCCACCAAACGAGCGACGATTTCATAAAAATGCAATTTACGCATATGAAAACCAGTCAAGGCTGTCGCCAGTAATAAAATACCAATAGCCAGTTTGATCAGTAGCCAGCTCCAGGAAACGAAATCAAAAGGAACACCAGAGTCCCCAACCGTTAATAGCATTGGGTTAAAGGCAAAGGTGAATGGAATAATAAAAATCATGATGCCGACTTTCGACGCTTGCACAGAAGTACCAATCGGACCGCCTTTGGAGATACTGGCGGCGGCAAACGCGGCAATGGCGACAGGTGGTGTTATGGCAGACCCAACGGCAATAAAGAACACAAACATATGAGCCGTCAATGGTGCCAAACCAAGCTGTTCCATCGCTGGAATCGCAATCGTCGCTACTGTCACATAAGCAGGCAACGTTGGCATACCCATGCCCAAAACGATGCAGCAAAATGCTGCGATCAATAATGAAAACAGTAATGAACTGGACACGATGCTAGACAGTAAAACACTGAATTTTACTGGAACGCCCGTGGCCGATAGTGCCGAAATAACAATACTTACTGCTGCAATCGCCATCAATAAACCAGCAAACGTTCTACCACCAACACATAGGCTTTTAATCAGCTTAACTGGCTTTTCTCTAATATCCGGATTAATTAAACTCAATGGAAACAAGCAAACAAGTGCGGTAATAGAAGCGCCAGACGGAGATAGCCCGTACAGCAACAATGCGACAATAATCGCAAGAGGAATAAAAATCAGCAGTAAGTTGAGATAATCTTGTTTGACTGGCTTATCAACCCCAACAAATTCATCATCCGCTTTAATATCTAAGCGGCGTGACTCAAACACTATCATGGCAAATAAGCTAGCATAGTAAGCGATCGAAGGTACTAATACGGCAATAATCACCGTCATGTAGTTCACACCTACGAAATCGGCCATCACCAATGCCGCCGCTCCCATAATAGGTGGCATAATCTGTCCACCCGTTGACGCTGATGCCTCAACAGCACCGGCAAAATTAGCTGAAAAACCACGGCGTTTAATCATAGGGATAGTAATAACGCCCGTTCCCACCACGTTGCCTACTGCACTACCAGAAACCGTCCCGAACAAAGCAGAGGACAATACCGCCGCATGAGCTGGCCCGCCTGCTGTTTTACGCATCCAATGAAAGGCGATTCGAATCATAGAATCACCAGCGCCGACACCTTCCAGCAAAGCACCTAGGATGATAAAAGGAAACACAGTGGTAATAACAATCCCAAAGGTGCTACCTAAAATCCCCGTATCTAAGCTGTATAAAAGGTTCTGGGCCAAGGTTTCATTCACATCATGACTTACCGTCTGCAGTGGTCCTGGCCAATATTGACCAGTGGCCATGTACAAAATCCCTACAACTCCCAACAGAGCAACTGGAACCCCCCAAATACGCCAACAAAAGAATAAAGCGCCTACTGATGCCAGAACCGCTATCCACATTTCATTTGAGCCGAACAAGAACATGCCATCGTCCAACTCACTGCTGATTTGATAGAAGGACCAACAACACCACAGCATGCCAAACATCAAAACAGTACTAATGAGAGCAACGAAAACATTAGACTTACCATTCAAATAACTTTCATACATGGCAAGCGCTACAGCAACAACACACAAGGCAAAAAAAGAAGCTCGAAAAGACACTAGAGGCAATGGCCCTATTCGAAAGTCACCGATTGCAGGCATCACATTAGCAAGACCATACATACAGATAACAAAGCTCAAGATGGCTATAGCCAACGAGACAAACCTTAGCAAAAGGCCAGAGGAGGAATGCATAAAAAACTCCCTTAAACGGAGGCCAACGCCTCCGTTTAATTAGAAATACAAATAAATAGGAAAGTTTAAATATTACTTAGGCATTAATTCAGCAGGAATATCGACACCAATTTCTTGATAATAACGCACAGCACCTGGATGTAGGGGAGCATTAACACCAACAAAATAGTCAGTGACAGGAAGGTCTCTAAAGTTTGAATTTGACTCCGCGAGAGCGAGGCGATTCTCGACATAATTTTTCGTCAAGGTGTAAGCAATGTCATCGGACATATCTTTTTTTACCGCCATCATCATAACGGTTTGCCATGTAATAGCCGGATTTTCATTCACTTGACCTGGATAGGTATTAGGTGGAATAACGGCTGTTTGCATCCCTAGCCCTTTAGGCGGCACCATTTTTTCACCAGGTATTCCCAGTATACGAATATCATTAGTCAAACTTAATTCAGCGACCGATTGAGATCCTAAACCAAAGGCACCAACATAAACATCAAATTGTCCATCTTGATAACTCTGTGTCGCAGCACCCCATGGGGCTTTTATAGGATCATATTCGCCTTCAGATAATCCCCCTGCATTCGCCAATGCTATGATTTGTTGATTGGCGGCACCTGCTGGAGGTCCAATAAAGACACGCTGACCTTTGGCTTCTGGCCAAGACGTAATACCTGAATCGGCACGTGTAATAGCATGATAGTAACTACCAGGGATTGTGAATAAGCCTCGTACATTATGAGACAGCTCTTTGGCTTTATCTGACATTTTTGCATAAGGCCCCACACCTTTTTGCAATGCTGAAAAAGCTGGCGGAGGCACCATGGCAGAATCCAAGCTGCCCTTAGCAATTTTAAGCAATGATTTCGTCAAGGTTTGATTCAATGATAATTGAACATCGACACCACTTTTAGACCAATAAGGCGCCATAGCTTGAGGAACCATTCCTAAAAGGCTATTTGGTGACGCTGATTCCATGCCAATCTGCTCAGCATAACTGGCCGATGCAATAAAGCTGCTAGCACATACCATGCTGACTGCACACAAGCCGCTGCGTAATAATTTTTTAGGGTTATACATTGAACTCTCCGCTGATATTATTTTTTTTGTTTGTTTAGCTCTAATCAATCTAACCTTTTCACTGATATCCGTAAAATAGCAATTTGAAAGCTCAATCAATCAAAAGTAAATATAAAAAAAGACGTCTTTTGTACATCATTCCTATATTATCAGACCTATTAAGTATGCGTTATCGATCGTTAGGACTTCCTATTTGTTATTTTACGAATAGAAAAATCTCTAATATCATCAACCGCTATTTAAAAATAGGATGAGTTAAAACAGCCTGATGCTTGTCTGTTAAACAGCATAAATGGAATAGCTGGCGCTTTTAAATACAATCAATAGACATTTGTTAATCCACTTTGCTATGACGGACACCCTATGTTTCAGACTATTATGTCGACTTTATTTCCCTTTTTAATTTGGCTAAAGAAGCAGAATCCGACTATCGTCAGAAATGACATCATCGCAGGGATTACAGGTGCGGTGTTAGTCTTACCTCAAGGTGTTGCCTACGCTTACATTGCGGGACTTCCCCCAGAGATCGGCCTTTATACCGCAATTGTTTCTGCTTCTATCGCGGCATTATTTGGCAGCTCTTTTCACATGATCTCAGGGCCAACCGCCGCGCTATCGATTGTCGTAGCTTCTGTTATCCATCAAATTAGTTACACATCTGTTACCGAGCAAATGTCAATTGTGGTGACCCTATCGTTTTTAGTTGGGTTCATTCAATTCTCATTTGGTGCATTGCGACTTGGTGCCTTAGTTAATTTTATTTCACATACCGTCATTATCGGCTTCACCACAGGTGCCGCCTTGTTAATAGCAACCAGCCAAATAAAGCATCTGTTTGGGATTGAGTTAACGTCCCGCCTATCTTTTCTTGAGGAAATTAGTGCGATTGCACAACAGATTACTCAGCTCAATCCATATGCACTCGCAATCGGAGCAAGCACTCTTGCTGCATCTCTCATAGTAAAAAGCATTAATAAAAAACTTCCTAACCTGTTAATCGGTATGGTTGTTGGCAGCCTATTGAGCCTGCTTTTGGGGGCTCAGAATCATGGCGTAATCATGGTAGAAAGCATGCCGGGGACATTACCACCTATTTCGCTCCCCAATATGTCACCCTCGAATTTACAGGCATTATTTTCTGGCGCCTTCGCAGTCGCGCTTCTTGGGTTGATTGAAGCGGCGTCTATTGCTCGTGCTATTTCGATGCGATCCAAACAAATTATCGACGGCAATCAAGAGTTTATTGGCCAAGGGATGTCCAATATAGTGGGTGGATTTTTCTCATGTTACCCAAGCTCTGGCTCATTCACCCGCTCAGGAGCCAATTATGATGCAGGGGCTGTTAGCCCAATGTCTGCAGTATACGCAGCGATAATTGTTGCTTTAGTCATTGCGTTTGTTCCTTCTGCCACCTCATATTTACCTTTACCGGCAATGGCTGGAAGTGTGCTGCTAATCGCTTGGAATCTGGTCGACCGAAAGCACATCATGGAAACCCTTAAACTCAGTCATGCAGAAGCTATCATTTTACTGGGCACTTTTTTATCAACCTTATTCATTCAATTAGAATTTGCCATTTATGTCGGCATCATTTTATCCATTGGCTTTTATTTGCGCCGTACCTCAAGGCCAAGAATCATTGAAGTTGCCCCCATACAAAGCACTGACAATCGAATCATTCGTAATATTCAGCGATATTCCTTAGAGACTTGTCCCCAAATCAAAATGATCCGAATTGACGGCTCACTGTATTTTGGTTCCGTAGACTATGTACAAAAAACCATAGCTAAGCTAACTCAAGATGAGACAAAGTATCTAATCATAGTCGCAAAAGGGATTAACTTTATGGATGTATCAGGTATTCATTTACTTGAGTCTGAGATATCTCGAATTGAAAAGCGTGGCGGCAGTGTCAGAATTTGCTCTCTTAAAGGCACGGTATTGGATGAAATCCGTTCTATGCCAATTTTTAGTTCTTTTTTGAAACACTACCTGACAGACAACTCGAAAGAAGCCATCTCAAGCCTACTAGCATTTATAGATACGCAAAAATGTCATCAGTGTAATGCGCGTATTTTTAATGAATGCAAAAACTTTCCATCTGCTAATATAGTAAATCAACACATCTCGGTAGGGTCATAAAATGGAATCTAAACACCTTGTTTATCTGTCTATCATTTTAGAAAAAGGTTCTATCACCGCCGCTGCAGAACATTTGAATATTGCTCAGCCTACACTAACTAGAGCAATGGCAACGCTTGAAATGCAAGCCGGCACTCAGCTTTTCACCCGCAGTCGATTTGGTGTTTCGAGCACGCAAGTTGGAGAGTCATTAGCCAGGGAAGGACGAGCGATCACACGCAGGTTAAGCGCGGCAAAAGAACAAGTTTCTCGCTATAAGTTAGGTATTAAACAAAATTTACGCATTGCTTCAGGCTCATTACTTGCGATGGAAATCCTACCTATCATCATTGAGAGAATGTTGGAGCAACACCCAGAAATCGCCCTAACCGTCACTTGCCTTAATCCTTCTATTGCTCTTGAAGGACTAATGGATGATCAATTTGACATAATCATTGCACCACAACCATCAGACAAAAGCGCGATGAACATTCACAAAGAGCTTATTATTAAAGACAGGATTGGAATATTTTGTAGTGAAAATCATCCACTGGCGAACAAGCCACATATTCAAATTGAAGACTTCGAAGAATTAGATTGGCTCAGCCTTGGCATTGCTTCCTACTTTGAAAAACAAACTACTGAAATGCTCGCCTCCTATAAAATTCACAGCGGGAGAACGAAAATAGTCTTTCGTAATGACGCGATAATGCTGATAAGAATGCTGTCCTCTGGACGCTACCTCGCTGCTCTTCCTTGCTTTCCAGTTTCCGTTATCAAAGACACCTACTCCATTAGGGAAATACGCCTCGATAATACTATTCCCATTGAACGAGATATCTACGTAATGTGTTCAGAATTCTTAAAAGAACAAGGAGCCTTCCAATCTTTCACAAAAATCACCCACGAAGTCTTTGCGGAATTAAAAAAAGACCTAGAGCAATAGTTAGTCAGAAACGAGCCTCACACAGGTAAAAACCACGCCCTTTTAAAGGCCGTGGTTTTACATTTTCCCATATAAATATATGAAAAATTATTGGCTGAGTTCACTGACATTTTTTCGAAAGTAAGCAAGTGCCGCCTTTGCATCTACTTTGCGATCTGATACTGAGTCAATCCATGCCTTATCTATGCCTTCTTCCAGCTTCTCCATAGCTTTCACGATCGCATCATCTTCAGATAAATAGATTACCTTCACGCCGTTCGCTTTTGCTTCCAGAATGCCATCTTGGTCTTCTTTCCCCCAAGCCGCTCCAGCAAGTCTTGAAAGTTTCTCACCTGATACACTCATAATGGCGTCGCGATCTTTTTTGCTAAGACTCTCTAGCGTATCTGGATTCATCACAATACTAAATGCAGTGGTATAAAGCCCTTTAGGAAACAGAGTAAGGTCCGTCGTCACTTCACTTAAGCGCAAAGTTTTTTGCTGTGAAGTCGGTAAAAAGGTGCCATCTACCACACCTTGTTGCATCATTTCATAAGACTTAGGTGCCGGAGCAGAAACAGGCGTCACTTCCAAACGTTCGGCCAGAGTATTTACCAGACCACCACCAATACGCATTTTTTTACCTTTCAAATCGTCTAACGATTTGACTGGAAAGTTAGTATTCAACTGACCAGGACCGTGTACAAACAAAGCAAGTAATTCAAGACCTCTGAACTCTTGATCGGCTTTAAAGAATTTTTCATAAGTATGCCACAACGCCACAGAGCCAACTTCTGCATCGGTTATTTCACCTGGAATTTCAGCCACACTGGCTAGCTTGAATCGACCTGGCAAATAAGCGTTAACACTAAAACCTACATCATAAACACCGTCTTCTACAGCATCAAAAATCGTTTTAGGATCACCAGTATAATTTTCAATAACCACTTCAACACGACCTTCAGTCGCCTTTTCAACCCACTGTTTCCAAGTTGGCCAAACAATTGAGTTTTGCGAGCTCGTTGGCGGCAGCCAAGTAGCCACATGCAATGTCGTTTCTGCTGCTGAAACCATTCCAGACGCTAAAATAGACGTACCGCATAGCGCCCACAGTAGATTTTTTTTAACATTCATCATATTTATTATTCCTATAGTTTATGATTTACATTGATAAAAACTGCTCTCTCAGAACAATGACTTTCTCTAAAACCAATCAAACTTTTATGGCTATCAAAAGTCATAAAACACCCTAGCCTTTCATAACGACCTATTTTAAAGCTCATTGATCGTATAAAAATTGAGGCAAAAACATCGATACAGGAACGATGAAAACGATAATAAAAAGTCGAACAATATCGGCACACCAGAATGGCGTAACACCTTTAAAAATCGTGCCTGCTTTTACATCTTTTAATACTGCACTTAATACAAAGACATTCATTCCCACCGGTGGAGTTATCAAACTAATTTCGGTGACAACCACCACCACAATGCCAAACCAGACAAGGTCGAAGCCTAAACTAGACACAAGAGGATAAAAAACCGGCACAGTCAGAAGCAGCATAGAAAGACTTTCAAACACCATTCCAAGAAGGACATAAATCACGAGGATAACCATGATCACCAGCATAGGACTTAACTCCAATGCCGTAACAAGGTTCAACAAAGTATCAGGCAGACCAGCTCGGGTGATGAAATCCGAAAAAATAAACGCGCCAATCACAACACAAAACAACATTCCAGAGGTTCTAGCGGTGTCTACTAATGTTTCTAAAATTCCACCAAAGCTCAGACTGCGACGACTCAAACCAATAATTAGTGCTCCACCAGCACCAATGCCAGCCGCTTCCGTTGGTGTAAATACACCTAAATAAATACCGCCCATCACAATCGTGAACAGCAATAAAACACCCCAAATACTCTTTAAAGCCGCCATTCGCTCTTTAAATCCCATTCTCTCCCCAGCAGGACCCGCTGCAGGATTTCGCCAAACTACAAAGCGAACGGCACACATATAGAGAAAAATACCCAACATGCCGGGAATAAAACCAGCCGCAAATAACTCACGAATACTGGTCTGCGTCAGCAATCCATATATCACCAAAATAACGCTAGGAGGAATCAAAATACCCAATGTTCCACCCGCTGCAATAGAGGCTGTTGCCAAGCTATCCGCATAACCAAATTTACGCATTGGCGGCATGGACACTTTTGCCATGGTTGCCGAAGTAGCCAAACTGGACCCGCAAATAGCCGAAAAACCGCCGCAAGCTAATACAGTCGACATCGCCAGACCGCCTTTTCGATGCCCTAAAAAAGCATAAGAGGCGTTATATAATTCCTGCGATAAACCAGAACGGGTTACTAGATTCCCCATCAAAATGAACAAGGGAATTACGGATAGGTTGTAATCTTGAACAGTACCTATCACTCGATTCGATGCCAGCGTAAGAGCAGCCGTCCAGCGAAAGGACAATACATTGTCAAAGCTTAGCCCCTGCAAAATAGCAAAACCTAAAAAACCAACCACTCCCATCGCGAAAGCGATCGGCATACGAATAACCAAAATTAAAAATAAAAGAACGGCAAAGCCGATTAACACAACTGACATGCTACTCTCCAAATTGCTGCGATTCGTTATTGCCTTTCAGTACGCGATACGCACCATAAGTCAGCATACAAGCCGCGGTTACCCAGCTCATAATGGCGATATATTCGGTTAAATATCCGGTTGGAATTTTTAAATATTCACTAACCTCACCACGACGCAGAGACCGTTCAGCCAGCTCATAAATACGAATGGCCAGAAAATAAAACGAAGAAGAGACTATAAATACCGAGAATATGCCGAGCACTTTAACAATACGGTTACCTAAAACATGATCCAATAAATCCACGACCACATGGCTTCCACGCCACGTAATCAAAGGCATTTGAGCAAATACCATGATAGCTAAACCCATTTGAGTCAGCTCAAAAGCACCATTAATAGAATTATTAAAAAGGTAGCGACCCACTACATCTACACAAGTCAACGCCATCAACGAGAACAACACAGTTGCAGATACGACTTCTAGCACAACCCCAATCCAACGATAGATATTTGGCTCTGGGTAATGCTTCTCAATCCAGCCCTTTATCGACATGACAACTCCTAAATTTTTATTATTTTATTGAGTCAAATACATATGAAACCCAAAATCAGGGGCGGATAAACCGCCCCGTCGGCATCAAACAAATTGCTTCTTAACCAAGGTTAAAATGTCATAACTAGCGACCAACTCTTCATGTTGATTAGTGACTTGAACATCCCAAACCACCACTCCTTGTGGCTCGCCTTTCGGGCTTAACTTGCCTTGATCGATTTTGCGTTTGCAGGTTAAACGTGCGCGAATGGTGTCGCCAATTGGAACGGGAGTGATAAAGCGCAAAGTATCCAAACCATAATTTGCCAATACCGGACCTTCTCCAGGGGAAACAAATAAACCAGCGGCAGCCGATAAAACAAAATAACCATGGGCAATACGCTGTTCAAATTGAGAGTCACGGGCAGCAATATCATCGAAGTGCATGTAAAAATGATCACCAGATAAACAGCCAAAATTCACTATGTCAGTTTCCGTGACAGTTCGTCGATGAGTCAGTAAAGACTCGCCAATGCGAAGGTCTTCGAAATAACGACGGAATGGATGCACATCACTTTCATAAGTTTCACCACCACGAACATATTCTCCAGTGACCGCTGACAACATGGTTGGTGAACCCTGAATAGCAGCACGTTGCATATAATGTTTAACGCCGCGTATACCACCTAATTCTTCACCACCACCAGCCCGTCCTGGACCACCGTGTTTTAACATCGGCAGTGGAGAACCGTGTCCAGTGGATTCTTTGGAGGAGGCTTCATTAAGAATATGTACTCGGCCATGCCAAGCCGCTAAAGCAGGCACCACTTTTCTCGCAATCTCAGGGTCTTGAGTTACTAATGTTGTTACCAAAGATCCCTTACCACGCGCCGCAAGCGCAATAGCATGGTCGATATTTTTATAAGGCATTAGGGTGCTGATTGGACCGAACGCTTCAATGTCATGCGCGCCGCCTTCTGCATCTGGATCATTACTCAGCAACAAGGTCGGCTGTATAAACGCACCTTTCTCAGAACCTTTACCTAAAAGCTCAAAGCCGTCTTCATGACCATAAACAAGCTGACTACTTTTTAATAACGCTTCAAGCTGCGCCAATACATCTACTTTTTGCTCAAAAGATGCCAATGCGCCCATGCGTACTGTGTCTAAATGAGGATCGCCAATAGACACTTTGGCAAGGCGTGCGGTTAAGCGCTCGGAGACGGCCTGAACTTGATTTTCAGGAATCATAACACGACGAATCGCAGTACATTTCTGCCCTGCTTTCACCGTCATTTCACGTGCTACTTCTTTAATGAAAAGATCAAATTCAGGGCTATCTGCTGATACATCAGGAGCCAAAATGGCACAGTTCAACGAATCGGCTTCGGCATTAAAAGGAATAGAGTTATTGATAATATTCGGTGTGATTTTTAATTTAGCAGCGGTGCTCGCAGAGCCCGTAAAAGTCACTACATCTTGACCATCCAAACGATCTAATAAATCGCCAGTACGTCCAATGATTAACTGCAAACTGCCTTCAGGCAATAAACCAGACTCTTGCATCAGACGCACACAAGCCTCAGTCAGATACGAGGTAGAGGTCGCAGGCTTAACAATACAGGGCATACCCGCCAAAAAGTTAGCGGCGAATTTTTCTAACATGCCCCAAATCGGGAAGTTAAACGCATTGATATGTACGGCAACACCTTGGCGAGGCACCAAAATATGTGAGCCAAAAAATTGCCCATCACGACCTAAAGGAAAGGCATCATCTTCATGAATCAGGTTACCCGATGGCAACTCACGTCGGCCGACACTCGCATAAGCAAACAGCGTACCTGCACCACCTTCTATGTCGACCCAGCTGTCATTGCGAGTCGCGCCAGTTAACAGCGAAGTTGCGTATAACGACTCCTTGTGCTCAAGTAAATATTTGCCTAAGTCACGTAAACAAGATGCGCGACTCTGGAAATCCATTACCATTAAAGAAGCACGCCCTTTGGTACGGGCAAACTCCAGTGAACAACCAAAATCAATAGCTTCAGCGTGCGTATGATAAATTACTTCACCGTTAACAGGGCTAGCTAACGCTTGTCCAGCTTGCTTCCCTAACCACTCCCCAGCAATAAAACTTTGTAGAACTGGGCTTTGTAAAACAGAGCTTGGGCTCATAGTGCTCTCCATCAGTGACATAAAGCCACCGTCATCTTTGTTGTTTTTATGATGCATCGATCGTATTTTTTTATGTGTTAAATCGTCTTTGTGATCGGCTGGGCCGCCCCATAGACTTATATCTGGTCAAAATCCAGCACAACCTTTTTAGACACAGGGTAAGACTGGCAAGAAAGCACATAACCCGCTTCCACTTCGTAGTCTTCCAGACCAATACTGATGTCCATATCCACTTCGCCTTCAACCACCTTACATTTACAGGTAGAGCACACACCGGCTCGACACGAGAACGGCAAGTCTGCACCCTGATCGTTACCCGCATTCAGCAAATTTTCGGTATTCTGCTTCAAGTCAAAGTTCATTGCATGACCATCACGAATGACGGTGATTTCCGACATATCTGCATTAGCAGCTGCGTGTGCACGCTGCTCTCGTTTGCGCTCATTACCTGCTGCGGCAAACAGTTCAAAGTGGATTTTTTCTTCTGGTGTACCAGACTCTTTTAATAAATCTCTCACCGTTTCCGTCATGGATTGAGGGCCACAAATAAAGGCCCCAGCCAGTGTCTTCACATTTACCCAACGCTCAAACAAGGCACGACATTTATCTTCATCAATGTGACCGTTATACAAATCAATATCTTGCTGTTCACGACTCAAAACGAAAATCAGATTCAACCGATCCATGTACGTGTTTTTTAAATCGGCAAGTTGATCTCGAAACATGGTGGAAGACGTGGAGCGATTACCATATAAAAGCGTGACTTTGCTGTGCGGCTCAGCGGCCAAAGTCGTTTTTGCAATGGATAGAATTGGAGTAATACCGCTGCCTGCGGCAACCAACAAATAGTCACCACGTCGAACTGGATCAAGCTCTGAATAAAAATGCCCTAGCGGTGGCATTACCTCAAGAACATCACCGACCTTGATCGAATCATTAGCAAAGGTAGAAAAAAGCCCATCAGGCACACGCTTTATGGCGACGCGCATTTCATTGTCTTGAACACCACTACAAATAGAATAAGAACGACGTACTTCTTGACCATCAATTTGAGTACGCAACGTCAAAAATTGACCTTGTTTAAATTGATAGCTTTGCGCTAAATCCTCAGGGATATCAAAAGCGAGCGAAATAGAATCACGAGTTTCACGACGTAAATCTGAAACAGTAAGTGAGTGAAATTGATTCATCTGTGTCTCCACGGCCACGTTATTTTTATCTATGGCTCAAATGCATTTAAAATAATCAAACGGTTCTAAACAAAACTTACACCGATACAAGGACTTGCAGGCTGTCGAGCCGAATTCACTTAATTGTTCAGTGTCTTCACTGCCACAATTTGGACATTCAACTGGTGTAATTCCCGACAACAAAGAGCGTTTACTTGAGCTCCCGACCGGAGGTGCAATTCCATAAGCTTTAAGGCGATTTCGCCCTTGTTCGTTAATCCAATCCGTTGTCCACGCAGGGTCTAAACGCTGCGCGACTTTAGGGTGTGAAAAACCGGCATTTTGCAGTGCATCACGTATCGAGGTTTCAATATATTCCGTGGCAGGACAGCCTGAATACGTTGGGGTAACCACCACAAAAAGATGCCCATCTGCCCAACTAATGTCTCGCACAATGCCTAGATCCATCACGCTAACCACGGGTACTTCAGGATCCATAACCTCTTCCAGCACGCTATATGCATACTGGATATCGGCCTCGCCCCCTGAACGACCTTGTTGGTCGGTGGCAATTAACTCACCAGCTGGCATCGGGATAAGCTCGTTGCAAGAACTGCATTTCTGCCAATAACATCCCCAGATGCTCTGAGTGCATACCGGTTCGAGCACTCAAGTAGAAAGCGCTTGGTTCATCAGGAACCGTTAACGTCGCTTTAGCGAATACGTTGTTTACTGTCGCCAGCCATTGTTCCGGCAATTCGCTAAGCGCTGGAATATTTCCTGATTCAGACAAAACCAATTCAGCGTCGCTTTTTTCAACCAATTCAAAGGTAAAGCGCCAAACGGTATCGATCGCTTTTTCCATGCGCTGATGGCTTTCTTCGGTACCGTCACCCAAACGCTCAACCCATTGAGATGAGCGACGCAAGTGATAAGTCACCTCTTTTAGTGACTTGGTTGCAATCGCCGCAATACGTTCATCACCTGCGTCTTTTAACATCGTAAGTAGATGAAATTGCCAAGCGTCATAAAAAAATTGCTTCGTCATAGTGACGGCAAAATCACCATTAGGCTGTTCTACCAACAACAAATTACGGAACGCACGTTCATCGCGGCGAAAAGCTAATGTGTCAGCATCCGTTCCATCGTTAATTCGTTCGGCGGCGTATTCATACCAATTGCGAGCCTGGCCAACTAAGTCAAGGCCAACGTTCATCATACCCATTTCTTCTTCAAGCGCTGGAGCACGCCCTGTCCACTCACAAAGACGCTGAGCATGAATCAAAGCACTATCGCCAAGGCGCAACAAAAATTCGGTTAATTCATCGTATTTAGTCATAACCACCTCACATATGCCCGACTTCATCTGGCAGCTCATAAAAGCTGGCATGACGATAAACTTTGTCTTCCGATGGATCGAATAAAGGTTCTTTTTCATCACTTGCAGTAGCGGTTATTGAGGCTGATGGTACGGCCCAAATACTCACACCTTCATTTCGTCGAGTATAAAGATCACGGGCATTTTCAATCGCCATTTCGGCATCTACGGCGTGAACACTGCCAACATGCTTGTGATTTAGACCATGTTTACTACGGATAAATACTTCAAAAAGTGTCCATTCAGACATGAGAGATACCTCTAATAAATTAGGCAGCAGCCTGTTGTTTTTGTTTTTTATTTGCATGAGCCACTGCCGCTTCCCGCACCCAAGCTCCGTCCTGAATCGCATTTCGACGTGTTTCCAAACGCTCTCGATTACAAGGGCCATTGCCTTTGAGAACCTCGTAGAATTCTTTCCACTGAATTTCACCAAAATCGTAATGACCACGCTCTTCATTCCATTTCAAATCAGGATCTGGAACCGAGCAACCCAATAGCTCTAATTGCGGTATGGTTTGGTCAATAAAGCGTTGGCGTAGCTCATCATTCGTATGGCGCTTGATTTTCCATGCCATAGACTGAGCCGAGTTAGGAGATTCCGCATCACTTGGGCCAAACATCATTAATGACGGCCACCACAAGCGATTGATCGCATCCTGCACCATGTCTTTTTGTGCCTGGATGCCATGGCGCATCATGTGCAACAGGATTTCGTAACCTTGACGCTGATGAAAGCTTTCTTCTTTACAAACTCGGATCATGGCACGGGAGTAAGGTCCATACGAAGTACGCTGAAGGGGTACCTGATTGACAATCGCAGCGCCATCAACCAACCACCCCACAGCGCCCATATCGGCCCAATTAAGTGTTGGATAGTTAAAAATGCTCGAATACTTAGCACGCCCAGAATGAAGCTTCTCAATCTCTTCATCACGATCCGCACCGAGCGTTTCCATCGCGCTATATAGATACAAACCATGGCCCGCTTCATCTTGAATTTTGGCCATTAGTTGTAACTTTCGCTTCAAAGTTGGCGCACGGGTCACCCAATTACCTTCTGGCAACATCCCAACAATTTCAGAATGAGCATGCTGGGAAATTTGACGGATCAAGGTTTTGCGATAGTTATCTGGCATCCAGTTTTTAGCCTCGATTTTAATCTCGGCATCAATTTTTTCCTGAAATGCCCTTTCTTCTGGCCCCATTTCAGCTAGGGATTTTATTGCTTTTGTCCCTGTTTCAACTTGTTGCGCGTACATAAGAACGTCTCCAATATCGTAAAAACAAATCACTTCATTAATAAGAGAATAGACTAACGATACATAAATTCAAGATATATTTTAATTTTATGTATCACTTAAACCTCCAAATTTCAGACAACAAAAAGCGGTAACCTCTTAAAGTAAGAGGTTACACTCTATTAAATAAAAAGCTTAATTAAGCGGAAATTCGTTTGTCGTAAACGTGTCTAGCCTTGCCCTCTGAACGAGCTATACTACCTATATCTCTTACCTTAACGTTAATGCTGATTCCTATCGACGACTTTACGTGGTGACGCAATTCGTTAATGGCACCATGGACTTTTTGCTCATCAAAGCCAGCACACTCGGGACGCAGCTCAACATGCACATCCACACCATCCATGTTTCCATTACGATACAAGTGTATTTCATAGTTTTCTGAAAAGTGATTTACTTTAATTACCTCTTCTTCAATTTGTGTTGGAAAAACATTCACACCGCGAATAATCATCATGTCGTCGCTACGACCAGTAATTTTATCGATGCGGCGCATGCGACGAGCGGTCCCCGGTAATAGTCGAGTTAAATCGCGCGTGCGGTAACGAATCATCGGCAAGGCTTCTTTGCTTAAGCTGGTAAATACCAACTCGCCCATCTCACCATCTGGCAACACCTCACCCGTATTCGGATCAACAATTTCAGGATAGAAATGGTCTTCCCATACCGTAGGTCCATCCTGACTTTCTGCGCACTCCATCGCCACTCCAGGCCCCATAATTTCAGACAAGCCATAAATATCCATAGCACGAATACCTGCACGCTCTTCTACCGAACGACGTAATTCTTGTGTCCACGGCTCGGCACCAAAAATACCTAAACGCAACTTAAGCCCAAGCGGATCGATACCTTGTTTTTCCATTTCGTCTAGCAAATTCAACATATAAGAGGGCGTCACCATAATAATGTCAGGCTGAAAGTCTTGAATCAGGCGCACTTGCTTTTCGGTTTGTCCACCAGACATAGGAATAACCGTACAACCAAGACGTTCGGCGCCATAATGAGCTCCCAAACCACCCGTAAACAGGCCGTAACCATACGCATTGTGTAACATATCGCCTTTTTTCCCACCCGCCGCACGGATCGAACGCGCCACAATGTTGGCCCAATTATCAATATCATTCTGGGTGTATCCTACGACCGTTGGCTTACCTGTCGTTCCGCTTGATGCGTGAAGGCGAACCACTTGATTCATCGGTGTTGCAAACATACCGTACGGATAGCTATCTCGTAGATCTGATTTTGTAGTGAAAGGAAGTTTGGCAAGATCGTCCAAGGTTTTAATATCATCTGGGTGCAAACCCAACTGATCAAAACGCTGCTTATACATAGGAACATTGCTATAAGCATGACGAACAGTCCACTGCAAACGCTCTAGTTGATGAGCTCGCAACTCATCAATACTGGCTGTTTCCATTGGATCAAGTTGATCTGGATTAAACCGACTACGAATATCCATTGTTGCGCTCTCTCTGTTATTATTTTTAGAATTTAGTATTCATGGCTGCATTATTTTTTTTGGTGACACAACCTTATTATTTTGACTGCTGAGTTAATTAAGTCGCTCAATCACCATCGCTATCCCTTGCCCAACACCAATGCACATGGTGCATAAAGCATAACGCTTATCCTTAATTTCCAACTCATTTAACGCCGTGGTAATCAATCGCGCGCCACTCATCCCCAATGGATGACCTAATGCGATGGCACCGCCATTTGGATTCACGCGAGCATCGTCATCTGCTAAACCAAGCTCGCGTAATACCGCTAAGCCTTGCGATGCAAAGGCTTCATTTAATTCAATAACATCCATATCCTCTAAAGTAAGACTCACTTGCTCGAGTACCTTTTTAGACGCTGGCGCAGGGCCTATTCCCATAATACGAGGTTCAACCCCTGCCGCCGCCATACCTAATATTCGACCACGCGCTTTTAAACCATAGGTTGCTGCGGCTTCTTCGCTTGCCAACAACAAGGCGCAAGCGCCGTCGTTAACACCTGATGCATTACCTGCGGTCACTGTGCCTTTACCATCTCGACGAAACGGTGTCGAGAGATTCGACAAAGCCTCCAAACTGGTGTCCGCACGAGGATGCTCATCTTGACTAACAACAATGGGGCCCCCTTTTCGTTGCGGAATAACAACCGGGATGATCTCTTTCGACAAACGTCCATTTTGTTGAGCGACTGCCGTTTTTTGCTGACTTCGCAAAGCAAATACGTCTTGGTCTACGCGGGAAATATTAAACTCCTCCGCTACATTTTCAGCGGTTTCAGGCATAGAGTGCACGCCAAACTGATCTGCCATTAACTTATTAACAAAGCGCCAACCTATCGTTGTGTCATACATATCCGCTTGGCGAGAAAAAGCCTGATCCGCTTTCCCCAAGACAAATGGCGCTCGCGACATAGACTCAACCCCTCCCGCAATCATCAACCCCGCCTCACCAGCACGAATTGTTCTGGCTGCCAAGCCAACCGCATCCATACCAGAACCACACAAACGATTGATTGTTGAACCCGGAACACTGTGTGGAAGACCAGACAACAAAGAAGACATACGCGCCACATTGCGATTATCTTCACCCGCTTGGTTCGCACAACCATACAAGACATCATCTACTTTTGACCAATCGACCGTCGGGTTTCGATCCATAAGAGATTTTATTGGAATCGCCCCCAAATCGTCTGCTCTGACTTTAGAAAGCGCGCCACCATAGCGCCCAACCGGCGTACGGATAGCATCAATAATAAGAGCATCAGTCATTTGCGTTCTCCTGTGACAGTATCTCGCCTTTAACGCGGTAAGATTTACCGTGAAATATAGCGATCAATTGATCTTGTTGATTATAAATCTCTACGTCGTAGTTTCCTGTACGCCCACCACGACTTTGCTCACGACAACTTGCGACAAGCACATCACCCTGAAAAGCAGGAGCGACAAAATCAATAGAACAACCAAGCGCTACGGTTGGTTGATTGTAGGTATTACAAGCAAACGCAAAAGCCGAATCGGCCAAGGTAAACATGTAACCTCCGTGGCACGTTTTATAGCCTTGCAACATAAAGTCTTGCACTATCATGCGAACTTTAGACTGACCTGGTGCAGAAAATAGTAACTCAATTCCTAAATGCCGACTGGCAACATCCTGCTGATACAAGGTTTGCGCACAACGCTCGGCAAGCTCCATTTTCACCTGCTCTTCAGTCAGCTTATTATTGGTCATGAAAACTTTCTCCTAACATTGCGGTACGACGCATTAATAAAGAAGGACGATATCTGTCCTCACCATAAGATTGATGCAAGTGACGCAGCACCCTTTCCACATAAGCAATACCAATAGAGTCTGCCCATGCCAATGGACCTTTTGGATAATTCACGCCAAAACACATGGCCGTATCGACACCCTCTGCAGTCGCAACACCTTGCAAAACGGCGTCAGCCGATTCGTTCGCCAACATAGCGACCGTACGCATCACAACCAAAGCTGGCGAATCCATCACTTCACTCACTTTAATGCCAACCAAATCAAGACACTGAACAACATCATTCAGCGTCTCCTCGGATGTCGATGCCGAACGGCTCAAGGCAATGTTAGTTGCACTTTGATAATGCAGAGCTAAGTCCACCAAAACCAGATCGCTCAGCTGTTCATCCTTGGCTCGTTCACACGCCATACGCCCATCGGTTAATGCCAGCAAGGCTCGGCCAATTCTTATATAGCCTTTTGCTAATCCAGATACTTGTGTTACTTGAACACCTGCCTGAGACAAACGCTCAACCAACCCAGCCAGATGACCAACATTTTCAGACACTTCACACTGTATCGTGCCCGCATGCATAGAAGACGAGACAAACACAACTTGAGCCTCAGGCTTTTCAGCCCCCTCTTGATAAGAATAAAAACCTTGGCCAGTTTTCCGCCCTAAAAATCCAGCATCGACCAAGTCTTTTTGAATCAAAGAAGGCTGAAAGCGAAAATCACCATAATAAGCATCAAATACAGAACAGGTGACGGCATAATTCACATCATGACCTATCATATCGGTCAGTTCGAAAGCGCCCATTCGAAAACCACCAGCCCCCTTTAACAAAGCATCCAGAGTCGCACAATCGGCCACTTGCTCTTGTCGTAAGCGAAAACTTTCAGCGTAAAAAGGGCGAGCCACTCGATTAACAATAAAACCAGGAGTAGAGGTCGCATAAACCGGCTTTTTCCCCCAATTTAAAGCGGTTTCATAAACACAGGCCGCAACATCAGAATCGGTTGCTAAGCCAGACACCACTTCAACCAGTTTCATAATGGGAGCCGGATTAAAGAAATGCATGCCAACCATACGTTCTGGGTGCTTCATTCCCGACGCTAAACGGGTAATAGAAATAGAAGAAGTATTACTGGCCAAAATACAGTCTGCAGAGCAAACCGACTCTAACGTATCAAAAATGGCTTTCTTGACGTCGATTTTTTCAACGATAGCCTCTACCACCAATCCAGCATCCGCCAAATCGTTCAGCGAGTTCGCGACCTCCAATCGAGCTAATATTTGCTGCACTTGCCCTGCGGTAAACTTTTTACGTTCTACTAACTTAGCTAATTGCCTTGCCATTGAATCGATAGCTGTTTGAGCAACCCCTTCTCGGTTGTCATAAAGCTTTACTTGATGACCCGCTTGAGCAGCCACTTGAGCAATCCCTGCTCCCATCGCGCCAGCACCAATCACCCCAACAACCGTATTTTGCTTTAAAGCAGACACAACTATTCCCCCTTAAATTCTGGAGTACGTTTCTCCATAAAGGCTTTCACGCCCTCACGGTAATCCTGTGTCTGACCCGCCATGCGCTGTAAATCAAGCTCAACATCTAGTTGCGTATTGAAATCGTGATCAAAACTTTGATTGAGTGCACGCTTAACAAAAGACAAACCTTTGGTTGGCTGAGTGGCCAGACGACGCGCCAACGACATTGCCTCTTCACGCAAATTTTCATCGTCTACGACTTTATAAATCATCCCCCACTCCAGCGCTTTTTCCGCCAAAAGTGGTTCTCCTAACAAGGCCAACTCTTTGGCTCTTGCCATACCGATCAAGCGTGGCAAAAACCAGGTTCCACCTGAATCTGGTATCAAACCAATCTTGCAGAATGCTTGAATGAATTTTGCGGATCGCGCCGCAATCACTAGATCACAAGCCAACGGAATGTTTGCCCCAGCTCCAGCCGCCACACCATTTACCGCACATATCACTGGCATTGGAAAAGCCTGTAACTGTTTAATCAGTGGATTGTAAAAACGTTCAATTGAAATACCCAGATCAGGTGACGCAGCATTAGGATCAACATTACGATCAGACAAATCTTGCCCGGCACAGAAACCTCGCCCCTCGGCCGTTAAAACCAGCACTCTAACTTGCTCATCTTTTAGCGCAGACTTTAGGGCTTGCTGTACTTCAAGGTGCATTGCCTCATTAAAACTATTAAGCGCCTTGGGGCGATTAAAGCTCAGTAATGCCACACCAGAATCAACCGAATATAAAATATGTTCGAAGCTCATTTTCTATTGCCTCTCTAAGAATTGAAAAATAACACCCAGAAAATTAGCGACCAGAAAAGTTTGGCTGGCGTTTTTCTTTAAACGCCATAATCCCTTCTTTTCTATCTTCAGTACCTGCCAGCACAGTAAAAGCATGGCGTTCAAAACGCAGGCCTGTTGCTAAGTCAGTATCCATGCCTTTTAGAATGGATTCTTTTGCTAAGCGCACAGCAAGGCTGCCTTTACTCGCAATGACTTTCGCCAAAGCCAAAGCTCTGGCAACAGTAAGTTCAGGTTGGGTTATTTCACTAATGAGACCAGCATCTTTTGCCTGCTGGGCATTGATAGGTTGACCGGTAAGCACCATTTGCATGGTGAGAGATTTACCAACAGCGCGTAAAAGACGCTGGGTTCCGCCTGCTCCAGGCATGATACCTAGATTGATTTCAGGTTGACCAAATTGCGCATCACGACCAGCAATTAGAATATCCGCATGCATGGCCAACTCGCAGCCGCCCCCCAAACAGTAACCATTAATGGCAGCAATAACGGGTTTAGAGAAACGCGTTATACGCTGCCAATATTGCTGACGCGGATCATTCAGCATACCAACGAGATCACGTTCTGCCATCTCATTAATATCGGCTCCGGCGGCAAACGCTTTCGAGCTTCCAGTTAGCACCAAAACCCGAATGTCACCCGATGCCTCAGCGACATCCATAACAGCGGATAATTCTGCCAATAGCTCTGTCGTTAATGCATTCAATGCTTCTGGACGGTTCAACTGTACCAACTGAACCCCACTCTCTACCTGATGCACCACCAATGATTGGTAACTTTTATTTGTCATTTAATTCAAACACTCGTTCTTATTGTTATTAATTCGCTCAGCCAAACACTCTTTATCGGACTCAATCGCGTTTCACTCAACATAAAGATGAACCATAATCAGATACAAAACAATAATAAATTTAACTTTTTACGTATCCCTTTAGTTAGACAAACAAATAAAACCAACTCATTAACTAAAAATTCATTTAAAAATCAAATACTTAAAATTAAAAACTATAATTTAAAATTCATTAAAGCAAAAATAAATCTTGATAAATTTCAACTTTAACGTAAAAAAACGAAAGAATTTAAAACATATCGACACAAAATAATCTAAAATAAAAAAAATAAAGAACCAAATAAAAAAGGATCAACATGCCTTATTACAAAATTGATGGTGTCACACCTGTCGTACACCCTAGTGCATACGTACACCCAACCGCGACGCTAATTGGCGATGTGATCATTGGAGAAGGCTGTTATGTTGGTCCAGGCGCCTGTTTAAGAGGGGATTTTGGACGTATTACCATGGAAGAAGAGTCAAACATCCAAGACAACTGTGTTGTTCATGGCTTTTCTGATAGCCATACCCTCATTCGTAAACATGGGCATATTGGTCATGGGGCCGTTTTGCATGGCTGTATCATTGGTGAAGATGCCCTGATCGGAATGAACAGTGTTGTCATGGACTATGCTGAAGTCGGCGAAGGCTCAATCATTGCTGCATCCTCATTTATAAAGAATCGCTTTACTTGTCCACCTAGATCTCTGGTGATGGGCTCGCCAGGAAAAATCGTTCGATCCGTCACAGATGACGAATTAAAATGGAAGCAAACAGGCACACGAGAATACATAGAACTCTCGAAACGATGCCTAACGTCAATGGTTGAATGTAATCCACTTAATGCCATAGAAGAAAATAGGCCAACACTGCAAAGTCGGTCACATCAACCAAAAAGCTAGTTCATAATGCACTTAGTCTGCTCTTTTAAGACTATTCCACTTTACTAAGCCGGACAGGTTTAAGAGAATAACCGCTGGCTTAACTCACTGGATCACCAGTTACCAATGAACAGAATTAATACTTTAGATACGTTAATCACTCGTTTTCAACAGCAAAAACCCATTCGAGCATCCTCTCTCGTCATCACTTTGTACGGCGATACAATTGAGCCTCATGGCGGTACCGTTTGGCTGGGCAGTTTAATCAAGCTGCTTGAACCAATGGGCATCAACGAACGATTAATGAGAACCACCATCTTTCGTTTGACTCAGGATGGCTGGCTGACCAGTGACAAGGTAGGAAGAAAAAGTTACTACAGCTTAACAGGTTCCGGTCGACGTAAGTTTGAACAAGCTTTCCGACGCGTGTACAGCACCAACCAAACCGTATGGGATGGTTCTTGGTGTTTAATCATGACACAACAATTGTCTGCCGAGGAAAGAAAGCAGCTACTAGACGATCTCAACTGGCAAGGTTTTGGCGTACTAACTGGTCAGCTTATTGGTAGTCCAAACACCAATCTAAGTGACGTAAATACCGTCTTAGCCTCATCTGGTTTACAAAGCAAAGTCATTGTATTTAAAACACATCAACAAGAAGAGCTAGCAGGAAGACAGATTCGAATGCTAGTAAGAGACTGTTGGGAACTCGATAAACTTGGCGCTCACTACCAAGAATTCATCAACCTGTTTCGCCCTGTATGGCAAGAACTGGATGAAAAAGACAATCTTGACCCTGAATCCTGCTTCCTGACTCGCACTCTGTTAATCCATGAATACAGAAAGCTCTTGCTGCGAGACCCACAACTACCTGAAGAGCTCCTCCCGGGAGACTGGGAGGGCAGAGCCGCAAGACAGCTATGTCGAAATATTTACCGCAAAGTCACCCCAACTGCAGAGCAATGGCTAGGGAGAAATCTAGAATCCGCCGACGGCCCACTTCCAGAAGCATCACAAGCTTTTTATAAAAGATTTGGCGGACTGAACTAAGCAACAAGCTTTATATAGTGGTCAAACAACACTGACCGCTATATAAAGTTAATTCAGCTACCCCTTCTTTCTTATTACGAGGTCATAAGGACACTCAATTAGATGAGCTAAACCCACTTTTCACTAACGCTTTTTATGCCAATATGTTTTGTACCAATTATCTTCTTCTATTAACTGGTCGTGGGAACCACTCTGTATGATACGCCCGCTCTCCATGACAATCACTCGATCAGCTTGACTGGCTAAATCAAGATCATGAGTGACAATTATTCTAGTGGTGTCTTTGCATTGTGTGAACAATGTATTACTTATCACTCCTCTATAATACACATCTAAAGAAGAGCTAGGTTCATCAAGAATAAGAATAGAAGGGCTACGAGCTAAGGCACGTGCAAATGCTACACGCTGCTTTTCCCCTCCTGACAGGTCAGCACAAGTTTTGTCGATATTCGCCGCCAATGAATCCAGAGTAATACCACTTAAATCGAGAATTTTATTACGTTCTGCCGAGGTTGTCTCAGTAGTAAAAATATTATCCAGCAACGATCGATTGAACAAATGGGGTTCCTGAGGAACATATCCAATTTTTTTACGTAGTGTTCGACTAGAGTTATTTGTAACTAATGTATCGTCAATTTTTACTGAGCCACTTTCTGGCTCCACAAGCCCTATAATTGACTTTATTAATGATGTTTTCCCCGCACCAGAATTACCAACAAGAGCAATACACTCTCCTGGTAGAATATTTAAATTTATATCCTTCAGATAGCTTTTTCCATCACTGGATTTTAACTTAAAATTAGTTATTGATATGGAACTGGGCTTAAGAGGAAAAGACGAAGGTAAACATTCAGGAAATTCACTATCAATAAGAGATAACCTATTTTCTTCTAATGCAACGGACGCGCGCTTAATACCACTAATAACCATACCAAAATAGCTTACAGGTAATAAAAACTGGAGGACATACGCATTTATTTGAACTAGTCCACCTAAAGTTAATACTCCACTTTTTACATCAAAAATGGATTTCAAAGTAATAATTAATAAACCAATTCCAAGAAATAAAATCTGTGTACTACTTACCAACTGTGTATATGCCATAGACTTAACAGCACTTCGTTTAGAATTGACTAGTGATTTTGAAATATTATCAATTTCATGTAACTCTGTTGCGTGAGCTATAGTCAATTCTTTGTTATTCAAGGCATCAATTATAGTCGAACTTGTATGCTGCATTGCAAGGTTAGCACTACGTTGTTTGTCCCCGATATGAGTATGAGTGAACACAGATATAGATAAGAAAGTAATAACGCATAAAATGAGAAGTGCTGAATAAATAAGCGGAGCAAAAAGAGCAAGCGCACTTACTGATAATACTAGCCTTATAATTAGGGGAATTACTTGCCATGTAAGGCCATCGATAAATATCGGCAATGCGTATAATAGTTGTGCCATTTTTGCAGAGAATTCTCCAGCAGGCATATGGCGAGAACGAGAATCAAATTTAAATATTGAATTCTTACAAAGCCGTTTCAAAGCCTCATTTTTTGCCTCTTCTATCACTTCTGTTGTTATGTATGCTCTGACCCTCAGTAGCAGTTCAGAGCATAGCCATATAGCTCCATAACCAATTCCTAGCCAATATACTACACCAGACGTATCAGCAGACGAATCGAGAGCATCAATCAGTTTTTTCAAAAGGATGGGAGCAGAAACAGAAAATAAAACGACAATGAGGTCTAAAGCACAAGCATAGAAAAATTTCAATTTTGCCGATTTTTTTGAGTTAAAAAGAAGGTCTACGCATATTTTAAAAGACGTAAATATTTGACTGGTGCTTAACATCTAGCACCTCCGATAGAGACTATTGTTGAAACTTCACCACTGAATATGACATAACAGAGCCTAAAGCTAGAATATTTTCCTAACTCAAATTTTCTGCTACTTATATCTAACTTAGTAACCATCGAGATAAATTTAACATTCTCAAAATAATAGTTTAAGTATTTATTTATATCTAAACAAAAATTCATAGTATGCTTCCTTGCATATATTAAATAAAATAAGCTACATTATGTGGTTACGTTACGATATTTAACCCCAAAACCGTATCTAACCCTGGCGCCAGCGGCTCATATTGCTGACCGCCTACAGAACCCTGAATTTAAAAGAAAGGCCCTGCCGGCAGCTTCCTGAACAACTACGTTATGAAACTCCATAACGTTATTTCACCACACGATGAACTAACTCCATATAGAAGATCAAGCAGACTCTCTAATAATCAATCGGCCATCCAGCTTAATATGACTCTCTATTTCATCTGGAATGACACCTATTAAGCTCATAATCATATCAATAGCACATTTACCTATGTTTTCTACATCCTGTTCAACCGTCGTTAGCGGTGGACAAGTAAACTTACTTAAAGGCTGATTATCATGACCTGATATTGAAATGCTCAAGGCATTTTGATCCTTAAATGTTATCAAACCTTCTGAAAACATAGCTGAAATAACCCCAAATGCCACCCGATCATTGGCACATATAATGGCGTCTCCATCCAATTGATTAGATCGAATCATGCGTAAAGCTTCTTCTCGCGCCCATTCCTCAAAATCCCAACGCAAACTTTGCCCGACAGGAAGGATAATAGAAGACTCATCACTGGCTTTCATAGCGTCAAGGTACACGTCCAAACGTTCCTGAGCATTACTATTTACATTCGGCATAGGAAAAAAAGCGGGACGTCGCCCTGCCCCAAGCATGTAGTCTGTAATAAGACCTATTGTTTGCCTATTGTTATTTCTGACACTGTAATTGGCTCCTTCAAAAACAGCATCAATAAACACCAAAGGCAACTCCATCTGGATTCTATGTAACTTTTTTTCAACTTGCCGAATCCCAGATGGCGCATAACAAATGCCAGCCACTTTCACCGAAAGAAAATTTTCAATCGCCTTGGATTCAAGAGCAGGATCACCATAAGAACACTCAATCATCACTGAGTAGCCGTAAGTCAGCGCGTTCATAGCAATCGAACGCACAATAGAGGCGTAAAAAGGATCTCCTAAAGACGGAATTAACACCCCTATTATCTTCGAATCTTTACGCATTAAGCGCGACGCCAAAAGATTTGGACGGTAATCCACTTCTTTTAGCATTGCCTCAATTTTCATTCTTGATCGAGGACTAACGGCGTCTTTTTTTTCAAAATATTTAGAGGCCGTAGGACGAGATACGCCAGCTAGCGCAGCAAACTCTTCCATTGTATTAACTTTTTTCAATCAAAAGTCCTCTCATAAAATAATACCCACAAAAGCAAAAACTAGCTCACAGAAAATTGATTACATGCCTGAGCATACATTTTTATCTCTGAACGAATGCGTTCCCGCAAGAAAACGGCAGGATCGTTCATTATCTCACCTTTTCTTAATGCAATATATTGCGCAGACATATATTGGCTAATCAATGGATACGGAGCTGGAGATACCGTCAAATTCTGAATCAACACCTTCAAACTTGCTTCAATATCAGCGTGATTCCAGTAGTAGCGAGAGCGATCGCTAAAACTAAACTTACGAGCAAACATTTTATCTTGCTCATTCCCATGATAGTAACCTTCCCAATACTTTGGATTATTTACCATGGTTTGCTCCAACACTTCTCGAATATTGGAACGTTTTTCAGGTTCAATCCATTCATCTTCAATATAACTTAAGGCAAATACCGCTTCACGAAATGCGAATGTTAATCCTGGACCCACTTTTAGAATCGCAAAATGGTCTCTTACTAGATGACTCAAACAAGATTGCGATTGATAGTCCGTTGAATGAGCTTCAAAAACCATTCCGGAAAACTGGTGAATAACAGACTTTAACTCTTTTGCTTTTACTGGGTTATATTCAATAACACTTGAGTGATCAAATTCCACTCCTGGCTGCACTACAACACCAATCACTCGATCAAAAGCATCGTCAATATCAAGATTAGAGAAAAGCACGCGGTGAGTATGAATGGTATCGGCCAAATCTATAGTAGAGGTTACCTGAAGTTCTTCTAAATCCTCTTGTGCACCACCAGGAACAGGAACCTCGGTACCTATTATGTAATAAGGTTTCTGTTGCGATAAAGAGACACGTTCAGCAGCCTGACACATAATAGCGGCACGCTTAGCAATCGTTTCCGACGACAAAGGTACCTCATCATCCGCACAGGACATACTTGCATCTAGGTGAATTTTAGTAAAACCCGCTTTAACATAAGCTTCTACAAGTGCCATCGCCTTTTCCATAGCATCAGCAGAAGAAAGATGCTTCCAAGGATTTGGGCCCAAATGGTCTCCACCAAGAATAAGCTGATTAGTATCATAATCAACGGACTTAGCCACCTCTGAAATATAAGCTTGAAAGTCAGCAGGGGTCATATTGGTATAACCACCGTCTTGGTTTACCTGGTTACAAGTCGCCTCAATAAGTAATGGAGAATTATTTTCTTTCGCCTCCAGCATAGCAGCTTCTAAAACAAAACGATTTGCCGAGCATACGGAATAAATACCTACCTGCTCACCTGATCGATTACGCTTGACGATGTTTTTTAGTATTTCTGTTGAAGACATTTATATTTCCTCTAAAGATTCAATGAAAGTATCGATAAACTTATTAAGCTCTTCTTCTGATGATGCTCCCTCCATTGGCCCCCAATGAGATACAGCCGTGGCTCCACTTGCATTAGCAAGACCAAGAGATTTTTTTGGTGAATATCCCAATTCACGACATGCAATATAAGTAGCTCCAAAAGTATCTCCTGCCCCAGTCGCGTCAATTTCTTCAACAGAAAAAGATGGCATAAAGAAATAGTCATTATGACTATAAAAAGCACACCCATCAGCCCCTTGTTTTAATACGATTTCACTAACACCCAATTCAAGTGCCGATTCGACCGCATCCTCTAAAGTTTGCTTATTAGTTAGAGCATATAACTCTTCGCCACTAGGCAAAAAGATATCGGTATTGGCTAAAACTTCTTTGAAAAATTCAAACAAAGTTGAATCACTTAATAACTCCTCCCTAACATTAGGATCGAAAGATATTCTCCCACCATTATTTCTTACGATTTCAATCGCCTCGCGTACCATATTAATAACAGCATGCGAAAAAATAGATGACCCCATAACATGCAGAACAGCACAAGTAGAAAGGCGCTCTTTTGCAACATCAGTTAAATAAAAAGCAGCAGCGGCACTATGACGAATATTAAAAATAAAATTTCGGCTACCATTGCTTTGGTATCTAACAAAGGCGGTTCCTGTTGGAAGTTCATTATCAACATCAATCAAACTAGTATTAACGCCATTTTCTATAAGTCGATTTAAACAAACCTTACCAAAATCATCTTGCCCAACACACCCAATGATCGAAGCTGGAACTTTCATTTTAGCCACTTGATTGATAAAAATAGCAGGTGCACCACTAGGGTAAGGCCCAAGAAACTCACCTGATTCAATAAATAGCTGGTTCGTTTTTTTAGCCATTACTTCAACAATAACTTCACCAAGAGTGATTACTTCTTTCATTACTTTACCTATACAGATATATATTGCCAAAATGTAAAATGGCGATACAAAAAATTCAAATAACACAATCATCAAGGATGGTTATAATTAATTTTTTTCATTAACAGTCTAGAAAACATGGCTGTGAAAATAATCACCACCTATAGCACTTAAGTAAATAAAAACACTAAGCTGCTTTTCTCTTATTCTTATAAACATCAATTCCTACAGCGATCAATATCACAACGCCTTTAACAATAAGAGAAACAAAAAAATCAACATTCATCAGGCTCATAACGTTACTAAGCACAGCGATAATCAAAGCACCAATTAAGGTGCCAATAATTGTACCTCTGCCACCGGTAAGAGATGTTCCACCAAGCACACAAGCTGCAATGGCATCCAGCTCCATACCATTTGCAGCTGTTGGCTGTGCAGAAAACATTCTTGATGCCAACATAACACCACCCACACCAGCCATTAATCCTGTGATCATATATGAGTAAATAGTGGTTTTAGATACGTTAATACCTGAATAAGCAGCGGCTTCTGGGTTACCACCCACAATATAAACTCGACGTCCAAAAGTTGTCTTTGATAAGACAAAATGATTCAGAGCTATCATCGACAACAAAATAATAATAGGGAAAGGGATACCAAAAAGATAACCGTTAAAAATGTATTCAAAAGGTGCATTATCATAAAGAGAGACAGCTTGACCATCACTGGTTAACATTGCGACGCCACGCCAAATTCCCATAAAACTCATAGTGACAATAAAAGGGTGAACTCCTAACCAAGTGGTAATAAGTCCATTCGAAAAACCACAAAACACAGCAACTAAAAGCGCTATTGGAAGCATCAGAGAAAAAGGCAAACCATTTGTTAATCCTATTACTAAAACCAGCCCCGTTAGTGCCACAATAGAACCAACTGACAAATCAATTCCAGCAAGTAAAATTGCATATGTCATTCCAAAGGCAACAATAGCAACAATAGATGTTTGTAATACAATATTAGTAACGTTATTTACCGACCAAAAATATTCGGATAAAAAAGAAGAAACCAAGCATAAAATTAATAATCCGCCTAGTATTCCAGCATATTCACGAAAAAAACCTTTAATCATTTGAATCAACTCCCGTTGCATAAACCATTACTTGATCTTGAGTTAATCCTTTCGTTTTAAACTCTTTCACTAATTTCTTTTCTCTCATAACAAATAATCGATCACTCATATTCATCACCTCGGGTAACTCAGATGAAACCAAAATGACAGCAGTTCCTTTTTCTGTCAGTTCACGAATAATGCTATAGATTTCATATTTAGCACCAACATCTACACCACGAGTAGGCTCATCTAAGATCAAAATATCAGGTTGTCTTTCAAGCCACTTAGCTAGTACGATTTTTTGCTGATTCCCGCCACTCAGCGACCCTACGCTTTGGAGTCTATTCTGTACTCGAATATTCATTCGCTTAATACTTTCTTCGGTTTGACTAACTTCTGCTTGCTCGTTAATCAGACCACGGGTTGCTATTCGCTCAAAACTCGCCAAATTACAATTAATATGCACACTGTGATCGAGTACTAAGCCCTCTTCTTTTCGATTCTCAGTAACAAATGCAATACCATTTTTAATCGCTATGATGGGAGTTTCTATTGTTACCTTTTTGCCCTTAATAATAATTTCACCTTCATATGGCAACATGCCAAATAAAGCATTCATTACATCAGATCGTCCTGCACCAACTAAACCAAAAAAACCAACCACTTCACCAGCATGAAGATCAAAGCTAACATTATGAAAGGCATTAGGATTAGTCAGAGATTTAACACTCAAGGCAAGGTCACCAATTTCTGATACTGACTCATTTTTTGATGGATAAATATCATTCATTTCTCGCCCCACCATCATAGTAATTAGAGGGTCGATTGATGTCTCTTCTTTATTAACTGTGTCTATATATTGGCCATCGCGCATAACGGTTATTTCATCAGAAATACGCATAATTTCAGCCATTTTATGACTAACATAAATAATGGATTTATTTTCAGATTTAAGTTCGGAAATTATATTAAATAGAATCTCAACTTCAGAATCAGATAATGATGAAGTAGGCTCATCAAAAATAACAACATCAGATGGATAACTTAAGCCTTTAGCAATTTCTACCAACTGACGTTGCGCCATTGATAAAGAACCCACTTTTATTTCTGCCGATATTGGTATGTGATATTTATTAAGAATTGCTTCAGCATCGGAAAGAATTTTTTTAGAATCAATCACACCAAAACGATGGGGTTCATTATTTGCAAATATATTTTCTGCAACTGTAAGGTTGTTACACAAAGAAAGCTCTTGAAAAATGATAGCGATGCCATTGTCTCGAGAATCTCTAGGTGATTTAAACTCAACATTTTTACCATTGCGTAAAACACTACCAAATGTAGGTGCATGAACGCCTGCTAGCATCTTAAGGGTGGTAGATTTACCACAACCATTTTCCCCTAAAATCGTGTGCACTTTTCCAGCTCGAAACTTTATGGATAGTCCATCTACAGCCTTGTTGTCGCCAAAATGCTTACACAACCCGACTGTTTCTAGTAATACTTTCGACATCAATAGCTCCAGAACAAAAAAATAGGGCCTACATCAGCCCTATTTCTATCGCCGTTAATTACTTACCTGTATAAAGCACAGGGACAATCGGATATTCAGACTTAACTTCTTTGCCATTCAAATAATCTGCAACGACTTTCATTGCCGTTTTACCCATGGCATCTGCATCTTGTTTCACAACACCAATAATATGATCATTTTCGTCTACAGCTTTAATACCCTCTGGCATACCATCAAATCCAATAACAACCGCTTTGGATTTTTGTTTAGTAACCGCAAGACCAGCACCAATCATCATGTCATCACCAAATGCAAAGATCAGGTCCGTCTCAGGATTTGCTTGCAACATATTAATAGTTGACGTCATAGACTCTTCACGAGTTTTGCCTGGTTGAACCGCAACGATTTTGATATCAGTATCTGCTACAGCATCACGAAAACCTTGCAATCTGGCTTCTACGGAAGAAATACCAGGATAAGACAGCATGACAACTTGCCCTTTACCGCCCAACTGTTTCACCGCTAATTTACCTGCAACAGCACCGCCACCGTAATTATCGGTCGCAATATGCGATACAATTTTGCTATTTTCAGCACCAATATCAACGGTAATGACAGGGATATTTGCACGTTCAGCTTTTTTCAGCGGCCCACGAATTCCCTTAGAATCCACTGGGGATATAACAATAGCGTCTACGTTTTTAGTAATACAGTCCTCTATATCGTTAATTTGCTTAGCAAGATCTTGGTTTGCCACAGAAACTTTTAAGTTGATATGTTGCAACTTAGCACCTTCTTTTAGGCCATTACCTAAAGCGATATAAAACGGATGGGATTGAGTCAAAAGAGAAGCACAAACAACAGGCTCATCTTTCGCATAGAGATTGAAAGAAGCGGAAGCAATAGTCACAGCAATTGCAGTAAAACGTTTAAGGTTTTTCATTTTGATTTTCCTGTACATTTATTTTTATAAGTATTACGCCAACACAAACCAGCTATTAATTATTAATAGTAGATGTGAAGAAAATTACCCTTTAAGTTTACGCGAGTCAATATTTTTTTTACTCGTGTACAAAAATGAAAACTTACCTACTTCTACATAACCACCCTAAAAGCATTATGGGTCGATTCAACTTGTGCTTGTAATGTCTACATAACTGCACTTTATCTAGACCTGCTATCGCAATGTCAAAAACTAAACCGCTGTGATAATTATTGAGGCAACTAGAAGGCTGGTAGTTGGAATGATGCTAGTATCATTGAAAGGTAAATCTAGATTGGAACTAAATATTAAACAAACTACTCTACCCTCAAGGAGTAGAGCCGTTCAAAGCAATGTAAGTATTCCCTATTTACTCTTACTACATCAGGTCGATAGACTGAAAATCTTTCATTATACGCTCTTGGATCGCCTCTGTTCGTCCAGCAACAATCACGCCTTTACGAACAGTCGGTTTATAGGGACTTCCATCCAACATGCAGACATAGCCACCCGACTCCTGATAAGCAAGAATTCCTGCGGCATGATCCCAAACCTTTGGTTTAGGGCTAATAAAGAAATCAACTCCATTCTGCGACATTGTTCTATATTCATGGCAGCAACAACGCAGATTAGAAGAGCGAGCATAGCTAACTTGCTGAACAGCAACACGTTCGCGAACAGCATTGTCTTCAAACAAAAAGGGCGAGAAAAATCCAACCAACTTAGAGTCAACAGGCTGCTCGCTTAGCGCTAAACGTCGTGGCAATTGGTCCGGTCGAACAAACCAAGATCCTTCATCTAAACTCGTTTCAATCCAGTCGTCATTTAAAGGGTCGTACAGCAAACCGTAAATGGTCTCACCTTGATAAATAGCCGCGATCAATACACCAAAGGTGGATAAGCCATGGGCAAAATTCCATGTCCCATCAATAGGGTCGATGATAACAACCAGTTCATCCGTATCAATTTGATCTAATACTGACTCATCTTCCGAAACAGCTTCTTCACCAATGATGACAGCGTGAGGTAACAGCGTTTGAAAGCGCTGTGTTAGTGCTTTTTCAGAGGCAACATCCGCTTCAGTGACAAGATCATCAAAGCTTGTCTTAGTCGATATAGCACCATCCGAGAGCCTTCTAAACCTAGGCAAAATTTCTGCCTTGGCAACGTCTCTAACGATTTCTATCATCTCTGATTTTTGCTTACGTGTTAACACAACACCTCCATTTTACAATCTAAACCTATGAATTACGGGCGAGCATGATATTTTTCATCAATAGAGTTTATTGCTTTAACATTATCTGCCGAGCGACCCTTTTCATCGAATACTTGAACCAAAAACGCATCGGCAATGGACTTCGCTAACTCTTGCCCAATTACACGTGCGCCCATAGTAATAATTTGTGCGTTGTTAGAAAGTGCAGCACGCTCTGCAGAATAAGTATCATGGGTAAGAGCAGCTCGAATACCCGGCACTTTACTTGCTGCAATACACACTCCAATTCCTGTACCACAACATAAAATGGCACGATCGTATTTTCCTTCTAAAACTGCATTAGCGACACGATCAGATAAGTTGGCATAAAACGGCTCAACCTCTCCAGAGTCAGTACGAGAAACTTCCTCTACATCGTAACGATTTTTAAGATGGTCAGCTAAAATTTTTGCTAGCCCTTCGCCAGCACTGTCTCCAGCAATTGCAATTCTCATGATGCTATCCTCGGCTTTAAATTTGCGTTTGAACGACTGCGGCACATTTATTTAAAATATCGATATATCCATCAACGCTCCAAGCGGATCGACCAATAAATAAACCATCAATGTGTTCGCAGGCTATAAGTTCTTCACAGTTATTAGGGTTCACCGAGCCACCATATAAACAAGGAACTTTGCGTCCCAATACTTTTTTGGCTACCTCCAGAATGTCAGCTTGTCTTGCGTCGGCATACTCAGCAGAAGCTGGAATCCCTCGCTCACCTATTGCCCAAACAGGCTCATAAGCAAACAAAATAGGCGCATCTTTTTGCTCATCGCTCAGAAACTGCAACGCATCACGCACTTCTTTTGCTAAGACACGAGCTGCCTGACCACTTTCTTTATCTGCCAATGTTTCACCAATACAGATAAGGGGAATTAAACCATGACGAATAGCAGACTCGACCTTACGGCCAACAGTCTCATTCGTTTCACCAAAATACTCACGTCGTTCGGAGTGCCCCAATTCAACGATATCGAGATGACAGTCATTCAGCATTAGAGGAGACACTTCTCCTGTCCAAGCTCCATGTTCTGCCCAATGCATATTTTGAGCCCCTACTTTTACGGATGTATCACGAAGCATTTCTTTTACTTCACGTACACATGTAAATGCAGGAATAACAAATCGCTGAATATGGGCATCTGCATTTGCATCATCAACCTGTAAAGCGGCTGAAAAAGCTTGCGCTTCTGCCAATGTCTTATTCATTTTCCAACTTGTACCAACCCAAAACTGCTTTTTATTCGTCATGTATTTTCCAGTGATCTCGCAATAGTTAACTGAATGCCAGCGTCCACCAACTGCTGTTGAACGTTTGGCTCTGGAACTTGGTCGGTGATGACCCAGTCAAAATAATCAAGATTTGCCAGTACATGAAGTGCAACACGATCAAATCGTGTGTGATTAACCAACAAGCAAGCCTTAACCGCCGCATTAAGCATGGCTTTTTTTACTCTGATCACATCAGCATCCATATGAAACACTTGGTTTCCAGATACCGCAGGACTCGATAAAAAAGCAAGATCCGCTCGTAAACTCGTTAAATTTTGCTCTGCCAACACACCGAAGTAACCATTAAACTTAGAAGAATACATTCCACCAAGTGCAATAAGATCAATCCCCTTTTCAAACTTTAATGCCTCCAAAATGGAAGCATTGTTGGTAATAACTGTCAGTGGCTTTTTACGAGGAAGCATGCTTCCCAACATTGCAGCCATAGATCCATCGTTGACCATCACAGTCATCCCAGGCTCAACCAGCTCCAATGCTTCTAACGCCATACGTTCTTTACCTTCACTACCTTGACGTTCACGCAGTCTAAAATCACTTTCAAATTGCATGCCTGCTTCAATAGTCGCACCGCCTCGCACTTTACGCAGCAAGCCGCCAGCTTCAAGTTCGTCTAAATCACGGTGAATTGTCATCTTGGAAACAGCAAAACGTTTCGCTAACTCCTCTAGATCAACAACACCATTTTCGACAAGAAGATCGATAATTTGCTGTCTACGTTCATCACGCTTCATAAACACTCACTTCGATAGCAAACCTCTTGAGTATGTTATAAACCCAAAAATAACATTTTAAAAGTTATATTTAACAAAAAAATGTTTATTTTGTTAAATATAATGTTATTTAAGACACAAACCCAAGAAATTCCGGATTAAAATCACAAAAAAAGCGTGAAAACAGCCAGTTTTCACGCAACTTAGTGAGTAGAATAACATTTATAAAATCGGATTTAGATAGGAAACCATCAAGATAACAGGGGAAACTACGTGAAACATGATTAGTAGATGTTAAAAATCACAGAAAATATCACATTCAGTATTTTTGATAACGGATTTATTATCATTTAATGGCTGAATTTTGGCCCATAGTCCAATAATCCACCTACATAAAAAAGAACGTTATTGGTGCTCTTTTTTATGTACATCATTGTTAACGCAAGAGCTCAACCAGGAGCTCTAACTTAGGTCACTTTAAACCTGACAAAGATATATATAGAATTATTCAACGGTTAGAATCGCACGTGCGGTAAACTCATCAGTAATCAACCCTGTGAGTAAGCCTCCTTTAAGTGCTGCTCTGATAGCTTCAACCTTCTCTTCTCCACCAGAGACCGCTATTACATCACCTTTATGCCCTTCCAAAGACACGGACAACATCCGAGCACTGAGAGAAGTTTCTATTATGTGGCCATTTTCATCATAAAAATGCCCCATCACCTCTCCAACCGCACCGGCACGGGCAATTTCAATAATCTCTTCCGGTTTAATAGGACCAGAGGAAACCAACTGAGCAGTTTGAGCAACAGTTCCTATACCAATAAACTTAATATCGGCATCATTGGCCATAGAGAAGACATCTTTAACGCCCTTTTGGTTAAGAAGAACTACCCTATCTTCAACAGAATTTGCCAATAACGGAACTGGCATGGTGTATGCTGGAGCGCCTGTTTTTGCAGCTATCCAGTGCAAAACGTCATCTCGGTTAATAGAATAGTCTCTAGTTAACCCTCCTAACAAGGATACAAAACGAATCCCCGACGTCTCAAGTTTAGGCAACTGATGAACCACTGCCGCCAATGCTCGCCCAAGCGCCAAACCTATTGTTATATTTGATTGCGTAGACAACACAGAACGCAAATAAGAGGCTCCTGCCTGTCCTAAAGTTTTGAGAGGAATGCCTTCTTCACCTAAATTTGGTGCAACAATACATTGACTCAAACCAAAGCGCTCTATAAGTTGATTTTCAAGCTTTACACACTCAGTTATGCTGCCGTCTATACTGACTTTTACAGCTCCTTCGGCCACTGCCTTTGAAATTAAGCGATGCACCTTAACCGATGTCAGCCCAAGCCTTTTTGCCACCGCCGCTTGAGTTAAACCTCCAACGTAATGCAGCCAAGCTGCTCGAATAGCTAATGAGCTGTCTGGTTCATTATTAGATTTTCTTTCATCCACAGCTATTGCTCTCTTTTTCCTGGATTAAGTTATAACGAACAAACACGATGTTCGATGTGCACAACGTATTAACATCACTTTTTAGTCCCATGCTTAAATAAAACCATGCGAAACTTTACAACACCTACTACATAACTTCGACTTGAATAGTAAGTATTTTTTTATTTGAATTAATACGTTATTAAATATTCAAGTCTCGAATCCCACTATCAATATGTGGCGCCCAAAAAGCGACGCTTTCTGCTATTTGCTCAACCACTTGATAATCTGTCGGATCACGCTCTTTGAAGCTCAGCTCAAGACAAATCTGATTGTCCTTAGCACCACCTTTATCAAGAGTTTCTAGTAAAGGTGCCGGCTGAATACGACCATTTTGATTGTATTCAGCTATAAAAGGTCGATGCCCTCCTTTATCCATAAGGCTTTGTTTAATATGAATAATAGGAGACACTGCTGGGACTACCTCTGCCCAAGCATAAGGATCATAATCTGCAGGATTACTAGATGTTACATCTCCATGGTCAATGTCTGCCATCATCCACATAGGAATCGCCATATTGGCATCCGTTAAGCGCTTTTGAAGAGTCATAGCAGAATCAATGGTATCGCCAAATTCACGTCCAACACTCATCGGCTCCCAATACACATAGTCTAAACCCGCCTGTTTAGCGTGCTCAGCCACTTCTGCCCAGCAATCAATGGCTATTTTTGTCAATTCTTCACGACGCACTTCGTCATTGAAATCCTTATGGGTCATGATGGCAAACTGTGTACCTATAGCATACCCGCCTAAATCGGCCGTTATATCTGCAAAGGTTTTAAACCATTCAATGTAATAACGACGAACGTCTGCATCTGGATGGCCAAAATGATTCAAGCGACCATATGGGCCTGTCATACCCGACGTAATACGGACGCCAGTCCGATCCAAAGCCACTTGCATTTCTCTTGTTAACCGACGAATAACAGCAGCTGGCCAACTAGGGTTAATAAATTCATGTGTCAATTGCACATCGCGGATTTTAATATCGTGCGCGATGGTGTCGATTAGATGGGACGGCTCGGCAAATCTATTTACCAGAGGGTTGGTATTAAGTCCTAACGTTAACGGCATACTTAACCTCTCTTATAAAATGTTTGAATGGGCTTGTGGCTGTGCAATATTAAACTGTTCTTGAAACCAATCTGAGAAGAATGTTTTTTGTTCCTCGCTTAAACGAAGCCCTTCTTTCGTCCGACGAGTAAGAACATCTTCTGGGGTCATCGCCCACTCATTTTCAACCAAATAACGCACTTCAGCTTCATAGAGGTTGGAACCAAAATGGACGCCAAGACCTTCAACACCCATTGCGTCTCCAACAATCTTATTAATTAGAGAACCATAATGTCGACCGTAATGAATGAGTAATGGCCGAGGAATCCAACTATAAGCAGCCTTAGAGTCCTGTATAAAACTTTGGAAATCTGCGTTACGAATGTCGCCACCCGGCAAAATCCCACCACGAGTCCAATCCCCTCCTATGTTTGGGAAAAAATGCTTAATCTTATGGATAGCATGTTCAGACAATTTTCGGAATGTTGTCAGCTTGCCGCCAAAAACATTCAGTAACGGAACACCATCGGTTTCATCCAAATCAAATACGTAATCACGTGTAACAGCCGATGGGTTACCCTTTCCATCATCAAACAAAGGACGAACGCCAGAGAAGCTAGTGATGACATCACTGCGTGTTAAGAATTCTTTAAAGTAACGATTAACAGCGGCGAGTAAATACTCAATTTCAGACTCTTCTGGCACAACATCTTCAACTCGACCTTCATAAGGAATGTCTGTCGTACCGATTAATGCCTTATTGTCTTCATATGGGTTAATAAAGATCACTCGTTTATCATAGTTTTGTACCAGATAAGCTTGCTGACCTTCCCAGAACTTAGGGACGATAATATGCGATCCTTTCACTAACTGAATATTGCGAGAGGTCTTTGAGTGTGCTACATCATTGACGATATTACGTACCCAAGGGCCAGCAGCATTAACCAAGACTTTTGCCTTAAAGCTGCGCATCTCTTTAGTGAATTCATTTTCAGTTGTTATCAGCCAATGGCCGCTTTGGCGCTTCGCCGAAATACACCGAGTTCTAGTCAGTACTTCTGCTCCTTTTTTAGCAGCATCTAGGGCATTCAGAATAACCAATCGAGAGTCATCTACCCAGCAATCTGAGTATTCAAAACCTTTTGTATACTGATCTTTTATTGAAAGCCCTTCGGGGTCTCGCAGCAAATCTAATGTCCTAGTACCAGGTAGGCGCTTACGTCCTCCAAGGTGGTCATATAAAAATAGCCCCAATCGTACCAACCATGCAGGACGGTCTTCTTTGCTATGCGGCAACACAAATCGCATGGGCCAAATAATATGACTAGCAGAATTCAACAGCACTTCTCGCTCAATCAATGCTTCACGAACCAAGCGAAACTCATAATATTCAAGGTAACGTAAACCGCCATGAACCAGTTTCCCTGATCGGGAAGATGTACCTTGTGCTAGATCACCTTTTTCGCAAAGCGCAACACTCAAGCCACGACCAGCAGCGTCACGTGCAATACCTGCACCGTTGATACCACCACCAATCACAAAAAGATCGAATACCTGTTTGTTATTCATAAAGAACCTCTTATTTCATCGCTAAAGATCACGCTATGACTTATCTGAAGAATCTACCTGAAAGTGCGTTTTTGAATGCTCCCTTAACTGCTCCATAGCAAACCATGTATCTGGAAGTTTCAAACGCTGCTGATAAAAAGCATTAAAAAGCACGTCATAACGATCACAGAGCGCTTTATCCTTCTTTTCAATTTTACCGAGCAATGGTGTAACCCACTCAGCAATACAATCATCCATCGATTTATATTCACCTATCGCCACGGCTGCCATCATTGCTGCTCCAGCTGCACCTGCCTCTTCTCTTCCTGATACGCAAACATCAGCGCAGACAGAAGCAGATAAAATCTTACGCAGAGTAGCCGACCTAACAGCACCACCACTTAAACGAAGCTCTTGGATTGTCCCTCCCATTGATTCATAGCAATCACGCATGGCCATACCAAGACCCTCCACAACAGCACGTACTAAATCGTGAAATCGGTGGTGATAAGTTAAACCTGTAAAACTCGCTCTAGCCCGGCCATTAACAAAAGGACCACGCTCTCCTGCATCTGAAATATATGGGTGATAAAGCAGTTGGCCCTCTTCTGCTCGCTGTAACCAAGTTTCAACTCTATCAACCATGACATTAGGAGAAGACTCGCAGCCAAAATCCTTTAACAAATCAGAGGCAACATTTAATAGCCAATCAAGATTTAATGCGGACGCCATATTGGTTTGCACTTGTGTAACTCGTCCGGGGATAGGTAAGGCAATCACGTAACCTGTACACTGATCATTGAGAAAAACATTATCAGACGAAACCGAGCGCATGTGCACACCTGTAGAACCGATGACAGAACAGGCTACGTTGTCTTGCCCTGTATGAACGCCTGCTCCTAATGCGGTCATCACCATGTCAACGTACGCCAAAGAGACAGGAATTCCCGCCTTCAACCCAGTAAGTTTGGCAGCCTCTGCTGAAAGAGGATGGGTTGTTTCACAGCCATCAATAATGTCTGGTAAGAGGTCTCGGTATTCACTCAATCCCAAACTGGCGATAACTTGATCATCGTATTGTCGGGTACGGAAATCACCAAAAGTAAAACTGGCTTCGGATGGGTCTGTCGCCCTCACCTTAGTCAAATTGAAGTACAGCCAATCCTTACAGTGAAAAGCGGTCTTTGCTTTTTCTATTAAATGAGGGTAATGGCAGGCCATATGAGCGAGTTGGACACCTTGCTGACAGGTGCTTAACCCTGTACCCGTTTTTTCAAATCTTTGGCGCTCACTGGATTGGGTATTAAGGATATCAACAGTCTGCGCGGAGCGGCCATCTAGCCATAGCCAAGCATCACAGACAGGTAATCCATCATCATCAATTAACCACGTGCCATCACCTTGGCCGGTAACCGACAAAGCAACAACACGCAATTGAAAGTCTTCTATTTTTTCACCCAAACCTTTCAGTGCCGCAATACAATCATCCCATGTCTTGCTGAGAGATTGAGTGGCAGAACCATTAGATGTTGCCTTGTAGGTGTTACGCACTGATGAAACGGCAACTTGTTTTCCATCAAGCGTAAAGGCAACCGCCTTAACAACTGATGTGCCAGCATCAATACCTACTATGAGATTGGTAGTCACTTGTCAGACCTCCATACGCTTGAGCAGACGCTTCGAAGGTAAACAAAGCGGGACAACTTTATTATTAGAAGCATGATTGAACCCCGTCTTGATCTAGCTAAGGAACCCAAAGCCAGATTGAAATATTTTTCTTATTGTGTGAATTATTTCCACATGGATCGAGTCTGTCAACCTTATATCTGTTTATTTTCTCACTTCTCTGTTAATTAATAGAGCAGAAGAAAGTAACTATTAAAATTTCAAAATCGTTGGCTAAAATCCATATAAACCTTATTTTTCATACAAATAACATAGAACTTTAAGACCAAATATAAAAATCTTGATCTATCTCATCATTCTTAAAAAATCATTTAGTATGAGAGAAAACAGATCGGCATGATTTTTTTTAAACTTTATGCAATAAATTTCATTGACAGATATTTATTTTTATCCCATTGTAGGTGATCAAAGATCAAACAATCTTCTAAAAATAAATGTTGATCTTGGCTCGATCGAACAGCACATAACATCATTTATTGAACTTTTGTGCGTTTAGAAGACAAGGCAGCCGGAGTAAAATAAAGATGATAAAAGCTACCACGCAATCGCAATTGTCTAATCAGATTAGTGCGAAAAAACGAAAAATAGCGCTTGTGAGTGCCATCTCAGCAACGATAATTTTCGGTGCTATGGCCCTTGATACAACCGTCATTGTTAATGGTTCTGTTAACGATCTAAGACAACAGGTTTTCTCTCCTGATAATTACGCAAATACCCACTATGCAGATATCAAATCCTATATTTTAGACAATTCAGTCAATGCAATTACACTTCTTAAAGAACTCCAAATTGATAAGAAAGCGACTGGGGATAAATATGGCGTAGGCGGTGGCATTGGTCCCGTTATTCCTGTTTCTTTTGAAGGTACCATTGATAGTGGAAGATCAGGCATTTTTAAAGTTAGCATCCCAGGATTCCCTGACAATCAAACCGTTCGCATTCAAACTGGTCCAGCGATTAATGGAACCGACCTTCGTGATGTAACGGGGAAAATTAGTTTTGGAGAATTCACCAACCAAATTGAATATCAAGACGTTGGTGCGGCATTGAACCGAGCGATGAAAGTAGACATTTTAGAAGATCTTGACCGAACTACTTTGACAGGAAAAATCGTTGAAATAACAGGGGTATTTCGTCTTATTAATGCCAAAAACTGGTTAGTTACACCAGTAAGGATGAACCTAAAATGAGCCTAGCCTTCAATCATTCATCAGATGAACCTAAAACCGATGTCGTTTTAGCTGCTCGTAATATTGCGAAGTCTTTCGGGAACACTCACGCATTAAAAAGCGTTAATTTTGATGTTTACCATGGGCAAGTAACGACATTGTTTGGTGAGAATGGTGCGGGGAAATCAACCTTAATGAAGGTTTTATCTGGGGTTATTGCACCAACCTCTGGCGACATAATTCTAGACGGCTCCCCGGCGCTCTTTAACAACGCGAATGAAGCTAGAGCAAATGGCATTTCAATCATCCATCAAGAGTTAAGCCTTGCGCCCAATATGAACGTGCGCGACAACATTTTTATGGGTAGAGAAATCATCTCCAACGGTAGTGTTGACTTTGCTGAAGAAGAGCGTCAAACACGAGAGTTGATGGCAGGACTCGCAGAAGATATCGATCCATTAACAATGGTTGAGGAGCTTCGCCTTGGACAGCAACAAATTATTGAGATTGCTCGCGCCATATCGCAAAAATCCAGAATCTTGATAATGGATGAACCCACTTCTGCACTCAGTGCAACAGAAGTGGAAGTACTGTTTAACGTCATTCACGATCTAACCAGTAAAGGCGTTTCCATCGTTTACATTTCACACCATTTAGAAGAAGCCCTATTGATCACAGATCATGCCGTGGTTCTACGCGATGGCACAATGACCGCTTATGCACCACGTAAGGATATAGACCTTGAATGGATTGTACGCAACATGGTTGGTGAAAATTTTGATTTAGGCTCGCCACCAGAAGGTTATCAGTTTGGTGATGTAGCGCTAAAAATAGACGATTTGGTCATATCGGACCCCAATGGGGCAGATTTCAATGTTGTTGATAAGTTGTCCCTAGAAGTTAAAGCGGGTGAAATCGTTTGTGTTTATGGGTTGATGGGAGCAGGACGCTCTGAATTCATGGAATGCATCGCTGGACGGCTTAACGCACAAACCGGAACCATTCTTCTTGGCGACGAAAATATTAGTAAACTCTCCATTGCAGAACGCATTAACGTCGGTTTGGCATTAGTACCCGAAGATCGTCAAAAAGATGGTCTGGTTCAAACTATGTCTGTCGGACAAAACTTATCTTTAGCCAGCATTTCTGATTTTACAAAAAAACTATTCATCTCGACGAACTCCGAAAACACATTAATTAAACAGTCAGTAAAAGCGGTGACAGTGAAGACTTCTGGAGCCGATGCCGCTATCGGATCTTTGTCGGGCGGCAACCAGCAAAAAGTGGTCATCGGTAAAATGTTGGCAACCAACCCGAGAGTCCTACTATTGGACGAACCAAGCCGAGGTATTGATATTGGAGCAAAAGCGGAAGTATTTAAATTGCTTTCAGAACGAGCAAAAGAAGGTCTTGCCGTTATTTACTCAACATCAGAAGTGGCAGAGTGCTTAAGCATTGCCCATCGCATTATTGTCATGCACAAAGGTCAGATTTCTGCCGAATTCGATTCAACAGTTAGCAAAGAAAAAATCATGGCTGCATCAGGCGAGTCCGTTGCCCATTAAAAGATTATAAGAATAATTTGGAGTATCACCATGTCTACCACAGCTCAAAACAAACCTGCAGTTCATACGCCTGCTCAGCCAAAAACATTAGATGTTGGCCGCTTACTACTGGAAGGTAGAGCCTTTTTCGCTTTAATAGCGATTATTATCTTTTTCTCTTTCATGTCACCTTATTATTTTACGTTTAATAATTTTCTAATTATGTCATCACATGTGGCTATTTTTGGCTTGCTCGCTCTTGGCATGTTGTTGGTCATTTTAAATGGTGGAATCGATTTATCAGTAGGATCTACCCTTGGCCTATGCGGAGTATTTGCTGGGTATTTAATACAAGGTGTAAACATTGAAATACTAGGCATCACTTTCTATCCATCTTTGTGGGTCGTTGTTGTCCTGACCTGTGCTTTAGGTGCTGCGGTTGGCTGTGTTAACGGCATACTCATCGCTCATTTCAAAGTCCCTGCATTCGTGGCAACTCTTGGCACTATGTATGTGGCGCGAGGTATTGCTCTTCTAATCACTAACGGTCTGACATACAACAAATTGGATGGAAAACCTGAACTGGGTAATACAGGTTTTGAGTGGCTAGGCTTTAACCGTTTAGCGGGCATTCCGATCAGCGTCATTGTATTGATTATTGTGGCATTAATATGCGGTCTCGTATTGAGCCGCACAGCCTTTGGTCGCTGGTTGTATGCTTCTGGTGGCAACGAAAGTGCGGCTAATCTATCTGGTGTTCCGGTTATCCGCGTGAAAGTCGTTGTGTACATGATATCTGGTGTTTGTGCAGCACTTGCAGGGCTTGTTCTTGCATCTCAATTAACGTCCGCAGGTCCTACGGCAGGAACAACCTACGAACTCACGGCAATTGCAGCAGTGGTTATTGGTGGAGCAGCATTGACTGGTGGCAGAGGCACTGTACGCGGCACTATCCTTGGTGCACTGGTGATTGGCTACTTATCAGATGGCCTTGTCATTATTGGCGTCTCGGCCTACTGGCAAACAGTGTTCACCGGTACTGTTATCGTCTTGGCGGTATTACTTAACAGCTTGCAATACAGCTCAAAAAGAAATAGCCGCTAAAAATGTTGTGTCTGCCTGTTTCAGAAAACAACAACAGGCAGACACATACAACTCGCCGGGTTTCGGCAAACTCTTAAAATAATAAATTGGAGTACTTGATATGTTCAACATGACTAAGCGTTTATTGATTGCATCAACAGCTAGTTTTACCTTAATGGCTGGTAGTGCATGGGCGGACGGTTTAATGTCTATCATTGTTAACAATCCTTCTAACCCTTATTGGTTTACCGAAGGACAAGTTGCTAAAAAAACAGCTGAAGACATGGGCTATGAAGCAAATGTGTCAGCTCACAAAGGGGATACAAATACTGAGAGCAAGCTGATTGATACAGCTATCACTAACAAAGCAAAAGCTATCATATTAGACCCAGCTAACGCTGACGGATCCATTGGTGCGGTTCGCAAAGCGGTAGCAGCAGGGATTCCAGTGATTATCATTAATGCCGAAATCAACCAAAGCGGTCTTGCAAAAGCGCAATTGGTATCCAATAACGCACAAGGCGCCGCATTAGGTGCCATGCAATGGATTGAAAGTGTTGGAGACTCAGGAAATTATGTTGAACTGTTTGGTGCACCAAGTGATAACAACGCCCAAACACGCTCAAACGGCTTCAAAACAGTGTTATCTCAGTATCCAGATTTGGTTAAAGTTGCGAGCGAAGTCGCTAACTGGGATCGTACTCAAGGCTATACAAAAATGCAGTCAATTCTACAAGCAAACCCAAATATTAAAGGTGTTATAAGCGGCAACGATGATATGGCGTTAGGTGCAATCGCAGCGCTAAAAGAAGCAGGTAAACTTAGTCAAGTAAAAGTAGGCGGATTTGACGGCTCTCCAGATGCAGCAGAAGCAATTCTCAATGGTGAAATGGAGTACACAGTATTACAACCTGTGGCAACCTTTGCAGCAGAAGCTATTCGCCAAGCTGATAACGTCATTAAAACAGGCAGCACAGGTATTGATTCTGAAAAACAATTGTTTGACTGCTACTTAATCACATCTGACAACATTAAATATTACACCTCTGCTTTCACACTATCTAAACATTAATCACGACTCGCTTTTAACGTAAGCTCTAGGGCTACAATCGTAGCCCTTTTTAGTCATCTAAAGCTAAAGATCAAGATTACAGAAGTAAAGTTGAACAATGTTAAATCTAGTAAGAAGACGCATTAAACATCACAAAATATGCAATTTACCATTAAAATTCATCAGCTTTTCTCTGGCCTCTTGGCTGAGTTCACTGTCTGTATAAATTTCTGAAAACTGATCTAACTCAGCCACTTTAAACAAAGAAAAGCTATTATATTTACTGCTATCAGCCACTAAAATACTTTCTTCAGCACTCTTCATCATATCGGCTTTAAGCGCTGTTTTTGCTTCTTTTGGTGTAGTGACACCATGCTCAAAGCTCCAAAAATTACTACTTATAAAAGCAATATCCGTATGAATAGACTGAAGTAGCCTTCTTGCATGCTCTCCAACGCAAGACTGGCTGGCATTATCAATTTCACCACCAAACATGGTAACTTCAATCTGTTTGAATTCACTCAAAAATAGCGCAATTCTTAAATCAGGGGTGATAACCCTAAGAGGAAGATGCGTGATATTTTTCGCAATTTCCATTGTCGTCGTGCCGGCATCTAAAATAATAGAATTCCCAGACTCAACGCGCTCAGCTGCTGCTTTAGATATCCTTTCTTTTTCAGCCTTAAATAATTGGTTTTTTTCTTGAACAGAAAGCTGTGTCGCAACAAAATTATTTAAAGTGACACCACCATGAGTCCTTCTAACAACACCCTGATTTTCTAGATCGATTAAATCTCTCCTTACTGTTGCAGGAGAAACATTTAGAGTCTGAACAAGCTCATCAACAGTCGTTAAATTAGTATCCTTTAGGTAATCAACTATATCTTTATAGCGGTGCTGTTTTTTCATCAACTTTGGTCACCCTAGTTAAGTAAATAATCACGAATTCACCCAAAATAGTGTAATCGAAGGAAATATTGTAATAAGAACCAAGCAGCAGAGCAAAGTCCCTAAAGGCACCAACGTCGCTAATATGACTTTTTCAACCTGGATTTCAGCCACTTGACTCGCAGCGAACAAGGTTACCCCAAGTGGAGGGGTAAACATACCTATAGCCAAGTTTACAACCATCACCACACCAAAATGAACAGGATCAATACCATAAATAATAGCAATGGGGGCAAGTATAGGTGCAAGCAGTAAAATCGAAGCAGATGTTTCAACAAACATACCAACAACTAAAAGCAATAAATTAACCGCTAAGAAAAACTGTAACTTAGTCGAAAAATTATCCGTAGCAAAAGTAGAAAGTAGCTGAGGCAAATCAGATCGACTCACAAGAAAACTTAACAATGAAGCTGCCGCAATAATTAGCATAACAGAAGATGTTGATACCACTGAGCCTTTTAGTATCTTTGGAATGTCTTTCAGTGTGATTTCTTTATAGACAAAAACACCGAGTATCAAGCCATAAATAACGGCGATAGCCGACGCTTCTGTAGGAGTAAAAACACCGCCATAAATCCCACCCAGAATCATGGTAGGCATGAGCAAAGCCAGTAAAGCATCTTTTGATGACGTAAGTAGATTCTGTTGATCATTGGCGTCATTTTTGCCATGGCCAGTTACAACACACCAAACAAGTACCATGGTAATCAGAGCCCCTCCCATAAAGAGCCCTGGACCTATCGCGGCCAGAAAGAGCTTACCTATAGATGTATTGGTACTAACACCGTACATAATTAATGGCACAGATGGAGGAATAACAATTCCCAAATTCGCAGAAGACGCCTGTATCGCCGTCGCCATAGGTTTAGGATAACCATGCGCTATCATAGCAGGAAGTAAAATAGCCCCTACAGCATACGCTGTCGCAACACTCGACCCAGACACGGCAGCAAAAATCATACTGGTGATAACACAAGAAATTGCTAAACCACCCTGAAGGTTGCCCACAAGAGATTTTGCAAAAGTTACCAAACGTTTTGAAACGCCCCCTTGCCCCATAATATTTCCGGCTAAGATAAATAAAGGAACAGCCATTAATGGAAAGCTATCTAGGCCAATAAACATTCGCTGAGGAATGATTATTAATGGGAGGTTGCTGAAAAAATAAAGCCCTACTGCTGACGCAATAACAATAGCGACGGCAATAGGAACAGACAATGAAATGAATGCAAGTAATAACGAAACAATGGCTGTTGGCATGACTAGACCTCTGCGGTTTTAGTTATTTTAAGATCGGCAGGTTCAGATTTATTTTCGACATTTAAAATATGCCACTCAAGCAACGATGGAATACTTATAACAGCGCCAATAGGAATACTAATATAAAGCCAAAACGCTGAAATATTTAACATAGCGACATTCTGATTCTTTACCCTTACCGCAATATCCCAGCCATACCATATCAACACACCAAAAAAAATCAGCACTATGATGGTAACCGCTCGTTTTACCCATAGACCAAAGATATCTGGCAGTACTTCCACAAAAAAAGTAATACTGATCATACTTCCACGGCTAAATACGCAACCCATAGAAATATAAACCATCCATACCATCATCACCCTAGCCGAGATTTCAGACCAAGCTGATGGAGCACCAAATACAAACCGTGTGATGACTTGATAAAACACTAATAAAGCCATAAGCCCCATAAGAACCGCAGAAACATTTAAAGCAGAATTATTAAGGAATCGACTAAATTTAATAATGAATTTTGCCATTTTTGTATCCTCAAATAAGAAGGCTGATACTTTCATACCAGCCTTCTTGACCTATTATTTCATGCTTTTTATTTCAGCTAGTTTCTCTGTAAACCCCATTTCCTTGGCGATCTTATTACGAACCCCCTCAGTAGCTTTTACAAAAGGCGCTATATCCACTTTATGAATAGTCATGCCTTTTTGAGTCAGCTGATCAGAAGCTTCATTCTCTAGTTTTTCACGTGACTGACGCATCACTTTAGCTGCGACATCGGCCGCTTGCTGAACCCACTTTTTCTCATTAGAGTTAAGACCATCCCAATATCCCTGAGACATAGCAATAACAGCGGGACTATAAAGATGCTGAGTCATCGAGGCTTGCTTTTGAACTTCATAAAGCTTTGATGTTACCGCAAGATTGATCGGATTTTCTTGTCCATCAATGGTTCCTTGTTGAAGCGCAGTGAACACTTCCGTCCAAGACATTGGGATTGGCGAAGCACCTAACGCATTAAATGTCGCTAAATGAACCCAATTTTCCATCGTTCTGATCTTTTTACCTTTAAGATCTTCGGGCTTCAAGATCGGGTCACCATTATAAGTAAGCTGGCGGAATCCATTTTCCCCCCACGCCAAACCTTTAATCTGATGTTCTGACATTCCGTTAAGAATACCCTTCCCTATATGACTATCTAGTACGCGATGCGCATGATCATAACTTTCAAACACATAAGGAAAATCAAAAAGATAAACATCTTTATCAAAGTTCCCTAAAGGCCCCGTTGAAGAAATAGTCATTTCAATAATGCCTAGCTGCAGGCTCTCAACCACTTCACGTTCACCACCCAAAGCACCCGCTGGTTTCAAATCGACTTCAATTTTATGGTTACTTAGCTTTTCCAGTTCTGATTTAAAAGCGTTACCGGCCGCGCCATATTGTGAATCCATCGTTTGGGTAAAAGCGAGGTTAATGGTTTTAGCCTCTAGAGCAAGCGGAGAAAAGGCGAGAGTAGTTAAAGCAGCACATTGAATTATTTTTGTCTTTATTATATTCATTGGGGTTTCCTTTAATTTACGTTATTGCTTATGATCATTTTATAAATTTAGGTTTTCTTAAGTGATTAATTGAATACTGTGAGCAAGTTCATCTTTATTGAAGACTTTCTTCCAATCAGGATAAAGCAACTTACCCAAGCCATTATCGATTGCTTTATTACAAGCATCAGAAAATTGACCGTCAATTTCATCAAAAATAACCGCTGACAGAATATTCATATGACCCAGAAGGAAGTCACGAGCACAATCATACGGAACACCACCATCAACCACTTCATCCATAGCTTGACGCATTGCCGTCAACAAAGTTGCGCAAACAGTTTCAGATAAACCTGGCTCTAACATTGCCATTTGATGCAAAGTCACACGGTACGAATTTTTGATCGGTGCATAGATAGTCTTCGCAAGATCTTCCCCAAGCTCCCATGCAGAATCAGGACCTTGCAGTAAAGTTGAGACAACGCTTTGTTTGGCATGTAAACCACCAAAGTGGTCATTTAAAGCATCTTGATTAAGTTCTTTATTAAAAATGACTGGATGACAAGGATGAGTCACAAAATACACAAGATCATCACGTTTAGGGAGATGACCAGCAAACGGTGCAGCAGCATCAAGGACCACAACCATAGTTCCCGGTTTCAAATGCTCACAAACCTGACTACTGATTTTTCCAATAAGAGTATCCGGCACAGCCAAAATAACCGCATCAGATGCTTCTAAAGCCGAATTTTGCTGATCAGGGCCAATCGCATCAATATTAAGCTGCTCTTTTAGGTTCTTACGACCTTGCTCGCTTATTTCAACGTGATTAACCTTATAATCTGAATTTTGCAGGTTTTTAGACAAACGCATGCCCATTTTTCCGCCTGCACCGATTAAAGATATAGTTGTCATACTTACTCCACTTTTATTGTTTTGCTTTATGAGAAAAATACGATAATGCCTGCGATAACTCAGGATGAGTCACGGCATAATCATATATATTTTGATCTGAAATACAGGAATCCCAAGCTTGTCTAATGGCTTTTACTCCACCCTGAGCACCCAATGGGTGACCATGTATACCACCGCCGCCGAGATACATTAGTTCTGTAGATTTACCTGTTCGATTGTAGGTTTCTGGTACCTGACCACCCCACTGACCGGAGCAAAAAACAGGTAAAGTTGCAGATAAATGGCCAAGAGGTTGAGTCATTGCATAATAAGCCTCCATCACGGAATCATTACCTTGCCAATACTTCCCATCAATACCATTAATTTGAAGATGATCTATGCCTAATAGACGCCAAACTTTTTGCCAAACATTGAAAGAAATCCCCCAATCGCTACGCTCATTAAAAGCCAGCCCATTAGTATGAGCATGCAAAATAACACCACTAAACTTATTAATTGAATCTAAACCGCAAATGCCTATTTGATTAACGTTTATAACAGCAGCATCACCGCCTTTGCTTTTCAAATACTCATGATTACGTTCAATTTCACCAATATCTGAATGACAAATGTTAAATGCATAAATGACTTTCTTACCGCTTTTTTGCTGCCAATTATCAATAACAGGCATAATAGCGTCGATGCGATCTTTTACATGAGAGTATGGCGGACTTTGTAGTTTCTCATCGTCTTTGATGAAATCAATGTCAGCAGCCACCAGCTGTGCAACCAGATTTGCGCTGTCTTCTGGCGTAATACCAATATTCGGTTTTAAGATCCCACCGATCACTGGCCCATCTGATATTCCCAATTTGCGATAAGTACCTTCAATACCAAATTTTGGACCTTGAAATTGAGCAACAAATTGATCGGTGAATTGAATGTCTTCTATTTTTAAACGTTCAATCACCTTAATAGAAGAGACCCCACCACAAGCAATAGTGAAAATAGCAGACAAGTCATATCCACATAAATCAATAGGGTAAGAGATAACCACACGGCCACGATATTGCTTTAATGATGAAACGAAATTTTCTTCTACAGAAATAATTTCGGCCGAAAAGCATCCCACATTACCGCTTGAGATATCTGGAATTTTCGTAAAAGTTCCAGTTGTTTGATCATTACAGATTTTCTCAGCAACTTGAGCTAAACTGATGAAACTATGAATTAAGTACGTAACCTCAAATCTATCCATCATTTACTCTCCACCTGAGCATAATCGAAAAAAGAAATCTTCAGATCCCATTTGCCCACCTTTAAGAGCCACCTCTAACCCATCTATATCACTGTCTTGAGCATGAGCTCTGCATAGAGGAACACCTGGGCAAAGTGGTGCAATAAACGTCAAAGCATCTAAGTTTAAACTTTGAATACAGTAACCTGAGGTATCGCCACCTGCGACAGCAAGTCGCTCAATAAGACCCGTCTTTGTAACGGCTAAAGCAATAGCACCAAGGAAACTACCAAGCATTTCATCAAAATGTAGATCTCCTTCTCGAGAAGTGATCGTTGAACCGCTTTTCTGAGGACCCAAAGCGGAATACACTAAAGGCGATTTATTGCCACGAAGTAAATCAATACAAGTTTGAACGATCTCATCTAAATATTGAGACCTGTTTTCAAGTATCAATAATCTGGCGATATCAAGTTCGACAGGAATAAAACCATGGCTCAATGCATAATCAATTTGACTACTTGTAATAGAAGAACAACTACCGGATAACGCTAAAATCCTAGACTTAGGAGTGATATTGATATTCTCTACCAGTTTATTTTGGCTATAAAGGGCATCTTCAAATCCGGATGAAGAAACAGAAAAATGCAGGCCGTCTTGGCAATGCTCATTAATCAGCACCCCAACTTTAGCTTGAGAGGAATGATCAACAGAATCAAAGACAACCACTTTATCCTCAGCAATAAATTGCTGTAATTTAGTCGCCGCAGAATCATCGGAGTACATACTTATATTAACTGAGGCACAATCAACCTCACCCAACTGATGCATATGTTTAACCAAGTTAGCTTCTGTCATTGGTGTTGCAGGGTGACAACTCATTATGGGGTGTCGATCTATGCGATAAGTCTCCCCTTTTGAATCAGCGAACAACTCACCAAAGCAAACATAGCGCTTAATTTTTGGAGTCCCCACCACAATAGAAGTCCAGCGAGGAGACAGAACATCAATGCCAACTTGAGTCGCAACAGCCAAGTTGCCTTTATGAAGGTTAGAATCGAAAGTTGAACAGACTTTATAATGTATATACTTAGGGTCGAAAGAATTTAGAAAACGATATACTTTCGGTAATTCAGCTCTCATCCACGCAGGATCTTTGCTTCGACTTATTCCTGCAACTCCGACACAGTCATAATCAGAAAAGTTAACCGCATCATTTCCCTCTGCCACACGAAGCAATAGAATCGTTTTCTTGCCACGTAAGCTTAGACTTTCAAGCACATCAGTGGAGCCAGTGAAATCGTCTCCGTAAAATGCCAATTCTACTGTTGAGTTCAAAACCAATTCCTTATTCTTATTTTTTGACAATTCCACTAAGAGATGAAGAACAAACCTTAAGCACAATGTCATTGTTATGATTTAAAATACTCAAAAAATCATATCTATTCAATCATTATTTTGATTATTTAACTTCATAAAAACAAAAATAAATCAAAAAATCTGTTTTTACAATCAGAAAATTCACATGAGACCCACATAAAAAATATAGAAAAACCAACTATAGCAATGCAATAGGATTCTAAGCACCATCAAACATGGCAAGAAATCTTAAATACGAACGTGGTTAAAGAAGAAAAGAAAAGAGCCAATTAGAGATAATGCTAGAAAGAATGTTAAAAATGATTTCAAATCCTCAAAATGCTCCCATGTACTTTACAAGAAAAAGAAAGCACCTGTTACTGCATAGAATTGAAACACAGCTCATCAAAAGACGACAGATTGACATGGGGGTCATTACACAACACCCCATGTCGTAAGTCATTATTTCCCCCAGCTTTCTATCGCTTCGACAAAATGACTCAGAAATAAATTAGTCTGGTACGCATCCAAGGCTCGATGATCGATACTAAGAGACACATAGCATTTTGGTCGGATGACAATTATGTCTTCGCCATTCACTTCTTCCACTACGGCTCTTTTTTCAAGTTTCCCGATACCCAAAATAGCAACCTGAGGCTGGTTGATAATAATTGGCGTAGCAAATAAACTGCCACTCACGCCATGATTGGAGATGGTGAATGTTCCATCCTTCATGTCTGCGGCAGCCAATTTACCTTGTCTGGCTTTATCGGTTTGTTGTTGAAGCGCTGATGCGATGTCAAACAAGCTCTTCTCTTGAACCTGTTTAACAACTGGGACAATCAGCCCCTCATCGCCTAACGCTGTGCCAACACCAATGTTGATGTCTTCAAATACTTCCAAAAACTCATCATGAAAACGTGAATTAACGACAGGAACTTTTTGCATTGCCTTAGCACTGGCGGCCAAGAAATAAGCGGTAAAAGTCAGCTTTACACCCGCTTCTTCAAAGCCCATTTTGCACATTTTTCTATGTTCTATGATGCGCCCCATGTCCATTTCAAAGACACTAGTAACATGTGGCGAAGTGTGTAGTAAGCTGTCCACCATATGATTGGCAATTTTCTTACGCATAGAGGTATGAGGAACAAGCTTACTTTTTAGACCATGTGACTTTTCTGCTGGAATTGAAACATCTAAGTTGCTTTGCTCTTTACCCGCTTGGGCATCAATAAAGGCTAAAATATCATCTCGCGTAATACGTCCGCCTTTGCCAGTGCCGTCAATGAAAGACAAGTTCAGATTATGCTTTCTCGATAGTTTTCTGACGGCTGGTCCGATTAAATGGCGTTTTGAGTCATCGCCAGCCACATCAGATTGAACAACATCGGTCACTGGCTCATTTTGCGAAGCGTCATTAGCAATAAGAGATGACAACGTCTCTACCGAAACTTTACCGCCCTCTGACTGCTCACCACAATCTAAGTAGCCAAGAATGGTCTTTTCATCGACATTGTCACCTGATGTCGCCAAGATTTTCCCAATAGAACCATCATTTTCGGCACACACTTCCATTGATACTTTGTCAGTCTCCAACTCCAATATAGGATCACCTTTTCGAACTTGATCACCCTCTCCTACCAGCCAAGTAGAAAATACTGCTGCCGTTCCCTCTAAAGCACCCATCGGAAGCGTAATAGTCATTGATTCGTTCATCGTTTCCTCCTCACACTTCAATCAGTTTTTTCATGGCGAGAGCAATCTTTTGCTCACTCGGCACGGCTTTATCTAACAACAGAAAATTGTGAGGATTAGGGATGTCTGGCATGGTCAATCGCTGGATTGGCGCATCAAGACTAAAGAACAATTCATCGGCTAACGTCGCGGCGATTTCAGCGCCAAAACCAGCGGTTTTATTGTCTTCATGAACAATCAAACAACGTCCAGTTTTCTCGACAGAGGTCAGTATTGCCTCTTCATCCCATGGCTGAATAGTGCGAAGGTCAATCACCTCAATACTCATATCAAGACTTATTGCGGCATTCTGGCAACGCTCTACCATCGCTCCCCAACAAACTACCGTTAATGCTGTGCCTGATAAAATCGTCTTTGCTTTTCCAAATGGTATAACATAGTCATCGCCAGGATATGGGCGGCGCGACCAGCTATTATCCAGTAAAGATCGATGCTCAAAGAAAATAGTCGGGTTATTGTCTCGTAAAGCAAAACGCAGCAAACCAACAGCGTCTTCAGCGTTAGAAGGCATTGCCAATTGCCAACCGACTTTATGCGCCCACTCCACTTCGTCGCTCATGGAATGCCATGGATCACCTCGGCGGGCAAACCCGCCTGGAACTCTGACTACCATAGGCGCAGCAAATTGATTATTAGTTCTCCAGCGCATAATGCCAGTGTCGGACAGTTGTTCAGCAGCAGGCTCGGCGTATTTGCGGAACTGTATTTCAGGCACTGGCATCAAGCCACTCAACGCCATGCCTACTGAACGACCAATAATCCCTTCTTCTGATAAACTGGTATCAAACACTCGATTACCGCCGAATTTTTCGTTCAGCCCAAGTGTTGCTCCGTGAACGCCACCTTTTGGTCCAACATCTTCACCGAATACAATCACTTTAGAGTTAGTTTCTAATTCGTAATCAAGGGTTTTACGAATCGCTGTTAGCATGTTAAGACGAGACCCTTCTGGCTTAGCTTGATCGCTTTTCGCTGGAAATACATGACCACTTGCCGCTAAACCACCTCGAAGCTGAAGCTGGTCTTTTTCGGCATAAACAAAGCGCGTAAGGTTTTCTGGATCGGGTTGCTGACGCTCCTTAGCTTTATCGACTGCATTACGAATATCACGATAACTTTCGTTTTTTAACTCTTGCCATTCATCCGCGGTCACTAAGTTATGACTTAACAGATAGCTTCTTAGCTTAGGAAGTGGGTCTCTTGATTGTTCATCGGCAATAAAGTCTGCATCTTTGTAGGTTTGAGTATCTTGAAAAGTGTGACCACATAAACGCGGTACTTTTAATCGAAGTAAGCATGTACCTTGCCCAGAACGCACATATTCGACGGCTTCTTTTATCAGTACTGGGGTCAATTCTGGATCGGTTCCGTCGCCATCGATAATCTTTAGATTTTTATAGGCTTTAAGATTCGCCACCTGATCCCCACCAGGCGTTTGTACTTCCTGAGGCACTGAAATACCGTAGCCATTGTCTTCAATGTAAAATAAATGCGGCAAGTTATTGGTTGTCGATATGTTTAATGCCGCCCAAAAGCCACTTGTCGACATGGAAGAATCTCCTCCCATTGAAACAGCAATGGCTCCCGCATAGCTCGCATCGTTTAACTGATTTTTATGATACAGAATAGATTGCGCCCAGCCAGAAATAGGCGAATATTGTGCACCAACACCGCCACACATAGGGAATAACATAGCGCCTTTTCTATCAGTATTGGGGTAGTTACACACTACACCGATGTCTCTGCCATCACTGTAGCCACCCGCTTTCGCCATAGGCGATGCAACCACTTCATCCAAATCGATTCCAAGGCTCATAACGAAGGGTCTAGATCGATAATAGCCACTTGCAGCATCGTGAGGATGAGTCAGCAAAGAGCCCAAAAGAATTTGCGCAAAATCATGCCCACGAGCAGAAAACTGGTTAAACACCAACTTTTCGGGCACTAATTCTGTTTCTTCGATCTCATCTAAAGCACGAGATAAAAGCATTAATTGACTAACTTGAAGCCAATCAAACTCAGGCTTTTGACATATAAAATGTGTGACGTGATTACTTTTTTCTAGCAATTGATTCATAGAGGTACACCATCTTCAGCGGCTTTTCAGCTTTATTGTTATAAGTATGATGTCGTTAATCTTATCTATGATTCAGCGAAATTATCTTTCTTAATTGCCAAGTCTTTGACAAACTGAGCAACAAAGTTTCTTCAAATAACAAAAAACGGAAACACTTTCATGCTCGATAAATTTGACATTAGTATTCTCGCGGCGTTACAAAAAGACGGCCGTTTAAGCAATCGGGATTTAGCTGATAAAATTGGTCTCTCAACCGCACCTTGCTGGCGACGCTTAAAACGCCTAGAAGACGAAGGCTATATTAATTGCTATACGGCGGAGTTAAACCCGAAGAAGGTGAACTTAAATGTGATCGCTTTCGCACAAGTCTCCATGGACAACCATCACCCAGAGACACTAGAACCTTTTCTTTCTAGTGTACGAAAATATCCAGAAATACAAGAGTGTCATTCCGTTAGTGGTGATTGTGATTTTTTGCTAAAGATCATCACCAGAGACCTAAACAGTTATGACGAACTATTGAGCAAGCAACTTTTACAAGCGAAAGGGGTTCGCTCAGTAAACACTATGTTTTCAATGAAACAACCCAAAATAACAAGGGAATTCCCGTTAAGTGAATTCCCTCTTAGCGATTACTCGTAATATTAAAAACGGCGCAAATACTATTTGCGCCCTTATCTCAATTTAAGCCGGCACAAACTCTTTTGCTTGTTTACTTACTCGCTTATCTTCTGGCAAGTATTTTTCCATTGCTGCCATTAGCTCTCGATGCTGCAAAATAGCGAGACACTCCCTTTCATTGAGATGATCTAACAAGCTTTGAATATTGTTACTGTTAAGGATTTGCCATTCAGCACAAATCCAAGCACGACAAAACTCTTTGTTTGGTTGCTCTTTTGGCATTTGAGCAAGGTGCCAATAAAACAATGTTGCATCAGATGACAAGCGCTTTAAAGAAGACAAAGCATCATCAAAATCAAGTTCGCTCTGTGCATTATCATAACGATCTTGCATATCAACAATTGGGTGTGGACGCTTTTCTTCTGGTGCGCGCATCAGACCCAAATAATGAATCACATTGCCACGTTTTGCACCGCCACTGATCCAAGATAACGGAATGGACAAAATCAAGCCAAAACTAATCGGTAAAGACCAATAGAACAATTCGATACTTAAAAACAAAGCCCCACTCGCTAATCCTAAGCCCAATAATGTATGGCTACAGTGCGCACGAGCGGCGACCTTCCATGACGTTGCACCATCGTCACGGGACTGAGGCTTCCAACCACTGTCGCGCCCCTTGAAGACATCGTAAACGACTTGGAATTGAGACAACATTAGAATCGGCGCATACAAAGCCGATAACACAGTTTCTAGCAAGGTACTTAAGGTCAGTAATATTGGACCGCCAAATTGCATACAACGGCGGAAGTTCAACATGGCGGACAACCAACCATATACTTTGGGCGCTAGTACCAACGCCATAGACAAGACAAATAAAGAGCGCGCTTTTTCGAAATCAAACACAGGCCAAGTTGGAAATAGTGACGGATTGGCAAAATACTCAGGACGAACAAAATACGCCTGAACCGCCAAGGCAAAGCCGACCACGATCAACATCAACCAAAAAACAGCACTTAGGTAAGACATGATGCCAGACATTAAATGCAGGCGAGTTGCAAAGTGAAAACCTCTCGCGAACACAAAAGCTTTGTGCTGCAAATTACCCTGACACCAACGACGGTCACGCACAATAACATCCACCAGCGACGGTGGCGCTTCTTCGTAAGATGCTTTCAAATCCGTATCAAAACGTACGCCCCAACCCGCGCGACGCAATAGCGCAGCTTCCATGAAATCATGGCTCATCACATGACCACCAAAAGGCGCTTTACCTTCTAAAACAGGCAAACCACACGCATCGGCAAAGGCTTTAGTACGAATAATCGCATTATGCCCCCAAAAGTTAGAAGAATAACCGTGCCACGCCGCCAAACCAGAAGCATAAATAGGACCAAAACAATGGTTGGCAAACTGTTGGATACGACTATATAAGGTGTTCGCGCGAATGATGGTTGGCAACGTTTGAATCAAACCTAAACCGGGCTCTGCCGCCATACGACGAGTCAGTGAAATCAAGCAATCCGCGCCCATTAAGCTGTCGGCATCCAACACAATCATGCATTCATAATCACCACCGTAGCCCGTCACCCATTCAGCAATGTTGCCTGCTTTACGTTCTGCATTATTGTAACGACGACGATAATAAATAGGACAAGCCGCCACCTCATCATTTAACAAAGGACGAAACACTTGTTCCTCGGCAATCCATGCATCCGCTTTATTGGTATCACTTAGAATGAAGAAAGCAAACTTACCTGGAGCTTGCTTCATCAAATCTTCATGCATCGCTTGGATATTGGCACGGATACGCAGAGGGTCTTCGTTATAGACAGGCAACAAAATAGCCGTAACGCCTTCTACGTTTTGTTCTTTTCGAGTATGAGAAAAAGGCCACAACTGGAAAACCAAGCCTAGCGTTGCCTGGGAAAACGCAAAAGAAATCCATGTAAAGTTAATACAAAATAAAACCAAGAACGCCCACTGCAAACCTGCAATCGCATTGGTATTCAGCACACTGTACATTTCAGTAGCTCCGTACCAAGATAATCCAGCAGTCGCTACCAAAACAAACAAGCGCGAAAGAAATGTCGTAACAGCAAAACCTTGCAATCTTTTCTTACGAGCTTGAGGGGCTTCATCGACGGCATGTCTTGGCATACTCAAAGGCGAAACTTGCGGCAATGCTAATTTTGTAGCGTTATCCTTTAATAACATGATTACTCCTTCATCCAACGATACAACCAAGTTGGTGCAACGGCAGTATCTCCCTGTTTAAGTTGAACTCTTAGTTCGGCTAAATTCACGTCTTGAGGGTCAAAAGAGACGTAAACCCGAACGCCATTTTTATGTGGATTCTTCACCGCTATTGCTTCGAGTATTTTCCCCTTGCTAATACTGGCATCGATCGTCAAGTCATCGACATTAATATCCGGCATTTTATTAAAATCAATGACCACTTCTGGGTTTGTTTTAAACAACTTCACGCCTTTAGCGCTGCGGACAATTCGAGGAGTATCTAACGAAACTGGCGTATCATTAGACCACGTCATCAAATATTGATAGGTATAAGTCTGGCCTTTTTTAAGGCCTTCTTTAGGCTGCCAATACGCAACAATATTGTCATTGGTTTCGGCATTAGACGGAATCTCCACAAGCTCGACATGTCCAGCGCCCCAGTCATTCATTGGTTTAATCCAAGCAGAAGGACGCGTGTGATAGCTGGCTTCTAGATCTTGATAATCTTCAAACTTACGATGACGTTGAATAAGACCAAAACCTTTTAGTGAAGTATCACTGAAAGCACTAACTTGCAGTGATTTTGGATTATTCAGAGGTCGCCAAAGCATTTCTCCTTTACCGGTTAGAATCTGTAGCCCATCTGAATCATGAACGGCAGTACGGTAATCAGCTACATCAGAAACATCTAATGAGCTATTAAACATGAACATCGACGTCAACGGCGCTATTCCGATATTATTCAAATCCACTCGCGGAAATAGGGTCGCTTTTACATCAATACGAGTCGGTTTACCTGGGTAAATTCCGAACCGATAAGCCCCTGTAATACTTTTACTGTCGAGTAAAGCGTGAACCACAATCGCATCTTGGCTTGATGATGGACGTTCAATCCAAAACTGTTTAAACATTGGGAACTCTTCACCCTTTGGTTGAGCAACATCTAACGCTAAACCACGAGCTGACAAACCATAAGACTGCCCTTTGGAAATGGCACGAAAATAACTCGCGCCTTGAAAGACCACAAATTCGTCATTGATATCTGCGTTATTAATCGGATAGTGCAAACGTAATCCGGCGAATTTACCGACTTGAGAGATCAATTCGCTAATGTCGGCATTGGGCGTGGTAAAAGAATCTGCCGATACATTCAAGGGAAAAGCTCGACCATTTTCAACCACATCAATAGAGACTAGGTCTTTAAATATAAAGCCGGGAGCAAACAACTGAACGGAAAATTTAGTTGGTGTGTTTCCCCATACCGCTTGGTTTTGCTGAAAGTTAATTTGTCGATAAGTCGGATAATCCATATCCGTCAACGTTTGCGGCGCTTTTTCCGCTGGTTTCATTGGGGATTCAGCCAACTCTTTCGCCAAATCAATAACAGTCTGATTTGAAAAAACATACCCTTTAGACTCTTGCTCTATTTGAACGTTTTCAGCCATAGGAACAGAATCTACCTTAATATCAGGCTCTTCTGCATAAGCATGCCCCATTAAGTTAATCAATAAAGACGTTAGTAAAGACCGTTTTATAAACCAAAACGAATTGGTGCGTTTGCGAGGTAAAGAAGTAAAAAATAGTATCAAAAGAAGCTCTCTCGTTGCTTAATTGGAGTTAACCAATCCTCAACATAAGGATGACGTCATAAATTTGACACTTATCATATAAGTAAACACTCGAGAGATTAAGGCAGCAAAGTCGGAGGAATTCATAAGAATTAAGGAGAGATTGTGTTTAAGGATATTTCACACTCATTATCGTCGCTCAAATAGCACACTGATGCTTATCATAATTTAGAAGATGATATTGTTTTACGACTAATATCACACAAAATATAGAAAGAATTCATTGATTTAACCGAGATAAATACCATGTTCGAAAAGCTTAACAATTGGCTAGAAAACCGACGTATCAACGCCATGGGATTCACCATAGATCAATGGGAATCTACCGTCGCCGATTGGCCAGTTATAGAGCGTTATCAGGGCTTCGAGCGTGACAAACTTCGTAATATGAGTTTTCATTTCCTTGCTCGTAAAGGCATCACTCCAGGAGCCAGCTTCCAATTCACCGAAGAAATGTGCCTGAAGCTGGCTACCATGGCATGTGTGCCTATTTTGCATCTCGGTTTAGATTGGTACGAGCACTGCAAAACTATTATTTTGTATGAAGGCGACTTTATCGCCAACCACCCTTATAAAAGTGACGATGGCGTCGTTCATGCTGAAGGTCGAGCTTTAAGCGGCGAAGCATGGTCAAAAGGACCGTTAATTTTATCGTGGGAATCCATTTTAGAAACAGGTGCTCATGCTCGTCATGGAAAAGCCAGTAATGTGGTCATTCATGAGTTCGCTCACAAACTAGATATGCTTCGAGATGGCGCAAATGGTGCGCCGCCGATGCATCCCGATATGAACCCCGGAGAATGGCACGACATATTCACCTCAGCATTCCAACGCTTACAAAAAAATTGGCAACATCACCAGCACTTGCCACTGGACGAGTACGCTTTGACCAATCCTGCCGAGTTCTTCGCGGTCTGCAGTGAAACCTTTTTTGAAGCCCCGAAAATGATGAAAAAAGAAATGCCCGATGTGTACAGGCTATTGTGTCAATTTTATCGGCAAGATCCAGTTTGATGGATTCATAAACCCAATCCAAAGGTTGATACAGAAGCATCTAGTTCTTGCATAAAGTCACGAATCAATTCATGAACCTTCATGCATTCTGGACGCTCCAAATTATCGACTTTTGACCAAAGCGCGATGTCTCGCCTTGGTCCTTTTGGTTCTGGCACCTGGATCATTTGATCTGTCTCAACGTCGCCTGTCATCAGGGCCAAACGAGCAGGCAACCGAACCAACATATCCGAGCTATTCAACAGATGCAAAACCGATCGGATACTCCCCGTAAACGCCATACTGGCCGCTTTTAGACCAATAAGCTCGCTAGGTCGATCAAGAAAACCAGCGTTAGCACCAGCCACTATCCAATTTTGTTTCTCCAACACATCTTGAGTAATAACAACATTAGAGCCTCTAAGAGCCGATTTTTTCCCAACAAAAACACCAGATCGATCTCGAAACAACAACTGCCTATCGAGCGCACCTTGCTTAACAGTAAGATGCGCAGGCGCCAAGAGAAAATCGAGTTCACCTTTTTGTAATAACTCAATCTGCGCAGCCGCGGACCCCGTTCTAAAATGAAAGACATAACGCTTTTCTTGCATAAAATAGGTCGTCATTTGTTCAACCGTAGCAAACTCCCAAAGCGGATCAATGCCAATGACAAATTCATTCTGATAGCCACTATGAAACTGTCGAATGACCTCTTCACCTTGCTCTGTTTCCGCCAAAATTCGTTCGCCAATTTGAGCTAACCTTGCACCAATTTCGGTAGGTTGCACGCCATAACGCGTTCGAATAAGCACTGGTGCACCGACTCTCATTTCCAATTGCTGAATACTACGCGTTAATGTTGGCTGAGTTATATACAACTGTTCACAAGCTCGACTAAGAGAGCCCTGCTTCACAACGATGGCTAATTGCTTCAATAAGTTAGGGTTCATTTATGCATTTTCTATTAGTCTTGATATAAAAATCTATTTTTACTTATATCTAAATTACATTACAGTCATTTCTATTCCAGACAGCAAATCTTTTCATTCCTGACACAGGATAGACAATAACAAGAGGATAAATCATGCAATTTTATCAACAAGGATTTCACCCAGGCGATCCTAGAATTACAGACCCTTTAGATCGAATCATTGCTCCGCCTTTAAAACACCCAATGCCATCAGAAGTCGATGTAATGATAGTCGGTTGTGGTCCAGCAGGACTCAACCTCGCCGCGCAGTTGTCGAAATTCGCCTCAATTTCCACCTGTATTGTCGAACAAAAAGACGATCGTTTATTAGTAGGCCAAGCGGATGGCATCGCTTGTCGTACCATGGAGATGTTCGAAGCTTATGACTTCGCAGATCAAATTAAACAAGAAGCCTATTGGGTAAATGAAACTGCATTTTGGAAGCCTAATACAGAACAACCAGAACAGATTACACGCAGCAGCAAGATACAAGATGTAGAAGACGACTTGTCTGAAATGCCTCATGTCATCATAAACCAAGCCAGAGTACATGACGCCTTTCTTGATGTGATGCGCCATGGAGCAAGAAAAGTAGTACCTCATTACTCCCGCCAACTAATCAACCTTGAAGTCAACCCTACAGTTACCGACTACCCAGTGACATTGACGTTCGAACGCTTAGACTCTCAACACCTGGGCACGATCGAAACGGTTAAAGCCAAATACGTCGTTGGCTGTGATGGCGCCCGTAGCACTGTACGAAAATCCATTGGTCGCGAGTTAGTCGGTGATTCTATTAATCAAGGGTGGGGAGTCATGGATGTATTAGCGATAACCGACTTTCCAGATATTCGCTTAAAATCCGCAATTCATTCCAATAATGAAGGTAACATGCTGATCATTCCACGCGAAGGTGGCTATATGGTGCGCTTGTACATTGAACTGGATAAGTTAAAAAGTAATGAGCGCTTAAGCAAAAAAAACATTACAACCGATTACCTCATTGCTGCAGCCAACCGCATCATGCACCCATACACTCTCGAGGTAAAAGAAATCGCTTGGTGGAGCGTGTATGAAATTGGCCAACGACTTACTACCGCATTTGATGACGCCGAAAATGGTCGATTACCGCATGTATTTTTAGCGGGCGATGCTTGCCACACTCACAGCCCAAAAGCTGGACAAGGGTTAAATACTTCGGTGAACGACACATGGAACTTAGGTTGGAAGCTGGCCCATGTATTAATAGGAAGGGCAAAACCAGAATTACTGCAATCGTATTCCCTTGAAAGACAAACTGTGGCTCAGCAATTAATCGATTTCGATCGTGAATTTTCAAAAATGTTCAGCGCTAAACCCAAATCCACAGCCAACCCTGATGGCGTTGACCCAGCCGCCTTTCAAAAGTATTTTGTTAAATTTGGTCGATTCACTGCTGGGACAGCCATTCACTATCCTCAATCAAACTTAGTATCCTCTGGAAAATATCAAGGTTTGGCGACTGGACAGACTATTGGTATGCGTTTTCACTCAGCCAAAGTCACCCGTCTTGCCGATGCAAAATCTATGCATCTTGGTCATAGCATGAAAGCCGATGGTCGTTGGCACATTTTCGCCTTCGCAGGAGATCAAAGCTTTATGAGCGATGCTTGCCAAGTGAAAGCACTATGCGAGTTTTTACAAAACAATCCATTATCTCCGATCCAGAGATTTACACCAAAAAATGCAGATATCGATGCCGTCATCAATGTGCAGGCTGTCTTCCAGGTATCTCACCGGAAAATAGAAGTAAGCGACATTCATTCACTCTTACAACCTACAAAGAGCCGCTATGGACTAAAAGATTATGAAAAAGTCTACAGCGCTCTTTATGAAGGGAATTCCTTCTATGACAAACGCGGAATTGACAAAAATAATGGCTGCATCATCATCGTTAGACCAGACCAATATATCGCTAAGGTTTTACCACTAGACGATCTAGATGGCTTAACAAGCTTCTTTGACAAGGTATTACTAAACTTAGCGACCTAGTATCCGAATTTAAGTAAAGAAAGTCGGATATTAATTCGGCTTTCTTTACTTACACTCTATTTAGGCGAAGTACCAGCTTCGACAGATCTCAATTCATCTTACTTCTAGGTAACACGATAGCCAGAACCCGCTCTAACAAAACCCTCTTCACCACGAAAAAGCCTCGCGTTTTCCATGGCAGTATAAACTTTGACCACAGTAGCTCTTACGATGCGAATAAGTCACACTATAGTGTCAAAACTAATATAGCCTTTTCACTTCATCACATCTTCCTTAGAGCTTAATCTATATTAAGCTCTAGAAAGTATGACTTACCTACTTTAATACCAAATGAAACAGGATAGCGCTTGTACTCTCGCTGAGCATAATCGTTTTTTTCACATACTGAATTAGGAATTTCAGTGAATTCATACCCTAAACTTCTACCAAAAGCTTTCGCCTCTCGCGTATATTTTTTTAACTCTTTGGCATTATGAGCCCAACATAAATACTTAGGTAAAACTAAGCCCAGCTTTGAGACCTTCGCATTTACCAAAAAAGGAACACCTTTTTTATCTGTAAAAGCAAACCAACTTGCTAACGGTGACGCACTATTTAACCCTCTCGCAGGTGCCTTTTTTTATAAAATACCAACCCTCTGTCAAGTTCGGGTGTCGATACCCTTGACTTCCCTTTAACACATAAAAATCTTCACTTGTTTTATTACATATGCTTAGCCCTTCTCTAGCATATAAAGTAGATGCAAAAAAAAGTACAAGAAAAACCACAATTTTCATAACACTCTATCCCTCAATATTTATAAAATTTTAAAGATAAAATTTATTTTTCACTAGGCGATTAAATAACTCACCATAAATCTATCTCTTAATCATAAATCAATAAAGTGTAGAACAAATGCAAGTACCAGACATTTTATTTCCCTAAACTCTAAGTTAAGAAAAGCGCCTTAAAAGTCGAACCCCCCTTTAGAATCATCAAGTGCCAGTTTGGTTTTAGAAAAGCTATTTATCGTGGGTTGGCTAAAAATGACAGTAAGCTCGCCATGCTGTTTGCTCTTGCAAACGTATTTCGAGTTGATCAGATGATCCGAGCCGCAAGTGGTGCCACAAATTACGGGTCTTTCATAAACTTCCTACCGGATATAAATTAACGATAGAAGGGAAAAAACTGCTGGAGTCCGCTCTTGCAGTGGAGTCGACAGTGAAAGAGCTGGAACGTAAAATTTTCGGACAAGAAATGCAGTTGGAAGGTGTATTGAGGTTAACGACAACAGACGCACTGTCTTGTTTAGTTTTAGGGGCGCATTTGGCGGCTTTTCATCAACTTTATCCAAAGATTCAGCTGGAACTCAGCTTAACGTCTCGTCGACTGAATATTTCAAACTTAGATGCGGATGTAGCGATTCGTCCCGCCACTGAGTTGCCAGAGTCATTCGTTGGTACTAAGTTATGTAAAATAGCCTTTGGTGTATACGGGGCACCAAGTTATATCAATAGCCTTCAAGGTAAGCATCATCATGAATCTGCATCTTGGTTAATCATGTATCAAGGTAGCGCTTCTCAACAAGTGTCAGAGCTGATTTTGGAAGAAAAAATAGTAATGAAAACAGACTCTTTTGAGGCGTTGACGGCAGCGGCTGAACATAAGATGGGGCTTGCTTACCTGCCTTGTTTTATTGGAGACAGTTCTGACACTCTTCAGAAAATAGATGTTAAAATGGTAAACCAGAGTACAGACCTTTGGATGATGACTCACAACGATTTAGAAAACTTGGATAAATCCAAATTTCTTTACGAGTTTTACAGCCTGTGTTACTGAACTCGTGATCAGTAAAAGGACGTTGATGTGACATGGATACGTTCTTGCGCTACCTTCATCAAACTTTAGGTAGATCTCTCCACCGAGCCATATAGGCTGGTGATAGGTGTTCTATAAAGCGGTGGCCAGTTTTACTTGACCACTACAATAAAGATCTATCAAAAAATGACAATAAGCTCGCGGTGTTGTTTGCGCTGGGAAACATACTGCGAGTGGATCAGATGATAAGGTCTGCACGGGGTTAATCCGTCTTGATGACGGTAGTTGGAGCTTTTAAGCCTCCACCTAGGGAATAAGACACACTAAAAACCGAGGTTTTTAGTGAATTAAAGAGCGAATCAGGCCAGCTGCGACTTAGTGCTAATAATCTGACTTAATCGCACGTTCCCTAGTGTGTTAACGTTGGATCATTTCGAAACTGTCGAGGGCTTACTCCAGTTTTGGCTTTAAACAGTTTTGAAAAGTGCTGTGGGTATTCAAAGCCCAACCCATAGGCTATTTGGGTAATGCTGTCATTGGTTTGGGAAATCTGACTCTTGGCTCGCTCTATTAAAAACAGATGAATATGCTCTAAAGCATTTTTCCCTGTCTCTTTCTTCAATAGATCGCTTAAATAGTAAGGCGATAAACCCATCTCTTTCCCACAGTATTGAACTGTGGGTATACCTTCTTCGAGTGGCTTGTCGCTTTGGTAATAAGAGTCTAAGAATTGACTAAAGCGTCTCATGTAATCGTGGTTTAAATCAGAGCGCACAATAAATTGACGATCATAAAATCGAGCGCAATACTTCAACAACAAATCAATACTTGAGCAAATCAACGATTGAGTGTGTTTGTCCATATTCCTTTCGGTTTCATCAGCAACACTCGAAGCGATATCAGTAATCATCACACGCTCACGCTCTGAAAGATGCAGCCCCTCATTGGTTTGATACTCGAAGAAAGAATAATCAGGTATCTTGTTACTAAGCTCAGATCTTGCTATCAGTTGAGGGTGAAAGGCAATCGTCCAACCCAATGAATCTTCAATGGGCTCTGTTGCTTCAATCATCAATTCTTGACCGGGAGCGATAAAGGTCATCGTTCCTTTGTCAAAATCATAGGCTGTGTGGCCATATCCAACCTTACAATGAGCAGAATCTTTCAAAGAAATGAGAAAGAGGTCAAAGCAAATTTTGACATCTTCCTTAACGCGCAATTTGACCTGAGATGGCTTGAAAAAACTCACAAGCGGATGAGTTGGAGCGTCGAGCCCTAACGCAGAATGTAGGTCCGAAATAGAGCTGAGGTGCAGTGTTTTAGTCATTTTTCTACTCTCAAAAAATTTATCTAATTGGCCTACAGGGCGATAGCTTTCATCGTTTTTTCCAGTTCGGCGTAGTATGGGTTCCAAGTCAGTCGAGCGTAAATGCGATCGCCTTCAGTGTAGCCCCATGCTGAAAACCAGGTTTGTTCACCCTGATTGCACGCCTCGACATCAGAAGAGTTCAAGCTGTTTTCACAGATGATTTTGTCTCCATCCTGTCCATAGTAACTATTGTCAGGGGCAAATAAAGAGCTCATATGAGAGGCTGTACTTATTCTAAGATCGTCTCTTTGCATTGAGTAGCGTTCTACTTTGATCGGAAGTTTAAATTCTGTACTCTCTCCGTACCATACCAAGCGACTTTGGGTGTGCGTAAAATATTGGTCAAAGTATTCATTTAGTGCATTTGCATCAATCACGCTATCCGCCTCTGAAACCACTAACATAACCGGAATATCCAATTCTTGATCCGCGATTTTGTTGCGAAGCACCTTCGCACTTTCTGAATAAGCGAGTGCGCTGACAAGAAGCCCAGAGTTATATTTGGCAAGGTTGCTCTCTTCTGTAAACCAACCTTCAGTAAAGATTGCCGCTAACGGTGTTAATTTTTCTAATACTGGCGACCTAGTTTGAAAGCCTGGTGAAAACAACATTAAGCCATCCACACCCTGATTCTCTAATGTATGAATAGAAACCAAGTTACCGCCCGTCGAAAAGCCTCCTAGCCAAACTTCATCATATTGCTGTTTTAGTAGCTCGGCATAGTGATCAATCATTATTTGCCAATCTTGATAGTTCACCATTTTCATATGCTTAGGGTTGCTGCCATGACCAGGCAAAAGTACAACCTGTACGTAAAAGCCCTGCTCAGCAAGGGAGTCTGAAATATCACTGAAGCTAAAAGGTGAGTCCCCAAGACCATGAGCGAGCAATATCGCTTTTTCTGAGTTTGGGTCCCCCTTACTGTAAGGGGCATTCATCACAAGCTCTATTTCGTGCTGACCGCGATCAGTGATAAAAGCTCGATTCTCTCGTAACCATTCAGTGGTTGTTTCCACATACTGTTCAAAAGTCGGCTGCAAGTAATTGTAGTACTGTTCTGATTCATGCATTGGTACACGAGACACATCGCTACTCGCACAGCCACTGATAATCATGACTAAGGTCATTAATAGTAACGCCAATGGAGATTTAATGGTTTTCAATGCTAGGTATTCCTCTGTCAGTTTTGTCTACTATGTTTAAAGAAATTCTACGTAAACCGCCAAGAAACACTTATTCATATCTCAAAAATATCATGTTCCTCAACATGGGGTGTTTTAAGTTAAGCAACTGATTAAATTGAACTTATAAGGTTAATTTGATAATTATAAAAATGTATAAGTTTATCTGACACTAACCAATTAAACTGATCCCATCTTTACAGCAGCCTTAAATACAAGGTTGATACTGAGGAAGCCATTAATGAAAAAGTACATATTATTTATAGGGGTCTGCATGATTTCTGCAACAGCTTCATTAGCCAATGACATTAACAAAGAGCTATATCAACTAGAGGATACGGTTCAAGATGTCGAAGGAAATATCTACCGTACCGTCACAATAGGCAACCAAACTTGGTTATCAGAAGGGCTGAGAAGTACTAAATTTCAAGACGGCTCTGCGGTAAGAACAGGGGTAATCCCTGAAGATGAGCCAGATAACCTATTGAAGTATGGCAGGCTATACGATTGGCATGATGTCTCTGATGAGCGAAACCTTTGCCCTGTAGGTTGGCGTGTAGCAACCGATGATGATTGGAAACAGCTAGAGCGCAATATAGGCATGCCTGAAGAGGAAATCGACCAAAACAGCTGGCGCGGAGGTGCGCAAAACCTTGGTGCTCAACTTAAAGAGTCACAAAGCGATGGTCTATTTAAGAAGTTTAATCCATCAATCATCAATAAACATCACTTTTTCGCTCGCCCTGCCGGTGTGAAGTGGAATGGTTTTTACATTACTCAAGGTGCCTACACTGAGTTTTGGACCGCAACTGCTTCTACTGACAAGAAAGCCATTATTCGAACCCTTGCTTACTCCTGGTGGAATGTACATAAAGGTGAGATCCGACGAGCGACAAGCACTAAGGATTACATGTTTTCTGTTCGCTGCGTAAGGATTGAAGGCTGACTTTAAAAAACTTAACGATTAAATCATGGCTCTGCGCCATTCTTACACTTCAAAATATTGGTAAATACTATGAGCTATTCTTCAGTTTTAATTACAGGTGCAAACTCGGGGCTAGGGTTTGAAGCCGCGCGACAATTCGCCGAAAAAGACGGTATTTCGAGAATCGTATTGGCATGCCGTGATAAAAAACGTGCTGAAGAGGCGCTTCGCCAATTAGAAGATTCAACGGATAAGGATATTTTTGAGATTTTGCTTGTTGACGTTGGCGACGTTGAATCATGCCGTCAAGCTGCCGACAACCTTGACGCACCTGTGGATGCCATTATTTTAAACGCTGGAGGTGGCGGAGGAACAACACCGACTCAACTGACTAAAGATGGGGTCATGTTTATCTTTGCGGTCAATGTATTAGGACATGTGGAATTTACTAACTATCTGATTAAAAACAATAAACTCGCCACTGGTGGCACAGTTATGTATGTCGCAAGCTTTGCCGCAAGAGGCGCCCCAGAAGTGGGTGCAAGCCGTCCTCCTATTAAACAAGGCTCAATTGACGAGTGGACGAGCGTAGTAAATGGTGAAAAATTTGCTGAAAACAAAAACTATACGGATATTTATGGCTCAGTGAAACTCATGGGGGCACTATGGACGATGAGTATGGCACGCGAGCATTTAGATAAAAGATTTATCACGGTTGATCCTGGAATGGCGCGTGGTACTTCTGGGACGGCATCCCTACCTTGGCATCAAAGGTTTATCATGGAATCTACAATGTGGGTGATGCAGAAACTTGGAAAGGCACACTCTGTAGATGTCGGTGCTAAACGTTATGTTGATGTGCTACTAAACAGCAATGAATATAAGACAGGTGCTTGGTGGGGAAGTAAGAAAGGCCTGACGGGGACACTGGCGAATCAGGTAGACCACTGGCCTGAAGTTATAGGTAGCCAATCAGCACAAAATAACGCTAACACTGTTATCAATCAATTTCTAACAGATTAGTACTGCTGCTCTTGGATAGCTACCGACTTGATAAACGCTTTTGGGCAGACATATGAGGTAGTTCTTTCTATTTAACACTCATTAGTTTTTCTGTATCACAAAGCCCTAAACGAACTTTGCCAGACTTTAGGCATAAATCATAATGGGGCATTTTCTAGCTAGAAAGTGCTACACCTAAAATTGGTATGGAAAACAATCCTTCCCATGGAACACCTATAAATTTAGTTAAAAAGAAAAAATAGCACACTCGTCAAACAGAAGGTGGCAAAACCTAACATTTCCTAACATCCGCAGCGTTACGCTTTACACCATAAAAGCAATTTACCCAGCAAACGTAAAGAAAAGGATTCTGGACACTATAAAAAGAACCGTAGATTTTCGGACACCTTAGGAGGGAAAGCGTAGTTTTATTGGGGTCGTAAGCAAGAAGAGAAATAACTTTATAGTTTGCAGATCGTTTGCAGATACAAAAAAGCCCCGACGTTGTGAATGATCACTAACTGTCGAGACCTTATAATTTGGTAGGACTAAGCAGATTCGAACTGCTGACCTCTACCATGTCAAGGTAGCGCTCTAACCAACTGAGCTATAGTCCTAAAAAGTGTTGATCATTATACTCAGGGCTTCTCTTTTGACAAGCCCTAGTACAAACTTTTTGAAGTCTTTGTTTTAAAACCGTTATTCATTGACTGGAACAAGCAATTCGTGACCAATAACTTCATCAATTAAACCATAAGGCACTTTGTATTTTTTGTCTTTAAATCGTACAAGGGCATAGTCGTAGCACATCTCAATCACGGTGCAGTTTACAATAACACCGTTATCGATGACTCTAATTATGTTGTAGTTTCTTAAGGTTATCGCCACGTTTATCTCCCTCAGCTTTGATTATTCACCGACGTCTTTTAACTTTTTCTGTAGCTGACGAATTTGATCACGATAACCCGCCGCTAATTCGAATTTCAGTTCTTCCGAGGCTAACATCATTTCTTTCTGCAATTGGATCATGGCTTTTCGTACCTGAGCTACGTCTTCCATGCTTTCCACTTGGTAATCTTTTGCCGTTTCGGCTACCTTCTTGGTTTTGCTGCCGCGCTTACCAGCACCTGGGTTGTAGGCGCCCTCCATAATGTCTTCAACGGATTTTGTGATACCTGTTGGTATAATGCCATGCTCTTCGTTGTAGGCGGTTTGCTTTTCACGACGTCGGTCAGTTTCGCTAATCGCCCGTTCCATAGAGCCTGTGATACGATCGGCGTACAATATGGCTTTACCGTTGACATTACGGGCAGCACGACCAATAGTCTGAATCAATGATTTTTCCGAGCGTAAGAAACCTTCTTTATCAGCATCAAGAATTGCTACCAAACTGACCTCTGGAATATCCAGACCTTCTCGTAACAAGTTAATACCTACCAAGACATCAAACTCTCCCAAACGTAAGTCGCGAATTATTTCTACACGCTCAACGGTATCAATATCGGAATGTAAATAACGCACACGAACGCCATGATCACTTAAATAATCACTTAAATCTTCCGCCATGCGCTTGGTTAACGTTGTCACCAAAACACGCTCACCAATAGGTGTTCGTAGATTAATTTCTGATAGTAAATCATCAACCTGAGTTGCCACAGGCCGAACTTCTAAAATAGGATCTATCAAGCCCGTCGGACGAACAATCTGCTCAACTACCCAGTCTTGATGCTCTTCTTCATACTTACCCGGCGTGGCTGAAACAAAAATTGTCTGCGGTTTAATCTGTTCCCATTCTTCAAATCGCATAGGACGATTATCAAGGGCAGAAGGCAAACGGAAACCATATTCGACAAGGTTCTCCTTACGAGATCTATCCCCTTTATACATTGCACCAATTTGTGAAACGGTAACATGAGATTCGTCGATAACGAGTAAGGCATTGGCTGGTAGGTAATCAAATAAAGTTGGCGGTGGTGAGCCTTCTTCACGACCTGATAAATAACGCGAGTAGTTTTCTATGCCATTGCAGTAGCCCAGTTCTTGCATCATTTCTAAATCGTATCGCGTACGCTGATCAAGGCGTTGCATCTCGACCAATTTGTTAAGCGATTTAAGTTGCTCGAGACGCTGATCCAATTCCACTTTAATGCGTTCAATCGCCGCTTGTACAGTTTCTTTAGGTGTTACATAGTGAGTTTTTGGATAAATCGTAACACGAGGAACTTTGCGAATGGTTTTGTTGGTCAGAGGGTCGATCATCGACAAGGTTTCGACCTCGTCATCAAATAGCTCGATACGAACAGCGGTGTCTTCCGAATCCGCAGGAAAAACCTCTATCACATCGCCACGAACACGGAAATTACCACGCTCTAATACCAAATCATTGCGGCTATATTGCAGTTCTGCCAAACGACGCAACACATCACGTTGGTCAATACGATCACCACGATCAAGATGCAGCATCATTTTTAAATAAGATTGCGGATCACCCAAGCCATAAATCGCCGACACGGTCGCAACGATAATAACGTCTTCACGTTCTAGTAAGGCTTTCGTAGCCGACAGTCGCATTTGCTCTATGTGTTCGTTTACCGAGGCATCTTTTTCAATAAAGGTATCCGACGCAGCGACATAAGCTTCTGGCTGGTAATAATCATAATAAGAAACAAAATATTCTACGGCGTTATGAGGAAAAAACTCTTTAAATTCGCCATAAAGCTGAGCGGCGAGGGTCTTGTTATGCGCCATCACTATAGTCGGACGCTTAACCTGAGAAATCACGTTCGCCACCGTGTAGGTTTTGCCAGACCCTGTTACCCCAAGCAGGGTTTGATGGGCAAGACCAGCCTCAACACCACGAACCAATTTTTCAATGGCTTTTGGTTGATCGCCAGCTGGAGAGTAAGATGAAACAACCTGAAACTCGTGCGACACAGATATTTTTCCTTAGCATTACAGTTGGTCAAAGAGATTAGCAAAAAATGCCGAATGCGTCTGGTATTTCCTTCTTTAAAGCCAATCCCCTTCCGCCACAAACTCATTTTTATGCACATTTTAAAACTTTACTAATTCAAAACCTACATATAACATTAAATACTAAGCTTATATCAAATAATAAAAACAAAATAATAACTTATATAAACATCTCTACCCACCCAACAGAGAAGCCTTATGACAACACTTGAGAAATACCTACCCGCTTTGGTCTGGCTAAAAGGTTACCGAACGGCCGATTTGAAGCATGATTCAGTTGCCAGCTTAATTTTCACCATTATGGTTATTCCTCAAAGCTTGGCCTATGCTATGTTGGCTGGTCTTCCGGCGATTACTGGCTTATATGCCAGTATTTTACCTTCTATCCTTTACTCACTGTTTGGTTCCAGCCGCACTCTAGCTGTTGGCCCTGTAGCACTTACATCAGTGATGACAGCTTCCGCGGTGTTGCCTTTTGCCGTCTCTGGCAGTGAACATTATGCTAGTATCGCGATTCTACTGGCCTTTATGTCTGGAGTGCTCTTATTGGTATTGAGCCTGTTGAAATTAGGCTTTTTGACCAACCTACTCAGCCACCCGGTAATTTCCGGTTTTATCAGCGCATCAGCCTTATTGATAATAATAGGGCAAATCAAGTACTTTCTCGGCATTGAATCTAATGGAAGTACTCTTGTTCCGCTGGCAACAAGCCTTTATGCACACGTAAGTAACACCAACCTGCCAACACTTCTATTAAGTGTCTTCTCCATCGCTTCATTACTGTTGGTTAAGCGCTATTTTGGACGTTTTTTGTTGCTCCTCGGCTTACCAACATCAAGCGTGCAATTATTTGAAAAGTCGGGCCCAGTCGTCGTGGTCATTGTGACCACTTTCATTGTCGCAATCTTGTCTCTTGACCAATTAGGTGTGGCAGTGATTGGCTCCGTTCCAACCACCCCGCCAACCATTAATTTAGACATCATAAGTTGGCAAATGATCAAAGCGTTATTGCCAGGTGCTTTCTTAATCACCATTGTTGGCTTTATAGGCTCGGTCTCTGTCGCCCAGTCTTATGCGGCAAAACGGCGTCAAGATATCCATCCAAATCAAGAATTGGTAGGGCTCGGCCTTGCCAATATCGGGGCGGCACTAAGTGGTTCTTTCCCTGTCACAGGCGGCTTTTCAAGAACAGTGCTAAACGCCGATTGTGGATCAAAAAGCCCAATGACAGGCATTATTTCTGCATTACTAATTTTATTGACATTATTGTTCATGACACCACTTTTTTATTACTTGCCCACCACTATTCTTGCTGCAATTATTTCTATTTCAATGGCGAAACTTATCAGTTTTTCGGACTTAAAAAAGTTATGGCAGTTTTCAAAAAAAGAGGCCTATTTGTTGATAGTGACCTTTTGTACCGTCATGCTAGAAGGTATGGAAACAGGGCTAATTGTAGGTGTCATTTTATCTATTTTATTTTTCTTGTGGCACACCAGTCATCCGCACATAGCCATTGTTGGTCGCGTACCTGGTACAGAGCATTACCGGAACGTGCAACGTTTTGAAGTAGAAACCCACAGCAAGGTACTCACTGTTCGTATTGATGAAAATTTATTTTTTGCCAATGCACGTGTTTTAGAAGAGCAGCTACAAAATTTGGTATCCCAAAACAAAGATATTCAACACCTTGTTCTTATGTGTACCGCGATTAATATGATCGACGCCAGTGCACTGCAAAGCCTAGAAAAGGTGGTGCTACGTCTTGCTGACGCAGGGGTAAAAGTCCACTTATCTGAAGTGAAAGGCCCAGTCATGGACAAACTTATTGGTTCTATTTTACTGGCTAGTCTGAGTGGCAAGGTATTCCTTACTCAGCACCAAGCGATAAAAGCTCTAACAGTAGAGCAAGCTGACGAATAAGCCGATTAGCACTTAATAAGATATAAGGTGAATCATCCGAGCCTATAGTCGCTCTAAGCGCTTGGGCCGATTCCCCCTTATTTACTAAAGTAGAAAAGTAAGTCCTACCACTTGCCACAAGCATGCACTCGGGAAAGCCGAAAATAAAGATTATTACATTCAAAAAGACCGATTAACCGACCTTCTTAATCAATTAACACCAAACTAATTGAAAAGAAAAACGTCGCTTGCCGCATCAATTTCATTCTGCAGTTTCTAGATAAACATATAACCAATGCCCCCCTTCCACTCTCACATTTTTGAGCAAACAACACATAACAACCTCTTTCTGAAACACGCTTCCCTCGATGATTCCCCAAAACACCTTGCCCACTTTATTCGGCATACAACTCATAAGCCCAACACTTTTTTATTATTTTGATAATAATTAAATCGAAATAACAACAAAAAAACAATTGACTTTTTTATTTTATTTAATAATGATAAATATTGTATCGTTATGACGATAGAGTGTAGAAATATAAAAATAATCCCAAGTTTCAGCTTGGACACCAACAAGGAAACAGTCATGTCACGCATTCAAACTTTGCTTAAGCAAACTATATCCGCAACCGCAGTCGCATCCCTTCTTGCAACAAGTATCAACACGGTCTACGCCGCAGAAGATAAAGTCCGCTGGAAAGTCCAAGCGGTATTTGGAACACACCTTCCTGGATTAGGCGATCCGATTAAACACGTTGCGAAACAAATCAAAGAAGCCACTGATGGAAACATCCAATTCAAAGTCTATGAACCAGGCAAACTAGTACCGCCTTTTAACATCACAGAAGCCGTTAAAAACAAACAACTCAAGGCTGGATACGCCTGGCTTGGTTATGATCAAGGCCGCATTCCAGCATCCGCATTATTATCAGCCGTTCCTTTTGGCATGGAGCCATGGGAATACACGGCTTGGTGGTACGATGGCGAAGGCAAACAACTCGCTGAAGCTTTATATGCGAAGCACAATATCCACCCCATTTTATGCAGCATAATTGGCCCAGAAACAGCAGGCTGGTTTAAAGAAGAAGTTAATAAAATGGAAGATTTACAAGGACTAAAAATACGCTTTGCAGGCTTAGGAGGGAAAGTTCTTCAACGAGCTGGCGCCTCAGTGACCGTGATACCAAGCGGCGAAATTTTCCCTGCGCTCGAAAAGGGTGCCATTGATGCTACAGAGTTTTCTATGCCAGCTATCGATCGCATCATGGGATTTGATAAAGTCGCAAAAAATAACTACTTTCCTGGGTGGCATCAGACTTTCACGGCCTCTCATTTGGTAGTCAATAAGGAAGTCTGGGATGACTTAGCCCCATCAACTCAAGCCACCATCGATATGGCATGCACCGCTGGAACCCTTCGAGCGCTATCGAATGGTGAAGCCTTACAAGGCAAAGTTCTGGCCGAGCTAAAAGAAAAAGGCATCAAAACACGCGCACTCAAACCCGATATGCTAGCGGGCCTGAAAGAGATTACCGATGAAGTCATGCTGGAACTTTCTGATCAGGATGCTGATTTCAAACGAATCTACGATTCTCAACAAGCTTTCCGCAAAGAATATAAAACTTGGCGTAATTTGGCATACCTACCAACAGATCTATAACTCAGAAAAAACGCATGTGTTAGCTCATCGTTAACACATGCAGACCTTTAAGATCTGTTGACAGGAAATGACATTATGCACACTCACTCTGATAACGCCTTAACAGGCTCAGCGGTCGAACAACCACATTTGCCCAACACCAAACTATCAAATGGGATTGACGCTTTATTAAAAACCATTGGCAATGCTGTGTCTTGGGTTTGGGTCCTCTTGATGGGCATCATCATCTTAAATGTTTTCATGCGATACGCATTAGGAGAAGGTCGTATCGAGTTTGAAGAGCTCCAATGGCACCTTTATGCGGTGGGGTGGCTCATTGGCTTATCATATTGCTTTACCTTTGATGAACACGTTCGTGTAGATCTAATACATGAACGCCTAAGCTTACGATCTCAAGCTTGGATCGAACTATTGGGGATGTTGTTTTTATTAACGCCTTTTATTGGTGTCGTCATTTGGTATGCCCTCCCCTTCATTAGCTACTCATGGGAACTCAATGAAGTATCCACAGCACCCGGAGGCTTACCTTATCGCTGGGCGATTAAGGCATTCTTGCTGTTGGGTTTCATTCTGTTGGCATTGGCTGTTATAGCGCGTCTTTCTCGCGTCTTGGCCCTATTGTGCCAATGTCGCCCTCCTCGCTCAAACAACAATGTTTCACACTCTTAGGAGCTCTTATGGAAATCAATGAAATTCTCGCTACCTTGATGTTTGCGACCTTCATAAGTTGCCTCTTTAGTGGTTTTCCCGTTGCCTGGGTCTTAGGAGGCATCGCGGTAGTATTTTCAGTACTGTCCATGGCGGCAGATCATTGGCTGGATGCCTTTATTGGCGTTGACTGGAATTATGTCTCCATTACGGTTCCTCGTATGTGGGCGGTAATGACTAACTGGGTATTAGTCGCCCTGCCAATGTTTGTTTTTATGGGATTGATGTTAGATCGATCAGGTGTTGCAGAAGATTTAATGAGTAACTTAGCACGCTTATTCGGTCGCGTACGTGGCGGTCTCGCTGTCACCGTTACTTTTGTTGGGCTTATGCTTGCAGCCTCCACAGGCATCATAGGTGCATCGGTTGTTCTACTCGCCGTCCTCGGCATCCCCATGATGCTTAAGGAAGGCTATAACAAGGAATTAGCTTGCGGCACTGTGTGTGCGACAGGCACCCTTGGCATACTCATTCCACCCAGTATTATGTTGGTCATGATGGGAGACCGAATAGGCATCCCTGTGGGAGATTTGTTCTTAGGTGCACTTTTGCCCGGAATGTTACTCGCCGCGCTATACGTAACCTACATCATGCTGGTGGCCTGGTGGCGACCTAATGCTGCCCCGGCACCCGAAGGCAGCGAAAAAGTAACCTTCGACATTGTACTGAATGTCTTTAAAGCAGTACTACCAACAACAGGGTTAATTTTAGCGGTATTAGGTTCCATTTTTTTCGGCATTGCCACCCCAACAGAAGCCTCTGGAGTCGGCGCATTAGGTGCCACTTTACTGGCCCTTAGCAAAGGACGCTTGAACCTCAAAGTACTTCAAGAGGTCGGCCGAGAAACTACAAAGACAACCGCATTTATTTTTGCCTTGCTGCTTGGAGCAACCGCTTTCTCTTTGGTTTTTCGTGGTTTAGGGGGAGATGAAATCATTGAAGGAGCTCTGACTAGCTTACCTTTCGGCCCGACAGGCATTGTCATAACCATCCTGTTCATCACCTTTATTCTTGGTTTTTTCCTCGACTGGATAGAACTCACCCTCATCATTCTGCCATTAGTCGCCCCTGTGGTGGCCAACCTCGGTTTTGATTTGGTGTGGTTTACGATTTTGTTCGCCGTGTGCTTACAAACTTCTTTCTTAACCCCTCCAGTTGGCTTTGCTTTGTTTTACTTAAAAGGTGTCGCTCCTGCCGGCATCAAACTTGGGCACATTTATCGCGGTGTGGTGCCATTCATTTTGATTCAAATAATTGGATTATTCATCGTGTTTTATTGGCAAGGCATTGTGACCTGGCTACCTGCCATTGCCTACTAATCATCTAAACAAGGAGCATTTATGTCGACTCAAATCGTGTTACCGAGAATCATGCAAGTAGGCGCGTCCGTTTCACACGAACTGCCGACGCTTTTAAAGGAGTTAAACTGTCATAAACCGTTAATTGTGACAGACAAAATGATGGTTAAACTGGGTTACATTCGTGACATTGCAAGTCACCTCAGCACCAACCAAATTGAATTCGACGTTTTTGATGAAACTGTCCCCGAGCCAACCGTAGACTCCATTATGGCCGGAGTCAAAATGGTGGCGGATGGTAATTACGACGCGGTGGTCGCGATAGGCGGCGGTAGTCCAATTGATAGTGCCAAAGCCATTGCGGTGTTAGGAAAATATGGTGGTGTAATGCGAGATTATAAATTCCCACGCGTTGTTTCTGAGCCTGGACTGCCCATTATAGCCATTCCAACGACCGCTGGAACGGGATCGGAAGTCACCCGCTTTACTATCATCACCGACGAAACCTGCGATGAAAAGATGCTCTGTGTTGGTACTGGCTTCATGCCAGTTGCCGCACTCATTGATTACAACCTGACGCTCAGCTTACCGCCACGTACAACCGCTGATACAGGGATTGATGCCTTAACACACGCCATTGAGGCATACGTTAGCAAAAAAGCCAGCCAATACAGTGATTCGCAAGCCATATCCGCGATGAAACTCATTGGTCCCAACCTACGCACGGCTTTTCATGATGGTCACAACCAACAGGCACGTGAAGCCATGATGCTTGGCTCAACGCTTGCTGGTATTGCATTTTCAAATGCCTCAGTCGCATTAGTACATGGCATGAGTCGTCCAATTGGTGCTTTTTTCCATGTTCCACATGGTTTATCCAATGCAATGCTATTGCCTACTGTGACAGCCTATTCTATTCCAGCTGCGTCAGAGCGCTATGCAGATTGCGCTAGAGCCATGGGCGTAGCAAAGGAAACAGACTCTACAGAGGTTGCGAATTCCAAACTATTAACCGAACTAAAGGCGCTTAATGAAGAGCTAAATGTACCGACCCCCGAGCAATTTGGCATAGATCGAACACAGTTTTTCGACAAGCTTGAAACCATGGCAAGCCAAGCACAGGCTTCTGGTTCTCCTGGTAACAATCCTAGAGTGCCAACGGAAGCTGACATGATCGAACTCTATCGCGCACTGTGGTAGATCCAACCATCATCTAACAACAAGACAACGAGGCATTTTTATGACAATCATTGGTCATTTTATTAACGGCAAAACACAGACAGAGGGCGAACGCCATCAAGCCGTTTTCAATCCAGCAACAGGAAACACAGACAAGCAAGTTTTACTCGCCAGTCAGTCAACCGTTGAGCAAGCCATTGCTAGTGCGGCCAAAGCTTACCCCGCTTGGCGCAATACCCCACCTATCAAACGTGCGCGCATTATGTTCAACTTTAAACACTTGCTTGAACAGCACGCCGATGAAATCTGTCGTTTGATTGGTGAAGAACATGGCAAAATCAGTCACGATGCAATGGGAGAATTACAGCGAGGTATCGAAAATGTAGAGTACGCTTGTGGTGTTCCTGAGCTTCTCAAAGGAGAGCACACTCGCAATGTAGGACCGAACATCGATGCGTGGAGCGAGTTCCAGCCTCTTGGCGTCGTCGCCGGAATTACGCCTTTCAATTTTCCAGCCATGGTTCCTTTATGGATGTTTCCAATGGCCATCGCAACGGGCAACACCTTCATTTTAAAACCGTCAGAGCGCGACCCATCTGCCACATTGTACCTTGCAAAACTCATGCAAGAAGCTGGTTTGCCTGATGGCGTATTAAACGTCGTAAATGGCGACAAAGAAGCCGTTGATACTTTATTACACGATTCACGCATTAAAGCGATTAGCTTTGTTGGCTCTACACCCATTGCTGAATATATTTATCAAACCGCTAGCGCACAAGGAAAACGCTGCCAAGCTTTGGGCGGGGCTAAAAATCATGCCATTGTCATGCCCGATGCTGACATGGATAACGCAGTTAATCAGTTACTTGGAGCCGCATTTGGCTCATCCGGCGAACGCTGTATGGCTTTATCCGTGGCCGTGGCCGTTGGCGACACAGCCGCTGACGCATTAGTTGAAAAGATGCAGAATGCGATGTCCTCATTAAAAGTCGGTGCGTTTAATGATTCCTCTAACGATTTTGGGCCTGTCATTACAAAAGCCCATCAAGAGAAAGTCATTGGCTATATCAACAGCGCTGAACAAGATGGAGCTCGCATTGTTGTGGATGGTCGTCAACCAAACATAGCCGGTTATGAACAAGGTTTTTTTGTCGGCGCCACTTTGATTGACCAGGTAACACCTAACATGCAGAGCTACCAAGAAGAAATTTTTGGCCCTGTACTTCAAGTCATACGCGTCAAAAGTATGGAAGCCGCCATGCAACTCATCAATGAGCATGAATATGGCAACGGCACTTGTATCTTTACCCGTGACGGTGAAGCCGCTCGATATTTTTCTGATCATATTGAAGTTGGAATGGTCGGAATAAACGTGCCTCTTCCAGTCCCTGTTGCATACCATAGCTTTGGTGGTTGGAAGCGTTCTTTATTTGGTGATTTGCACGCGTATGGCCCAGATGCTGTCCGCTTCTACACCAAACGCAAAACGATTACTCAACGTTGGCCATCAGCAGGTGTGCGTGAAGGCGTCACTTTCTCTATGCCTACAATGAAGTAATCTGTCATCTGAGTCGAATTAGTCTTGTGGTGCGCTAATTCGACTCTTATTATTTGATTATCTACATTGTCATTTATGACATTCGCATAAGGATTTCTATCAAATATGAGCAGCACACAACGTCGTGAAAAAGGCTCCAGCATCTCTCGCGTACTGGAAATTATTGAAGCGGTTTCTAAATCTGAACACCCTCTCAGCGCCGCAGATTTATCTGTTATTCTAGACATTCCGAAACCCAGTATACATCGACTACTTCAACAACTCGAAAGTGATGGCTTCTTACAAACCAACATGCGTGGTTTGTTGGTACCGGCAGAACGCCTGCATACTATTGCCTTAGGCGTTTTGTATGCCAGCCGCTATAAAGCTCAGCGCCAAGCTATTTTAAAAAAGCTAGCTGAGCAAGTAGGAGAAACGTGCGGCATATCCATTCCGAACGGAATTGATATGATCTATTATGATCGTGCTCAAACAAATTGGCCGTTACAGATCCATTTACCGGTTGGTATTCATACACCAGTAAATTGCACCGCTAGTGGTAAGTTGTACTTAAGCTCATTAAACAAAGAGCGTCGCCATCGTATTATCAGCACCTTGCCAACCCATCAATATGCTCGAAATACCTACACCAATGCTGATCAATTAGAACAAGCTCTCATTAAAATCAAAGACACTGGCGTGGGAACCGATAATGAAGAATTTTTAGACGGAATGGTGGCTATTTCCGTTGCAATCAAAGATCAGCAAGGTCGCTTGATTGCCTGTTTATTTTGTCATGCTCCTGTCATTCGAAAAAGTTTAGATGAGCTTTTGTCCTACATCCCTTTTTTAACCGCAGCGGCCAAAGAGCTTGGGAATTTAGCCGAAGAAGAGGATTAAACAAAATAGAAAACCAAACACAATCTGGCCGCCTTGTTACAACAAACTTTATAAAAAGTGGCCAGGTTGTGTTTTATCCAAAGAGTTCAAAGTCCATGGACGGGACTAACCTTAACGTCAGCCCGTAATACCTTACTTTCAATTGACGTCAAAATTAATCATATTATTCCTCTAAACTGTCATCAGAACCAACTACACGAAGCAAATCCTTATTACGAGCCAAAAGCGCGTCACCAATCCCCTTAACTTGGGATAATTGATCAATGGATTCAAAACGGCCATACGCCTCTCGATAAGCAATAATGGCCTCGGCTTTTTTTGCTCCAACACCAGACATTACTGCGGCAAACTGAGCAGCCGTCGCCGTATTAATATCCAAAGGAGTTGCAGCGAAAAGCGAGAGGGGCATAAAAGCCAGAGAAACAATAAGAAGTGAGCGAGAAACACAAACACGAACAATACGATTGAAATTCGTCATAGAAAAATCCTTTTCAAAATCAAAAATGGCATCTTGCCAATAAAAAACCACCTACAGTATCAACGAGGTTGAAACATATAAGTGGTTTTAGAGTAAAAGCTTTTTAATTAGAGTTCAAGACCCAACTTTAGCAATTTATACCATCACACCTAAATCAGCATTAGCCTTTGTTAGTACTCCAATGGGATCAGTCGCCTGTGTAATAGGACGCCCCAGCACAAGATAATGACTACCCGCCGCCATAGCTTCAGCGGGGGTCATAATGCGTTTTTGATCACCTTGGTCAGAACCTGCAGGACGAATACCCGGCGTGACTAAAACAAAGTCTTTACCTAGATCAGTCGAGAGCATACTGGATTCTTGAGCAGAGCAAACCACACCATCCATTCCAGAAGATTTCGCCAAAGCAGCAAGACGCTTCACATGTTGCTCAGGTGTTGCATCGATCCCGATCTCAACGAGATCAGTTTGATCCATACTGGTCAGAACCGTCACCGCAATCAACAAGGTTTTATTATCAGGCAATTGCTGTAATGCATTAGCAGAAGCTTCCATCATGCGACGACCACCAGAGGCATGCACGTTTACCATCCAAACACCAGCTTTTGCAGCAACACTCACTGCATTGGCGACTGTATTCGGAATGTCATGAAATTTCAGGTCTAGAAAGATCTCAAATCCTAATTGATGTAATTCATCCAAAATCACAGGACCGGCTGTTGTAAATAGCTCTTTGCCGACTTTCACTCGACATTGCTTTGGATCAAGTCGTTTCGCCATCTCAATAGATTGCGCCATGGTTGGGTAGTCTAGGGCAACCACTATAGGGGATTGGCAGCTCATTCAGTGTCCTCTTTCTTTCGGTTTCTATCGTTTGTAAGTCTCACAATGTTCAGACGGTTTTATTCGCCTTCCAAACCATGAATCGGCTTGACCACACCCCAATTTTTACAACTTGGGCATTGCCAGTGTAATTGGTGACCAGGAAAACCACACTGGCGACATTGGTATTTGTGTTTTGCTTGCACTAATTGATCTATAAGCTCAAATAAGACCACCAAATGTTGCTGGTTGTATCCTTGTGAATCAGCAAGCTGCAAGCTAATAAGTTCTTTAAAGCCTTTAATAGTAGGATGCTGCCTTAGCTGGTCAACCAAGAACATTTCGGCATAATCTTTATCAGTTTCCATATAATGTTGAACAAGCGCCATAATTAACGCCGTAGATGGCTTTTTCTGGTTCTGTTCTTGCAAAAACTTAATATAGCCGCCACTCCCCCATACTTTCTGATAACACTCTTTTAGCTTAGGGATGATAATCGAAATAAATTCAGGATCTTGCTCCGCTGCGTGCTTTAACTCTTTGATAGCATCGCGATAACGCCCCTGACTATTCAAGACATCTGCCGCACCAATGCTTGCCCGAACACAGCTAGAATCGACTTCTAAAGCATCCTTATAATGCTGAAATGCCGATTTCCATTGTTCTTTTTTTTGTAGCTCTTGCGCCATTTCACAATGAAAATGCGCCAAGCGCTTAATTTCTTTTTTCGTGGGTGTTTCTTTTATTAACTCAGAGCCAATTTGAATGGCTTTATCCCAGCTTTGTTCAAATTCATAAAGATCTACAAGCAAAGCGAGTATTTTTGGCTGAAATTCACTTTTCCGTGAAGTCGACGCCATGTTTAATAACAAACGTCCAGCTCTATCTAACAAACCTGCCGACATAAAATCGCTGGCCAACTCTAGTTGCACCATGCGCATTTCACGCTGTGATATTTCAGGGCGGGCAAGTAAATTTTGATGGATATTAATGGCTTTTTGTATTTCACCTTTCTTACGGAACAAATTACCTAATGTAAGGTGAATATCAAAAGTATCTGAATTTACCTCTAATGAATCAACAAAGGCATCTATTGCCTCTGAATGCTGATCATTAAGCAAGTGATTAAGACCACGAAAGTAATCTGTTGGAATACTCTTCTTAGCCTGTTTATTTTTCTTAGTCGGATTTTTACGCCCCATTGCCCAGCCAACGAAGAGCGCGACAAAAAGAACTAAAAACAACCCAACTTCGGTCAACTCAATCACTCCTTCCCAACAGAAAGCTCTTTAGCGATAGAGGCTTTACGTAAGGCATCCACTTCGTCTCGTGCTTTCTCATATTTTCGAGTCAACACCCTGATCTGACGCTCACTGCGTAAATACGCAACAGAGCTGACTAAAAGAGCCACACAAGCTCCTACGGTAAAAGATAAAATGATATAGAGGGCAACACTTAATTCGGGAGCTTGCCAAAAAACAAGATCAAGAGGAATAAGTTGTGGATTACGGATGGCAAAAAACACACCCACGGCGAGAAAGAAAATAACGAGTACAGTGTAAGTAACTCTTTTCAGCCATTTAAGCATAAAACAACCTACCAAAAATAGAATGGCGTTATTATGCCGTGGTAGCTCAAAGATTTCGAGGCATAAGACGTAAATTAGTTAAGTTCGTTAATATCTGCACCTTCAGGTAAATTGACTAGCTCTCTCAACTCTTTACCCGGTTTAAAGTGAGGTACATATTTTGCGCTCAACTCAACAGACTCACCCGTTTTAGGATTTCGACCTATTCTAGGTGCTCGATAATGTAGAGAAAAACTACCAAAGCCTCGTATCTCAATGCGCTCACCATTTGCCAAAGAATCAGACATATGTTCAAGCATTGCTTTAATTGCTTGTTCCACATCTTTCACTGGTAAATGGGATTGCTGATCGATTAGCAGCTCTATCAGCTCAGATTTTGTCATTACTGTCCTCGCGACTATAATTTGATCACTGTGTAAGACTAGCTAAATTCAGAAAGAAAGCAATAAGTTAACGCATTTTAAGACTATTTTTACTCATTTAATTCGATCTGAATAGCGAATATTACGAATGGATGCGTTCCACAACTAGCATAGAAGCTGTCTAGCTTTTATAATATCGTCCATATTTAATACATTGGAAGAAATAATAATGAGCTATAGTAAAATACCTGCAGGCAAAGATGCACCAAACGACATCAACGTTATCATCGAAATCCCAGCACAAGCGAACCCTGTAAAATACGAAGTTGATAAAGACATGGACGCTCTAATTGTCGACCGTTTCATGACAGCACCTATGTTTTACCCAGCTAACTATGGTTATGTAAATCATACTTTAGCAGACGACGGCGACCCAGTTGACGTATTGGTTATCACACCTTACCCGGTTGTTCCTGGTTCTGTTATTCGCTGCCGCCCAGTCGGTGTGCTCAATATGTCTGACGAAGCAGGTATGGACGCTAAATTGGTTGCGGTTCCTCATGAGAAACTAAGCAAAGAATACGGTCATATCCAAGATGTGAACGATATTCCACAATTGCTACGTGATCAAATCGAACATTTCTTCGAAAACTACAAAACTCTTGAAAAAGGCAAGTGGGTAAAAGTAGAAGGTTGGGCAAACGCAGAAGAAGCGAAAAAAGCCATCGTTGAAGGTGTAGAAGCTTACAACGCTCAGTAATTTGTTCACGCAAATTATATAGACATAAAAAAACCGATCTAAAGATCGGTTTTTTTATTTAGGACTTTTGCTAATCAATCTCGAGAAAACTATTCTTGAGAATCCAAGAAACGCTCAGCATCCAACGCCGCCATACAGCCTGTTCCCGCTGACGTAATTGCTTGGCGGTAAATATGATCAGACACATCCCCTGCCGCAAAAACACCTTCAATACTTGTTTGAGTCGCATTACCCTGCGTACCAGACTGCACAGTCAAGTAACCATCTTTCATTTCAAGCTGCCCTTGGAAAATATCTGTGTTTGGCTTGTGGCCAATCGCAACAAACAAACCCGCAACGGCTAACTCTTTTTTCTCGCCTGTTTGACTATTTTTGATACGAACACCAGTTACACCCGCATCATCACCTAGAACTTCATCTAGCTCAGAGTGCCACTCAATTTTCACATTACCGTTTTTCGCTTTTTCCATCAATTTGTCTGCTAGAATCTTTTCTGAGCGGAACTTATCACGACGGTGAATAACGGTAACGGTTTTCGCTATGTTAGAAAGGTAAAGCGCTTCTTCAACAGCAGTATTACCACCACCGATTACCGCTACATCTTGGTTACGGTAAAAGAAACCATCACATGTTGCGCAAGCAGACACGCCTTGGCCCATAAATTTTGTTTCGCTTTCAAGCCCCAAATATTGAGCACTGGCGCCAGTAGAAATAATCAAGGCATCACAAGTATAAACGCCGCTGTCACCTTCCAAACGGAATGGACGATTCTTCAAGTCAACTTTGTTAACATGGTCAAAAATGATTTCTGTTTCAAAACGTTCAGCGTGTTTGCGCATGCGCTCCATCAGCTCAGGACCTTGCACACCTTGATCATCACCTGGCCAGTTATCAACCTCGGTCGTCGTCGTCAATTGACCGCCCATTTGCATACCTGTAATCATCACAGGATTAAGGTTCGCACGAGCTGCATAAACAGCCGCTGTGTAACCCGCTGGGCCAGAACCTAAAATCATTAATTTAGCGTGTTTCACATCGCTCATGTTATTGCTCCTGTAAATGAATGCTTGCCTGACACAAAAACGGTCGGCGAAAAGTCTGTGGTGGATTCTAACGAAAATCTACTGAAATTCTTAGAGAAAAATATTAATTACTAAAATAGGGACTATCTATCAGTTTTCAAGCATCTAACTGATTTCAGCCATTTAACTCATTTCGTGTGAACAAGCCGCGCATTCAGGATCTTGAGTTAAACGCATCTCACGCCAACTCCCTTCAAAACCATCAAATAACCTCAGCACGCCATGTTTCACTGCCCCGCAGCCGCTGGCCAACTTCAGCGCCTCAAGTGCCTGATACACACCTAGCAAGCCCACCACAGGAGCGACAATGCCACTTTCGTTGCAACTGAGCTGCTGATCCGACAATGACGGATACAAACACTCGTAACAAGGTGTAGATTGCTGATGATATAAAAAGCTCACCAATTGCCCTTCCCAACGAATTGCAGCCGCACTGACCAATGGTTTTTTAAGAGACAAACAAGCGCGATTGATAGCTTGCCTAGCGGTGAAATTATCGGTGCAGTCCAAAATAACGTCCGCTTGCTCGACCGCTTTTAGTAAAGAAGCGTCCGCCAATTTATGCGTAATCACCTCTACTTTGACCGCCGAATTTTTGAGAGCAATTTGCTTCGCAGCAGCTTCTACCTTGTTCAGACCAACCTGACTCTCGTCATAAAGCACTTGGCGTGGCAGATTACTACTCTCTAATTGATCGCCATCCGCCAAAGTCAGATGACCAACACCAGACGCAGCCAAATAAGTAGCAGCAATATTGCCAAGCCCACCCAAGCCAATAACCAGCACTTTTGCTTTGGCAAGATTGAGCTGCCCCTGAATATCAAAATTGGCCAATAATAACTGACGACTATAACGATCTAACTCTGATTCGTTCATTTTCACCTTACTTTCTTTCTGCTTATCCTGCCCGACTGGTCAATTCTTTGCTAAACTCGCTTAATTATCTTATCCACGAGCACCAATATGAAGTTTCCAGGCAGACGCAAACTTAAACACTACTTTCCTGTTTCCCAACCAAAGCCCGTTTTGCCTACATCGGAAGTTAGACCCGATAAAGACACTTATATTGTTGGCTTAGACGAAACCATTGTCGACGTGGTCGCCAATGTCTCTGATCAATTTCTAAAGACATTTAATATCCAAAAAGGATTGTCCAATCTTGTCGATACCGACACAGCCTCCGCTATTTATAACGAATTAACGGCACAAAACAGTATCTCAGACCACTTTGCTGGCGGCACCATTGGCAACACCATACACAACTATTCCGTGCTAGCCGATGATAAATCCGTTCTACTGGGCGTTATGTCAGCCAATATCACCTTAGGCTCACCAGCTTACCATTATATCTGCCATACCAGCAGCAAAGTCGATATGAATCACTTACAAGGCGTTCCTGGGGACATTGGCCGTGGTATTACACTAATTACACCTGATGGCGAACGTACCTTTGCGATTGCGCCTGGTGACATGGATGAACTGGATGTAGACCACATCCCAGAGCACATAATAGCTGGCGGTGCAGCACTGGTAACTTGTGCTTACCCATTACGCCATCAAGGCAAACCTATCAAAAAAGCCATGCTAAAAGCCTTGGAATATGCTCACAACAATCAGGTCCCAACGGTTCTGACATTAGGCACCAAGCATCTAGTAGAAGAAAACAGAGACGAATTACTTGAGATCATCAAAAAACACGTCAATGTTTTAGCAATGAACGAACTGGAAGCCGAAGCATTAACAGGCTTACCTGATCCATTGCAAGCCGCCAGTGCTATTCTAGATTATGTTGATATTGTTTTGCTGACAGCCGGCCCAGATGGCATGTATTTATGTGGCCACACTGATGACGAGCTAAAACGCGAAACCACCAATCCGATTAAATCTGGCAGCTTGGCCGATTTCAATCGCTGGGAGTTCAGCCGCCCCATGCTGCGAGAAGTCTGTAAACAACCGGTAAAAGTCTTTTCTCATATCGATCCTTACATGGGTGGGCCTGAAAAAATCCGTAACACCAATGGCGCGGGTGATGGCGCACTGTCCGCATTGCTACATGATATTTCAGCGAATCACTTCCACAAAGAAGCGATTCCAAATTCCAGCAAGCATTTAGCCCCCTTTTTAGCCTATTCTTCTTTTGCTCAGATCTGCAAATACTCCAACCGTGTCAGTTATGAAATACTAGCTCAGAACGCATCACGTTTATCCAGAGGATTACCTGAACGAGAAGACAGCCTAGAAGAAGCTTATTGGGAAAGATAAGCTTCCGGCTAGGTAACCTAAAGCATCATTTTTAGACATAAAAAAAAACCATGCTCAAACGGCATGGTTTTTTTCTATGCTCACTCAATAAAAGAGCCGCTCAAAAAGAATTTACTCGCTTAACTCATCGCTTCGATGCCAAGTGCATCATTGCGTTCAAACATACGGTTAAGCTCAAGCAAAATAACCAACTCTTCTTCTTTCTGATAAACACCTTGGATAAACATCAAGGCCTCATCATTACCAACGCTAGGACTTTGCTCAATCTCACCTTGGTATAAATAGAATACTTCTTGGACAGCATCAACAAGCAAACCAACTTGCTCGCCATCGTGCTCGATAATAATAATTCGAGTGTCATCTGTAATAGTGCACTCAGGCAAACTAAAACGTACTCGAGTATCGACAACCGTCACGACATTACCACGTAAATTAACAATACCTAATACATAAGAAGGCGCACCTGGAACCGGAGCGATTTCACTATAACGTAACACTTCTTTAATCTGCATGACGTTAATACCATAAGTCTCGTCAATCAGTTTAAAAGTTAGGTACTGTAACAACTCGCCTTTTTTCGATTCCGCTAAGGCTTTCCCATTTTCTTTAATAGGTGTTAATTCAGACATGGCTCACATCCATATTCAATTTAATAAGAGTAATGTAGAACTCATCACAAGCTTTGTCTAGTCTAAACAAACCATGATGAGCCTACGAGCAAAGTTAAGTAACAATTAGTTGTCTTGTTGTATCCCAACTATTGTCCAATTTCCATTTGCATCAGACATATTTTTTTCCAAATGCCAAATTTCATTGGTATCTGAAGTCTGATCACCCTCTTTGATCCAGCCTGAAAACTGCAAAGAAATAGAAGCCGTAGAGCCAACATACTCACCACGAACAAGCTCAGCCATCAAAGAGATAACTTCTGTACGAGGCTTGTTATCACCATGAGTCGCGCGTTCTGCAACCAAAAGGTTGTAAAGCTCAGGACTAACATAATCTAGAATCTCATCGAAATTATTGTCATCCCATGCTTTTTGCAGCGTGATGTAATGATTTTTTGCTTCAGCAACAAACGCCTGCTCATTAAATCCTGGTGGAAGTTTGATCTCTGGCTGCGCACCAAAGCCACTAATTCCAGACATTGGAGAAGGCTGAACATTATCGCGAGTTGAGTTCGGCATTTCGCGGAACATACCATTTGCACCACTGGCTTGAGCCTGAGCGGCACGGCGTTTTGGCGCAATAAAGAACTTGTAGATCAAGAAACCTATCACAGCAAACAACAAAATGTCGCCGAAAGAGATGCCATCAAAAGCACCGCTACCTAACAAGGCTGCAAAAAGGCCACCAGCCAACAAGCCACCTAACAAACCACCACCTAAGCCACCTAAAAACCCAGGTTTTTTAGCACCAGCCGCAGCGTTTGTCGTGCTGCTGCTATTAGCTGTCGTGCTTTTCGATTTAGAAATAGAAAAGCTTTTACCAAAGCTCTTACCACCACCAAACTTTTTAGCCTGAACATCCGCACTATAACCGCCAGCGCCGATTGCCAAAACAAACGCCATAAACATGGCAAATACTGTTGTTTTCACAAAACTCTCCTTTATTTAAAGTTGACCAAACCAACGGCATTACGTAAGTCTGAAATCATTCCACGTGCACGAGCCCGTGCTTTGTCTGCCCCTGCCTGTAATATTTCTTCTACATGAGCAGGATTGGCGATTAACTCAAGGTACTTTTCACGTGGTTCAGATAGTTGACCATTAACCAGAGCAAAAAGTTCCTTCTTCGCTTCACCCCATGCAATTCCATCTGCAAAATTCTGACGCATTTGAGCGGTTTGCTCAGGCGTTGCGAACGCTTTATAAATATCAAACACAGTAGAGTCTTCAGGATCTTTCGCTTCACCTGGCTCTAACAAGTTTGTCTTGATCTTATTGATGCCTTTTTGTAGCTTTTTCTCGGTATCAAATAAGGGAATCGTATTATTGTAGCTCTTACTCATCTTACGACCGTCTAAGCCTTTCAGAATCGAGCCTTCTTCGCCTACTACTGCTTCAGGTAAAACGAAGTGTTCACCAAATAAATGGTTAAAACGACCTGCAATGTCACGCGCCATTTCGATGTGCTGAATTTGATCACGACCAACAGGCACCTTATGCGCATTAAACGCCAAAATATCCGCCGCCATCAAAACTGGATAGCAGAACAGACCCATAGTAATACCAAAGTCTGGATCCTGATCATTGGCAAGGTTTTCATCCACCGCACCTTTATAAGCATGCGCGCGGTTCATCAAACCTTTTGCAGTTACGCAAGTCAGTAGCCAATTCAATTCAGCAATTTCAGGAATATCAGACTGACGGTAGAAAGTTGCTTTGTCGGTATCTAAGCCACACGCTAGCCAGGTCGCCGCAATTTCTAAGCGAGACTGTTTCACACGCTCTGGATCCTGACATTTGATCAACGCATGATAGTCGGCAAGAAAGAAATAAGACTCTGTATTTTCTTGACGGCTCGCTTCGATCGCTGGACGAATTGCCCCCACATAGTTTCCTAGGTGTGGAGTACCTGTGGTGGTAACACCAGTTAAAACAATTTCTTTTGCCATTGTTGCTACTCTTTCCTACTTTACATAATGTCGAAATTTTAAAATGTTGAAATGCCGCTTACCCTAACATAAAAAAACCACATCAAGAATCGCACAACAAGATTATTTAGATTGAGTTTTCACTCGTTTTTTAAACCTTCTAGCAATAATGGCGCTGAATATCTCGATATCAATACCAAAGCTCATCAATAAGACCAGAATAACGCTGAATACGCGTACTGGTCGCTGCCCGAATTAACCCACTTGATCCCCACAAGGTAAACACCTTCTTTGCCCGAGTAATGCCAGTGTAAAGCAGCTCTTTAGTTAACACTGGCGATGGCGCCATAGGCAATAACAAAGCGACTTGATCAAACTCAGAACCTTGAGATTTATGCACCGTCATCGCAAATACCACTTCAAACTCGCTCAAGCGACTCGGCAGCAACCCCGAAAAAGAGCCATCCGGTTGCATAAACCAGACACGAAGACGCTGAAACTCATCTGGCATACAAAGGCCAATATCACCATTAAATAAACCTAATGCCGCATCATTTTTCGTTAACATTACGGCTTTCCCCGGATACCAAACATGCGGATCTTTTACCCGTCCACGTTGGTAAAAATAGTGTTCCAATTGAACATTCACCTTCTCGACACCAAACTCTCCTTGGCGTACCGCCGTCAAAATCTGGTAGCGCGAAAACACGTCGTACAGCGTTGCAATAGCTAAATTCTGACGTACTGCTTCCCAATACTCGTCATAACCTTTAGCCAATGTTGCAATGTCGGCCTTGGTTTGCCCTTCTTCTGGTGCTCGCCACTCAATATCGGCGTAGTCAGCTTGTAAACAACGTAAAACCGCTTGGCTGTCACCTACGTTCATGGCTTTTGCCAAGTGTCCGATACCACTATTAGCATCAAAGCGGTAACTGGTGCGCAACAAAGTCAACGCTCGGCTAATTGGCGGAGCCGATGGGTTACCAAATGGTGCCAGCTTTTCTCCAGTCAGGTGACCAAGGCGCTGCGCCCATTCTGGCTGGAAGTAGACCTCTTCGATGCCATAGGATAAATCCCCTAAAACACTGCCCGCTTCCACCGAGGCAAGCTGATCTTTATCGCCAAGCAAAATCAATCGTGCATGAGTTGGCATGGCATCAATCAGTTTCGCCATCATAGGTAAATCCACCATAGACACTTCGTCCACCAGCAACACATCCAAATGCAAGGGGTTTTCTTTATTGTGTTTAAAACGGCTGCGTCCAAATTCGCTACCTAACAAACGATGCAAGGTGCTGGCTTGTTCGGGAATGGCAAGCTTAACGTCGTCACTTAATGGCAAATCCGCTTTTGCATTTGAAATAGACTCGGTCAGTCGAGCCGCCGCTTTACCGGTTGGCGCAGCTAACTCGATACGTAACAACTTTCCTTCAGCAAGCGATTGAGCCACCAGTAACGCCAGTAAACGTGTCACAGTGGTTGTTTTGCCGGTTCCGGGACCGCCGCTGATCACAGAAAAAGGCAAGCTCGCCGCATTGGCGACCGCGACTTTTTGCCAATCAACCGTATCGGATTGATTCGGGAAAAGTTGTGCTAACAAACCTGCGTCGACGCCAAAAGGCGCAACAGCAAATTGTCCTTTGAGATAATTCAGCACCTGTTGTTCATATTGAAAATAACGATACAAATACAAACGCGTGCCAGCCAACACCATTGGTCGTTCGGCGACATTTTGTGCTAACGAAACTAAACGGCTCGCCTGCAAGGCTTCACACCAAGCAGCAACACTCTTAACGCCGCTATTGCCTAACGCTACTCGCAACTCCTCTAAGTCCACACCTTCTGGCGGACTTTGCCAAAGAGTTGCGAGATCGATACAAATATGCCCCGCACCTAAATACGCACTGCATAAAGCGCCAGCGATATGAACCGCACCATTATTTTCACTTAAATTGCCTTCTTGGGTATGTTGCGCCAGCTGTTCGATCCATTGGCAATCAATGGCTCGCAATACGCCTTTGGCTTGCCAACCAGACAAACTAAATGACGTAGTAGCAGATGAATTTTCCTCGAGCGTTTTTTCATTGATAGAGTCGAGCAAACCTAGCTGATTAGAAAAGTCCATATTGCACCGCCTCTTTATTTTCTGGCTTATCTCTTTCGCCACTAAACAGTTTGTCTAAAGCGGTCACATGCTCAAGACTTAAACGGCTTTGAAAAATACCCGTTTGCTGTTCTGGCTGCATGCCTCGCAGGAACAAATACACTACGCCGCCAACATGTTTGTCGTAATCATAATTGGCCAAGCGCTGCTTCAACAAGCGATGCAACGCCAAGGTATAAAGCTGATATTGCAAGTCGTATCTGTGCTCGGCAATGGCATGAACCAATTTCTCTGGCTCGTAATCCGCAAAGTTGTCACCCAAATAGTTCGACTTATAATCCAACACGTAATAACGCCCTTGATGCTCAAACAACAAATCGATAAAGCCTTTTAGCATGCCTTTTAACGGACGATCCTGAATCATAGGCGCAACACGAGACACCTCATCGTGTTCACGAGAAATACGATCCAATTGCAAAGCATTCATACCTGTCACCGGAATAAAAAACTCCATTTCCTTACGACAAGCCGATGGTGCCAAACTTCCTAAACTCATTCCCGCCATTAGCTCTGTGTTCACTATGTCTGGCAGCCATTCACTCAATACCTCTTGCCATTCATCAAAACCCTGACGTTCGTAAAAATCAGCCATTAACTTATGGTGACTGGTTTTTAATAAATCGTTAAAGCTCGGATTGCTCGACACATCATGAAGCGCTTTACCTTCCAATGTGTCATGCAAGAATGTCCCCGGCTTTGCGCCTTTGGGGAAAGTGAAGCGGTTTTGCTCTGGCGCTTCTTGACTGTCTTTTACATCAACGTCTTCCGTCAATGGATCCAGCAAGCGTGTGGTTTCATCCAAGCCAGGCACACTTTCATCGTGTTGCTCTTTGTCTTCTACCACCAGTGAGGAATAACTGCCCACCCACCAATCTCGTTCCACACGACCCGTAAAGTGCCTCGCATGAGGCTCGATCAATTGCGCCTGCGCCATTTTGAATCGAGGCAAACGCAGTGGTTCCTCAGGCAATTCCAGCAAGCTCATTTGTCCCTCTTGATAACGCTCACAAAGACGTTCGATGCTTGGGTACAAATCCCCTGCCTCAAGCGCCTCACCTTCACCAATCAAAGCCCCAACACCGCTAAGGTGAACATCTGACACTGCGCCACGAGACTTATTCGAGCTTTTGCCCACTTCCATAGAGCCAATAAAACACGCCTCTTTAGAACGCGTTAACGCCACATAAGCCAAGCGAATTTCCGCCGCGTATAGTTCTTCTTTATGCTGTTCGGTTTGTGTTTCATCGGGATCAATAGCAATCCACAATTGCTGCTGCGCATCGTGATACAAAGCCGATTTTTCTTGATCTCGATACGGCGTAAAAGCAAATGGCAAATACACGATGGGGTATTCCAACCCCTTACTTTTGTGAATGGTGACAATTCGCACCAGTTCCGCATCGGTTTCAAGTCGAATCTTTTGCTCGTCGCTGTTGCCATTTGGGTTTTGAATTGCCAACCTGAGGTAACGTAAAACGCCTTCTTTAGAATCCAACTCAAGAGACTTTTGCTGTAACTTTTCAGTTAAATGCAAAAAGTCCGTTAAGCGACGTTCGCCACCGGTATGGCTTAGCATGTTTGCGGCCAAAGCCACGTCCTGCATGAACTCACGTAACATCGGCAACAAACCTTGTTTGTCCCAAATATCTAGATAATCACGGAAAGCTTGCCCCCATTTCTCGTACACCACATCGTCGTGATTGAGGGTATCTAAGTCTTCCAACGACCAATCGACCAAGCTGGTTGCCAGTGCTGAGCGCAGTTTGCTTTCTTGTCCATTGGATAAAATCGCTGTCAATACGATCAATAGCTCTCGCGCTTCGACGGTTTCGAACACCGATCCCTTATCGCTCAAATACACACTGGCAATACCGCGCTGACGTAATGCGTCTTTCAAAGCATTGGCTTGACTAAAGTTGGTTACCAACAAGGCAACGTCTTTTGGCCGCACGCCTTTGCCATCAAGTAACGCCTGCCCTTGCTGACCTTCCAATAGAATTTCATGGAGATGCGCTGCGCAAGATTCCGCCATGGTTTGACGGTATTCTTTTGCCGACACAGGCTCATCACTGCGTTGATACAAAAACTGCAACGCCGCTTGCGCTTGGCCTTGTCGATAAAAACCACTGGCAACGCCACGATCTTGCACTTCCACGAAAGGAATCCCTGCGACACGAAAAGGTTCAGCTTGCGTAGTAAAAAGCCCATTAACCGACTGAATCATTGCCGCGGAAGAACGATAATTGGTCGCCAAGGAATACACAGCATCGACGCGTTTTTTGGCCGCTAAATAGGTATAAATATCTGCGCCACGAAAGGCATAAATCGCCTGCTTAGGGTCGCCAATCATGATCAAGCCAAGCGCATTTTGATCCACTTGCGCTGGTGCATAAATCGTCGAGAAAATCCGATACTGCACCGCATCCGTGTCTTGGAACTCGTCAATCAGAGCAATAGGATAAAGATGACGAATACGCTCGGCTAATTTGCCTGCTTCGTCTTGCGTTAGCGCCACATCGAGAGAGGTTAGCAAGTCTGTGAACGTCAGCGATTGCGTGCTGCGTTTCCAGCGTTTCATGCGCTCTTGAGTTTGTTGCCAGAGCTGAGTCAGCAAGACGGCTTTTAATCGCCCAGCATCCGGAAAGCTTTCACGCAACGCTTGCACCAAACCAAAGAATTCGTGCACGGGCAAATCGCCACCTTTGCTCAATCGACTGGCGTGCTCATTGGTATCAAATTTTTCTAGGCTTTTGTCTAACTCAAAACGCGTCGAGTTCGCCCATTGTGTGATGGCTTGAATGTCTTTCGACGGATCTTTACGCCAAAAGGTACGCTTGATACCACTGCGTTCAAGAGCGTCGATAATATCTTGCGACTGAGCGAGCCACATGGCGCGCACCGCCGCCATGGTTTTTTGTGCCTGACTTAGTGCATTTTCCCAGTCGTAATCTGGCACGGCGATTTTGGCATCAGGCTGATTGTTCAGTAAATACAAGTCTTTCAACAAGGCGTCTGGGGTCGACCAAATTGGCTGAATCAAGGCGGCTTTTGTGTCGTCCATCGGATAAAACACACTGCGCCAAACGTCTTTCACCGCCATAGACAACGGAGCCAGCTCGTCGGTCTCAATAGTTTGTTGAAACAACATCCGGCTTTCAAACGCATTCTGACTCAGCATGCGCTGACAAAAACCATGAATAGTAAAAACCGCCGCTTCATCCATTTGCTTTTCGGCATACAGTAGTTTTTCAATGGCACCAGCGCGTTGCTCGGCTGACATTTGCGCCATCCAATCCGCTAGAAATACATCGCTACTTTCGCCCTGCAATAAGGCTTTTCGCGCCGCTCGTATGCGACTACGGATTCGGGCTTTTAACTCGGCGGTGGCGGCTTCAGTGAAAGTCACCACCAAGATTTGATCCACCGTCAGCGGTTTGTCTAAGTCGTCGCTATTTTCAGATAAAGACGGCCCCGTTGGCACCAGCAAACGCAAATACAAGTTAGCAATGGTATAGGTTTTACCCGTACCGGCACTGGCTTCGATTAACCGTTTACCAAACAACGGAAAGGTTAAGGCGTTAAGCGGCTCAGGAATCGTGTTCAAGGTTCCTTCGCTAACAACTGACTCAGAAGAATGACTCATTCCATCACCTCCAAATGACGATGCATGGGCAACCAGATTTGCTCACACAAGGCGACAAACTGTTCCTTTTGGCGATTTAGATCAGGGAAATAACGCTGCCAATAAGCATCGTCCACCTCACTGCGAGTAAAAGCACTGCTATTGTCTTGGTAGAGTTTTAACGCCTGCTCCCAAGCAATATCCAAGTCTTCTTGCGCTTTGCTCGAACAATAGCTTTTACACCATGCATCAGCACTTTTGGCCGGTAAGGCAATCGGCTGACACAAGCCTTGCTGCAGTAACGCCAGCATAGTGTTGAGATACTCTTGAGCATCCTTCGGCGGGATAAGAATAAAACTGTGCTGTAGCAATTTGCCGTTTTTGGTTAAATTTATAAGATGATGTTGCTTTGGCGTACCTTGCGCGCACAAAGCCAAATGCTCAATCCACGCCTGCATTTTTTGATGGGCAGACAACTCGCCAATGCGATAAGACAAACGCGTCGTCGCTGTGGGCAAATCCAGCCAAGCTTGCAAAACAATACTGCCAAGGGCCAAGTTCACTTCAATCGGTTCACACTCTTCCAATGCATAACCTTGCAACACAGACAGTAATTGACGGCACTGGCCGCGGCTCTGCTGCAAAGACAAACGCCCTAGTGCGCCATAAGGCAAAGCGCCCATTAAAGATAAACGTTCGACGAACTGATTTTCCTCGCCTTTTAGCATGGCTTGCAGCAAACCTTCGCGTAATTGATAACCGGCCAAACCATCCAGTGCAAACGGCTCGTCTTCTTTTTCTTCCTCTTCTTGCAGGCTCAAATAGGCTTTTAATCGACGCTGGGTGAAGTAACGCGTTGGATGCCCAATAAAACGTGATAACTCATCAAGGGCAAGCTCTAATCTTGGCTGCTCCAAACCATCCAGAGGTGAAAACTCGGAATGCTCATCGTCCACAGGCACACTCAACAAGGCTGGCAGCCATTGCTCATCATAACTGTATAAGCGTTTATCAAATGCCTGCGAATTCGCTTCTAAAGATAGCTGAGACGAATAATACGCCGCGTTAAATGGCTGCAACGGATGTTCGAGAATCAACTGATCTAACAAGGCTTTCTGCGCGTCGTCTGGCGCTAATGCTTGATCGTCTTCAAACACACAGCTTTGGCCGATGTATTCCAGCAATTCACTTACTAAGATAGACGGATTTTTCTCGCTGTTGTCTTGAATACTGCGACCAACATAACTGATATAGAAACAATCTCGGGCTGACATTAGGGCTTCAAGGAACAAGTATTTATCGTCTTCCCGTCGGCTTCGGTCGCCACTGCGATATTGCCCAACCATTAAATCAAAGCCCATCGGCGCAACACTGCGTGGATAATCCCCTTCGTTTAAACCCAACACGCAAATCACTTTAAACGGCACAGAACGCATGGGCATCAAGGTACAAAAGTTCACTCGACCTGCTAAGAAGCGCTGACCGCCTTGAGATTCTTGCAACAAAGGTGATAACAACTGGCGGATCACTTGCTGATCCAATGGGGCATCAAAATGCGCTTGCTGCCATTGCAGGGTCAGCGCATCAAGCTGCTTAGTCAGTAAGACCTGAAAGGCATCGTCTTCTTCCAATAAGAAGAAACGCTCTGCTAAATAATACAGAGTCGAAATCCATTCTTTCGGCGCGAGAGATTCCATCAATTTCGCTTGAGCATCGTTAATGGCGACCAAGAACTCCGCCAGTTTACCCGCCACCGACGCTTCTAAACCTTCTACATCGCCGTAACTTAAGGTGCCCTCCCAAATATGGTCGTGACCCATGGCATAACCCAATAACATGCGACGCACGCCATTCAGCCAAGTATGGGATTCCTGAATGGGCAAATCATGTTGCTGCGCGGTTTTACCATCTAATCCCCAACGAATACCCACTTCCGTCGACCATTGGCGAATACGTTCTAACTCATCGGCGCTTAATTCAAAACGCGCCAACACCGCAGGCACTTCTAACACGCTGATCAATTCGGACAAGGTGAAACGACTTTCGCCTAAACCAAGCAAGTACAAATAGGCGTCAACAATCGGGTTTTCCATACCGCCAGATTGGTCAATCAAAGCAAAAGGAATCTGTTTTCTGCTCTGCGCGCTACCTTTTACGGAACCACTCCCTTTTACACCACCACTCCCTTTTACAGAACCAAAGACGGCCTTAACAAACGGGCTGTAAGTATTCACATCGGGCAACATGACGATGACGTCTTTTGGCGTCAGGCTCGGATCACTCTCGAACATTTGCAACAGCTGGTCATGTAACACCTCCACTTCACGCAATGGACTGTGGCAGCGATGAACACGAATACTTTGATCATCGGCAGCAAGGGGATGTCGATAGTCAGCGTTGGCAATGCTGGCGTCTCGCTCTTGTTTCGAGCCATGATTTTCTAAAGTCAGCACGTCTTGCTGAATCCATTGCAACATACCGCTCGATTGCTCGGTGCGACTTGGTTGATCGCTCAAATAATCTTCAAAAACTTCCAACTCGTTGTCAGCCATTTCTTGTAGCTGCGCAATATAGTCTCGACCTAAACGCCCCCAGCTTGACAACAGTGGATTAGCGTCCAAATGCAAGGTATCGGTACTCAATCCTGGCTTGAGCGTTTGGCGTTTTATTTCTCGACCTAAATAATGCTTATCAACCACATCGCCCCAGTAAAAACGGCAAGGGTTCTGTAAAAATAAATGCACATCAATCCAGCCAGAAGCAGCCAGCACGCGAAGAGACTCAAGCGTATTCGGCGGCAAAGAAGACACACCAAAAATAAAGATTCGCTCAGGCACGCCAACAGGTCGGGAAGACGATTGTGTGGCGTCATGCAAGGCTTCAATCAGATTGCCTCGATGATAAAGCGAGGTTCCCTGCTGGCTCACATCGGCAACCAGATCTCGCCACAAAATGGCTTGCCAAGGTTGCTGCTCAAAGATGGCTTTCAGCTTGGGATCCTGTGCTTCGCCGCCTTCCCAAGATTTGATCCAATCCGGACGGTAAACCAAATATTGGTCATAAATATCGGCTATACTGCTGCATAACTGAAAGCGCCGAATTTGCGTATCGTCTTCTTCAAGGTACCAACTCAGCGCCTGAAATTCTGGCTCACCAAGACGAGTATCCAACAAGCGCATCAAGCGCCACACTAAGAAAGGTTTGTTAAATTCACTCTGCGCGGGAATATCGTCTAAGGTTTGCGAAAAAGTTTGCCAAACAAAGGTCGAAGGCAAAGGAAACACCAAACCCGCGGCAATAGAATGCGACTCGGCCAAGAACATCTTCAGCCATTGCGCCATACCGGGGTTTTGCACCAAAATGGATTCATCATCAAACGGATTTTCTGGTGGAGAAACAGCCAGAATCTTCGCAAGCAACACGGCTAAATCTTCTAGACGGTTACCTGTGTAAAGTTGAAACATGCAAGAATCCTACGCGTTAGAAAGGAGCTTAATAAAATACTAATAAGCCTAACCTTGGACGCAACAAAAAAGAAGAACTGAATACTTTAAATGAAGGGAGAATACGGAAGTTTAGTGGTGGAGCCTAGCGGGATCGAACCGCTGACCTGTTCGCTGCCAGCGAACCGCTCTCCCAGCTGAGCTAAGGCCCCACAAAACGCTAAAGCGTATGTAGACAGAATGTCCTGAGAATAGTTTTTTTCCAGTTACCCGTTATTGAAAAGTAATTGGTGGAGCCTAGCGGGATCGAACCGCTGACCTGTTCGCTGCCAGCGAACCGCTCTCCCAGCTGAGCTAAGGCCCCAAAAACAGGCGAGAATTTTATGGGCGCTTCCCCACTGTGTCAACCTTTTTACGAACCACTCAGTGTATTTTAAAGACATTAAAACAACAAAATCTAACACTTAAAGAGTTGTTATCATAAACCGTCCTGTGTTTTGATAAATCTTTGTTTCCATAACACAAAACTGCAACGCAACAAGTTTGAATAAAATGAGAACCGCAATGATCGAATTTCCAACGGTATTAGATGATCTAATGATGGCTCAGCAACCAATACTCAAAAGAACAAAAGAAATTTTTGGGTATGAGCTGTTATTCCGTGGAAAGGACGCCCTAAACGCAAATTTCCCTAATGGCGAAATAGCCACTGGCCAAGTATTGGTCAATTTATGCATTGGAATAACTAAGTTAAAACCTCAATTACAAAAACCCTTTTTTATCAACATGACAACAGAACTTATGTTGTCAGACGCTTTTTTTCCCATTGACCCAGACACTGTCTATATCGAAATTCTCGAAAGTCAAAAGCTAACGCCAGAATTCTTTGCAGCATTAAAAAAATGGCGCTCTGCAGGCTACCGATTCGCATTAGACGATTATCAGTTTACAACCGAATACCAAGCTCTCTTGCCTTGGATATCCATCGTAAAAATAGATGTACTAACAACACCGCCAGAACAATACGCCACACAAATAGCGGAACTTAAGTCCCGAGGTTTAATATTGCTCGCCGAAAAGGTCGAAGATTTAGCCATGTTTGAATTTTGTAAGAACCTCGGCTTTGATCTGTTCCAAGGCTATTTTTTACAGAGACCTGAGCTTATTAAAGGCAAAAAAATTGACTCGGCAACACATGGAGCCATCGAGCTGGTCAATGCCTTACAAAATAAAGACATCAGCATTGATGCTATAGCGGATTTAGTCACCAAAAACCCCAAACTGTCGTACCAGCTACTGCGAATCTTAAATAGCCCTGTATGTGGAGTTACGAAAACCGTTGTCTCAATAAAAGAAGCGGTTATATTCTTGGGCTTGGTACAATTAAAGAAATGGGCTCTACTTATTACACTGACCTCATCCACGAACCAACCTAGCTCCCTGTTAAAGGTCTTACTCACTCGTGGCCGTTGCTGCCAGTTGCTTGCCGAAAGCAAAAAATCAGCTGTTGCGGACTCTGCTTTCATGGTTGGACTGATGTCCGGTATAGACGCCGTTTTCAATGTTGAAAAATCGGTCGTCCTAAAGCAAATCGCCTTAGACGAAAACACGCTCAATGCCATCATGAATCAAACAGGAGAATTAGGATCTTATCTAGCACAAACATTAAGCTGCGAAGAACAAAAATGGGATAACATTCAGGCAATGAGCTCAACGGAAAGGACAACGTTAAATAGAGCGTTTTTAGACGCTATGTTGTGGTCAGAAGAGGTTATGCAGTCAATTAATTAAATTACATGCTTTTTTTTTCGTTAAACGATTGACACTTATACAAAAAAATATAGAATTCGTTTCACCTTTTTCAAGGCCAGTGTGGTGGAATTGGTAGACACGACGGATTCAAAATCCGTTGCCTTCGGGTGTGGCGGTTCGAGTCCGCCTACTGGTACCAACATAAAAAAAGCGCTTACTTAGGTAAGCGCTTTTTTTTGCTCTCGACTTTCATTCCGTTCAGAACGAAACCAATACCCACTACAAATCAGTCTATTGCCTAGCAAGCATTGGTACGTCGAGAAATGAAACGACAATCAAGAATTAATCGTCAAAGCCATGCATGACATAATCTGGCAAGTCTTCTTCTTTCGGTATTGGCGTTGATGCACCAGATTCATCAATCGCGACAAACTTGAACATGCCCTCTGTTACTTTCTCACGCTGACCAATTCGACCACGACGAACCCATGCTTCCACAAGAATATTCATAGAAGTACGACCAACCGACTCAACTCTAGTATAAACCCCTAAAATATCACCAACCTTTACCGGTCGGATAAAACTCATGCCATCCAAGGCAACCGTCACCACACGAGACTGAGCACGTTGGCCCGCACAAATACCAGCCGCGATGTCCATTTGTGATACAACCCAACCACCAAAAATATCACCTGCTGGATTCGTATCTCCCGGCATAGCAACCGTCCTAGTCGTAAGACGACCCTTTGCCTTTTCTTCAAACTCTGACATAACTCTCTCTCAATCAATTTTCTCTGCTCACTAAAAACAAGTGTATCTGTTTATATAGACTGAGAGTAACAACAAAATCTTATCTCAGGCATTTAAAAAACCTATGACCAAACAGACTTATTTGACTAAATCAGCTTCATAATAAATCGCTGTACCTTTCGCTTCCGTTGTCGGGAACGAAAAACTCGAGCCAATAGAGGTTCCCAACCCACCTGAACTGTTAGCGCTTACTCCCACACCAGTGCCTAAACGCCTAAAAGACAGCTGAGTGACTTCATCTAAAATCACCCCATTTGCACCAATTTTAGCCGCTTGCTCTTTCAGCTCTTGAGTCGCTTTTTCTTTTCTAGACTCTTCCGTAAAACCGTTATCACTAGAAGCCTTAACCGTACCAACAACCTTATAATCAAACACTGGTGCTTGTTCGAATATTGTCACTTGCTCAACTTCAAGCTCCGGCATCTGCTGCCCTGTCACCACATGAGATCCCGAAGAACAACCAAGCAACAGCACAGGTAACGCCAAAGCGGATAAATATTTAATAAAGTTAATCATCACAGCACCTCACCTTTGAAGCTCAAATCATAACAGTGTTGCACAAATACCACGAAAGCAGATCGACAATACTGTGGATTTTTAAACACAAAACAAAGAATAAACATGACAACCCAACTAACTCACAAGCCAACGGAGCCATTATTGTCTATGCTCTAATCATAGCCAAAACCATACAAAAGAAAGGCAAAGAAAATAAAGAGGCACTTATGAGCAAATTAATCGAACAAGACATCTCCTGCCCTTACTGCGGCGAAAGCATCGAAGTCGTGATAGAAGTGCTAGATGAAAGCCAAGAATACATAGAAGACTGCCAAGTCTGCTGCCGACCGATCATCTTCAACATCGATACTGCCTTTGATGGATCAACCTCAGTTTCCGTTCACTCGGAAAATGAGACATATTGATTGAAAAATGCCAGCTAAAAAACACTCAGTGTAGAGCTTTAAAAGCTTGTCTCGATGAAGTAATGGCGAGCTTGGTAGCAACTTTAGGGCGATCAACAGCGAAGCCAGCATGACTTAAAAACATGTATGACACTCATATGCACAAGGCGAAATCGTTCGAAGTTTCCTCGCTTATAGATGACCCATGTGTTAGACCGTTTTTGGTGAGATTAGCAGGCCAGAACTTAGTCAAGTGCTGGTGAGTGATTGTGGTATTGATGACTTGGAAGAATTTTGCTGAAAGTCAAAAAGGTATTTCACAGCCCCACCCAGCATACCGAGCATTACGAATGCCGCTGTTTGTAGAAGCTCATCCGGTAGGAATTTCATAAGGTGCGTCCAGTCCAGAAACGAAAAAGCCCCGCACTTGGCGAGGCTTGATAAGTTGTGTTGCCGTCAGACATAAAACTAACAGCGTGGGGATAATTTAACGCCTAACTCATAGGCTTGCAAGCCTTGCGCGCGCAAAAACAGAATGTCGTTCTCTACTTATGAAAGCGACATTTTGCACATAGAGCCTTGTGCTTATTGGGCTAGAGAAAAGCGCGTTAACAACTCAATGGCGGCATGTTGGCGGCAAATCACAGGTGTTTTTTGATGAATATGTTTTGTTTAGGCACAAAAAAACCACCCGAAAGTGGTTTCTCATACAATACTAACTTTCCGAATGACTAAAATAGATCAGGCATTCGGGTTAGTAACTTTCGATTTTACGACTAGATGTGAGAGAGTTAAGAACATTTCCACTCATTATCCAACCTATGAATTATCAGCTTCAATCTTAGACTTTCTAATATAATTAAATACAATATCTGGATAAGTATTTTTAAAATGTTCTACATATTTAGCATGCGCAGCATTAAAAGGAGCATATACAACTCGTCTATATAAGTCATACTGATATAAGAAATAGCATGTAAACCCTAATCCAACAAGCCCAAAAAACGCTTCATCCATCGCAATTAGAAAAACAATCACTTCAAAAAACAATAACCAACACCAAAAGCGTCGCTTACCAGACCTTACTTCTTTTTTATTTTCATCTAGATAGATTGTTCTTACTGATGCTTTAATTGAATTGTCAGGATAAAACTTAACGATCTTCATCGTACTTTTATTTGTGATACTAGTTAAATAAAGATCTTCCTTTTGGCTTTCTACATAGGTAAAAACAATTTTAGTGTTTAACGTATTGACGGGGGGGTTACATCTACATAACGCCCATTAATTTGGACTGAACCACCAGATACAGAGCCATTTGTTCTTGCTTCCTGAAAGCGAGAACACTCTATTACTTCACCTGTAATATGGTGCACTTCACAAACTTCACCGCCAAAATCAATATAGCTTTCCACAACTTATCTCCGTATTATTGCTAAATATTTTCTGCATTAATTTTATCTTTTAAAGTAATAGGTAGATAGCAATTTTTGGGTATTCATTTTCCTTATATAACTAACCGCAATATATCGTACCCAAAACCAATACGGCAAACTCCCCCAACGCTAGGATGACCAGCCAACCAAGCCTAACAAACACAAAAAACCACCCGAAGGTGGTTTAGATGTTACTAATACTTCAATGATACCCTTTTCCAAGACAACTTGGACATGTAACTCTACGCCGTTTTTCAACCATATTTGCACCACGCAAATGATTTGTAGGCTCCCTATAAACTTCCTCTACCTTCCCTGTCTTACCACAATTAGAACAAGGTGTTTTTTTCTTACTTCCACTAGACTGATTGGAACCTTTTGACTTATTAGAATTGCCCATAAAAGAAACAATCAAAATCACAACGACTATAAAAAAAAGAATCTCCACTTCCATCCCTCTTTCCACTGCCAATAGTAAAAAACACCCGAAGGTGGCTTCTTAAAACACTCATATTTTTATTACACCTGCTTCCATAAAGTATTACTGTCTGTATGAAACTCTTCTGGTAAATTTGAACCATATTTCAGACCTGATGCTTCAAAATAACAAAGCTGCTTCCTTTTAACAATTATAGTCTTTGAGGGGTCATATACATTAGGTTGCTGCTGCTCAATTGTATTAATTTCAATAATCTGAGCAAATGAATTGATGTCAAAATATTGATCAAGATAGGGCGTATTAAGGATCCCATAGTTTTTGCTGCCCGCAGATGCAGAAAGATACATAATAAAATTAGTCGTATTATTACTCGTTGCCTGATAGCTAGTATTAACCATTTTCCCAGCCTCAGTCTCAAGGAAAGTAGGAGGAATAACCGGACCTGGCTCAAGGGGGAAATAAAGACCACCACTCGCCATCAGCACTTCTCCACGAGGAATTGCAAACGTTTTGATAAGTTCTTTATTTTCAGGGTTCCATAATAAGTACCCCGTTTCTTGATGCTGCTGCTGAATAAATGCATCACCGATCAACTCTGTCAAATAGCGAACACCATAAAGAGTCTGAGGACCATTTTGTACTGGTGCTATTGGAGAAAAAGTCATCGTTTCAACATAGCTGCTTTTGATTTCTGGTCCAGAATTAGGCGGTGTTGGAAATACATCTTTTCCTTCATTTCCATACCATACTCCAACTAAATCAGCTAAAGGCCCTAGGTTTGATAAATCATTCATAAACAACTCCTGTAATTCAATTGATTTATTCCCGTGTCAGGGAGATTTAAACATAGCAGGAGAATGTACAAAAAACACACAAAATATATAAAAGCTAAATAAGTTACTTTTATCATTACTTTTGCTAAACACCACGCTCCACATTGCGCACCACGCCGGTTACCACACCGAAGATTTCCAGCTCCGACTCCTCTGTAATAGGAATCGCTTTATACGCCTTGTTCTTTGGACGCAGTAAAACGTTTGGCTCTAACTCCAACGTCTTGACCGTCATTTCCCCATGAATACAGGCAATCACAATGTCGCCATGACGAGCCGTTATTGAACGATCCACCACCAAAACATCACCCGTATAAATGCCCGCATCCACCATAGAATCCCCCTGAGCCCGCACGTAAAATGTCGCGGTTGGGTGAGGAACACAAAACTCATTTAAGTCTAATGACTTCTCAACAAAATCTTGAGCTGGCGAAGGAAAACCCGCTGACACAGAATCCACATACAGCGGGATTCGCACACTGTTTGCCGCAATAAACGCCGCCGACTCAGACACACCAAGATAAGAAACACGCATAGACCACCTAAAAAACTGTATATTTATACAGTATAGTTTCAGACGAGACGAAAGACCAAGTGAATTTTTGTAAGAGGAAGGATTTCCGATTTTACGACCAGAAATGAGGCGAGATCAGAAAAGAGTAAAGTGAACCTTTTCACCTTACTCCACAACCCTCTAGAATCCACTAAACTTAATACTTGTTACAGGCTCACCATCCTTTAAAGGTATCTCTTTGCAATAAACCCAAACCTGATCAAGAGAAAGGTCTTCCCCCGACCCTTTTCGCTGCATCCCCCACTCAATACGAGTGACTTCATAATTATCTAAACCGTTTGGGTCTGTATCTGTGCTTCTCACACTGATGACATCGCCCACCCTTGGGACATCCTTCAAATTGCTATCCCATGTAAGAGTTTTATCATCAGTTGATTCAACGCAAATATCAATTTTCATTTAAAGTCCTTATTAATTTATTTAGGTTCTACAACTGTAGTGTAGAGCCTAAACAAACACCCAATAATCTAACCTTCTCCGAAGTGTCGGCCTGTGGCGTTTTTAACACGTTCGATGGTTTGGTCGACCCATGCGGGGTTGGTTTGGATTCTGGCGAGTTGTTGGTAGTTTCGGATGGTTTGGATCATGTTCATGATGTCGATGGCGGGGACGACGGCGATGCTTTCGGTGATGCCTAAGGATTTGGCAATGTCGTTAATGAGTTTGAGTTTTTCGTCGTCTTGGATGGGGGCGGGTAAAGTTTGTTGCACCGGTTCGGGTTCTGGCTGTTGGGCTTGGTCGAAGGCGCGGATGACTTCTAGATTGAACTTGGGGCTGATCCACATGGCGTAAGCGTACACCAATTCTTTGCAAACCCAAGTGCCTTTATCAGCTCCACCGCGTTTTGATTTAACAGCGTTATGCATATCTGCACATCGCTCAATTCCGTTCCTCAGATCTGAGGATCTGTCAATTTCAGCAATTAATTCTTGGGTAGTTTCTAGCCGTAAAAAATTGGCTGGCTGATGCTTTCTGGTAGCGCCAGATACGACGTGAAGATCATTAAGAGAATACAGTCCGTCGAGTGTGCGGATGTCTTTTGAAGAAATAATTAGATGAGCCATCGTTGGCCTCCTGCGAGTCTAATTGACCACCTCGTGAGGTTGCAATCCCAATAAGGTGGTGGATCTAAATTCAGGTTGCAACAACCGTCCGCAGGAACGGCCTAACCGAAGTTAGCCCAAACAAAGACCCACCATAACAGGCGGACTCCGGCCACAAAAAAACACGCGGTGCGTGTTTTAGGCCGCTGCGGATCAAACGGGGTTGCAATCCCGACACTGGATTTTGCCAGTGCAAGTTAATGGTAGATCAGGATGCGAAGGAGGTCAACAGTAGCCTCGCGGACAATAAAAATTGAAGCTACCAACCCATATAGGATACATTGTAAGCAATCATACAAACATTATAGATATGGAAAATCATGAAATTAATTGACGCTTTCTCTCACGACTCAGAAATGGTTCCTCTAATTGACTTATCTAGAGTCGATCCATCTAAAAACACCTATACTGTCATAGTTGGAAAAAATGGAGTTGGTAAAAGTAGGTTTATATCAAGAATGGCGAATTACTTTAAAGAGGAAGCCCTAAACAATATATACGATCACACCATCAATATATTCGAAAAACATACTTTTGACAGAGAAATTATAGCTATTTCAACAAGTCCTTTTGATAAGTTTTCACCTCAAAACAGAACAACACCGACGAAAAAAATATAGAACCTATAAGAGAGCGCCTATCAAACTACTCTTATATTGGAATGAAAAACGCTAGCTCTTTGAAAATAATTGAATTGGCCGCAAAGGAATTAATAAAAAAATATTAACAGACAAAAAAACATCTTTAATCGAAATGCCACAAATATTAGACAACCTCGGATTTTATAGTAGTTTAAAAATAGCATTTAAGCCAAAATACACGTCATTCCTAATAAAGCTTTGCTTATTAAAGTCAAAAAACCTACCTTATGAAGAATATAGTAATAAGTTATCTAAACTTATAAACGATAACAGCGACATTCGCACTACTATAGACTATGATAAAATTGAAAATATTTTAAAAATCAACGTGTCAAATTTATCCGTGTTATTATCAGCTTTAATGAGAGTAGAAGATCCAATTAGAACATCAGGAATATTTCACTTAGATTTGCTAAAAGAAAAAAATAATGACTTTATTAAGGATATAACATTACTTCTAGAATATGATTTTATAAGAATTGTTGATGTGAGGTTAAATAAAAAAAATCATGGAGAGATCTCTATACGTAGAGCCAGCTCTGGCGAGCAATGTATGATGGTTATTATGCTTGGCATTGCTGGGAACATAAAAAACAACTCACTAATTTTTATAGATGAGCCTGAAATAAGTCTGCATCCAAAATGGCAAGAAGATTTTATGCCTATGCTTATAAAGGCTTTTTCTATATATAGCGGTTGTCAATTTTTCATTGCTACACACTCACCTCAAATTGTCTCGGGTATGAAAGGAGAGAACTGTTTTGTAACAGACTTAGCCTCTAGAAAACTATATCCAGCATCTTTCTTTTCGGGAAAATCAGCTGATTTCCAATTGGCTGAAATATTCGGCTCTCCGGGACAAATGAATGAATACCTATCAAGATTATGTTTCAACTTAATATTTAAGCTAAGAAACAAAAAAGAAATAACAAAAAACGACTATGATAATTTAGATAGTCTAGAAAAATCCAAAAAGCAAATAAATGCAAATGATCCAATTATAGCACTAATAGAAACTGTAGAAGAGGTATTTAAAATGCCTCTTATTAACACCCCAATCACTTTTGATGAAGACGACATATCATTAATTTCTGAAATAAAAGATAGAGAAGCTTTTGATTCAAACTCATGGGGAATTGATGAACTTATCCCTCTTCGAAGTAAAGTTAGAGCATATTATAGAGACATTCAAAATGGTACATGTCCGTATTGTAAAGAAAGAATAGCAACTAGATCTGCAGGCAACGCCCAAATTGAACATATAATACCTAAAAGCGAACATATTATATTTATGTTTGAACCTAAAAATTTATGTGTATCTTGTGGCGATTGCAATGAATACAAATCAAGAAACTCGGTCACTAAAAATGACTTTATTGTGTGCAATAACCATAATCCACAAAGATATCCTACTTCACAAAACACCTTTAAAATCGTACACCCTCATTTCGATATATATGAAGAGCATCTCATTAAAGAAGGTTTATTCTACAGAGACCTAACTCCTAAAGGTCATTTTACAATTGGAATATGTAAGCTAAACCAAAGAAGCGCAAATTATGGAAGAGAACCAGAAGCGCTAGATGATTCATCACTTCATGACATATTTAATATATTCGAAGCAAATGCTGATGATGCTCAAAAAGAGATGTTAAAAAATATGCTGCTAGGAGCAATCAATGCATAACTCCCACTCCCCCAACGCTTTGCGCATCTGTTCTCTGGAATATTTGTGCATGTAGCGTTTGTCCAGTCCGTCCCGTTCGTGGTTGAGTAGCATTTCTCCTCTTTCCATTATAAGAAAGCCCAGTCGATCCCTGCTCTTCTTGTCTTGCCAGCAGTCGCGGGCGAGTTTGCGCATGTCGTGACTTGTAAACTTGATGCCGATGTCGTCGCTTAGGGCTTGGTACCAGCGCTCTACGGTGCGTTTCGATATGGGTTTGTCGCCTTTCACGCTGAATATGTAGCGGCCTTTTCTGGGCAGGCTGTTGATTAGGTCCATGGCGTGTTGGGTGATGGGCAAGCGGTGCTCTTTGCCGTTTTTGGTGTTCTCTGGCGGTAGGCACCACTCCAACGCGTTGGAAAAAAAGTGCCGCCATTCGGCTAAGGCGGTTTCCCCTATGCGGGTGCCGTGGAGTAGCTGCGTCATGAAGAAGACGCGCTTTGCCTTGGCTTGTTGGTGGATGGCCGCGACGAGTACGGGCAAATCATGAGGCTTGAGGTTGCCCGGTCGGGCTTCGGGTTGGGTGGTGGTGAAGCTTCGTAGGGTGATTTTTTCCAGTGGGTTGCTGGCGATTAGCCCCAGTTCTTTGGCGCGGGTGAAGGCGGTTTTGAGCACACTCAGTACGCCTTTGATAGTAGACAAGGCGTATTCCTCTTGCATGCGAATGTAGAGCAGCTTGTACAGTAAGGGCTTGTCTATGTCTTTGAGTGGCACCTGGGCGAACTGGCTGAGTAGATGGTTGCCTATGTAGCTGGACGCGGTGGAGACGTAGGCTTCTGAGTAGGTTTTGTCGGCGTCGATGTGCTGCATAAACCACATGAGCACTTCGCCAGCGGTGTGATAAGTGGCAACGGTTAATGACGCCTCTCTATTGGCGAGGGCGTGGGATCGTATGGCGGGAACAAATCGGGTCAGATCAAAATTAGCGTTTAGTCATAGTCTTTAAGCTTGCTTTCTTGTAGAGAGACAGAAAAGACTTTAAATTCAATTTGAAGTAACGCTAAGAAAATATGGGAAGACAAGCAATAAAAGAGTTTGAACCAGGAAGGCATTTCAGAAGAGGATTAGGTGCTCTGATAAATTTCAGGCATAAAAAAAGGCACCATAAATGGTGCCCGGGACCGGAATCGAACCGGTACGCTTATTCAGCGCAAGATTTTAAGTCTTGTGTGTCTACCAATTTCACCACCCGGGCATATCTGATTTTGGAGGCCGGAGTCGGAATCGAACCGGCGTTCACGGAGTTGCAGTCCGCTGCATGACCACTCTGCCATCCGGCCTTCTATCAGATTATCTTTTGATTGGAGCGGGAAACGAGGCTCGAACTCGCGACCCCAACCTTGGCAAGGTTGTGCTCTACCACTGAGCTATTCCCGCGTCTCAAAAGACGGTGCCTATTCTATGTATTTGAGCTTTCACGTCAAGGGAAAAATCCAAATAAATAACTAACTTAGGCACTTTTTTTAAATCTGTTTAGTTTTTGTTCGACTCTTTGGACATTAGCTCAGGCCAAGCCGCTTTTAAATAAATATACATAGACCAAAGAGTTAGTAAGGCCGCAGCAATAAGCACCACCTCTCCTAGATGAGCAACCAGGGTATCTGGTCGACTTCCTAGCAAGATAAAAATCGCCAACATCTGCATGGTGGTTTTCAGTTTGCCAATATAAGAAACCGCCACACTGGCGCGCTTACCCATTTCCGCCATCCACTCGCGCAATGCCGAAATAACGATCTCGCGACCGACGATGACTGCACTGGCTAGCGTTAGCAATGGATTAGAGTAGCTGGCCACTAATAAGACCAAGGCAATCGATACCATGAGCTTATCGGCCACTGGATCAAAAAAAGCACCAAAGGGCGTCGTTTGGTCAAGCTTTCTTGCTAAGTAACCATCTAGCCAATCGGTAATGGCCGCTAAAGCAAAAATAATCGCGCAGGTGTAATAACGCCCTTCCCACGGCAAGTAATAAATCACCACAAGAATTGGAATCATGAAGATCCGTACGGAAGTGAGTATATTTGGTATGTTCATCTTATTCCTAATTATTACGCTGAATGTATCTACATTCAGCCAAACTTAACTTTTATGAAGGTAGAGATAAATTTCTTCTGCTTTTTTAGCGCTAATCCCTTTGACCTTTGAAATATCTTCCTGACTGGCTGAGAGTAACTCTTGGTACCCACCAAAGGCTGTCAGCAGCTCTTTGCGTCGATTTGGTCCGATACCTGGAATATCTTCCAATACCGAGTGTCTGCGCTTCTTGTCTCGTCTACGGCGATGACTCTTAACCGCAAATCTATGTGCTTCATCACGAATATGTTGAATCAAGTGTAAGGCAGCCGAATCTGGCGGCAATACTACTTCATCTTCTTTGGAGCCGATGTAAAGGGTTTCAAGACCCGGCTTACGGGTATCGCCTTTGGCGACCCCTAATAAGAAAATATTCACCAAGCCTAATTCTTTCAACACAGCTTCAGCCTGGGTTAACTGACCTTTACCACCGTCAATAAGTAATACATCTGGCGCTTCTAGCTCACCACTTTTAACGCGTTTATAGCGGCGTGTCAGTGCTTGCTTCATGGCACCGTAATCATCGCCCGGCTCAACACCTTCGATGTTAAAGGAGCGATAGCGTTTTTTATCTGGCCCATCAGGCCCAAACACCACACAAGACGCGACGGTTGCTTCACCACTTGAGTGACTGATATCGAAACACTCCATGTGCTTTGGAGGATCAGAGAAGCCTAACAATTTTTGCAAGGCGGTTATACGGCTAAAGTGATTACGTTTGTCTGATAATCGCGCCTGTAAGCCCTGCTCTGCATTAAGTTTTGCCAAATCAAGCCAACGAGCGCGCTGACCCCTTACATTGCTTAGTACTTCGATTTTTTTCTGCGTGGTTTCAAAAATACCTTCCACCAACGCATCACCATCTTCTAATTCGTGACTAATGATAAGCGTCTTAGGTAACTCTTGAATACCACCAAGGTAAAATTGAGCAATAAAAGACGATAATAATTCACCTTCTGTTATTTCAATGGGCATTTTGGGGTAATGACTTTTACTACCAACCACTTTACCTTTACGTATCATCATCACATGAACACACAATCCGCCGGGCTGAATAATGGAGGCAATGACATCTGCTTCACCGGTTTGTCCATAAACATGCTGTTGTTCTTGGATGTGTTTGAGCTGAATGATTTGATCGCGCAATTCGGCAGCGCGCTCGAATTCCATGTCTGCGGCGGCGGCGCTCATTTGTGTGGTGATTTCCGTTGTAAGTTCTTGGTCTTTGCCTTGTAAAAACATGCGCGCGTGACGAACATCTAGCTCATATTCTTCATCGCTGATTAAGTTCACACAAGGCCCAGAGCAACGCTTAATTTGATATTGCAAACAAGGCCGAGAGCGATTCGAGTACGTGTTGTCTTCACACTGGCGCACTTTGAAGACCTTCTGCATGGTATTCAAACTTTCTTTTACCGCACTGCCACTTGGAAAAGGGCCAAACAAGGTGCCTTTATCGGTTTTATCACCACGACGAAACAGCAAAGCTGGATGATGGTGATTCGATAGCAAAATATAAGGATAAGATTTATCGTCTCGCAACAAAATATTATATGGCGGACGATGCTGTTTAATAAGCGTTTGTTCAAGAAGCAAGGCTTCTGTTTCGCTTTTGGTAACAGCAATTTCGATGGTGTGAATACGACTAACCAAGGCCATGGTTTTGGTCGTTAGCCCTGTCACACGAAAATAACTCGCAACTCGGTTTTTTAGATTTTTGGCTTTTCCGACATAAAGCAACTCACCTTTTACATCGTACATGCGATAAACGCCCGGACGCGTGGTTAAGTTGCTAACAAAATGCTTCGGATCAAATTCTGAATGGCTCAAACAAACCTCGTTTTTCGCCTAGCCCATACCAAGCACATTGTAACGTACCGCTAAGTGAATCAGCTCGACATCACTTTCAATGTTCAGCTTTGAAAAAATACGAGTACGATAAGTACTCACGGTTTTAGGACTAACACATAGGTACTCTGCAATTTCGTTGGATTTTTTGCAATCTACGATCATCTGAGCCACCTGCAATTCTCGGTCTGATAATTGCCCCAATGGCGAACCTTGCCCATCGATAGAAAACTTAGATAACGCCATTTTCTGAGCAATGCTTTTAGAAATATAATGCTCACCTTTAGACACCATTTGAATCGCCTCTAATAACTCAGACGTATTAGTGCCTTTAGTAAGATAACCAGACGCACCGGCTTCTAATAATTTCACTGGGTACAAATTGTCATCCAGCGCCGATAAAGCAATGATCTTGGTTTTCGGCAAAATGCGTTTTATTTCTTTCGTAGCGCCTAAACCGCCAATTCCTGGCATATGCACATCCATTAAAATAATATCAGGTAATAATATCTTAGACTGAATAATAGCTTCTTCGCCGCTGTGCACAACATCAACTACCTCAACCCCTTTTACATCCTGTAATACACGACTAATACCTTGGCTAACCACATCATGGTCGTCAACAATCAATACTTTTAACATAACAACCTCACCAAAACTTTCCTACGCCTCGTGTCGATTTCTGCCTTACCTTGCATGAAACCGCCTATAGCATCCTGCTAATAAAAAATTATGTTATACAACAAATAGAAAAAACGCACCGTTATTCTGGCAGCTTTTCTTTATACCCCATTTCTAAAAGCTTTTTTTGACTAATTTCGCGATAACGAGCGCGCACGCCAGACCCAGGTGTTTTTTGGGTGTAATAAAGTAAGGGCGCGACCTGTTCTTCATCAACCGATATATCTTTGGCAATTTTACTCGCTAAATCTTTCACACTGAGCGTTTGCTTGTCTTCAATCATAATGACTTTTGGAATCACTAAACGTTCGCCGGCAATTACTCGATCTACAATTTTCAAATAACTTTGCTCAAACAAAGGCCAGGAAACACGTTCTTCTTCAGACTTTAGTTTGTACCAGCCCGCCTGAGACCCAGCAAAAAACACCGCATTATGACTCCATTTATATTGCAAGGGATCCGTTCGACATGCACAAGCTTCAAGATATGCTGCACGTGGATCTGGTAAACCATAAGCTTTATATGCGGTATTAATCAGCTTTAAAAAGTCGGCGATGGTTGGTGGCCATGTGTGCTCTTCTTTCGTACGTTCTACGGCGTAAGCTAATAATGGCTCTTGAAAACCTTTCAGTGCAATCGCCCATTCGCGCTTCGCTAACTTTACGTCATCCGTTGTACTGTAAGCCGAGGCAAACTTATGGGTATAAATAGCTTTAAAACGCGCAAACAGCATATTAACCAAGATACGTGTTTGCTGCTCGGCCTCTGTTGGGCCCGATTCACGGCTGGCATTACCGCCATTAGCATATCCTGAATTATTGTACTCAGAATTTTTATACCCAGGGTTGCCAGAACCATACTCACCAGTCTGTGTCGTGGATGTTGGTGAGGGCGTCGCTAACCTGCTCTCTAGAGGTTTTATTAAATTTTGTACTGCCTGAGGTTCCTTCATATGAAGACCTATCCGATTGTTTGTATTGCCACTGACGTTTTACGTATTTAAAAAATTCGCTGTTCCAAGTTCTAACGTTTTTCCGCTGCTCTTTGATTCTAAGTAAAAACTCAGTTTGCAAAGACAAGGCAAATTCACGGGCGATACCCGCTTGACCAATTTGTTCTAACGTCGCTTCTTCAGGTTGCCATTGATCAGGTTGTCGAGCTCGTTCTTTTTGCTCCAAATACAAGTCAAAATCTGTGACTCCACGACGATCATTCACCACTGGTGGAGATGGTGCTTCGTATTGCCTAACAGGTTGCTTTGCAGGGTAACTTTTAGGCTGCGGAGTGAACTCTTCAGTTTTCTCCCGGGATGCTTTGTGCAACCGATCCATTTTGCTCATTAAGGAATCGTCTTTAGAAGACGCTTCGGCGGCTGGTTTAATAGTTTGTGCCGCTTTTTGAGATGACGCTAAGTGGATTTCAAGAACCTCTTCTTGGCGCTGAAAACTCAGTAGCTGACTAATTTGTAAGTTCGCCAGTAATCTCATCAACATAGGTACAGTCCAAAATGGTAGCTGAACACTAAGTCGACTCATTTCAACCCGTAAAGCACTGGAACCAACAAGGTAAGCTTGTTGCTTCAAAAAGGTCAATAATACAGTTTCTTCTAACCCAATCTGGGCTGCCATTGAAAATGATATCGGTAATGAATAGTCGTTATCCAACATAAATCTCGCTTCGCGCTTTTTACATACCTAACACAATAGTTAGCATAACAGTCTATCAAAAGCCGTCCTCATTAGCACGAGAACCTTAAACGAACCTTGCCTTCTATGTATAGAAGACACCCGCTATTTTCACTGAATATTAGACTTTAACAATAGATGAGTTTTATTAGCTACCAAAACAGCCGTTAAGTAATTTTGACAGCATTCAAAATCACTCCTATTCTCAAGTTACGGCAATGTTTTTTTCATTCAACTTTTTTCTATGCTCTGCAATAATGAAAAGAGAGTTCTGTATTGTCGGTTCCACGAACATCATTCAGGAGAAAAGTAGTATGCACACTACCAAAATTTCTGGTCACCATATCGATGTAACTCCAGCCATCAAGAATCATATCCATGAAAAACTCAACAAAGTGTCCAAGTTGACAGACCAAATAACGTCCGTCAATGTCACCTTGCTAAAGGACAACAAAAGCCAAAAAGCAGAAGCAACCATACATATTCCAGGCAAAGAGATCTTTGCCGCCGCCTCCTCTGAAGACAGGTTATTTCACGCAATAGACGACATGGTTGATAAACTGGTCAAACAAGTAGACAAATACAAAACCAAACAATACTGCGCCAATCACAAACCCGTGACGACTCACTAAGCATTATAAATAGCTCCCCCCTCATTATTTGCCAAGGAAACACCGCGATTTTGCGGTGTTTCTGTATATTTATCGCCTAGACAAACAATCATGCTTGAACTTTGGAACTTTCAGCCGCATATTAAGTCTATTAATAGTCTTAAACCTTAAAGGAGTAATCTCATGCGTTACACAGAAGCCCTTTCGACACATTCGTCACAAGCGGCAAACAAAACGCTCCGCAATACTTACGGGCTGTTGTCGCTTACCCTCTTGTTCAGCGCCTTCACTGCGGGCATGAGCATGGCTTTTAACTTACCCCATCCTGGCCTGATTATTACCCTAGTAGGCTTTTATGGTTTGCTTTTTCTAACACACAAATTTAAAAACAGCTCGGCTGGTATTCTTTGCGTATTTGCACTAACTGGCTTTATGGGTCTTACTCTTGGACCAATCCTAAGTGCTTACATGAATATGGCTAACGGCGCTAGCATGATCATGAGCGCTTTGGGTATCACAGGCCTTTCGTTCCTAGGTTTGTCTGCTTATGCTTTGGTTTCAAAGAAAGACTTTAGTTTCCTTAATGGATTCATCACTGTCGGTTTCTTTGTACTTTTGTTCGCAGTAATTGCCGGCATATTTGTAAAAATGCCAGCTCTACAAATCTTCATTTCTGCTGGCTTTGCGCTTTTCTCTGCGGCGGTTATATTGCTGCAAACGAGCCAAATCGTCCGCGGTGGTGAAACAAACTACATCATGGCAACAGTGAATTTGTATGTTTCTCTATACAACATGTTCCTAAGTGTATTATCTCTTCTTGGCATGTCTCGCGATTAATCGTACGTCACACCAATACGAAAAGGCCGCTGACTGCGGCCTTTTTTATGTGTAAAATTTGCAACATCTCATACCAAGGTTATTTTCATGCAATACACTTTGCTCATTACGGGGTCACCATACCAAAGTAAGGCTTGCCACTCCGCACTTCGCTTCATCCGCGCCGCTGTGACTAAATACCCAAACAGCATCAAGGGTGTATTTTTTTATGAGGATGCAGTGCTTATTGGCAACCAAACAGCACAGCCACCAAGAGATGAAATCAACCTCACCAAAGCTTGGCAAGAAGTAGCGGAGCAACATAGCATTCCTTTATATTTGTGTATTGCTGCTGCGGTAAGACGTGGCATTATTAACGAAAGTGAAAGCCGTCGTTACGAGTTAGAACAACACACGCTTGCAGGACATTTTCAGCTTGAAGGTTTAGGGACACTCGTTGATCTAATGAACACTACAAACAAAGTCATTCAGTTTAGGTAACCGCATGAAACACACATTAATTCACCTAAACGCTAGCCCTTATTCCAGCCTAGCTTGCAAAGAAGGCTTAGATCTTGCTTTGGTTCTGGCCACCTTTGAACAGCCTGTTGATTTGTGTCTCTCTGGCGCTGCTCTAGCACTTTTAACTGACAATCAACAACCAACCGTTGAACAAGGTAAAAATCTGCATAAGCTGTTAGCTGGGCTAGAGTTTTATGATATTGAAAACGTCTACATAGAAAAAACCAACACATGGATTAAAGACAACCCTACATGGCAAGGTGCTCAGTCACTTGATGACACTGAATGGCAGACAATGTTTTCACAATACCAACAAGTTTTCCGGTTTTAATTATGCAACTTCACCAAATAAATCAACTCGATTACCCAGCAACACTAGAAGCAACATGGCAAAACAGCCTACAAACTGGCGATCAAATACTCCTAATTGAAGATGGCTTTCTAAGGACCATTCATCAGGCTAACGCGATGCAAACCCTGATGAAAGAGAAGCAAGTTGAGTTTTATTATTTGCAAAGCGATGCAACTGCTTATGGTTTATCACCAAAGCTGGGCATCCCTCTATCAGATGAAGAATGGGTCGATTTAACCTTTTCAGCAGAAACAAACATTAGTTGGTAATTAGCATGACAGACAATACTGTAGTTTTAGATGAAGAAGGTTACTTGCTTAACCTACAAGATTGGACTCCAGAGCTTGCCAATCAACTGGCACAAGAGGCTGAAGTAGAGTTAACAGATGCCCATTGGGAAATCATTTATTTATTACGCGATTTCTATAAAGAGTTTGAAGTCTCTCCCGCTATGCGTCCACTGGTAAAAGCAGTATCAAAAAAACTTGGAGCAGAAAAAGGACGCAGTATTTATCTAATGACACTCTTTCCTGGCAGCCCGCCTAAGTTAGGCGCAAAAATAGCTGGCCTTCCAAAACCTGCAAACTGCTTGTAACAATCAGGATTTGATCGATATAAAAAAGCGGAACTATTAAGCTCCGCTTTTATTTGGAAGCCAAACCGCTAAGCAATTTAGTACTTTCCATACCACTCTAATTTCTTCTGCAAAGTCACCACTTCACCAATAATCAATAATGCTGGGGATTTCGCCTCATTCACCACTGATACGTCATACACATCCTGGACAGTAGAAGTAAAGACACGCTGCTCACTGGTTGTGCCTTTTTCAACAATGGCCACTGGCATGGATGGACTCATACCAAAACGAATCAACGACTGTGTAATATCTTTAAGGCCTGTTAACCCCATATAAATCACTAGAGTTTGCGCTGGATGAACTAACTCTTCCCAGGGCAACTCCGTCGTACCATCTTTCAAATGGCCAGTTAAGAATCGAACCGACTGAGCGTAATCACGATGCGTTAACGGAATCCCAGCATACGCGGCACAACCTGCTGCCGCAGTAACCCCTGGAACCACTTCAAAAGGTACACCCTCCTCGATTAGCTCCTCAAGCTCTTCACCACCTCGCCCAAATATAAAAGGATCTCCGCCTTTTAAGCGCACCACCATGTGGCCCTCTTTAGCTTTTCTCGCAAGCAAGCTATTAATCTCATCTTGCGGAAGGCTGTGTAAAGACTTGGCTTTACCGACATACATTTTTTCTGCTGATTCAGGAATTAGCTCAATAATTTCTTTACCAACCAAGCGATCGTACAAAACCACATCGGCCATTTTTAATAAACGATATGCTTTTAACGTCAGCAATTCAGGATCACCTGGACCCGCACCAATCAAATAGACCTTGCCCGTCATAATTTCACTATCCACTCACACAAAAAAAGCCTCCGTTGAGGCTTTTTTATTAGAAAATTTAGCTTACGCTTTTTTCAATACGGTCTTTCCGCCCATATAAGGCACCAACACATCAGGAACACGCACACTACCATCAGCATTTTGATAGTTTTCAAGTACGGCAACTAACGTACGACCTACAGCCAAACCAGAACCATTCAAGGTATGTGCCAATTCTGGACGACCTGTTTCTGGGTTGCGCCAACGCGCTTGCATACGACGCGCTTGGAAATCCCACATATTAGAGCAAGAAGAAATCTCACGGTATTTACCTTGGCCTGGCAACCACACCTCAATGTCGTAAGTTTTGTGTGCAGAGAAACCGAGATCACCACCGCACAAGATTACAGTACGGTAAGGAAGCTCTAGTTTCTGCAGAATAACTTCTGCATGGCCAACCAACTCCTCCAGTACTTGTTCAGAAATATCTGGACGACAAACATGAACCAGCTCGACTTTTTCAAACTGATGCTGACGAATCATACCGCGAGTATCACGGCCATAGCTGCCCGCCTCGCTGCGGAAACATGGTGTATGAGCAACAAATTTCTTATGCAAATCTGCATCATTTAAAATTTCATCACGCACCAAATTAGTCACTGGCACTTCTGCTGTTGGGATCAAATATAAGTCATTGTTACCGCTGTCTTTGTCCACAGGTACTTTAAACAAATCGGCTTCGAATTTAGGTAGCTGACCCGTTCCTTTTAGGGAATGAGAGTTTACCAAGTAAGGCACGTACACCTCAGTGTAACCATGCAAATCAGCATGTGTGTTGATCATAAACTGAGTTAAAGCACGATGTAGGCGTGCTAAGTCGGAATGCATAACCGCAAAACGAGAACCAGTAATTTTCACTGCCGCTTCGAAATCTAGCATTTCCATCACTTCGCCAAGATCAACGTGATCTTTTGGCTCAAAATCGAATGACTTAGGCGTTCCCCAACGACGAACTTCGACATTGTCGTCTTCAGTCTTGCCTTCTGGAACAGAGGAATGAGGGAGGTTTGGAATACCTTCTAGCAACCCTTCCAACTCTTCTTGAACTTGTGTCAGCTGTGTTTTAGCGGCTTCAAGATCATCACCTAGCGTTGCTGTTTGTGCTTTTAGTTCAGCTGCTTTGTCTTTATCGCCAGACTTCATCGCCTGACCAATTTCTTTGGACACTGAATTTCGGGCCTGTTGCAGCTGCTCCGTTTCTACTTGAATGGCTTTACGACGCTCTTCTAAAGAAGAAAAAGTCGCCACATCCAACTCGTAGCCTTTCTTTTTAAGTTGAGCCGCAATGGCTTCCGGGTCAGCGCGTAATGCTTTAATGTCTAACATTTGGGCAACAATATCCTTCAATCAGTGTGTATAAATAAATTAGGTTACTTTAAAAAAATAAAGGGATTATAAAAAACGAGCAACAGCCATACCTACGGCAAGGCCAGCAATCCCCAAAACACAGCTCAATAATAAATAGCTTACTGCACTTAGCCAAGCCTGCATGTTAATAAGAGAGACAATTTCCAAAGAAAAAGTGGAAAAAGTAGTAAACGCACCTAAAAAACCAACCATAACCAAAGGCCGGTAAGGTTCAAGGGAAGGCATGCGCTCACTGATCACTACAAAAGCGATCCCCATCAGAACACAACCCAATACGTTAATAATCATAGTCGCAAAGGGAAAATGGTGATTCCAATAGGTATTAATCCATTTCGTCATGCCATATCGACTTAGCGCACCAAAGGCACCACCTACAGCAATCATAAAATACATCATTCTTCATCCTCTTGAGATAGACTTTGAGGTTGGAAAAAAGAACCATAGCGCTGCAATGGACTCTGATCGTCTAAGTCCGATAACCAAGCCAGTTTATTATTGATTTTCTTTTCTAGACCACGATCTGTCGGATGATAATAACGCATATCCGCCAACTCTTCTGGCATATAATTTTCGCCTGCAGCGTAAGCATATTCTTCATTATGCGCATAACGATACTCATCGCCGTGCCCCATATTTTTCGCCAAAGACGTTGGCGCATTACGCAAATGTACCGGTACTTCGTAACTTGGTTGCGCTGCGACATCAGACATCGCTTGATTAAAGGCTTGATACACTGCGTTACTCTTAGGTGCGCACGCCATGTAAACAGCCGCTTGCGCTATCGCACGATTACCCTCGCCGGGCCCAACACGCTCAAACACATCCCACGCATTTAAGCCGATTTGCAAGGCGCGCGGATCAGCATTGCCAATATCTTCTGATGCAATAGCCAGCAGGCGCCGGGCGATATACAAAGGATCGCAACCACCATCCAGCATACGCGCCATCCAATATAAAGCACCATCGGGCGATGAGCCACGAACCGATTTATGAAAGGCAGAAATTTGATCATAAAAGACATCACCTTTACGATCAAAACGACGAACACTACCACCCAACACATCTTCTAACTGCTCTAGTGTTACCTTGCTTCCCGGCTCTACAAGATCCGATAATATCTCTAAGAAATTAAGACCTCGGCGAATATCACCATCAGCAGCTTGAGCCAACACTGACAAAAAATAATCGTCTATTTGAAAACCATTTTCTTGAGAATAAGCAGCGATACCTTTTTCATGGTTCTCTAAAGCTCGCTTAAGGGTAAGCTTTACCTCATCAACGCTCGGTGTTTTTAAACGATAAACCCGTGCTCTAGACAACAAGGCAGAGTTCAATTCAAAGGCAGGATTTTCCGTGGTTGCACCAATAAACAAAAAGGTACCGTCTTCAATGAAAGGCAAAAACGCGTCTTGTTGCGACTTATTGAAACGATGAACTTCATCGACAAATAAAACTGTCTGGGTGCCGTTCATCGCGCGCAATTGTTTTGCCTGGTCCACTGCTGCACGAATTTCTTTCACCCCAGACATGACCGCAGAAATTTCAATAAACTGCGCATCAAGGGAATGGGACAAAAGCTGAGCGAAAGTCGTTTTCCCAACTCCCGGAGGCCCCCAAAGAATAAAAGAATGGCAGTGTCCTGTCTCCACCATTCTTCGTAACGGCTTTCCCGGACCAACCAAGTGCGATTGCCCGATATACTCATCAAGACCAGAAGGTCGCATTCTGGCTGCCAGAGGCTGGTAACCTCCTGCTGATATGTCGGAAAAAAGATCCTTCATTACTGACCTTCTACAATAACATCCACATTCGCAGGCAAGTCTAAAACAAAATTCTCTTTCGCCACACCTTCATGCGCTTCAACGTTTTTGAATTCAATCACCGTTGTTTGCCCTAGCGCGTCTAAGATACTCATCGCACTGATCACCTTGTTACGGAATGACAGAGTCAATGCTTGAAATAAATCTTGATTTTCTTTCGGCGCTAAACGAAATTTTTCATCGCCAAGCTTCGTCACATTATAATGAGGCAATACTTTTGCAGCGGGTTGTCCAAGTAACGCAGCAGGAGAACTCCCTACCGCACCAGATAAAGGTTTTTTTGTCGCTTGCTCTAAATCCACATCCCATACGGTAATATATTTACCATCAGAAACAATACGCTGTGCAAAGGGCGTTACGCTATCCCAGACAAACTGATTTGGCTTAGCAAGAAGGAAAATACCTTCACTGACTTGTAGCTGCTTACCTTTTTCATCATAAGTGACCTGACGAAACTCACCTTCAATATTGCGATTCTGTTCAAGCAAATTTTCTATTGAAGCGGAAGAATCCGCAGCTTGCACCATTGCAACCTGAAAAGCCATTACAACAGAAAATAGCACCATAGTGACTAATTTATTTAACAAAATAGATCTCCACAAAAACACCCAAAATAAGAGTTCCAAAGAACTCTCGTGCTACCGTTTTTATTCCGGAATCAAAATATCACGCTGTCCATTAGTTCCCATTGGACCAACTAGACCCGCCGCTTCCATTGATTCAACCAAGTTAGCCGCTCTGTTGTAACCTATTTTTAATCGGCGCTGAATAGAGGATATCGAAGCTTTACGCGTTTCAATGACAATTTTCACAGCTTCATCATAAAGTGCATCTTTATCTTCACCGCCACCATCTGCCATTAAGTCTTCAGGGTTAACAACAACATCTTGAATATAGTCCGGCTCACCTCGCTGCTTCCACTCCTCAACGACAGCATGCACTTCATCATCAGAGACAAAAGCACCGTGAACACGAATTGGGGTTGGTAAACCAGCAGGCAAATATAACATATCCCCCATACCTAGCAGTTGATCCGCCCCACCTTGATCGAGAATCGTTCTGGAGTCAATTTTCGAAGACACTTGAAAGGCCATGCGTGTAGGAATGTTAGCCTTAATCAAGCCAGTAATAACATCCACAGATGGACGCTGCGTCGCAAGAATCAAGTGAATACCGGCCGCCCTTGCTTTTTGTGCTATACGAGCGATCAACTCTTCTACTTTCTTACCAACAATCATCATCATGTCAGCAAACTCGTCGACTATAATAACGATGTAAGGTAAAGGCTCCAAATGCGGCACAGTACGAGCGACACCATCTTCTGAAAACATAGCCATTTCAGGTTGCCATAATGGATCTTGAATTGGCTGGCCGGCTTCAATCGCGTCGCGCACTTTTTTGTTGTAACCCGCAATATTACGCACACCTAATTTTGACATGAGTTTATAACGACGCTCCATTTCATCAACAGACCAACGCAAGCCATTAGCGGCGTCTTTCATGTCGGTAATAACTGGAGTCAACAGGTGCGGAATCCCTTCGTAAATAGACAATTCAAGCATTTTTGGATCAACCATGATCATGCGCACTTCATCAGGCGTCGACTTTAGCAGCATACTCAGAATCATGGCGTTAACACCAACAGACTTACCCGAGCCAGTCGTACCCGCTACTAGCACATGTGGCATTTTTGCTAGATCGACAACCACAGGCTCACCAGAAATGTCATGACCAAGCGATAAAGTGAGCGCTGAAGAAGATCTATCATAGGCCTCACAATTTATCACTTCAGAGAAATACACGGTATCGCGGACTTGGTTAGGGATCTCGATCCCAATAGTTGATTTACCAGCAATTACTTCTACCACTCGCACGCTCATTACACTCAAAGAACGCGCAAGGTCTTTCGCCAAGTTCGTAATACGGGAAACTTTCACACCTGGCGCTGGCTGAATTTCAAAGCGAGTAATAACAGGACCAGGGTTAACCTCAACCACATCAGCTTTAACACCAAAGTCTTGCAAGCGCTGCTCTAGCAGCTCGGATAAAGCCAACAGTTCATCTTCTGAATAACCGCCTTGCTTAGGCCTTGGCTTGGTAAGAACAGAACGATCAGGTAAAGAGTAAGCTTCTACCTTTTTACTGTTTTCAGTGTCATCTGAGTGAGGACCGCCAAGTGAATCCAGCTGCTTCGCTTCAGATAAAGTACGAAATGCAGGTTTATGTGCGGAAGGAATCGTCGAAGGCTGCTTATTACCTTCAAACAACATAGTATCAGCTTGCTCTTTAGAGATACTTGTAGCTGAAGCAGCTTGCTCACTTTCTCGTTCAACAGGTTTCACCGTTGGAGCTGGTGTAGGCTGAACAGCTTTTTCCTTTATTGTGTCATCACTTTTTGCTGACCAAGATTCTTCTATGTATAAGGTGTCACCAAAATTAACCTCCTTATCGTCAAAAGATAAGCCATCGACAGATAAATCATCTAGACCACCAAACGCAGGTTCTTCATGAGTAGGCGGAAAATCCTCAACTGAGCCCTCCTCCTTCGCAGATTTAGACCTAGCAAATAGCGAAGAAAGGCTAAACTTGGATTTTTTAGACACTTCACGGGAAGACTCTGTATCAGTAGAGTCTTCGAATAAAATATTATCGCCCGCTTGCTTTTGGGTTACAGGTTCAGCCTTCACCTGTTCAACAGACGCCTTTCTTCTCTTTCTGACGATTGCAGGCTCTTCTGCTTCATCGGCCGTATCGATCAATTCAACAGTCGCAGCTTTTTTAGTGAGTTTTGCTTCACGACTATCTGACCATTTTTGATGAATAAACATAGCAAGGGTATACGCTCTTTCACCTAAACGGTCCATCAAGCTCAACCAATGGACTTGAGATAACAAAGTAAACGCCAAAATAACTAACGCTAAACTGACTAACGTGGCGCCATCATAACCAATAAAGCCATACAACAAGACGCCAAGGCCGCGCCCTAAGATACCACCTGCACCATACTGCAATGACGGTTCGCCAACAGTATGTAAAAAGCACAATACTGACCCAAAGGATAAATACAGAATGCTTCCAATAGTACAGAGTAAGGCATTATTAAGGGGCAATAAGGAGTGTGGGTTGCGCCATATAATAATCGCCACCCAGAAAAACAAGGGAGGTAAAGAATAAAATAAGGACCCAAAGAAGCCAGACGCTAAATCTGCAATAATGGCACCAATAGGCCCCATAGAGTTCTGCGTAGCGGCACCACTTCCGGAATAAAACCAAGCCGCATCGGTTGGGCTGTAGGTATAAGTTGCCAGTCCAAAAAAGAATAAAAACAGTAAAGCGGCAATAAACGCAGCTTGCTTGGCAAACATATCCCAAATTGGTGATCGTACCGACTCACGCATTTTCTCTGACAAAACGTACTTCCTATTTTATGTTAATCAAAACAACACATGCACCGTTTCACGGAGTCATAAGTTCGCTAAGCTTACCATAAAAAAAGCCAGCCCAAAGGGCTGGCTTTCGCTTTTACTAAGAAAGGTATTTATCTATCAAAGAAGACCTTATCAAGAAAGGTCTTAGAAGACCGATTTTACACCAACGATAGTACGGTTACCGTCACCGTTAGTCGCATCTGTTAGGTCTCCAGCGTAGTTTTCTACGTAGTAAGTCAAATCGCCAGCAGCGTATTCTGCAACGAAGTAAGTACCATCAATTTCTTGTTCCAATTCACTAGAGAATTCAAGAGTCAATGTCAATGCATCAGTTGCTGCGAATGCAACAGAAGCAGTTAGCTGCTCGCGATCAGTTGTTGTACCTGTACCTTTCTCACCAACACCGTAGTTCAAAGATACAGTCGCTGGACCAGATACGGATTGAAGACCTACGTTTACTGCATTTGCATCACCTACAGAACCACCAGAGATACCAGCTTTAAACGCGCCAAAATCTTTAACATAAGATGCTGCAAAACCAACTTCTGAATCTTCAGTGCCTGCTGGACGAGTTGCTTCTAATGCAACTGTCAATTCAGGTGTCACTTTGTAACGAACACCAGTACTGTCTGTATCACTAGAGCCTGTTACTAGATCAACACCACCATAAATCTCATCCATACCAAAGAATGAGCCTGTTGCTACAGTACCGTCAAAACGACCGAAGGAAACAGCACCTTGTTTTACGTAGATTTTTTCTAGACCGATATCTACGTCTTCATCAGTGCCAGTCCCTGCAATTTCAAGCTCAGCGTAAACAACACCAGTGTCTACATGTAGCTCAAGTTCACTTAGGTTAGTACCATCAGCAGCATCATTACCTTCACCGCTACCGTAGCTTACGTATTCAACGCCAGCTTCACCAGTGATGATAGCATCAGCAGCAAAAGTAGTAGTAGAAACAGCAGCCGCAACAGCAGATACCGCAAACACAGAAGCAAGTTTAATCGCTTTCATTCAAGATTCCCCTTTATATTATATAATATGGTCTTGTAGACCTATCGATCGATTTTCATCTAATCAAGAAACGTTGTTAAATCAACGATTCATGTATCCTAAAACCTATCAGTTTCACTTTCATGACAGCAGTCAAAAAAGCAATTTATTCTTGTAGTTCCCAACACCGTATTTGATTTATGTTTTCAAATTACCGTTTAGGACTGCATCGATTAAAACCAAGTTTTCCATTACGGGTCAAGCACTCCTTGCACTTTTTTTCTTTTTTTTTTCATTTTGCACTCTTTTTTGGATAAAAAGCACTCAACAAGCCGCTTAATGGACATTTTTCTTAAGTTATTCGTGCACATTAACATCAATTAAGAATAACATCGTGTCAATAAGTCGCAAGCTGAATATCTTTTTTTCCTTAATTATCCTATCGGTGCTGGTTTTTTTTTCTTTAGCTCTTTTTTGATAAAAATCATCAAAAGATAGTCTTTAAGGTGAAAAAAACTATAATCGAGCTATAAGACAGACTGAATAAATAGGAAAATAACCGCTTCATGCCAGCAACCGCTAACGAAGAAAAACACGAGCTTGTATTACTGTCAGAATCACCTTACGACACACCAGACCCTAGTAAGGCATTAGACGACCCTGAAGGCTTATCCGCCATAGGTGGTGATTTATCTTCTACTCGGCTACTTTACCTATATAGCAAAGGTTTTTTCCCTTGGTTTAGCGACCCGGACCCTATTTTGTGGTGGCACCCGGAGCAAAGATGCGTACTTAATCCAGAGGAATTTCACTGCTCTAGATCACTTCAAAAAGCCATAAAAAAAGACCAATGGTTATTTTCAGTGAATCAAGATTTTGAGTCCGTAATCCACCACTGCTCAGCTCTACGTGCGGAAAAGGAAGGCACCTGGATATCCAAAGACATTAAAAATGCTTATACAAAGTTATATAAATTAGGCTATGCGCACTCCATTGAAATATGGCTAAAAAATCAACTTGTCGGCGGCTTTTATGGTGTCGCAATGGGTAATATGTTTTTTGGTGAATCAATGTTTTCTCTCGTACCAAACGCATCCAAAATAGCGCTAAAAACATTTTGCGAGCTAGCAAAAAATAGCCAGATAGAATTGATAGATTGCCAAGTAGAATCTGACCACTTACTGTCACTAGGTGCTAAAAAAATACCAAGAGAAGACTTCTGTAGTACCTTAGAGCAACTCATTCCAAGCAGCAAAAAGAACCCAACCCTCATAAATATTGGAGAAAAAGCAGGTAAACAGCCGATTTAGATCAAAAATAGGCAACACGAAAACACAACTAGGTTTGCCTTACGCTGCATTTTTAGGCAAAATACGCTCGATCAAAATTCAGACGTCGCTAAATACACAATTATGATTAAGCTATTTAGCGCTCAATTGACCAAAGAGGAACATCTTTCCTCTTCGTCTGCAGACCTCCTTTGGGCATGGTCGGCGTCTACTAAATAATAGTAAGTTAACACCATAGGACACATATTGTGGCAAAAGAAGAAGGCTTAGAAATGGAGGGCACTATCATTGATACGTTGCCTAACACCATGTTCCGTGTCGAGTTAGAAAACGGACACATAGTGATTGCACATATCTCTGGTAAAATGCGCAAAAATTACATTCGTATTTTGACTGGCGACAAGGTAAAAGTTGAACTAACTCCTTACGACCTTTCAAAAGGGCGTATCGTTTACCGCGCACGCTAAGATAAGCAACCCCACATGGGCTGCTTGGATGAATGATATAAAAAAACCGGACTAAGTCCGGTTTTTTTATATCATAGCAAAAATATCACTGAATCAAATGATTAATGAACAACCGCTTCTTTGATCACTTCAAACTTCAACTCGTCCTTTTTCTCATCCAAAGCCACTTTAACATGACCTCCATCATGAAGATCACCAAAGAGAATATGATCGGCCAGAGGCTTCTTCAAATGCTCTTGAATAACTCGGGCCATTGGACGTGCGCCCATCTGACGATCGTAACCTTTATTGGCTAACCAACCTCTCGCGGTGTCTGAGACCTCTAGCAAGACGCCTTTAGGGTCTAGTTGAGCCTGCAGCTCTACCAAGAACTTATCAACCACGTTAAAGATAATGCGTTCATCTAGCTGCTGGAACTGAATGACGGCATCTAGACGGTTTCTAAATTCAGGCGTGAAAGTTCGATTAATCACTTCCATGCCATCAGTCGAGTTATCCTGACTAGAGAAGCCAATCGAGCGGCGAGCCAACTCTTCAGCACCTGCGTTTGACGTCATAACAAGAATCACATTACGGAAGTCCGCTTTGCGTCCATTGTTATCCGTCAAAGTGCCGTGATCCATCACTTGCAGAAGTAAATTAAAGACCTCTGGATGAGCCTTTTCAATCTCATCCAATAGCACGACACTGTGTGGATTCTTCGTCACGGCTTCTGTTAGCAAACCGCCTTGATCAAAGCCAACGTAGCCCGGTGGCGCACCAATCAATCGAGAAACCGCATGGCGCTCCATATATTCCGACATATCGAAACGAATGAGCTCAAGCCCTAATTGTTTAGCTAGCTGTTTAGTAACTTCTGTTTTACCAACCCCTGTTGGGCCGGCCATCAAGAAAGAGCCAATAGGCTTTTGTTCAGCCTTCAACCCTGCACGAGATAATTTAATTGCTGCGGATAAAGAATCAATAGCATTGTCTTGCCCGAAGACCACCATTTTTAAATTTCGCTCAAGATTAGACAGCACTTGCCTGTCATCTGAGTTGACAGCTCTCACAGGCACTCTAGCGACCTTAGAGACGATATCTTCAATATCGGCAACTGTGATAATTTTTTTACGTTTATCCTCTGGCTGCAGGCGCTGATAAGCCCCTGCCTCATCCACAACATCAATCGCTTTATCTGGCATATGTCGGTCAGTCACGTAGCGTTGAGCAAGCTCCGCTGCGGCCAATAAAGCTGGCTCTTCGTATTTAATTTTGTGATGCTCTTCAAATGCTCCAATAATACCTTTAAGAATTTGATAGGTGTCATCTACGCTTGGCTCATTCACATCAATTTTCTGGAATCGACGCGCCAACGCATGATCTTTTTCAAATACACCACGGAATTCTTGGAATGTGGTCGAGCCGATGCAACGTAATCCACCAGAACTCAAAACAGGCTTAAGCAGGTTAGAAGCATCCATAACACCGCCAGATGCAGCACCCGCACCTATGATGGTGTGGATTTCGTCAATAAACAGAATCGCATTAGGTAGCTTTTTCAACTCACCCAACAATTGCTTAAGGCGTTTTTCAAAGTCGCCGCGGTATTTAGTTCCCGCTAATAATGCGCCTAAATCTAGCGAATAAACAACACCGTCCGCAATGACATCAGGCACTTGTCCATCAACAATACGTTTTGCTAAGCCTTCAGCAATGGCTGTTTTACCAACGCCAGATTCACCCACTAAGAGCGGGTTGTTTTTACGGCGACGAGAAAGTGTTTGTATGACCCGCTCAACTTCGTACTCACGACCAATCAGCTTGTCTATTTTTCCTGCTTTGGCTTCTTCATTTAAATTTGTGGCGAATTTTTGCAAAGGCGCAGTCGCTGTATCCTCTGCTTCGTCATCATTATCCATGTCCTGAGAAGAAGCGTCACCCGTTTTAGAAATGCCATGAGCAACATAATTGACCACGTCAATTCGTGCCACTCCATGACGTTTTAAGAGGTAAACGGTTTGGCTTTCCTGCTCACTAAAAATAGCCACCAGTACGTTAGCGCCAGTCACTTCGCGCTTTCCAGAAGACTGAACATGAAAAACCGCGCGCTGCAGTACTCGCTGAAATCCTAACGTTGGCTGAACTTCACGTTCTTCGTCATCTTCAGGAATTAGAGGAGTCGTACTATCAACAAATTCCTCAAGCTCCTTACTTAAGGTATTTAAATCGACACCACATGCTTTGAGGACGCTTGAAGCAGCGCCATTTTCAATAAGAGCCAACAATAAGTGCTCAACCGTCATGAATTCATGGCGCTTGTCACGCGCCGCTTTAAAAGCCGTATTCAGGGTTTGTTCTAGTTCTTTATCTAACATTGCTATTCCCTCACTCTGAATCAGTCAACCTTTTGTAGGTCGCACATTAAGGGGTGCTCATTTTGTTCCACGAACTGTTGTACCATTGCTACTTTGGTTTCAGCAATATCAAAAGGGTAAATACCGCAAACACCTTTCCCTTTTTGATGTACTTCTAACATTACCTGATTCGCCTTTTCCCCATCCATAGAAAAAAACCGCTGTAACACAAATACGACAAAATCCATTGGCGTATAGTCATCATTAAACAATACCACCTGATACATGGAAGGTGGTTTTAACTCTGTTTCTTCTGGAGCAATCGCAATACTGGAGTGCCCGTGCTGCTCGTCATCTTCTGATACTAGTCTAATTTGTTGATCTGTAATCATCCCATGCCTCTGAGGCTACAATTTTTTACGTAACTGGCCAAATCTGACTCATTACCGCTTATATACGTTACAGACTGCCATTTGGATTTTACAAATCCCAAAAGGGCTTCTACTCTCTTTATTGGGGTGACCAAATGTGCAATCAATGTTTATCATTAAAATTTTAGCATTGATTGGTCAAAAACAATTTGCACCTATTTAGCAATCTGCGCTATCCGAGTTATGTTTTTTAACGCGCTTATCGTCATCATTACTCATTTTGAGTGACATAAGCAAATATCGACTGAGTGGATAAGGAGTGACTCATGCATCACGGATCAGTGAAGTGGTTTAACAATGCAAAAGGCTATGGCTTTATTGTGTCGGAAGATTTTAATGAAGATTTATTTATTCATTATTCAGCTATTAATGTTGAGGGCTACAAAACTCTAAAAGCGGGCCAGGCAGTGACCTTTGATGTCGAGCCAGGAGAGCGAGGCCTTCACGCAATTGAAATCAACCCGACAGCAGCGGCAGAAAACACTAAACAAGAGGGTACTCACTCCGACGATAAAAATACTCAGCTAGCTTAAAACCGCATTATCATCGCTATATTGAAGCGGATTTGTTATCTTACTCCTCATAATGAGGAGTAAGACTAACGCCCTTTTGCGCTGTTTTTTTTATACTCGTAACCTCTTCCCAACTCTATTAATCGAATCCATGCCCTCTAACTTAATTTTATTTAACAAACCCTTTCGAGTACTCAGTCAATTCTCCGCAGAAGGCGATAAGGCCACTCTTGCTCGATATATAGACATTCCAGAGTTTTATCCTGCCGGAAGATTAGACTTTGACTCTGAAGGTCTTTTACTACTGACCAACCAAGGCGCATTACAACACGTCATCGCCTCGCCAGACTTTAAGCTCCCTAAAACCTACTGGGTTCAAGTTGAAGGCAACATTTCGGATGAAGCACTAGAAAAACTAAGACAAGGCGTAGAGTTAAAAGACGGTGTAACCAAGCCCGCCGAAGCAGAACACATGAAAGAGCCTGATATTTGGGATAGAGTGCCACCTGTTCGCCATAGAGAAAACATCCCAACTAGCTGGCTATCGCTACAGATTCGCGAAGGTAAAAATCGGCAAGTTCGCCGCATGACAGCCGCGGTTGGTTTCCCAACACTCAGATTAATTCGTTATGCTATTGGCCCTTATACTTTAGAAAACACAGAGGTTGGCCAATGGAAGCATATAGAACCAACTGACAATTTACTAAAAGAGGTCATTCAGTTTGAAGCACAAAGACAGAGAAAAACTGCCTCACCTAACCGTCGCCGCCCTAGTGAGAAGAAACAACAAAGACCCCAAGGAAACAAAGTTTCTCATGGTGAAGGAATGGCAAGACGGAAACCTAGTCCTAAACCAACCAGCCGGCCACGTCGAAAATAACGAAAGCGTTATTGAAGCCGTCATTCGTGAAACAAAAGAAGAATCGGGCTGGCTAGTAGAACCTATCGGTCTGCTTGGCATGTATGCGTTTACGCCTTACGAAGGTTCAGACACTTATCATAGACTGTGTCTCTTATGTGAAGCCGTGGACGAAACCCATGAGCCACTCGATAACGATATTGTTTCTAGCCATTGGCTGACCTATGACGAAATAATGGCCTTACCTCATCGTAGCCCATTAATAAGAGCCTGCATTGAAGATTCATTTAATAACCCCATTATCTCCTTATCCTTCGTATCAGACCAATTTCTTCGACCAGAGAAAGTGATACAATAGCGAACATTAAATTCATCTGAGGCTACGCCTCTTCGTTTTACTAAAATGACAGTCGAGAAATTACAGCACATGAAAGAAAGCCCTATTGCGAACACCGCAAACAGCTCAAAAAAAGTCATTGTCGGCATGTCCGGCGGTGTCGACTCCTCTGTGTCAGCACTTATTTTGATACAGCAGGGTTATCAGGTTGAAGGCCTTTTCATGAAGAACTGGGACGAAGACGACGGCACCGAATATTGCACAGCAAAAGACGATCTTGCGGATGCTCAAGCCGTATCAGATAAGCTTGGCATCAAACTTCATACCGCTAATTTTGCATCAGAATATTGGGACAATGTCTTCGAGCATTTTCTTGCCGAATACAAAGCTGGACGCACACCAAACCCAGACATTTTGTGCAATAAAGAAATCAAGTTTAAAGCATTTCTAGAATATGCTATGGCATTAGATGCTGATTACATAGCAACCGGTCATTATGTTCGTCGCGGAGAAAAAGACGGTGAACCACTCTTACTAAAAGGCTTAGATGGCAATAAAGATCAAAGCTACTTTTTGTATGCTGTAGGTAAAGACGAAATCGCTAAAACACTTTTCCCTGTTGGTGAACTAGAGAAACCAGAAGTGCGCCGCTTAGCTGAAGAGTTTGGCTTAGTCACTCACAACAAAAAAGACAGTACCGGCATTTGCTTCATCGGTGAGCGCCGCTTCAAAGATTTCTTAGAACAGTACTTACCTGCTCAACCAGGTGATATAGAAACTCTTGAAGGTGACAAAATTGCTCGCCACCACGGCTTGATGTATCACACTATTGGCCAACGCCAAGGCTTAGGCATTGGTGGCTTAGCCAATTATTCAGATGATCCATGGTACGTCGTAGAAAAAGACCTAGCACGAAATGTGCTAATCGTAACGCAAGGCGGTCAGCACGAATCGTTATTTAAAACACATTTAATTGCTGACAATTTCGATTGGGTTGCAAGAGAGAAGCCTACTTTTCCGTTAACATGCAAAGCAAAGTGTCGCTATCGTCAGTCAGATCAAGAATGCACCATCACTGAACTCGCCGCTGGCCGCGTTGAAGTATCCTTTATGGAACCACAACGAGCCATCACTCCGGGCCAGTCCGTGGTATTTTATGTAGACGAAGTTTGTCTTGGTGGCGGCATAATTAACGTCGCCTTTAACAAGTAACCATTAAGAGAGAAAGCGTGAGTAGCAAAGAAAAAGAGCAAACTATCGCCCTATCCGCCATTTTCCAAGCGGCAGAATTAGTGTCGATTTTAGCGAAAACAGGACAAGTAGATAATGCTAGTTTACAACCATTACTAGAAAGCCTACTGATGGTTAACGCAGCGTCTACTGAAGATATTTACGGCGGCCAATGGGATTGCTCAAGCAACCTTGCTTTAGGCAGAAAAATCTCTCGTCAAGCGTTAGGCAAAGAGCGCAGCAGCGTAAACCCTGATACCCTGAGATATGCACTTAGTTTAATTCACCTTGAAAACAAACTCGCTAAAACACCAGATATGCTGTCTACCATTGGGCAAAAAATAGCGCAAATCGAGCAAAAAAAAGCCCATTACGAGAATGTTCTACACGAAAATATGCTAGCCTCGATTTCAGGTATGTATCAGGATACGTTAAGTAAATTATCCTTTCGCATTCAGGTACAAGGCGACAGTCGCTTTTTACAGCAGCCACAAGTTGCCAATCAAGTCAGAGCCATTTTAATGGCAGGTATTCGTGCTGCCATGTTATGGAGACAATTAGGCGGAAAACGATGGCATTTGATTTTTAAAAGAAAAGCATTATTGAGTGCATTAGAGTCACGAAACTGATTTAAAAAGACCCACAGGGTCTTTTTTTATGCTTAATAAACCACCTCTAATAGGCAATATTCCATCCGCTGAATAAATAAAATCTCAGCGAATAATTGAAATCAATTTCCACTATATCAGAGAGCCAATATCTCTAACTCATTTTTTTATGTAGTATATTGTACAAATTTTTAACCTGTGCGGGTTAACCTGTAAGAACAGTTTAAATTAGGGAATGGCGGCTAAAAGTCATCTTCGATTCAATAGGCTAATGCCTGAAATGTTAGGGGAATTACATGTCAACGAAACAAACCATTTACTATACATTTACTGATGAGGCGCCAGCTCTGGCAACCGCGTCTCTATTACCTATCTTTGGCGCTTTCGCGAAAGAAGCAGACATCGAACTAAAACTGACCGACATATCTTTGGCTAGTCGTGTTATTGCTGCTTTCTCAGATCTGCTTCCAGCAGACAAGCAAGCTGAAGACGGCCTAAAGTTCCTAGGCGATCTAACAGCAAATCCAGAAGCAAATATCGTGAAACTGCCTAACATCAGTGCCTCTTTACCGCAGCTTTACGCAACCATTAAAGAATTAAACGCTGAAGGTTACGGTCTGCCTGAATACCCAGAAAACCCGCAAACAGACGAAGAAAAAGACGTTCAAGCACGCTACTCTAAAGTACTTGGTAGTGCAGTGAACCCAGTTCTACGCCAAGGTAACTCTGACCGTCGTGCACCAGCCGCGGTTAAAGGTTTTGCCCGTAAAAACCCTCACTCAATGGGCAAATGGAGCAAGACTTCAATTTCTCACGTTGACTACATGCGTGATGGTGATTTTTACTCTTCCGAGCAGTCTACTACTATGGATTCCGCTCAAACAGTTAAGATCGAATTCGTTGCAAAAGACGGTTCTGTCGAAGTGAAAAAATCACTTCCTCTACTTGCTGGCGAAATCATCGACAGCATGAACATCAGCACTCAAAAGCTTCGCGCTTTCTTTGAAGCGTCACTACAAGAAGCAAAAGAAGACAACATCATGTGGTCTGTACACTTAAAAGCGACCATGATGAAAGTGTCTCACCCAATCGTATTTGGTCACGCGGTCACCGTTTTCTACAAAGACGTTTTCGAAAAATACGGCGAGCTTTTCAAAGAAATCGGTGTTAACCCAAACAACGGCTTGGGTAGCGTTTACGATAAAATTCAAAGCCTTCCAGAAGCGAAACAAGAAGAAATCAAACAAGCCATTCAAGACGTTTACAAAACACGTCCTGAACTAGCGATGGTAGACTCAGACAAAGGCATCACTAACCTTCACGTACCAAGCGACGTAATCGTTGATGCGTCTATGCCTGCAATGATCCGTAACTCTGGTAAAATGTGGGGCCGCGATGGTAAAGCACACGATGCGAAAGCCGTCATTCCAGACAGCACTTACGCGCGTATTTACCAAGAAACTATCAACTTCTGTAAAACTAACGGCGCATTCGATCCAGTTACAATGGGTACAGTGCCAAACGTTGGCCTAATGGCTCAAAAAGCAGAAGAATACGGCTCTCATGATAAAACCTATGAAATGAAAGCTGACGGCGTGATGCGCGTTGTGGATGCAAACGGCAATGTCCTAATGCAGCACAATGTTGAGAAAGGCGATATCTGGCGTGCTTGCCAAACCAAAGACGCCGCTATTCGCGACTGGGTAAAACTAGGTGTTACTCGTGCCCGTCAATCTGACACACCTGCTGTTTTCTGGTTAGAAGACGTTCGTGCACACGATAACGAGCTACGTAAAAAAGTAGAAGTTTACCTAAAAGACCATGATACAAGCGGTCTAGACATTCGCATCATGTCTTACAACGAAGCTATTCGTTTCTCTATGGAACGTATTATTCGTGGTAAAGACACTATTTCTGTAACAGGTAATATCCTACGTGACTACCTAACAGACTTGTTCCCAATCTTGGAATTAGGCACATCTGCGAAAATGCTGTCTATTGTACCCATGCTAAATGGCGGCGGCATGTATGAAACTGGCGCCGGCGGTTCTGCTCCTAAGCACGTTCAACAGCTTGTGAACGAAAACTACCTTCGCTGGGACTCTCTAGGTGAATTCCTAGCCGTAGCGGTATCTTTCGAAGAACTTGGTATTAAGCACAACAATGAAAAAGCAAAAGTTCTTGCTAAGTGCCTAGATAAAGCGACTGGCAAATTACTAGACACTAACAAGTCGCCTTCTCGTAAAGTAGGCGACATTGATAACCGTGGCAGCCATTTCTACCTAGCGCTATACTGGTCTCAAGAACTTGCGGCACAAACTGGAGATGCAACATTGGCTGCGAAATTCGCTCCTCTTGCTAAACAGTTAGCTGATAACGAAGACAAGATTGTTGCTGAACTTGCTGCCGTTCAAGGCAAACCTTCTGGCCTATCTGGTTACTACCACATGGACCTGAACGAGGTGGCTAAGATCATGCGTCCTAGTGCAACCTTTAATACAGCATTAGCAACACTATAAAGTAAAACGCTGAAAACCAAGCCCAGATACTATCATTTGGATAGTACCTGGGCTTTTTTATACCAATCCCTCCAGTGTATGACTGTATTACCTTCGCCCTTTTGCCTATAATAGCGACTCCCTGAAAACCATGTTCGAGGCGTTATCTCAATGGAATTAACTAGCTTAAATGCAATTTCCCCTATCGACGGTCGTTACGGATCGAAAACAAACGTACTACGTCGCTCCGTGAGCGAGTATGGTTTGCTGCGTATGCGAGTCATAGTCGAAGTTCGCTGGCTACAGGCTCTTGCCAAACACCCACAAATCACCGAAGTTCCAGCAATGAGCAATGAAGCCAGCGCGTTACTGGATCAACTTGCCGATAACTTCAGTGAAGCCGATGCACAAGCCATTAAAGACATTGAGAAAACCACAAACCACGATGTCAAAGCCGTAGAATATTTTATTAAGAATAAAATGGCTGACAATGCAGAGCTTGCTGCTATCTCCGAATTTGTTCACTTTGCTTGCACTTCAGAAGACATCAATAACTTATCTCATGCATTGATGTTGCGCGAAGCATTGGAAGAAGGCATCGCTCCAGAGCTTAAAAGCGTTATCAAAGCCGTTCAAGATCTAGCCATCGAGCACGCTGAGCAATCTATGTTGTCTCGTACTCACGGCCAAACAGCATCACCAACTACAGTTGGTAAAGAAATGGCAAACGTGGCGGCACGTCTTAGCCGTCAGCTTAAGCAAATCGAGAGCGTTGAGTTTTTAGGCAAAATCAATGGTGCTGTGGGTAATTACAATGCTCACCTTTCAGCTTATCCCGATGTTGATTGGCAAGCACACGCTGAAACCTTCGTGACTTCTTTAGGTTTGACTTGGAATCCTTATACAACTCAAATCGAACCACACGATTACATTGCTGAACTATACGATGCTATTTGTCGCTTCAACACCATCCTGATCGATTTCGACCGTGATGTGTGGGGCTACATTTCCATGGGCTTCTTCAAGCAAAAAACCATTGCAGGCGAAATCGGTTCTTCTACTATGCCACACAAAGTTAACCCAATCGACTTCGAAAACTCCGAAGGTAACTTGGGCATTGCGAACGCGATCATGAGTCACTTGAGCGCTAAATTGCCAATCTCTCGCTGGCAGCGCGACCTAACCGATTCTACGGTTCTTCGTAACCTTGGCGTTGGTTTGGCTCACAGCTTAATTGCTTATCAAGCAACCCTAAAAGGCATCAGCAAGTTGGAAATCAACGCGCCTCGCCTTGAAGCAGATCTTAACAATGCTTGGGAAGTTTTGGCTGAACCAATCCAAACGGTAATGCGTCGCTACGGCATAGAATCTCCATACGAAAAACTAAAAGAGCTAACTCGTGGCCGCACTATCGACCAAGCAACAATTGAAGCTTTTGTTGATACGCTAGACATGCCTGAACAGGCCAAAGCCGAATTGAAAGCGCTTACGCCAAGCTCTTATATTGGTAATGCGGTTGCGCAAGCGCAAGCGATTCGTAACTAAGAGGTTAATGCTTTAATAATAAGCACTAAAAAGGGCCGATTTATCGGCTCTTTTTGCCTTTAAAGCTAACAATCACTACTAATACGACCCCTTTGTTCTTTTTAATGAGCGATTTATGACAGACTTAAATACACCGTTGACTATTCTTGGTGGCATCACAGCCCAAACCTTTATTGATGAATATTGGCAGAAAAAGCCTTTGTTGATTCGCGGTGGTCTTGTCGATTTCACTTTACCTCTAGAGGCCGATGAGCTTGCTGGCATGGCAATGGAAGAAGAAATTGAATCTCGTATTGTGATCGAGAACGGCTTAAGCCCTTGGGAAACACGCCAAGGGCCATTTAACGAAGATACTTTTGCAACCTTACCAGAGAAAGAATGGACCCTATTAGTTCAAGCCGTTGACCACTGGGTACCAGAAATTCAAAACCTAAAAGAGCAATTTGAATTCTTACCAAGCTGGCGTTTAGACGATGTGATGGTCAGCTACGCGACAGAAGGCGGCAGCGTTGGTCCACATTACGATCAATACGATGTGTTCTTGGTACAAGTATCTGGCAAACGTCGCTGGCAGGTTCTCGCTCCAGATGAGTACCAAGATTCAGCGATCCAAAATATTAAACTGCACATCCTCGACAACTTTCCTGTTAATCCAGACATGGATTGGGAGCTAGAAGCGGGTGATATTCTCTATTTGCCACCTAACTTTGCTCACAACGGCCGCTCACTAGACGACGAGTGCATGACCTACTCCATCGGTTTCCGTGCGCCAAGCATGCAAGATGTCTTAACTGGGATTCGCGATAAACTCTGTGAAACGGACAATGTAAAGGATCGCTTTGCTGCGCCAGAAACAGCCAACCGTCAGCACAGTGCTCACATCAGCAAAGACGACATCCAGTACTTACAAACCGAATTAGCTCGCCTTATCAATCAACCTGACCTACTCGCTGAGTGGTTAGGAGAAACAATGAGTGAAAGCAAATACCCAGAATATCTGGCACCATTAAATCAAGAAGAAGTAAACGACGCGTTTAGCAGTGCGACAAAAGGCCAAACCTTCATCCGCCCTGGTGATGCACGTATTTGTTATTATGCCCAACAAAATGCTGAAGATAACGGCAAGATTCGTGTTTTTTGCAATGGCGAAAATCTGCTTGTTGATGCAGAGCTAACTGGTTTTATTGAAGCTGTTTGCCACCAAATTGAATTCGATTTCTCCGGCTTAGATTTGACACAAAATAACGACCTTGAACCTCTTGTGCGCTTTCTAATTCGCCAACAAGGTTTAATTGAATTAGTTGCAGCAGAAGAAGAAAAGACCGTATATTAAGGGACTCACATGAAGGTATTAACGTCAGACTGGAACAGCAGCAAAGATCAACTGACCTTTGTACGAAAACAAGTCTTTATCATCGAGCAAGGTATTGACCCACATGACGAATGGGACGAGCTAGACGAAGACGCCGTTCACTTTGTTTCCTTTGGTACAACAGCCGTTCCGACGGGAACCTGCCGTTTAACAGACAATGGCCAAATCGGCCGTTTGGCAGTTCTACCCGCTTATCGACATCAGGGCTACGGTGAAATGCTGTTAATTCGTGCAGTAAAAGTCGCCAGAGAAATGGGCATTCGCAAAGTGTTTTTACACGCTCAAGTTGACGTACAAACCTTCTATGAAAAGCAAAACTTTCATACTGATGGCAAGGTTTTTTTAGAAGCCGGAAAAATGCACATCCGTATGGAACGAGACATTTAACCAAAACTGCTGACGAAAAGTCACCTTAACTAGTCGTCAGTGGCTGCTGTTAGCCTTTGCAATAACACCTCTTTCGCATGGGCAACCCTTGCTTGTCGTAAGGCGCTTGATGCCCAAATCAAATAATACTGCATTGTATAGGTTCCGAAAGGCGCTGGGACTTCCATCAATTCGCCTTTTGCAATCTGTTCACGACATAAGAACTCCGGCATCACAGACCAACCAACGCCTTTAGTCAGCAAATTGCGCAGAGCTCGCAGATCTTGGCTGATGACAGTCGGAATAATTTGCTCTGTTTTAATACGATTTTTCAATAGCCATTTATCAATCAAAGATAACTCTAGGTTGTACGCTAACAGAGGCGTGTGGCAAATTGCATGGCTAAAATCATCCGCAGCAACTAACGTTTTGACGACCGCAGGCGATGCCACAGCAACCACTTCACACGTCAATAGCGTTTCGCTTTGTAGTCGACTGTCGGTCACAGGATGTGCCGAAATACCAAGATCGCAATGACCTTCCAGCAGCATACTGGTAATCATTGGCCCATCGCCGGTATGCATTCTTACTCGAATTCCAGCCTCAATCAGAGGCAGCAGCTCGCCCGTTAAGACTTCAGCCATAAAGTCTGCATGTCCGATAATTTGCAAAGCACCAGCTACCCCCATAGAACGGAATCGTGCAGACGATAGCGCCGCCTCGGCCGCATCCAATTTATCGCCTACATCGGCCGCTAATTCATCCGCCGCAGATGTCGGTATAACACCAACAGACTGGCGCTCAAACAAAGGTCGCCCAACAGCCACTTCAAGACCGGCAATGTGCTGAGAAACAGCAGGCTGAGTTAGGTTAAGTGAACGAGCAGCCCCACTGATAGAGCGCTGACGATAAACCTCAACAAAAGTACGCAAACGAGAAAGAGACATAACCCCTCATAAATATATTTATACCCCTACCAAAATAGCATTGTTGGCGCGTCATCACTACAGGAGATTACTATATGGACATAATGAGTAAGAGAGTATTAACGGCTTGAAAACAACCCGAGCCACCTTGATTAAATATATTTAAAGGAGGACATTATTATGACACCTACAAGCAAACATTCCGATTTATTAAACACATTAAATCAAATGAAAGAGCACAACCTGGCAGAAGGTCCAGCCAGTGCAGAACTACGCATAGATCGATTACAACGTGCGATTAAATTAATCAAAGAAAACCACCGCGACCTAAGTGACGCCATGAGCAAAGACTTTGGTCATCGTAGCGCGTACCAGTCTGCCACTGCAGACATTGCCACTACGATTAAATTACTAAAAGACGCCATCGAAAATTTATCCGCTTGGATGCAGGATCAGCCAGTGGAAGCCCCTGAGCCTGGAATGAAAGCCTGGATTCAGAATCAGCCTTTGGGGGTTGTCGGCATTATTAGTCCATGGAATTTCCCTATCAACCTTTCTTTTGGCCCACTGGCTAGTGTGTTTGCCGCTGGCAATAGCGCGATGTTGAAGCCATCTGAACTGACTCCCAAAACCTCTGCGTTATTAGCAGAACTGGTTGCCCGTTATTTTGCACCAGAAGAACTAACCCTTGTATTGGGTGATGCCGAGGTTGGCAAAGCATTTAGCGCTCTTCCTTTCAATCATTTAGTCTTTACAGGGAGTACCGCGGTTGGAAAACACATCATGCGAGCTGCTGCTGACAACTTAGTACCCGTTACTCTGGAGCTTGGCGGTAAATCTCCAGCCATGGTGGATGAAGACGCCGATATTACCCAAGCTGTAGAACGTACATTAACGGTAAAAACCTTTAATGTTGGGCAGATCTGTATTTCACCTGACTATATGATGATTCCAGAAAACAAAGTGGACTCCTTTGTCGAAGCTGCAAAAGCCTTTGTTCAACATAGCTTTCCATCCATGCAAGACAACCCAGATTACACCTCTATTATCAGTGATAATCATTACAAACGCCTTATTGGATTACTTGAAGATGCAAAGAAAAAAGGTGCCAATGTCATCAGTCTAGCGCCTGAAGGCGAGGTAAATTATGACGATAAAAGTCGTAAAATAGCACCATTTCTAATCTTCAATGTCACTGATGATATGGACATTATGCAAGAAGAGATCTTTGGCCCTCTACTTCCGGTGAAAACTTACGCCAAGCCAGAGGAAGCGATCGCTTACATCAACAATAACCCACGCCCATTGGCTGCTTATTACTTTGGTGATGACACCGAACGCCAAAAAGCCTTTGCTCGTAACACCATATCAGGCGGCTTAGTCATTAATGACGCCATGACACATGTTTCTGTCGAGACTCTCCCTTTTGGGGGGATAGGTCCATCAGGAATGGGGGCCTATCACGGAATACATGGCTTTAAACGCTTTACTCACGAGAAAGCAGTGGTATTACAAAGTAAAGAAGGAGCCTCAGGTAAACGTCTTCGCGCACCGTATAAAGATAAACAGGCTGCGCTTGAAGAAATGCTAGATAGTTAGACCTATTTCAAGACGGGATATGAGTAAAAAAAGCGAGTCATCCTTAGGATCGACTCGCTTTTTTACGTATTTTTTGGATACGTTAACGCTTTGCTTTAAGCTATGCCATTAAACAATAGCAATTAGCTCGACATCAAACTGTAGAACAGAGAAAGGTTGAATCATTGCGCCAGCGCCTTGAGCACCGTATGCCAATTCAGCAGGAATAGTAAGACGGTATTTCGCGCCTTCTTTCATCAACTGAAGACCTTCAGTCCAACCAGCAATAACGCCAGTTAGAGGAAATTCAATTGGCTCGCCACGAGCAATAGAGCTATCAAATACTTGTCCATCAATCAAACGGCCTTCGTAATGTACACGAACTGTCGCTTCACGATTTGGAGTTGCACCAGTACCTTCTTCAAGAACTTCAAACTGCAAGCCACTTTCTGTCGTTTGAACGCCATCTTTAGCTTTGTTTTCAGCTAGAAATGCTTCGCCTGCTTTGACTGTTTCTTCAGATGCTGCACGGCTTTTCTCTTCCATTTTTTGCTGTAGTTCAGCAAAAGCTGCTTCTAGTTCAGCACCAGGAACACGCATTTCTGCTCCGTTTAGCGCATCTTCAACTGCAGCAAAAAGATGCGTTAGAGACAATTCACCAAGATCGCTACCACGCAACTGATCACCGATTTGACGACCAATGCCGTATGCGATTTTTGCTTCGTTAGAGTCGAACGACAGTTCTGACATGTTTATACTCTCTTATTCGTTTACAAAAAATTGAGCGCGTATCATAACATAGGCAAATCTCATGAGCTTGCCTTTCAAACATACCACCTCCCCCTTTCAAAACCTCTCTAATGAAAAATATATTAATAAACCCCATAGATTTGTTAAATGATATTCATTATCATTTAAGGTGTCACTATTCATCCTGGAGTGCGTTATGAAAACAAAGAGCTTTGTCCCGTCGCCCAAACGATATACAGACGATAAAAAACCAACCGATTATTGGGGAATGCTATTCATTGGCTTTATCTTCATATCGTCAATGAGCTGTTTTTTATTTGCCAATCATAGCGATAGGCAACCTTCTAGCAGCCTATCGCTTACCACTCATCAAATAAGCACAATGATAATTGACACAGATCAGAGCAGCAAAAGCTAAAAAGATTAAGCTATAGGAACATTAAAAGAGGATTTTGCCATGTTACCTAAAATAAACACTATTGTTTACGCTTGCGATCTAGACAGTAAAACGCAAGCTGCTATGGAGCTCGTTTTAAGTTTAGCCAAAACTCATGGGGCAAAAGTCGTATTAATGCATGCGATAGAGCCACTGAATGCCCAAGCATATAATATGATCAACAATTACATTACTGAAGATGTTAGAGATGAGATGCGCAAAGGTGCCATCACTGAAATTGATTCTCGCATGAAACGACTGCTCTCTGAGTTTATGGAAAAATACTCGACAGAGCTAGCTGATCTAGAAACGCCACCAGAAACCATTATTGTAAATGGTGTGCCGTCTGAATCCATCGAACGTCTGGCAACAGAAAAAAATGCCGATTTAATTGTAATGAATAGTCGAACACATGGACGACTAAGCCAAGTGATCATTGGCTCCACTGCAAACAAGGTGATTCATACCAGCTCAATTCCTGTGCTAGTTGTACCGATAAAATAACAACTTACCTAATTAGATAACTACGACTCAATTAAATAACGTATCACTCTAGTCACAGTTGTCCGTGTTCGATACACTTACTGTATATATAAACAGTAAGTGTATCTATGATTCTTTATATTGCCGAAAAACCCAGCCTTGCTAGAGCTATTGCTGCCGCATTCCCATCACCACAAAAAAAAGAAGAAGGTTGTATTTGGCTGCCTAATGGTGACTGCGTTAGCTGGTGCATCGGTCACTTGCTCGAACAAGCCGAACCCCATCAATATAATCCGGCTTATAAAAGTTGGAATCTAGACCATTTACCTATCATCCCAACAGACTGGCAATGGCAAGAAAAAGCCAACACAAAAAAGCAGCTTGGTATTTTAAAAAAGCTTATTAAAAAAGCCAGCACAATAGTACATGCAGGGGACCCAGACCGTGAGGGCCAATTGCTCGTCGATGAAGTCTTGCATTATACCAAGGTCCCTGTACAGAAACTGAAAAACACTCAACGGCTGCTAGTGAATGACTTAACACCTTCGGCGGTAAAGAAAGCACTGAGCAATTTGCGTTCAAATAATGAATTCGCTGCGCTATCTCGCTCGGCATTAGGCCGTGCTCGTGCGGACTGGTTATTTGGCTTAAACCTGACTCGCGCTTATACCATACGAGGTCGCCAAGCAGGCTACCAAGGCGTTTTATCTATTGGCCGAGTTCAAACACCAGTATTAGGGCTTGTTGTCGCCAGAGATAAAGAAAGACAAGCCTTCGTCCCAAAAGATTTTTATCAAGTCTGGGCAAGTATACAAACACCACAAGGCGCTATGTTTCAAGCAAAATGGCTGCCTAGTGAAGCTTGTCAGCCTTATATGGATGAAGAGCATCGCATACTCAGTTTGCCACTCGCACAAAATGTCGCTAATCGTATAACCAATAAACCAGCGATTGTCATTGAGGCAAACTACAAACAAAAAAAGCAAACGCCGCCTCTGCCCTATAGCTTGTCAGCCTTACAAATCGATGCAGCAAAAGCGTTCTCTCTGTCGGCGCAACAAGTATTAGATACTTGCCAAACGCTTTATGAACGCCATCAAATGATCACCTACCCAAGATCCGATTGCCGTTATTTACCAACTCAACAGCATAAAGATGCTCCCGCTATCATTACGGCTCTCACTCGTTCAGGAGGAGAGACACAACAAGGAGCAAAAAACGCTGACGCTTCACGCAAGAGCAAAGCCTGGAATGACAAACAAGTCACGGCTCACCATGCCATTATCCCAACTACTCAAGCACACAAAGCCTCATCTCTTTCTAAAACAGAAACTTTGGTCTTCCACTTAATTGCTCGACAATATCTCATGCAATTTTACCCTGAGTACGATTACTTAGCGTCTTACATAAAACTAGAAATCGAAGGAGGACAATTTGAAGCAAAAGGTAACACACCAATTGCACTTGGTTGGAAAGCCCTGTTGCCAAACAAAAACAAAACAAAAGATCCAGAAGATGAAAACCAAAATGAGCTCCCAAAACTAAACAAAAACGAAGAACTTTGGTGCACAAAAGGACAAATCCAAGAGAAAGTCACCACACCACCTGCCGCATTTACTGATGCAAGCTTACTCGCGGCGATGACAGGCATTAGTAGATTTGTTACGGACAAGGATATTAAAGCCATCCTAAAAGAGACTGACGGGCTTGGAACAGAGGCTACTAGAGCCAGCATCATAGAGCTGCTTTTTAAACGTGGTTTTTTAATGAGACAGGGAAAACAAATTCACGCCAGCCAAACAGGCCGCGCCTTTATTGATTGCCTACCAATCCAGCTGGCTACTCCTGACATGACCGCAAAATGGGAGTCAGCTCTGAATAGCATCAGCCTTGGCGAAGCGAGCTATCAAGCGTTTATGACAAATCTAGAAAGCAATTTAAATCAGCTGCTAAGCGCTTCCCGAGAGATGCCGACATCTGCCTTACAAAACTTACCACCGCCAACTAAAAAACCTTTTGCCAAGCGTAAAAGCACAACAAGCAAAAAAGCTTCGAGTATAAAAAAAACAACTGTAGCAAAAACGAGCAACGCAAAAACAAAAAGACGCTCAAAAGCGCCTTCTTAGTAAACCCAACAAGTTTTAGGCTGGCTGACTATCAACCAATAGCAAGCCATACACCAACGCCTACCATTAATGTCCCTGCAATACGGTTCATAATGCGAACATTACCACTTTGCATAAGAATGGATTTTAGTGTCCTTCCTCCAACGGCATAAATTAGCAAACAACTAAATTCAAGCGTTAAAATGATCGTAATCAATACAGCCAACTGATTTGTTAATGGGCGGCTCGCATCCAAGAATGGCGGCAACAAAGCGACAAAAAACGCCCAGCCTTTCGGATTAGCAATTGCCGTCACAAAGCCTTGCGAAATTAAATCAAATCGTGAAGCAAGCTTAGTATCAGAGGCATTCGATTTAATTGCCATTTTACCTTTAGACAGCCACATCTGAACGCCTACGAAGGCAAGGTAAGCACCACCTATGTATTTCAACACCATGAATACACTAGGGTAATTCAATAATAATGCAGCCACACCAATAGCGGATAAAATCGCCACGGTAGCAACACCAACCAACTCACCTAACATCATCCAAAGAGCACGTTTGACACCGATCGTCATGCCTAATGTCATAGCTAGTGTCATACACATGCCTGGTGTGATAGAAACAAAAAAGAAAGTCGGTATAAATGCAGAAAGTAATGCTAAATTCACAAGAGGTCCTTATCTAATGGCAGAAATTAAGAGACAAAATTCTCATGAGTTAAGATAAGTAGCAAGCACTTTACTAAACATACAGTAGAAAAATTAGCTTGGTGTAGGAATGCTGATATTGCAGGGACTAAAAACGTTTTTTTTCTTTAAATGAAGAGCCTTCGATAAACTTACTCCACTCATCATCCAGCTCATCTTCATCATCACTGGACATATTTTGCGTAATTTCTTCTTCCGCTTTTTGTAAAGCAAGGTCTTCTTCAATTTCCTGTAACAAGTCTTTGAGCTTAAGAATCGTTGGTTGAGCTTCAACCGAATCTTTGATGGGCGCTAATTGTGCCAGCGCTTCTTTATACATTTCTACAGCTGTATCCATCTGACCACTCAAAAATGCTTTACGAGCAAGATAGGCATGATAGTCAGAATTAACCTTGTAATGATAGAAATCTAGCAATTTACTGTAGCGATACACCACATCAGAATCTATGGATTTTTCTTTCTGAGAGACAATCAAAAATGACTTAAAAGATTCGAACATACGCTTTACTTCTATAATCAGTATCTCGTCGTTCATTGGTTTGGCACGTCTTTTCTGTTTACTTGCTTGAAACTCAGTCATTTCCTCTGCCAAATGACCACGACGACGGGTTAATGTCGGATCAGGCTGCAATATAAGAAGCTGGTCATATATTGCAATCATACGAGAAAACAGCCAAAGCCTCATATCCTTGGGTTGATATTGAGGAGGCATTTCGTCAAGATAGCGACGCACTTGGCGCAATTGGTTATTAAGGTTCGCCACTTTTCGTAACTTTTCCAATCGAGCCTGCTCTTTTAACTGTAGAACAATTGCGAAGGCAATAAATCCACCGATAACGAGCAAAAGTACTGTAATGGTAACGGCTGTCATATGATACGTAGTTTACCTTAGTAATATTTATAGACTAAAACGCCTGCTAACTTTCAAAAGAAGTAATACAATGCAATTCGTCAACTCACTTCAGTTTGAGCTCCGCCTTATTGTTCTTTGAAAATAAAGCTTTTTCAACTTCCTGTATCATACTTTGTAGACGTACCACCTCTCTTTTCGAGCCGCCCACGGATCCATTCTTTTCAATAACAGACAATGCCATACGGTATTTTTCTAGTGCTCTATTCTTCTTATCATTATCAAAATCCTGCCTAGCCTGGCGGACCAAAAGGTCTCGATAAGCCAAAGAATGCGCATAACGAACCAATACAATATGATGCCTTATTATTGCCCTACTGACGCCATAACCCTCACTCATGTTCCTAATTTCTCTGAGCATAAATTGGAGGGCATTTTGAATTTCATCTAACTGTTCTTGACTCGATACTCTATCTTTAACGGTAGTTTGCTGTCCTAATTTTAATTCTGCCAATATTTTAACCAAATCAGCCTGCTTAGAAACAAACTCTGACTGGTAATTCGCCCGATTAAGCTGAGCAATAACAGAAAGCAAATACTCTAATATAAAAATTTTAGAATCGCGCGTTAAATAGCGATCAGAAATGATTTGTAAGGAATGAAATAAACTATCACTTCGGTTCGACAAGCGAGAAAGTAGCTTTTCTCGTAACTCTCTTTGTTTTGCTCTCCATCTGAAAAAAGCAGGAAAAAAGCAAAGCATAGCAAATATAGTAACGGCAACTAAGATCAACACACCAGATTTCATTTCTTAATAGTTACCTGTCTTAATAGTTACCTGAGCCATAACGTCATTTAAAAGCTACAACAGTTAACTTACTTTTATATAACACTGATGAAGTGATTAAAACAAAAAAAGACCAGTAAACCTGATCTTTTTTATTTTACCATTAAATATCTTATCGAGAGACTGAAAAGCCAAGTAGCATGTAAAAAAGCACAGCAGAAAGTAAAGCCGACGCAGGTACAGTGATCACCCATGCCGCAGCAATACGCAACAAAGCAGAACGTTTTACTAATTCTTTCTTGGTCGCTTTTTTCAATCCTTTACGCTCTTCAGAAGAAATCGGGGATGAAGCCTGTGCCGCTTTGAGCTCTTTCAAAATTGCACGTTTTTCATCTACATCTGCCAACTTGAAACGCTTAACAAACTCTTGAGTTTGCTGACCATTATGACCTGCAGATTCTGAATGAGAGATAATTGAGGCTAATTTTTTCTCATAAGACTGCTTCAAATACTCACGCAAGAAGCCAACACCAAAGATACCACCTACAGCAATATGAGTCGAACTAACCGGTAAGCCAAGTTGAGAGGCGACAATTACTGTAATAGCAGCTGCCATCGCGACACAAAAAGCTCGTGTTTTATCCAGCTCAGTGATTTCAGATCCTACCGTTTTAATGAGCTTTGGACCAAATAAAGCAAGCCCTACCGCAATACCGATACCACCAACCATCATAACCCAAATAGGAATTGATGCTTTACTAGATACTGCGCCAGTCAACAGAGCATCATTAATCGCAGCAAGAGGTCCAATCGCATTGGCTACATCATTCGCACCATGAGCAAAACTTAGTAATGCTGCAGACACAATAAGAGGAATTGTGAATAAATTATTTACAGCATCTTTGTCATTCTTCAAAGCTGAAGCGGCTTTATCAATAATTGGACGAACAATAAAATACACGGTTAGGGCTATTGCCAGACCAATCAAAGCCGCTGAAATAAAGTCTAACTTCCAGATTTTCTTTAGACCTTTCAGAGCCAAATACGTTGAAAACGCCCAAACCATTATAGCAACTAACAAGGGAACAACTTTTTTAGCCGCATCAATCATATCGTTTTTGTAGGTGATAGAACGCTTAATGTAAATTAGAAATAGCGCAGCGATTACGCCACCCAATACAGGAGAAATAACCCAACTGGCAACAATTGCGATCATTTTATCCCAGTTAGCGATATCCCAACCACCGGCCGCAATGCCTGCACCAAGCACACCACCCACAATAGAGTGCGTTGTCGAAACAGGAGCACCAAGATAAGTGGCCAAATTTAGCCAAATTGCGCCCGCTAATAAAGCCGCCATCATGACCCAAATAAAAGTTTCAGCATCGCCTATTGAGTTAGGGTTTATAATGCCATTTTTAATGGTACCAACAACCGTTCCTCCGGCAATCAAAGCACCTGCCGCTTCAAAAATAGCCGCAATCAAAATTGCGCCCGTCATTGATAAGGCTTTAGAGCCTACCGCCGGACCTACGTTATTGGCCACATCATTCGCTCCGATATTCACGGCCATGTAAGCACCAATTGCCGCCGCGATCGCTAATATCGATAAATTAGAAACCCCAACACCATTAGATGACGCATAAAAGCCAGAAGCCAACACAAAGGCCAAAGCAATCAGCACTCGAACAAACTCATGACCACTCAATAAAGCGGATTCTTCTTTCGGGTTATTTGTAAGATCCATACGGGCTCTTCTTTCTATAATTAATCTATGCCAAACCGTTGGATTTTTAGACTAGACTAAAACTCCCAACGACATGCTTATCCTAGCATCAAAAATAAATTTGGCTCTCAATTCATCCCGTCACATTTCTGTAAAATGTAAATTCGGCGCCATTCTACACTGGGAGTCTTAAGATAAAAACCCCCTTAAACAGTCTGATAGTAACGACTCTAAAAAGGACAAAAAAAGTGCCCTACAAGGCACCTGACGGAAAGATACTACAGAAATATGACTGTTTTGTTATATTTGTAATATAACAGTCATATCTAGCACTCGATCACATTAACTGCCAAGCCTCCTCGTGAGGTTTCTTTATACTCATCATTCATATCTCTGCCTGTGTCGCGCATAGTGCGAATCACTTTATCGAGAGATACGTAATGCGTACCATCACCTCGAAGCGCCATACTTGCAGAGTTAATCGCTTTCATTGAAGCCATGGCGTTTCGTTCGATACAAGGCACTTGAACCAGCCCTCCAATAGGGTCACAAGTAAGACCTAAGTTATGCTCCATACCTATCTCAGCAGCATTTTCTATTTGTTCAGGCGTACCGCCTGTGGCCGCCGCTAACCCAGCCGCAGCCATAGCGCAAGCCGACCCAACTTCCCCTTGGCAACCCACTTCAGCACCAGAAATCGACGCATTTTCTTTGAATAATAATCCAATTGCAGCAGCGGTAAGAAAAAAGTCAATCACACCGTCTTCGCTAGAACGAGGACAAAATTCCCAATAATAATGTAATACCGCCGGAATAATTCCCGCTGCACCATTAGTCGGTGCAGTGACAACTCGACCTCCCCCAGCATTTTCTTCATTAACTGCCAAGGCATAAAGATTGACCCAATCCATAGCGCCCAAAGAGGGGGTTATCATATCCATACGAGTTTTGCAGGTTAAATCTCGATATAGGCTAGCCGCTCTGCGCTTCACCTTTAGCCCTCCGGGTAGAATTCCTTCACTACGAATACCCTGTTGCACACAGCTTTTCATCACAGACCAAATAGAGAGAATACCTTGCTTAATTTCTTCTTCTGTTCGCCAATATTTTTCATTTTCCATCATTATTTGCGCAATGTTTTTGTCTTGTTCATGACAAAGTCGAATCAGATCTTCTGCGCTATGGAAGACATGAGGGAGCTCAGTAGCATCTTCAACCAATGCCACGTTTCCGTACTCATCTTCCTGAACAATAAAGCCACCACCAACTGAATAAAATGTCGCCTGATGAATAACCTCACCATCTATACCAAAAGCAACCAACACCATACCATTAGCATGGAAATCTAAACGATCAATGCGGTGATAAATTAAGTCTACTGCGACATCAATAAAAATAGATCGTTTAGCAAGTAACTTAAGCTGAGAAGACATTTCTATTTGACTAACTCTTTCATCAACGCGACTAGGATCAATTAAATCTGGCATTTCTCCTTCAAGACCCATTAGCACTGCAGTGCCTGTTCCATGCCCTTTACCAGTAGCCCCAAGTGATCCATACAAGTCTATTTTTAAGCGGGTGACGCTGGATAATAACTGTCGATCTTCTAATTGATGGACAAACTGATTTGCTGCCACCATAGGACCAACAGTATGAGAACTAGAAGGACCTATTCCCACTTTAAAAAGGTCAAATAAACTGATTGCCATAGTCTTTCCCTCTGCCGGCAGATACATTCCGCACAACGATTAAAATACAAAACACGAGCTCAATGACAAAAGAAATTATCATTTATGAGATAAAGTTTCCAATTGGAAACAACGTTTTTTGACTATATAAATTACATGCTCGGCAAAGAGTCAACTTATTGACGTTTAAAGACCATTATCTAAGAACTAAATCTAGCGCAGTAAATGAAAAAAAACCAAAAGACCGAAGCCTTTTGGTTTTCATTGTTACTCAGAGGTATTGATAAATGACGCTAACTCAATCAGAAAAAGCCTAAAGGATTCACATCATAGCTAACCAACATATTTTTGGTTTGTTGGTAATGCTCTAAAGCAATTTTATGGGTTTCACGACCAACACCAGATTTTTTATAACCACCAAAAGCAGAGTGAGCTGGATACTGGTGATAACAGTTCATCCAAACACGACCAGCTTCTAAATTACGTCCCATGCGATACGCAAGGTTGGTATCTCGTGTCCACACTCCTGCACCTAAGCCAAATTCACTATCATTCGCAATGGCAAGTGCTTCCGCTTCATCTTTAAAGGTTGTAACACTAACAACAGGGCCGAAAATTTCTTCTTGGAAAATGCGCATCTGATTTGTACCTTTAAATAAGGTTGGCTGCACATAATAGCCCTTATCCAAACCCTCTATCGACTCAACACCACCACCAGTCAATAGCTCTGCACCCTCTTCTTTACCAATATCGATGTAACTCAGAATCTTATCAAATTGCTGCTTAGATGCCTGAGCACCAACTTGCACATCAGTATCCAATGGATTACCGCGCTTAATGGTTTTCGTACGCTCAATAACCAATGCCATGAATTCATCATAGATAGATTCGTGAACCAAAGCTCTAGATGGGCAAGTACAAACCTCACCTTGGTTAAAGAAAGCCAGAACCAAACCTTCAACACATTTGCTGACAAAAGCTTCTTCATGTTGCATAACATCAGCAAAATAGATATTCGGCGATTTACCACCCAATTCAACAGTAGAAGGAATGATATTTTCTGCTGCACACTTCAAAATATGCGAACCGACAGGTGTCGACCCAGTAAAGGCAATTTTGGCAATACGCTTGCTGGTTGCTAGCGCTTCACCAGCTTCTTTACCGTAACCATTAACAATATTCAGCACACCTGGCGGCAATAGATCTTGAATAACTTTGATCAGTTCAAGAATTGACGCAGGCGTTTGTTCTGCTGGTTTTAAAACGACACAATTACCTGCTGCAAGTGCTGGAGCAAGTTTCCATGCCGCCATCAAAATTGGAAAGTTCCAAGGAATGATTTGACCAACAACACCTAATGGCTCGTGAAAATGGTATGCCACCGTATGTTCGTCTAATTCGGCCGTGCTGCCTTCTTGCGCTCGTAAACAACCAGCAAAGTAACGAAAGTGATCTGCTGCCAAAGGAATGTCAGCATTTAAAGTTTCGCGAACCGCTTTACCATTGTCCCATGTTTCGGCAACAGCCAGCGCTTCTAGATTTTGTTCAATACGATCAGCAATTTTCAACAGTATGTTCGAACGATTAGTTACAGAAGTTTTACCCCAAGCGGCTCGTGCTGCGTGCGCTGCATCTAGAGCTAAATTAATATCTTCTTCAGTTGAGCGAGGAATTTGACAAAATACTTCGCCATTAACAGGGCTAACATTATCGAAATATTGACCTTTCACCGGAGCAATCCATTCACCACCGATAAAATTACCGTATTGGGCTTCGAATGTAATAAGGCTTCCGTTAGTACCTGGTTGTGCGTAGATCATAATGCATCTCCATTATTGTTGTTTTTAACCTTGGCAATAAGAGTAGGAAGAAAGAGAGCAGAAAACTTGCCTGTGAGTCCATGAAACTTGTCTAACGATCCATTTCTGTGCTGCTTTTGTATTGACCCATGAGTAAGCAAGAGCGATGATGAGTAAAAGCAAATTCGCCATGCCACACTATTAAAATAACAATATGAAGACAAAAGAGGTGTGTTAATGAGTCGTTCTATCTCGACAGAGAAAACATTACTACAACATAAACGCGCGCCAATTCAGTTGGTCGAAAATCGAGTATGTTTTGCCGGACCACATTCTGAGTTGAGTATCTACGATACTTATGAGCAAGCGCAAAAAGTTAGCTTGAAAGCCGATTCTTTGCTGTATTGTGGAATGGTCACAGGTGCAAAAGTCATGCATACCAAAGCACATGATAATATTCCTTTTCTTCCCCATGAATCTTTTATCTTAGCTCCCAAAGAAGAAGTCTTTATCGATTTCCCTGAGGCAGAGTCTCATAACCCAACCACCTGCCTCACTATTGCGATTTCACAAGAACGAGTAGCGCAAATTTGTGATCGGATGAATGACATTATGGTGGCATCACTTCCCTCTGGTGTCACATTAGATCCGAACCAACACCTTCATACTCTTCACACCCAAGCAACACAGCAAGTCATCGACCGTCTTACCAGTGACTTTCTGCGCAATGACCCTGACCGAGATTTACTCGTCGACTTTGGAGTCAGTGAACTCGTCACTCGTATACTCAGACATCATGGTCGAGACGCACTATTGCGCTTCACCCAACACTCACCAGATGCCAATGGACTAACTTGTGTTATCCAGTGGATAGAACAGAACCTTGCCCAGCCGTTGGATATTAATCAGCTGGCTAAAATGGCTTGTATGAGTCGGAGCCGTTTTTACGAAAGTTTTAAACGCCAGCTAGACTGCACACCACTAGAATACCAACACCAACGTAGGATGAGTCGCGCTTACCAGCGCTTACAAGAAAAATGTTCAGTAACAGAAGTAAGCTATGAACTAGGCTACCTAAGTTTGAGCCACTTTAGCCGACGCTTCCACCAACACTTTGGTATATCACCGCGCCAAGTAACTCAAGCTAAACTACATTCATAACAGAACATAGGATTAAAAAACGTGCCCTGATTTTGATTTGCAGTACATAAAAACAATCAACATGAAAACCAGAGCAAACATTAAGCCGAAAAAGGGCACCAACTGGCCAAGTTGATACAAAGAAGCCAAAATAACCGGCCCTAATGCCGCCCCAAGCCCTTGCATAGAGGCATTCATACTGGCTAACCGACTTTGTTGATCATCTTTTACAAGTAATGTTTGTGCCGTCACTATACCCGGAAATAAAAAACCAAAACCAGCGCCAAATAGCGCCATCGCAAACAATACGCCAGCATAGGAATCTAAAAAGATAAACGCTAATTGAGCCAACACTCCAACAGCAACGCCAGAGAAAATCAAAGTCACTACGCCAAGCTGGAATCGTGGCACTAATATCATCTGTACCAGAATACTAAAACAAGACATAGTCATCATGGCAAAGCCTAACTGGTGAGTTGTCTGAGCAACATCAAGCTGAAACCTATCTTGAATCAAAAAGCTCATAATTTGCTGCACGCCCGTCATCGATAAAATAGATAAAGAAGACATTAACAAGAAGGGCATGACCGGCTGAATTAGCCAATTTATCGCCGGCGGTTTCACAAATTGACGCACATGCTTGCTATCTTTTACAAAAAACACCACCAGCAATGCTGCCGAACCGGCTAAAAAAGAAATAATGTAGAAAGGCGCAGTTAGCCCTAAACCACTTAATAAAGACGCAAACGCCGGTCCTAAAATCATCCCTATACTAAAAGCAGCACCAATCATCGCAATAGTTGAACTGCGATGTTTAATATCTGTATGTGAAATCAAATAAGTTTGAATCGAAGGTAATATCCCTGCGATACCAAGCGAGAAAATGATTCGTAACGCAAACACACAATAGTAAGTCTGTTCCGGCGTTAAATTATTTGCCAACGCTTCTTGAAGCACAAAGCCCGTTGAGGCGATAGTTACAGCATAAGATCCCATACCAATAATCACCGAACGCACTCGGCCGATCCGATTGATAATGCCCCCCCACAGAAAAGCGGCGACGACAAACGTAGCTGCGCCAGCAGTGATCAGCGTACTAATACGCACATCAGCCAGACCAATTTCACGGCCAATTGGTGGTAAAGACGTAAAAATAAAAGATTGTCCAATCCCTACAGCCATCAAACAAGATAACAACAGCCAGCGGGATAAACGCTCAGGAAGAGACGAGTAGGTTTCAGTATTAATCAATGCATATCCTTGAAAGTAAACTAGCAGATCCTGTTAAACAAACTTACCGAGGTAGATTTGCGCTCAAAAGGGGGCTATCTATCATCCAGATAAAGTGAACAATAGATTACCATATTTAAAGACTTTTTTAGGGTATTATGATCAACAATAAAAATTTAAACTGGAAATAATGGCTATCAAGAAATAATCGTGACAAGCTCGATGTAACTTTGTACGCATGATAGAAAATTGCGTAAAATTGTTTTTATATTCGCTGTCTCTTTTCACTAACACCTAATTTAAAAATGGCTGAACTCCAATAATTAACTCGCTAAAAAGTACGTAAATGACTGTTTCAGCAATGAAAAAGAAAGAAAATCATGCCACCTCTTTTTAAGATCCCGAATTTTGTCCATTTTTGGATTGGTCAAATAGCATCGTCCTTTGCTTTTCAGATGCTCAGCGTTGGTATTGGCTGGCAAATGTACGATCTAACCAATAGCCCAATGGCACTCGGTCTAGTAGGACTTTGCCAATTTCTCCCACAATTACTTTTAACCTTAATCGTGGGACACGTTGCGGATCGCTACAACCGACGATTAATCTGTGTTTGTACACGTTTCTCTATGGCAATAACGGTCGGAATTCTTGCCTATGGCAATATGACATCAAGCATTTCAGCTGACATGATTTATATTTGCGCCGCGCTTCTTGGCACAACAAGAGCCTTTGAGATACCTGCAAATCAGGCAATTTTACCCAATCTCATTCCTAGTGAATTACTCTCTCGAGCGGTCAGTGCGATTGCCTCTGCACGAGAGATATCAGTTATCGCAGGCCCTGCGCTTGGGGGCTTAATTTATCTGTTAGGGCCTACAACCCTCTATTTATCTAGCATGAGTTGTTTCTTAATGTCTTGCGTCATTATGTTCTTTTTACATTATAACTTTACGGTGAAAAGTAAGTCGCCAATCAGCATGAAGCACCTATTCGGTGGTTTAAGTTTTATCCGAGGTAACAAAGTCATCTTAGGCTCGGTATCTCTGGATATGTTCGCGGTTTTACTAGGTGGTGCAACCGCTCTTTTACCTATTGTCGCCAAAGATATTCTTCATACAGGCCCATGGGGGCTAGGTTTATTACGTTGTGCTCCAGCACTTGGTGCTTTATTCATGTCAGTTTACTTAGCACGCCACCCGTTAACTCACAGCGTTGGAAAAATTATGTTTGTCGCCGTGGCCATTTTTGGTATTGCGACGATTTTATTTGGTTTATCCGAAAACCTCATTTTGTCGATGTTTGCCTTAGTGCTACTAGGATCATCGGACATGATCAGCGTAGTTATTCGTTCCACACTTGTACAGCTAGAAACGCCAGATGAAATGCGTGGTCGAGTCAGTGCCGCCAATTCCGTGTTCATTGGCAGTTCCAATCAATTAGGAGAATTTGAATCAGGGGTAACGGCTGCATGGTTTGGCGTCGTTCCAGCTATTATTATTGGTGGAGTTGGAACCATAGCTGTCGTCGGAGTTTGGACGTATTTATTTCCATCCTTATTAAAGCGCGACACATTAGACAAAGAAAATCATTAACTCTTTCTATTCCTTGTTTGTGTTTACGGTGCTCGCTTCAAAATAACGTGGAATAACCCAAATAACAGAACTGCATAAAATAGAAAGCTGATCGCTAAAGAAGTCAGCCCAAAATGTCCGCCGATCAAGCCACTCAAGAATGGTAAGCTCATAGCACCACATACGGCAGCGCTCATTTGAAAACCAATAGCATGCACGGAATGTTTTTTCCCTACTCGTATTGCCGTTTGCGAAATCATACAGGGGAAAATAGGTGCTGCGCAGAACCCCATTAAAGCCAAACCCAAATAGCTAGTGTAAGGCGTCACACTGATAGCAAAAGAGAAAGCGCCTACGGCAACTCCAGCCAAACAAAGACGCAACAATTGATCGACAGAAAAACGTTCTACTAAGAACCCAAAAATCGCACGACCAAACGCCAGAGTCCCCCAGTAAACGGCGACCCAGGTCCCTGCGCTAGCTAACGAAATACCACGAGATTCCGTCATCACAGTAAACGCCCACTGACCAACACCAACCTCAATACCAGAATATAAAAAGAAAAACACTATCTGAAAGCGAATCACAGGGTGTTTCAGCGCCTGAAGTTGAGTAATCGCAGGCGTGTCATCAGCTTGAATATCGGCTTTTTTAGGAATATGTTTATCGCTTTCCCAAAGGTGTCGACTCAGTACAAACACCACAGCCATAACAAGTAATATGACCGCGAGAACGCCATAACCCAATCGCCAGTTCTGAGAAAAACTAACCAAAACGGTTGTGACAATAATAGGACCGGCAGTTGCACCAACACCGAATGCGGCGTGTAACCAATTCATATGACGAGTAGAGAAATGCTCAGCAGCGTAGGCGTTAAGCCCAGCATCAATAGCTCCTGACCCCATACCAATTACGATAGAAAACAAGACAAAAACAATAAAAGAAGAACTTAAGTAGAAGCCGAATAGCCCAAGACTTACCAACAAGCTACTGGCAATCAATAACCAGCCAACACCAAAGCGAGTCATTAAATAGCCGACAGAGAAACTCGACATCAAATAACCCACACCACCAGCAGCAATAACCAAACCAAGCCAGCCAGTGGGAACATCAAATTCAGCCCGGACAAACGGCCAATTAATACCATGTGCTGCGTCTGGCAACCCCAGACTAATGAAGCCTAAATAGGCAATAAACAACAATACGCCAGATGTGCGCATGAAATACCCTTGCTCAAATAAAAATTATTTGACCTCATTCATTAGATAAATAAAATCTTTAAAATAGCTTAACGCCACTTACGTTTTTCTTTTTCAATGGTCTTCCATTTCCAGTTAGGCGCTTCACCTTTCCAGCAATAACAAGCAATCAAGATAAACGTGCTGATAGCAACAGATACGGCCCATTTAAACAACTCAGCTTTTGGATCATTCACGATACTGATGATGATGACTGTTAGCAAATATAAGGCTAAAACAGTCCATCCTTGCCATGAACTTGGTTTACTCCACCCCCACCCATTTTTTTTCGCTGGGAACCAAACTATCTTTTTTTTATCCGTCATATCAAAAGCCTCGATGCAAAATAATGCTATACGCTGCAACACTTTGCCTGAATTTCACCCATAAAAAAAGAGCCCTAGTAATGAAGTGACCCCATAAAGTTGGACTCTTTATTAACCGGCTAACAATGCCTGATTTCGGTACTCTACCGGAGTCAGGCCATTTAACCCCATTTTTATTCGTTTCGTATTGTAGTAATCAATATACTCTTCAAGTTCTTGGATCAGATCATCTTCGTCCTCGAAGGTTTCGCCATGGAACATTT